>JBKPNZ010000054.1:0-13918 GCA_046732895.1 Actinomycetota bacterium
GCAACCGGCCGGTCCAGGAGGACACGGGGCCGCCGACGACCGACGAAACCGCTCGATCGGGCGCCGCCACCGACACCCCGATCCCCGAGCCTCCGTTCTGGGGCGTTCGCGAGGTCGAGATCGACCTGGATGACGTCTTTCCCTACCTCGACCGTCACGTCCTCTTCAAGCTCCACTGGGGCGGCAGGGGCAAGAAGGGCGAGGAGTGGCGCCGGATCGTCGAGGGATATGACGGCGACGAGGGCTTCGCCCCCAAGCTCGAGCGGATGTGGCGCGAACAGGACTACCTCAACCCACGCGCCAAGCTCGGCTACTTTCCCTGCAACGCCGACGGCAACGAGCTCGTCATCTTCGATCCCGACGACCACGACCGCGAGATCGAGCGGCTGGTCTTCCCCAGGCAGCCGCGGCATGACCGCATCTGCCTCGCCGACTTCTACCGGCCGATCGAGTCGGGCGAGCGCGATGTCGTCGCCCTCCAGATCGCGACGGTGGGGCCTGAGGTGACCGAGCGCATCGGCCAGCTCGAGGCCGAGGGCGAGTTCGCCGAGCAGCTCTTCGTGCACGGCCTCGGGGTTCAGGCTGCCGAGGGCCTGGCCGAATGGCTCCACGCAGAGGTGCGCCGAGACCTGGGCATCGACCTCGACCAGGGCCGGCGCTATTCGTGGGGCTATCCGGCATGCCCCGACCAGTCCGAGCACGAGAAGGTCTCCCGCCTGCTGGGCTTCTCCGACATCGGCATCGAGCTCTCGGGCGGCCACGCGCTGGAGCCGGAGCAGTCGACGGCGGCGATCATCGCCCACCATCCGCAGGCCGTCTACTTCGGCATGAAGTCCGGCTTCATCCCGGCGGAGAAGAAGGGCGACGAGCTGATCGCCGGCACGGAGCGCGGGGGAGAGCTGCCTCCTGACGAGGACCCCGCCGCCGAGGACGGGACGATCGAGTCGGAGGAGACAGCGCCGGCGGGCGAGGCAACACCTGCCTGACCGAAGCCTTTTGGCCCACGCAGGTCGCTAAGTTGGATGGGCACCACCGAATACGAAGAACTGCAAAGGAGACAGAGATGGCACTTGCACTTGGGGACACCGCGCCTGACTTCGAGGCCGAGACCACAGAGGGCCCGATCAGCTTTCACGACTGGATCGGGGACTCATGGGCCGTGCTGTTCTCCCATCCCAAGGATTTCACGCCCGTGTGCACGACCGAGCTTGGCTACATGGCACAGGTCAAGCCCGAGTTCGACAAGCGGAATACCAAGATCATCGGGCTCTCCGTCGATCCGGCCGACAACCACGCCGAGTGGGCGAAGGACATCGAGGAGACCCAGGGCACGGCGCCGAATTACCCGCTCATCGCCGATCCCGACTACACGGTCTCCAAGCTCTACGGGATGCTCCCGGCAGACGTCGAGGGCGACCCGACCGAGCGCACTCCAGCCGACAACCAGACGGTCCGCAACGTGTTCGTGATCGGCCCTGACAAGAAGATCAAGCTGATCCTCGTCTATCCGATGACGACCGGGCGCAACTTCGACGAGGTGCTGCGGGTGATCGACTCGCTCCAGCTGACGGCGTCGAAGAAGGTTGCGACCCCGGTCAACTGGAAGCCCGGCGAGGACGTGATCATCGCCGGCTCGGTGTCCGATGACGACGCCAAGGAGATCTTCGGCGAGTGGGAGTCCCCGAAGCCCTACATTCGCATCGTTCCGCAGCCCTGACCGCCACCTGACGTCTAGTTGAGCAGCGGGCTCTCGTCCGCGAGAAGGGCCGGCGTCGCGCCGGAGTCCTGCCCGACCAGGGTGGCGCGCGTGATCGTGCCCGGGCCGAAGCGCTCGCGGAGCTCGTCGAGGGCGCGGTCGAGCGCGAGCTGATCGCGATATAGGGGCAGCACGAGCTGGATGCCGCCGCCGTCGGGCTCGATGTTCGTGACCGCCATGCCGATGAGCGTGAGGCCGCGGCGCTGGATCGTCGGGCTCGCCGTGATCAGGAGCGTCTTCGCCGCCCGCAGAATGACCCGGCTCTCCGCCGTGGCCCGGTGCAGGGTGAGTGATCGGCTGGCGCGGGAGAAGTCGCCGAAGCGCAGCCGTAGGACCACGGTTCGGCCGACGCGGCGCGACCGCCGCATGCGGCGACTCAGGCGATCGGTCAATCCCGCGAGGATCGTCCCGAGCTCCTGATGGGAGCGGCGAGAGCGCCCCAGCGCCCTCTGGGCGCCGTAGGAGCGTCGCCCGCGCCCGCGGCGCACGGGGCGCGGCTCGCGGTTGCGGGCGATCCCGTGGAGCTGCCGTCCCACGGCCCGACCCAGAATCCCGACCAGTGCGAGCTCGTGAGCCTCGGCCATCTCGCCGACCGTGTCGATGCCGTTCTCGCGCAGCCGGTTCGCCGTTGCGGGCCCCACGCCCCAGATCCGCTCGACGGGCAGCGGGTCGAGGAACGCGCGCTCCTCCCCACGGCGCACGACCACCAGTCCATCCGGCTTGGCGGCGTTGCTCGCCATCTTCGCGATCACCTTCGTCGGCCCGATCCCGACCGAGATCGCGAGCCCGACGCTCTCGCGGACCCGCGCGCGCAGCCCTCTGGCGATCTGCTGCGGCGAACCCGAGATCCGCTCGAGGCCCGACACGTCGAGGAAGGCTTCCTCCAAAGACAGCCCCTCAACGACCGGCGAGGTGTCCTCGAAGATCTCGAAGAGCGCCTTGCTCGCCTCGACGTAAGCCTCGAAGCGAGGGGACACCGTGACCGCTTCGGGGCACAGCCTCTTCGCCTCGCCCGCGCCCATCCCGCTGCGGACGCCAAAGGCCTTCGCCTCGTAGCTGGCCGCCATCACGACTCCGGGCCCGACGATCACCGGCCGGCCGCGAAGCCGAGGGTCATCCCGCTGCTCGACCGATGCGAAGAACGCATCGGCATCTGCATGGAGGATGACGCCTCCCTTCGGCACGAACGTATGTTCGCACACGCTCCGGCTAGCCGCGAGCGATCCGGTAAACCCCACCCGACTGCTGCACGACGTAGAGGCGGTTGCGTGCGTCTTCCCCGAGGCTCACCAGGCCGGGCTTGTCGGAGACGCCGAGCGACTTGTCGCCGCCGGCACCGTCGGTGTGGGGGACCAGACTGCGGAGCTCGCCGGTGCAGAGCTCGCCGTAGACGTAGCGCCCGTAGAGCGCGTGGATCCTGCGGTAGCGGGAGACGTAGCCACCGGTGATGGCGCAGCGGCCACCCGAGTGGCTGAACTCGAAGATGGGCTTGTCGTGGTGTGAGATGGAGCCCCCGCCTGGCCCCGGCTGCGTGCCCTCGAACACGTTCCAGCCGTAGTTGGCGCCACGCGCGCCCTTGACCGAGTCGTAGTCGACCTCCTCGCGGCTCGACTCGCCGACATCGCCGATTGCGATGTGAGAGCGGTCGAAGGAGAAGCGCCACGGGTTGCGCAGCCCGCGTGCGTAGATCTCGTCGCGTCCCGGCTTGCCGGTGTATGGGTTCGACTGCGGCGTGCCGTAGTGGCGGTGGCCGTGAGGAGCCGGGTTGATCCGGAGGAGCTTCCCGAGCAGGCTGTCCTTGCGCTGGGCGGGACCGCCGCCCGTGCCCCCGTCCCCTGTAGCCGCGTACAGGTCGCCGTCGGGCCCGAACTGGAGCTGGCCTCCGTTGTGGTTGGCGGCAGCGCGGTGGCGGATGTGCATGACATGGCGCTGGCTGCTCTCGGCCGCGCGGAAGGGGTGGTGGCGCTTGCGCTTGAACTCGTCGATCCGCAGGTCCCCATGCCTGCCGGTGTAGTAGACGTAGAAGCGCCGCGAGTGGTTCCAGTCGGGGAAGGCGATCGAGAAGAGGCCTCGCTCGCCGTTACAGCACACGACGTCGCTGCGGATGTCGAGGAAGTGGCCCCTGAGCTTGTGGTCGCCCTTCGTGACCTTGATCACGCCGTCGCGCTCGACGACGAACATGTGCCGCCCGGCTCCACGCGGCCCGTTCACGTAGATCGGCTTGTCGAAGCTCGCCACCTTGTGCAGGTGGAAATTGCCGCGCCCGTCGCCCGTCGGGATGCCATGGCGCGTCGCGTCCGGTGCTCCCCATGCGCTGGCGAGCGCGAGCATGGCGCTGAAGCCGCCGACCCCCAGTGCGAGGACGCCGCGTCTCAATCGCTCTTCGAGAGTCCCAGCCGGTTGCGAAGGCCGCGTGCGTTCAGCGCTCGGTAGAGCCGGTTCAGCATCTTGCGGCGCTTGGGCGAGTACGGGTACCATAGGGGCTCGTTGCGGGCCTGTGGGAGGCGCGGCGTCACGATCGACTCGGTGCGGCAGTACTTGCGAATGCCGGTCGGGCCGTGACGCCAGCCGATGCCGGAGTCCTTCCAGCCGCCCATCGGCACCTCGAGGTGGAAGTAGTTGACGAGGGCGTCGTTCACGTTGCAGGCGCCGACCTCGAGCTGTTCGGCCACGCGCTCGCCGCGACGGGTGTCGCCGGCGAAGACAGAGGCCGACAGGCCATAGCGGCTGTCGTTCGCCATCCGGATCGCCTCCTGCTCGTCCTGGACCTTCATCACCCCGACGACGGGGCCGAAGGTCTCGTCGGTCATGACCTTCATCGTGTGATCGGCATCGGCGATCACGGTCGGCTCGTACCAATCGCCCGGGCCATCCTTGCGCCTGCCGCCGGTGAGGATTCGCGCGCCCTTCGCGCGTGCGTCCTCGACGTGGTCGGCCACGATCTCGATCTGCTTCGGCGAAGTCATCGCGCCCTGCTCGGCACCGTAGTCGCGGCCGTCGGCGCCCTGTCGCAGCGCCTGCACCTTGTCGGTCAGCTTCGCCACGAACTCGTCATAGATCGGCTCCTCGACGTAGACGCGCTCGATCGACATGCAGACCTGGCCGGTGTTCACGAACCCGCCATAGGTGGTCGCGTTGGCGGCGCGCTCGAGGTCGGCATCGCGGAGCACGATTGCCGGATCCTTGCCCCCTAGCTCGAGGCTCACCGGTGTGAGCGTGTCTGCGGCTCGCTTCATGACGATGCGGCCGGTCCGGTCCGAGCCGGTGAAGTGCATGAAGTCCACGGCGTCGACCAGGGCGCCGCCCGTCTCGCCCATGCCGTTGACGACGTCGAAGACGTCCGGCGCCCCGACCTCCTCCTTCCAGCCGCGCACGACCTCCATCAGCTCGAGCGGCGTGAACTCGCTCGGCTTGATCACGACGGCGGCGCCCGCCATGAGCGCCGGGATCGCGTCGCCAGCGGAGAGGATGAGCGGGAAGTTCCAGGGGCTGATCACCCCGACGACCGGATAGGGGCGGTAGCGGACGCGCAGGCGCCGTACCTTCGTGGGGAGCAGGCCCGGGGTTGGCGTCTCGTCGGCGAGGTAGCGGGCAGCGTGCTCGCCCCAGAAGTTGGCCGCCAGCTCCAGGTAGATGGACTCGAGGCCCGAGTCGCCGCGGACCTTGCCGGTCTCCGCCTGCACGATGTCGGTGATGCGCTCACGGTTCGCGAGCAGCCAGTCTCGCCACCGCGCCAGCCAGCGGGCGCGCTCCTCGACGCCGATCGCCTCCCACGCCGGCTGCGCCGCGCGCACTCGATCGACGACCTCGGCCACGCGTGCGGGCGAGTCGATGGGCACCGTCTGCAGCACGGAGCCGTCGATGGGCTTTCGCACCTCGAAGCTCTCCGGCTCGGCCTGGGGCTGCCCGTTCGTCGTGGCGGCTTCGCTCTGCGTCGCGCTCTCCATCTGCCCTCGCTTCTCTCGCTGACGGTGCGTCAGCCGGTGACTCTACCCGCTGAAGTGAAGTAAACAGTCTCGAGTATTGCGAGCGGGCGCCTACGCCTCGGGCACCAGCTTGTAGAGCTTGCCCTTGGTCAGCGAGGTGAGGTAGACGGTGCCGTCGCCCGTCTCCCAGAACGAGCTCGGGTTCGCCACCTTGACCCCGAGCTTGCCGTCGTCCTTGCCCTTGCTCAGGGTCGGCTTCAGGCTGCGCAACTTACCCGCGCCGAAGTCCGCGTAGAGATAGCGGCCGTAGAGCGTCGGCAGGTCGGTGTCGCGGACGACGAGTCCGCCCGTGATCACATTGCCCTGGTTGTGCGAGTACTCGTGAATCGGCGGCTCGTAGTGGTGCCTGGGCCTCGGCGCCTCGTTGTCGCCGGGGTAGTGGAGGACGTGATCGCCCTCGAAGTGGTCCCAGCCGAAGTTGGCCTTGCGGAGCGAGTCCGGCGTCTCGTAGTCGATCTCCTCCCACATGTTCTGGCCGACGTCGCCGATTGAGATGTTGCCCCTGGTCGGATCGAACGAGAACCGGAAGGGGTTGCGCAGGCCGAGCGCGTAGATCTCGTCCTTGCCGTCCTTCCCCACGTAGGGATTGCCGGCTGGGATGGCGTAGTCGCCATCGCCGGCGCCGTGGGGATCGATCCGCAGCAGCTTGCCCAGGAGCCTCTTTTTGTTCTGCGCGTTCTCGTGCGGGTCGCCGCCGCTGCCGCCGTCGCCGGTCCCGAGGTAGAGGTAGCCGTCAGGCCCGAAGAGCGCGGTGGCGCCGTTGTGATTCGACTCGACCGGGTGGGGGATCGTGATCACCTCGCGCCGGCTCGATTCGTCGGCGTCGGTGTCCGAGTTGGCGTGGAACTCGTCGATCTCGATGTTCCCGTCGTCGTTCGTGTAGTACGCGTAGAAGAGCCCGTTCGAGTTGAAGGCAGGATCGAAGGCGAGCGACAGGAGCCCGCGCTCGCCGTCCTCGTTTGTGCGGTCGGTGATGTCGAGGAAGTTGGAACCCTGGACCACACCGCCGACGACCGTCTTCACCAGGCCGTCCTGCTGGACGACATAGAGCGGATCGGACTCCCCGGGCTGCGCGGTGACGTAGACCGGGGAGCTGAAGCCGCCGGCGACCAGGTCCTTGGCGACCCCGCCGTCGCCATCGCCGATCGGCGGGCCCGCGCCGGCCGGCGTCACGACGGCGAACAGGGCCGTCGTGATCGCAAGCGCGATCGAGATTCCGAGTCGCCGCCTCATACCGTCGCCTCCAGTCGGTAGATCCCGCCGTCGTTGAGTGAAACCACGTAGACCTGCCCGTCCACGCCATCACAGAATGCCACGGGTCCCGAGGCCGGCGGGATCCCGACGACCTGTGGATCGTCGGCCTCGCTATTCGGGATGTCGGGGACGAAGTCCACGAGCTGGCCCGCATAGAAGTCGGCGAAGGGTAGCGGCCCTGGATCGCGGCCGGCAGCGTCGGGTCGCGCACGATCAGCCCGCCGGTGACGGCGGCGGCCCCTTCCACCGGGTTGTCGTACGCGAACATCGGCGGGCTCGGGGTGGCGGAGCCCCAGTGGCTCGGTTCGGAGTCGTAGGGAAGGTCTGCCTCGAACTGTGGCCACCCGAAGTTCGCACCACGCGCGTCAGCGACAGGGAGGATGTCCACCTCCTCTCGCGATCCCTCGCCGACATCGCCGATCGCGATCGCCTGCAGCTGGTCGTCGAACGTGAACCGGAAGGGGTTGCGCAGGCCGTAGGACCAGATCTCGTCGAGGCCTGGCGCCCCGACGTACGGGTTCGACTTGGGGACGCGGGGCCGGGGTGATTCGGGTTCTTTGGGATCGGGTTGATGCGGAGCAGCTTCCCGAGCGGCTTGGTCTTGTCGAAGGCGTTGTGGAACTGGTCGCCGCCCCCGCCGCCGTCGCCGGTTGCGAGGAAGAGCCTGCCGCCGGGTCCGAAGCGCACGGTGCCGCCGTAGTGGTTGTTCGCATCTGGGTGCGGGATGGTGATCACGCGGCGGCGCGAATCCGGGTCCGCCCGCATCGGGTTCGACCCCTTGCGCTTGAACTCGTCGACCTCGATCGAGCCGTTGGGGGAGTCGTTGTTCACGTAGTACACGTAGAAGCGCCGTGAGTCTGCGTAATCGGGCGGGAAGGCGATCGAGAGCAGCCCGCCCTCGCCGGCGGTGTTGACCCGATGGGAGATGTCCAGGAATGGCTTCGCGGCGGGGACCTCGTCGTCGAGTGCCTCGACGATGCCCGCCCGCTCGGTCACGAAGAGAAGGTTGGGGAAGCCAGGGGCGTCGTCGATGTAGGTGGGCGTGTCGAAGGTGCCGATTGGGTCGAGCTCCACGCCCGATGTCGTTGTGCCGGCAAGCGCCGGCGGCGCCCAGGCGAGCGCGGCGGCGGTTCCGAGTGCCGCGGCCATGGCTGCGTGAATCGATCGGTGCTTCCCCTGCAAGGCGGCTCGCCTCGTCTATCGGCGGCTACGTGTGCTCTCCCAAGCGTCTTCAGCGCTCCTCAACGAGTTGGTAGACGGGCCCGTCAAGGGACATTGCGTAGATGTCGCCGGCCGCATCCTCGCCGAACGAGCTGAGCGAGGGGATCTGGACGCCCAGCGGCCGATCGTCGCGTGCAGGTGTGCCGGGTCGCGCGGTGAAGCTGCGCAGATCTCCCTGGCAGTAGTCGCCGTAGAGATAGCGGCCATAGAGCGAAGGGAGCTCGCGATCCCGCACCACGTAGCCGCCCGTCACCGAGCAGCCATGCTCATGGCTGTAAGTGAGCACGGGGCCGGTCGCGTGGGGCGCACGCTGATCGTCGTTGAACCGCGCGTCGCCCTCGAAGGCCGACCAGCCGAAGTTGGCGCCCGCGGCTTCGCCGGGCGTGACGCCGTCGACCTCCTCGAACTCGTTCTGCCCGACGTCGCCGATCCACAGATCGCCGGTCCGGCGATCGAATGAGAAGCGCCACGGGTTGCGAAGCCCGTAGGCGTAGGTTTCCGGCGCGGCGCCCGCCTGCCCGGCGAAAGGGTTGCCGGCGGGCACGCGGTACGGCTTCGGGCTGTCGGGCTGGGGATCGATGCGAAGGATCTTCGCGAGGGGTGTGCTGAGGTCCTGGCCGTTCCGCTGCGGGTCCTCCTCGGATCCGCCGTCTCCGAGCCCGATGTAGAGAAGCCCGTCGGGTCCGAATTGCAGCTGGCCGCCGTTGTGGTTCGCGAAGGGCTGGTCGACCTCGATCACCTGACGGGCACTCTCCGGGTCAGCGACGCCGCCCTCGGGCGCGTGGTACTCGACGACCTGGGTGTTGCCATCGGTGTCGGTGTAGTCGACGTAGAAGAGGCCGCTCTCGGCAAAGTCCGGCGCGAACGCCATCGAGAGCAGGCCCTGCTCGCCGCCGCTCGTCACCTGGTCGCTGAGGTCGAGGAAGGTGGCTGCGTCGCCGCCGTTCGGCGCGATCCGGATGATGTGGCCGGTCTTCTCCACCACATAGAGGTGCTCGTCGCCGTGCGTCGGCTGGGTCACGTACACCGGGCTGTCGAAGTCGCCGAGCTTCTGGAGCTCGAAGCTGCCCTGGCCGTCGCCTGCGGGGAGCTGGTGGCCGCTGCTTGTGGGCGGCGTCGACTCATGCCTCGTGGACGCTGCGGTCGTGCTCGTCGTGTCATCGTCGCCGCCGCACGCCGCGAGGGCTAAGAGGGGCACTAAGAGGGCCGCGCCGAGGAGCCGCTGGAGTCCTGTCACGGACGAACGGTAGCCGTAGGCGCCCCGCGCTTGGGTTTGGGCCGCCCGAGCTATTTCTTGATTACTACCTTGCCCTGCTCGTTGACCGTCGCCTGGGGCGGCTTGGTCGAGATCGTGACCACGAAGGAGCCCTTCACGGGCCCGCCGTCGGCCGTCACGGCCTTCGCCTTGCCGTTGAGCCCGGCGGCGATCTCGTAGTTGACCGTGTAGGTGCCGCCCTTGACGGGAGTCACTCGCCAGACGGCGTCGACGGAGTCGCCGGCCGCGACGGGGCCGAAGGAGAAGGTGTTCGTCTGCGCGACAGCCGCGCCCGCGGAGGGCCCCTTCAGGAGATCCTTGTCGCTCTCGCCGGGCTTTCTGACCTTGGGGTAGTTCTCCTCGAGGATCCAGACGGGCCGGTTGGGGTTTGCCAGGCCCGGCTGGTCGGAGCGGATCGAGAACGGCCCGTCGGCGCCCTGGTCGACGAAGATCGTCACCGCCAGATCGGGAATCTGCTCGTCGCCGATGTTCTTGATCTCGAGCTCGAGGTTCGTCGTTGCCGCAAGGCGCTGGCGGTTCGGAAACTTCGCCTCGCTCACGTCGACGGGAAAGTTGCCGGACGGCTCGTTCACGTCCTGGCGCTCGCCCCCGCCGCAGGCGGAGAGCCCCGCAGAGGTGCCGAGCACGATCAACGCGATTGCGATGCGTGCGACGGCGCCCAGTCGCGGCTTCCGTGGGGCGCTTGTGCCTCTCTCCCCCAAGGCGCGGAGGAACATACCATTAGGCCACACGGGCCAAACCCACTTGGACGACCTGGTTTACGTCGTGGCTGAGCGGCGACGGTTGTGGGTGGCGCACCCCGTTTGCATCGAATACTCTTCGTCCGGATCGGCCTCCAGAGGGGATTCGGGGGCCAGGAGGAGAGATGGTCAGAGCTGTCGCCGACAGGGCGTTCCTTCCCGCCAAATCGATGTTCGAGCAGGTCGGGAACATGATGATCCTGACCGGCAAGACGATCACGGCGACGGTGCGCCCGCCCTATCCCTACGGGGGCGAGTTCATCTCCCAGTTCCTCTTCGCCCTGCAGCTCTGCTGGTTCCCCATGATGATCTCGACCGTCGCCTTCGGCTTCGGCGCCCCGGGGCTGCAGGCGGCCAACTTCCTCTCGCTCTTCGGCGCGCTTGACCGCCTCGGCGGCTTTTTCATCTTGGCCTCGGTCCGCGAGTTCGCGCCGTTCGTGACCGCGGTCGTCGTCGCCGGCGTCGCCGGCACCGCGATCACCGCCGACCTCGGCGCCCGCAAGATCCGCGAGGAGCTCGACGCCCTGCAGGTGCTCGGCGTCGACCCGATCAAGAACCTCGTCGTCCCGAGATTCCTGGCGCTGATGCTGATCACCGGGCTGATGGACATCTACGCCCTGCTCTTCGGCATCTCCGGCGGGATCTTCGCCGAGATCGCCTACGGTCAGCCGCTCGGGGGCTTCTTCGCGACCCTCTTCAACAACGCCTCGGTCACCGACCTCTGGGGCTCGATCCTCAAGTGCACGATGTTCGGGGCCATCATCGCCGTCGTCTGCTCCTACAAAGGGATGAATGCGTCCGGAGGCGCCGAGGGGGTGGGCCGTGCCGTGAACGAAGCGGTCGTGATCGCCTTCTTAGGCGTCTTCGCCTTCAACTACGTCTTCACCCAAACCCTGCTCGCCACCCATCCCGAGATCTCGGTCATTAAATGACGGTTGTGGTGACGCGAACAACGACGGCACTAAGGGGAGCGGGATCGGCGCTGGCGCCGGCCTGCCGCACCGATGGTCGTGTTAACGCGTCACTGCCGCGTTTTCTCGACCATCGCTGCCGCGAGGCCGCCCGGACCTTCCCCCTTAGTGCCATTTCCGCTGCGGCCGGCGGTGCCGGCAAGGTGCCGCACTGATGCCCGGCTGGCTCGCAGTCCCCCGCGACTGGCTCGCCTCCCTAGGCGACATCGCCCGCTTCTGTGCGCGCGTGTCGGGGCTCGTCTACTCGGGGCGCGTGTTCACGTTCTTCGGCGAGGCGCTGCGCCAGGCCGGCATCCTCATCCTCGGCTCAACGATCGTCATCTGGGGCCTCGTGTTCATCCTCGGGCTCCAGTGCGGGATCGAGGGCGCCTACTTCAACCGGTCGGTCGGTGCTCCGGCGTATGCCGGCGTCTTCGCCGCCTGGTGCGACCTGCGCGAGGTGATCCCCTACGCCTTCGGGTACATGTTGGCCGCCAAGGTCGGCACCGGGATCGTCGCCGAGATCGGCGCGATGCGGATCTCCGACGAGATCGACGCGCTCGAGGTCATGGGCGTGCCGCCGGTGAACTTCCTCTGTGCGACCCGTCTTCTGGGCGCCTGGCTGACGCTCCCCTTCATGTACCTGGCCGCGATCGGGGTCGGCTACTTCGCGTCGTACCTCGCCGTCGTCCAGCAGATCGGTGAGGTCTCATCGGGTGGCTACTTCCTGGTCTTCTGGATGTTCCAGAACCCACCCGATCTCATATTCAGCCTGATCAAGGCGATGTTCATGGCGACGGCGATCGTGCTCGTCGGCTGCTACTACGGCTACACCGCCTCGGGCGGGCCGGTCGGCGTGGGCACGGCGACGGCGAAGTCGATGGTGCTGAACATCGTCCTCGTCCACATCATCGGGATGATGGGCACGCTTGTCTTCTGGGGAGCCAACCCACGAGCGCCGATAGGCGGCTGAGGATCCAAAGGAGGAGCTGAACACGTGACCGAAGAGCGCGGCAGGGCCGACGAAGAGCTCACGGAGGAGGAGGCGGAGGCGCAGACCGACGCCGACCTCGCCGCACACGGCCGCTTCGAGGAGGCTGAACGGCGCGCCGACGAGGCGGCCGGCGACAACTATCCGGGTGGCGTCCAGTACGAGGAGCCCGCCCCCGAGCTCGGCTCGCTGCATCGCGACTACGTGATCCCGGGCGTCGACTCGAAGGAGGCCGACCCCTACCGCTGGCACACCGGCGAGAAGCGCGACCACGGTGGGGAGGACGCGATCGAGGTCATCGACGTCGTCAAGCAGTTCGGCCGGGTGCGGATCCTGAACGGCCTCAACCTGGGCCTGCCCGACGATCAGATCTCGATGGTGCTCGGCCCCTCGGGCACGGGCAAGAGCGTGCTGATCAAGCACATCGTCGGCCTGCTCTATCCCGACTCCGGTGATCTGCTCGTCCACGGCGAGTCGGTGCCGAACATGACCGACGACGAGCTCTTCGAGATGCGCAAGAAGTTCGGCCTGCTCTTCCAGGATGGTGCTCTGTTCGGGTCGATGAACATCTACGACAACACCGCCTTCCCGCTGCGCCAGCACACCGACAAGGGCGAGGAGGAGATCGGCGAGATCGTGAACCGCCGCCTGCGCGAGGTTGGCCTGGCGGAGGCGACCACGAAGATGCCCAACGAGCTCTCCGGAGGCATGCGCAAGCGCGCGGGCTTCGCGCGGGCGCTCGTGCTCGACCCCGCCATCGTGATGTTCGACGAGCCCGACTCGGGCCTCGACCCGGTGCGTACAGCGCTCCTGTGCGAGCTGATCCGCGAGGTCCACGAGGAGAACGGCGGCTGCTACATGGTGATCAGCCACGACCTCGGGACGGCGCGGCGAATCGCCGACTTCATCGCCGTCCTGTGGAAGGGCCGGATCGTCGAGTCCGGCCCCTCCGACGAGCTCTTCAACTCCGATAACGAGTTCGTCCAGCAGTTCCTGAACGCGGAGACCGAGGGCCCGCTGGCGATGGACTAGGCGTCGGGACGGCTGCCCGACGGCCCGGCGTCTCAGCCGATCGCGTCCTCGAGCCCCTGGATCGCCAGGTCGGTGGCGTCGAAGGCGTCGTTTGCGGATGGCACGCCGATCTCGGGAGTCGCGCCGAAGTCGTAGAAGTCCATTCGCAGCGACATGCTGGCGCCCGGCGCGCGACGGCGTCGAATGGCACCGACATGGCGAGGCGCCGCACCAGGCTCTTACGGTCGATCCAAACGTCGACGACCGAGCTTCTGGTCTGCTGCTCCATCACCTGGGCGCCGAGCTCGTCGCCGTCCTCGCGCAGCTGCTCCGCCTCGAGGGCGGGATCGATCGTCGCGGTGTAGTGAGTCGTGAGGACTCCGCTCACGGCGTCCTTCCCGACCGTGCGCGCGTCGCCGACGGCCTCGAGCTGGGTGAGAAGCGCGCGTGCGTCCATCGATGTCGCGGGGGCCGCGCTCCCGGCGTCTGCGCTCGCATCTCCAGCCGAGCGCGGTCCGTGGCCGTGTCGAACGCGCCGGAGAACGTCATGTCCATCGACATCCCGGAGGCCGTCATGTGGCCGGTCCCGGAGAAACGGACGCCGCCCAGCTCGCCGGTCCGTTCCGCCGCTTCGGCGATGGGGGAGAGCGGGGTGCTCCCGGATGAGCCGTCCCGCAACGCCAGTGCCAGCAGTCCCGCGACCGCCAAGCCGATCACCACGGCGCCGAGGACG
>JBKPNZ010000055.1:0-22746 GCA_046732895.1 Actinomycetota bacterium
GAGCGGGGAAGCGGCGAGCGGAAGCTCGAGCACCGCGACCGCGCCCTCCTCGCCCAGTCGCAGGCGAAACCGCCCGCCGTGGCTGGCGGCGACGCGCGCCGCGACCGCCAGGCCGTGACCGCGCCGCGCGTCGCGCCGCCGCCAGGAACGAGCGCGCACGGCGGGGAGATCGTCGGCGACCTCGACCCGTAGCCCGCCGACGCAGATCGAGGCGCTCACCGCAACCCGCAGCCCGCCGTGCTCGAGCGAGTTCGAGATCAGGTTGTCGAGCGCTTGCGAGACCTGGGCGGGATCGGCCAGAACCGTCGCGCGGCCCGCCCGCCAGCTCAGCTCGAGGGTGTGCCCGGAGGCCGCGGCGGGCCCGCGCCATCTCTCGACCGCCGACTCGACGAGGGCGCGGCCGGCAACCGGCCGCACGGCCGGCGGGGATCCGCCGCGGTTGATCTCCTCGTCGAGGTGGGTGAGGGCCGCAAGCGCGAGGTCCAGCGATCCCACCCCGCCCATCGCAGGCGAGGGGCCGAGCTGGGCCCCGAGCGCCAGCGCCTGCAGCGGCCGGCGCAGCTCATGGAGCGCTCGGTTGAGCCGCTCGCGGCGCCGCCGCTCCCAAGTCCAGCCGACCACGGCAACGCTCGCGATGGTCAGCGCCAGCGGCCACAGAACGGCGGCCGGGCTCACGCCGGCTCCTCCTCGGGACCATCGATCAGGCGGTAGCCGACGCCCCAGCAGTTGACGACGAACCGCCCGGCCTCGGGGTCGAGCTTGCGCCGAAGGCGGCTCGCGTGCGAATCGAGCGTGCGAGTGCGCCCCATGGAACGAAAGCCCCAGACGTCGCGCAGGAGCTCCTGTTTGGTGAACACCCGGCGAGGGTCGGACGCGAGCGCGCAGAGCAGCGTGAACTCCTTGTTCGCCAGCTCGACGCGGCGGCCGTCGACGCGGACCTCGCGGCGGGCCGGGTCGATGACGAGGTCGCCGATCCGCTGCGGCCCCAGGTGCCGCTCGCCGTGGCGGCGCAGCGCGATCCGAACGCGCGCCGCCAGCTCCGGGTAGTGGAACGGCTTGACGATGTAGTCGTCGGCCCCCTCCCCCAGCCCGCGCATGCGATCGGTCGGGGTCGAGCGACCGCTCACGACGATGATCGGCAGCTGCGGGTCGAACCGCCCGACCACCCCCTCAGAGCGGCGGATCTCGCGCAGGACGTCCAGCCCGCCGGCGTCGGGAAGGCGCAAGTCGAGGAGCAGGAGGTCGGGCGCCTTGTACTGGCACAGGCGAAGGGCATCGTCGGCCGAGGGCGCGGGGAGCGGCGCGAACTCGTCCGCCTCGAGGTGATCGCAGAGCAGTTCGAGCGTCGGCTCGTCGTCCTCGCAGACGACGATCGTTGCGCGCGGCTCGTTGCGCGGAAGCATCAGCGCCCGCCCTCGCTCGGCGACTCGAGGACGGCGCTCGCCTGGCGGTCGGTGAGGACACGCCGCGGTGGGACCCCGAGCACCTGCCGGAGCACCGAGCCGTCGGAGTCCAGGAAGGCGACGTCGAGCGCGAAGCGCATGCCGAATGTGTGGACGCTGCGGCAGCGAGGGATGAGAAGCCCGGCGCCGGCCCGCTCGCGCTCGAGCAGCACGAGGCCGAGCGCTCGCGCCGTCCGGGAACCCGCCACCGGCACGGTGTGGCCGTGGAGGGTGATGTGGCGGAGTCCCCGGAAGCGACGCGGTGGCTGCATGCCCGCGTAAACCCCGCGGGCCGGGTTGGGCGCCCCCTCATTCGCCGCCGAGCCCTCCCCTAGGTTGGCCATCGTGAAAGCTCGCGCCAAGCGCCGTCCGATCCGACGCGGCCCGGCGTACTACGCGGTCGCGGGGCTCGATCTGCGCAAGGAGATGGAGCGGATGTGTGCGCTTGAAGCGCTCGGCGGAGCGCGAGGCCCCCTCGTCCGACACGCACCCACGCTCACCGTGCGCCGCGCCTCCCGACGCCCGCGCTCACGCCTGGGCGTCGCCTGGCCCGACGAGCACCGGCTCTCGGTGACGGCGTACCCCGGGATCCGCCCGAGCGCGGTGCTCGAGACGCTTTGTCACGAGTTGGTTCACCTGTATCTCGGTCGGGGCAGGGGTCGCGAGGGCTGGCACGGCGCCCGGTTCAAGGCGACCCTGCACACCGCGATCATCGAGCGCTTCGGGGTCGAGGTCGCGCGGGCGCCGAACGCCTACCACGGCCACTACGCCGCCGCGATCGAGCGCGGGCTGACGGCTCAGGCCCGCCTTTTCGAGCCGGATGAGCTCGATCGCAGGGCGGCCTGAGCGACGATCGCGAACAGGCCTCCTTCGACGCGGAGGGTGCAAACCCTCGTTCAGGCGGCGCGCCAATTCAGCGCCGACGACCGGCATCGGCAAAGATGCTCATCTCGGCGCGGGGCCTGAGCCGCCGGCCGGTGATCGGAGAAGGAAGCAAGTGGAGAAGGCAACGCGCAGAGGCAACTACGAGTCGGGCTCCGACTACGTTCTCGAGTACGGCGAGTTGCGCTTTTCCTTCAACGAAGAGGACTTCTCCCAGCGCGTCGAACAGGCCGCGGTCAAGCTCGACTTCGTCGATCAGGGACTGATGGCCGAGGAGCTTCACGATCTGCTCGAGCTCGCCGTGAACGGCGAGATCCTCGAGCCCTCGTCGGCCCTCGGCGAACACGTGGTCGAGCACTGGACCGAGCTTGTCGGCCCGGCGAACCGCAGCCTGGTGCATTGGATCCGCCGGCTGGTCTTCCGCGGGGCCTGGCTCGACCAGCGGGTCAAGGAGGGCGAGCTCGACGTCGTCTTCGACCCCGACACTCACACCTTCGGCTACGTCCAGCCGGACCGCGACGCCGAGCCAATCGAACTCTCCCGCGAGCCCTCATGGGCTCGCCTCGCTTACCGGCCCTAGAGCGCGCTGAGCAGCTCCGCGTTCGAGGGTGAGGCCTCGATGCGCTCGCGCAGCAGGCGCGCCGCTTCGACCGGATCCAGGTCGGCGAGCAGGGCGCGAAGGCGGCGGACCGCCTCGAGCTCGTCGGTCTCGCGGAGCTCATCCTCGTTCGACACGCGGCACTCGCCCGCCTTCAGCGCGGGGACGACTCCGTTCGCGGCCAGCTCGGGGTCGAGCGTGATCAGCGAGCTCTCCGTTGTGATGACGGCCCGCTCCGCCTCGCCCTCGTCCGCCGCTCCCTCGAGGACCGTGGCGACGACGGTCAGCGAGCCGCCTCCCGCGAGGTTGCGCCCCGAGCCGAAGATCCGCTTGGAGGAGTCGGCGTCGCCCGCGGCGTGTGCGAGCCGCGAGAGCGAGTCGCTCAGAAGCACGACGTCGGCGCCGCTCTCCGCGAGCCGCCGCGCTCGCTCGGCCGCGAGCTGCGCCACGGCCAGCTGATCCCGGGGGCCGAGATCGGCGGTGGCGATCGCCAGCTCGCCGTCTGAGACAGCCTCGCGCCAGGCGGTGGCCTCCTCCGGACGCTCATCGACGAGGAGTACGACAAGGCGCACGCCCTCGACCGCCTCGACGGCCTTGGCGATCGACCGCAGCAGCGTCGTCCGGCCGGAGCGCGGCGCGCTGCGCACGAGCACGCGCTGGCCGAGCGCCAGCGGCGCGAGCAGGTCGACCGCCCGCGCGAGGACGTCAGCGGGGTCCGTGTCGAGCGGGAGCCGCTGGTCCGGGAGCACCGGGGGCAGGGCGTCGAACTCAGGGCGCTCGCTCGTGAGCGGCTCCTCGCCGTTCACCGCGTCGACGTGCACCAGGGCGCGGTGGCGCTCGCCCCGCCGAGGCTCGCGCGCTGGGCCGGCGACCTCGTCGCCGGGACGGAGCTCGCATCGGCGCACCTGCGAGGCGGAGATGTAGACGTCCCCTTCCCCCGGCTCGAGCCCGCTCAGCCGCAGGAACCCGAAGCGCTGCTGGGTGATGTCCAAGACGCCGCTGACCTCCTCGGTCGACACCTCCTCGTCTTTGGGGCCGCCGGCGTCGACCTCTTCTGCTTCGTCCTCGGCGTCCGTGACGACGGCTCCTTCGACGATCACCTCGCCGCCCTCCGCCTCCTCGGCTTCGCCTCCAGGGGCGTCGGGGCGAGCCTCTGCCTGCTCAGCCTCCGCAGGCTCGACCTGCCCACCGGCGGCCTCGATCGCCGCGATGAGCTCGTCCCGACGCAGCAGGCGGTAGCGCTCGACTCCGAGCTCCGCGGCACGGGCGTGCAGGTCGGCCATGTGGGGCGTATCGGGCATGGCGGCGCAGAATATCCCCTGGTCAGGGCCGGGCTGGGTCGATGCCTTCGGCTGCGGCGTGCGCGAGCCAGGCCTCGGCTTCGCGCTCGACCCGCGTGGAGTCCCAGCCCAACTCCGCGCCCAGCGCGGCGGCCACCGGACGGACAGCATCTGCCGTCCGCAGGCTCGGCGCCGCCAGCAGGCCAAGCCGGGTGCGCCGCAACAGCAAGTCGGCGACGCTGCAGGCCTGCTCCAGGCGCGCAGCGATCACCGCCTCCGCGAGCAGGTCGGGGTGGCCGGGAACGATCGGCGCGGCGAGCTCGGGGCGCTCGGCGGCCACTCTCAGGACGGCCTGCCCGGCGTGGCCGTAGCGGAAGCCGAGGAGCCGGCGGTAGTCGTCGGGCAGCTCCTGCTCGGTGAGGCCGTCCGGGGGATCGAGGTCATCATCGGAAGCCCCCATCCCGAGCGGCAGCTCAGCGGTCCGGCAGGGCGCCTCGCGGCCGTCACGCTCGACCAGGCGATCGACCACCTGCCTGGCCATCCGGCGCCAGGTCGTGAGCTTGCCACCGGTGATGGTGAGCAGTCCGGACGAGGTCTCGTAGAGCTCCGCGCGGCGTGAGATGTCGACCGACTTCCGGGGGTCACCGGTGGAGATCAGAGGCCGCACGCCGGCGTAGGCACCGGTCAGGTCCGAGTCCGTGAGGCTCGTGCCGAAGAACGAGTTGACCGCGTCCAAGAGATAGGTGATGTCGGCCCTCGACGGCGCGACCTGCGAGATGTCGCCGTCGAAGTCGCGATCGGTGGTGCCGACCAGCGGCTGGCCGTACCACGGCAGCGCGAAGACGGTGCGATCCTCGCCGGCCGGGACGATGCAGGCGGCGTGGTCGAGGCGCAGCTTGTCCGCCGCGATTGTGATGTGGGTGCCGCGGCTGGGCGCGATCCTCGGTACGTCCTCCTCGTCGAGGATCTCTTCGGGCCGGATCCGGTCGGCCCAGACGCCGGTCGCGTTGATGACGTTGTCGGCGGCCACCTGGAACGCCTCGCCGGTTTCGCCATCGACGCAGGTGACTCCGCGCGCGACGCCGTCGTCGGAGAGAAGGCCGGTGACCTCGGCTCGGTTCACGCCGACCGCACCAAAGCGCTCGGCCTCGCCGAGGATCGTGAGCACCAGGCGGACGTCGTCGGTCTGGCAGTCGTAGAAGAGGTAGGCCTCGCGCGGCGCGAGCGGCTCGAGCGCAGGGATCAGCTCGACGGCCTCCTCACCCGGGATCGTCCGATGGCGATCGGGCGACCAGTAATCGCCGGCGTGCTCGCGCGCCGCGCGCTCGCGCCGGGCCTGGCCGACGCGAGTGCTCGCCATCACGTCGTACATGTTGAGCCCGATGCCGAGCATGCGCGAGCGCCGCTCATCGCCGAGGGTGGGAACCAGGAAAGGGGTCGGGTAGACCAGATGCGGCGCCAGCTGGACCATCAGCTGGCGCTCCAGCAGTGCCTCGCGGACGAGGCCCAGGTCGAAGTTCTGCAGGTAGCGGAGCCCCCCGTGGACCATCTTGGAGGAGCGGCTTGAGGTCCCGATCGCCCAGTCCGCTCGCTCCACGATCGCCACGGAATAGCCTCGCGAGGCGGCGTCGAGGGCGACACCGGCGCCGGTGACGCCGCCGCCGATGACGACCACGTCGAAACGCTCGCCCGTGAGCGCCTCGAGCGCCTTTTCACGCCGAAGCATCCCTGCTCAGTCGAGGTAGGCGACGACGTTCTCGGCGGGCTCGCGCTCGGGCGCCTGGCGCTCCTGCGCGGGCTCACCCAGGTGGATCAGGCTCACGAAGCGCTCGTCCGCGCCCAGGCCGACGGCTGCGCGACCGGCATCGGTGCGCAGGACCTCCGGGGTGCGCCAGTACCCGCCGAGCCCACGGGCATGGGCCGCGAGCAGCACGATGTAGGCGGCGCAGGCGGTGGCGTGCAGGTCCTCCTCGTCCTGAACGGAATCGCCGCTCAGCACGCAGGAGCAGACGACCAGCGTCGGCGCTCGGTCGAGCTTCGGCGCCGCCTCGGCGCCCGCCGCCTCCTTCAGCCGTTCCAGTGCCCGCGGTCCGACCACCCGGAACCGCCAGGGATTCGTCAGGTGGTGGTTGGGCGCCCAGCGGGCAAGCTCCAGCAACTCGTCGATCGCGACCCGCGGCAGCGGCTCGGGCCGGAATGCCTTGTGGGTGCGCCGCGTGCGGATCGCGGTCTCGACATCCATCGCGAGAACCGTACCGGCGCGGCCTGAGCGGCTCGCTTAGGGAAGGCGGCGGCGGTACCAGACGAAGCCCCCGGCGAGAGCCGCCGTCAGGGCGGCAAACCCGCCCGCCACCCACGGGGCGGCATCGCGCCCGTCACCCGACTCGCCCACGGGCGACTCCGCCGCAGCTCTGATGGCGGCGACGCGACGGGAGGCGTCGCGGCCGTGATGACCGTTGGCAGCCTGGTGTGTCCCGGCCTTGCCCTTGGACTCAGACGCAGCCTCGGACCCGTTCTGCCTAGCGCCCTTCGAGTGGCCGGCCTGGCCGGAGGACCCGGAATCGCTCCCAGCCTGGCCCCCACCGCCGCCGTCTCCCCTCCTCACCGGCGGCAGTCCGCCGGGCTGGGACGCGCGCGGAACGCCGGAGAGCGGGAAGGCCTGGCGCTCCACAGCAAGCAGGGCCTGCCCGGTCACCCACACAGGGGTCTGGTCACTCGCTGCCGAGTAGCGATAGTGGCCGTCGCCGGCCTGCCGGGCTGAGAGGAAGTCAAACGGGCTGTGGCCACCGGAGCGAAGCGACCCGGGATCGGTGCCGGCGGCGATCGCGCCCTGGACGGCCCACGCCGTCGACTGGGAGTTCGACGAGCTCTGTCCCGACAGCGCGAACCCGCCATCGCCCCGCTGCGCATCGCGAAGAAAACCGACGCCCTCGGAGGTCGTGCTGCCGTGCGAGCCGGCCGCCGCGAGCCCCTGGAGGGCGGCGCCCGTGCTGTCGGCGTCGCTGGGAGCGTCGCTGCGAAATCCCCATCCCCCATCATTGTTCTGCGCCCCACGCAGCCACTTCGCCGAGCGGTTGAGCTCCGAGGCCGGGGCGCCGGCTGCGCGCAGTGCCAGGACCCCGAATGCGGTCAGGTTGACCTGACCGGAGAACGAGCCATCACCCGAGCGCTGCTGGCGCAGCTTCGCGGGCAGATCGATGCCGCCGAACCCGTTCGGCCTGACGCCGGCACCGGTGAGCGCGAGGATCGTGCGCTCCAGATCGCCCGCAGAGCGGATGCCCGACGCATGCGCGCGCAGGTAGTCGACGGCGCTGTGGCCTCCGCGCGCAAGGTCCACGGGGTTGCGGTGCGTGGCCTCGAGACCCAGGATTGCCCAACCCGTCATCGCTGGATTCGACGACGAGCCGGGCGTCGGGCCGAAGCCGCCGTCCGAGTTCTGATGGCGCTCGAGCCACTTGCGGGCGTCCGCCGCGGACTTCGCGAGCGCTGGGTCGTCGCTGGCCTGGGCGCGGAGCGCCGGAGGACTGGCCAGCGCAACGAGGGCGACGGCCAGCACGACGGGGACGACCGTCGCCGCCCGCCACGTGAACTCGAAGCGGGTGCGGTAGCGGGAGATCATCCGCACCAAGGCCGGCCCTGCAGCCAGGGCAAAGGCGACGTTGCCGGCCGCGTGGGCGATGTTGAACGGCAGGCCCCGGGCCGAGAGCGCCAGGTAGCGATCGAGCGACTGCTCGCCGCCGTAGCTCACCATGACCGAGAAATCGAGGAGCGCGCCGTAGGCGAATCCCGCGAGCCCGCAGAAGAGCGCGAGCCCGCCGCGGCCGAGGCGGCGGTGCGTGAGGGCGGCGAGCGCCGCGCCTGCCACCCCGACCAGGCCCCAGCCCGCCATCTGCCAAGGCGTCCACGGGCCCTGTCCGAGCCAGATGTTCGAGACGGGCGCCGCGAGCGCACCGACCGCGAACCCGGGGGCGCCGCCCAGCGCGTAGCCCGTGATCAGGGCGATGTCGGTGGTGGCGACGACGTTCGGGATCGGTGCCAGCGCGATGCGGCCCGCGACGGCTAGTGCCGCCAGGGCCGCCACGAGCGCCACCATCCTCGAGGGCGGCCGCGAGCGCTCGTACCAGGCGATGCCGGCGACGATGACCGCGGTGAGCAGTGCGAAGACCGCGAGCTGCCAGCTCATCGCCCAGCCTCCACCGCGGCGCGGAGCAGCACCTCGGCTCCCTGCTCCGGCGAGATCGCCTCGGTCGCGCCCAGGATGCGCGCCACCTCGGTCGCGAAGTACCAGCCGCCTGAGAGAACGTCCTCGGCGTCACCGTCCGCGATCAGCCGGCCGTCGCCGAGGAGGAGCGCGCGCTTCCCGAACGCGGCCGCGAACTCGACATCGTGCGTCGCCACTACCACTGCCGTGCCTGCGTCGGCAAGCGACCGAAGCCAGGCGGCCAGCTCGTCCTTGCGCGCCCGATCCATTCCCCGGGTGGGCTCGTCGAGGCAGACGATGCCGGGCTTCTCCCCCGGCTCGGCCCGCCCGGCCATGGCGATTGCCAGCGCGAGTCGCTGGCGCTCGCCGCCGGACAGGTCCCGCGGATCGTGCTGCACCGCCCACCCCAGATCGACGGCGTCCAGTGCCGCCTGGGCCGCTTCGTCCGGAAGCTCGTCCCCGACCCGCTCCCGCACGAGCAGGTCGCCCGGGTTCTGCGGGAGCAGGGCGAGCCCGGCGGGCACCTCGACTCGCCCCCGAGCCGGCTCGACCAGGCCGGCCGCGGTTCGCAGCAGCGTGCTCTTGCCCGCGCCGTTGCGGCCCATGAGGGCGACGCGCTCGCCAGGCTCGATTCGAAGCGAGATACCCCGCAGAACGTCCCGGCGCGTCTCGCCGTCGTCGAGCTCGACCCAGAGGTCCGTCGCCGCCAAGGCGAGCGGCGAGCGTCGTCGCAGGGCGCCGCGCAGGCTACGGCGGCGGGTCCCGGCGCCCGATTGGGTTCGCTCCGGCGCAGCCAACGCATCGTTGAGGCCCTGCGCCCGCAACAGGTCGCGCGCGGCCTTCACTCCGGTCGGCAGCGGGTGGAGTCCGGCGAGCTCGAACAGCCGGGCCGCGGGGGTCGCCAGCGCGTCGTCCGCGCCGACAGCCCATTCGAGGAAGCCCTGCGACCTGCCGTCGAATGCAACACGACCGTCAGCCATCGCGATCACACGGTCGGCGGCGGGGAGGCATCGCTCGAGGCGGTGTTCGCAGACGACGATCGCCGTGCCCCACTGCTCGTTCAGGCGGCGCAGCAGCCAGATCAGCTCGTCGCCCGACACTGGGTCGAGCTGCGAGGTGGGCTCGTCGAGGAGGACGAGGGCAGGGCGGCCGACGAGCGCGGCCGCCAGCGCGACACGCTGAAGCTCGCCGCCGGAGAGGGTGTCAACGGAGCGGTCGAGCAGGTGCGGGATCGCGAGTGCCAGTGCCACCTCCTCGACTGCGCGGGCGCGCGCCGTGGCGCCATGGCCGCGGATGTCCAGCGGCAGCTCGATCTCACCGCGGACCGTCGAGGCGACCACCTGCGACTCAGGGTCCTGGGCGACGAGGCCGACCTCGCCGCCGAGCTCCGCCGGGCCATTCGAGGCGACATCGAGCCCCGCGACCTCGAGCTGGCCCGCGACCTCTCCCCCGTGATAGTGCGGCACGAGCCCGCAGCAGGCGTGGAGGAGCGTCGTCTTGCCGGATCCAGAGCGCCCCGCCAGAACCACGAACTCGCCCGGGTCGATGCGAAGGTCGATCGAGCGGAGTGCGTCGTCGCCCACCCCCGGATAGCGGTAGGTGAGTGCGCGCATGTCCACGAGCGGTCCGCTCATCGGCGCCTCCGCCCGGTACCGGCAAAGGGCAGGGCGGCAAGGGTCGGCAGCGCGAGCGCCAGCGCCCATGTGGCCGCGTCGGCGTCGATCGAGACCAGCGGGTAGGGGTCGAAGCCCCCGATTCCCGCCACCCGGGTCACCACCGCGAGCGCGATGACCGCCAGGCCGGTGGTGAGAAAGCGCCAGCTGTAGCGGGAGCGGCGCACTGTCCCCGCAGAGCGCGGAGCGCCGTGCGCATAGCCGCGCAGCTCGAGCGTCGCCGCGACGTCGATCGCGCGGTCAAGGGAGCCCGCGACCAGGCGACGCGCCATCACCGCCCGACCCACCGGAGCGGCCGCGGGGCCGCGCAGCGCCGTGGCCTCGCGGAGGCGAGCGTGATCGGCTGCCGCCAGAGGAACCATCCGCGTGATCAGAGTCGCCGTGAGCGCCGAGTGCCGCGCCACGGGGCGCAGGAGGCGCAGGAGGCGATTAGGGTCGACGCTCGCGGACTGGACCGCGAACGCCATCAGCACCACGACCACCCGAAGCGCCAGCACGCCGCCCTCGACCAGCGCCTCCCCGCTGACATCGATCTGGCCGAGCACCGGTGCGTCGAAGCCGCGGAGGAGGATCGTGTCGCCGCGCTGGGCAGTGATCGCGTTGACGACGACGAAGACGAGCCCAAGCCACAGGCCCCACCGGACGGCGACCGCAAGGGCGCGGTTCGCGCCGGCGGCGAGACCGGCGACGGTCACGGCCACCGCGGCTCCGCCGAGCACGATCGGGCTCGAGTACGCGAACGCGACGAAGGCGAACGAACCGAGGAAGACGGTGGCCGCAAGCGCGTCGGCGTCGTCGAGCGGGCCGCCGCGGGGTGTGTAGGCAAACGCGGATCTCACCCGTCACTGCTCCCACTGGTGACGGGAAGCGGCAGGGACCGGCCGCCGGAGACGGCCACCGCATAGCGATCGCCGAGGTCCTCCTCGTCGAGGAGCGACGCCGCGTCCCTCACCCCGCGCGGGTCGGTGCCGGTCACGAGCCAGGTCGCCGGGTCCTCGCCGTCGCGCACTGCGGCCACCAGACCTGCGTGGCGCAGGCGCGACGCGACCGCGCCGTCGTCGGTCAGCGCAGCGATCGTCCAACCCCCGCCCGCGTTCTCCGGCTCGGCGAAGACGCCACTTGCGGATGGTCCGTCCTCGAGCTGCGCCGCCGCGTGATCGGAGCGCAGCTGCGCCCAGGGACCGACGAGCACCCGCATCTCGTCTGCGGCACCCGCCTCCGTGAGGTGATGCTGGACGCTCGCCTTGACCCCGGCGGCGTCCAGCTGGTCCGTGACCTCGCCGCACGCCGGGCCCGAAGCGCACTCGACGACCACCCGTGTGCGCTCGCCGCCACCCGACTGCTGGGCGAACGGCTCCGGGAACGAGCCGACGACCGCCGGCACGCGCGTCGCAGTGGTCCAGTCGCGGTAGTCCCACCAGATCCGATCGCCACCCCGCACGTTCGCGTCGGTGGCCCCGATCGGGCTCTCGATCCCGTTCACGTAGAAGAACCAGTCGAAGCTGCGGCCGCCGTCGACCGTTCCCGAGAGCCCCGCGATCGACTGCACGAAGCCGCCGCCGTACCGGGTCGTGATGTCGGCCTCGCGGTCGAGCAGGCGCATCACCGTCTCGGAGGCCGGAGGGTCATCGTCGCTCGCCTCGGCAAGCTGCTGGGACCCGTAATCGCGGGTGACGGTGAGCGTCGCGGTTCCCTCGGAGGACGGCCCGGGCCCCAGGCCGCAGGCGGAGGCCACGCCGACGAGCATCAGCATCGCCATAGTGACCCCCGCGCCGCGGCCTGCCCTCACGCCTCGATCACTCGCTCGCAGGTGTGCGAGATCTGGTCGTCGTCATCCGACGAGGCGATCGTCACGCGGTCGTGACCGCCGCCGCAGTTGACCTTGTCGGAGCCGCCGTCGGTGAGGTCGATGCGGTCATCTCCGCCACCGGCCTTGATCCGGTCCCACCCGGGCGTTCCCGGGAACCGATCGGCCTTGTCGCGGCCGTAGATCGTCGCGCCGTGCGGGTCGTCGGCGCCTGGGCAGGCGCCCTCCTCCTCGCTCACGCACACCTTCGCGACGTTGGAGGGAATGTCGGAGCCGAGCGTCGCCTGAAGTGCGACCTTGCCGTCAGATACCGGGACGGACGCCTGGCCGTCGGTGGTGGTGACGGGCGAGTCGCCGCCGCTGATCGTCGCGCCGTCGACGTCCGTCTCGGTCGTGCAGTGCACCTCGAACGGCGGCTCGGAGTCGGTCGTGCAGGAGTGCTCCACGACGCTGACCGGGATGTTGCCGGCGTTGTTGGCACCGGCGGGCCACTCGGTGATCTCGAGCTCCGGCGGGACAGGGAACGTCGTCAGGTACCAGAGGACCTCATCGCCGTCCGACAGGTGAACCTGATCCCCGGACATCGCGGGGTCGGCGTGGTTGAGAGCGAGCGACCAGAAGCGCTCGGAGTTGCCCTTCTTGCCGCCGATGCCGCAGACACCGAGGCCAAACCCGAACTCGTCCGTGACGGAGATCGGGTCGAGCGCCTGGTTCCAATCGAGCGCGCTCCGCACAATGCCCAGTGCGGTCGGACCCTCCATCCGCACGCGGTCGCCGCTGCCGCCGGCGCCGCCGATGAAGCACAGCGCCTTGGGGTCGGTCTTCAGCGACTCGGTGTCGGTGACGTATGAGGCGCCGGGCTCGAGCGTCGTGTTCGGCGTGAGCACGCGCAGATTGGCGACGACGTCATCGGCCGACGCAGTCGCGGGGACGAGCAGTGCCGCTACGGCAATGGCCGCGAGGCCGCCGAGCGGTCGCAAAGAACGGTTTGGCATCTGAGCCACCCTTTCCTCGAGGGGTTGAACGGCTGGCCGTGGACAGGTCTCCTGGCTTCCGAGACCGATCCCCGCGCCTTCCCAGAAGCGCTGTGACGCTTCCAGTGGCTGAATGCCTGCCCCTCGAGTACTGGACGGACGAGCTTCGTGCGGCGACCGCTACCCGGTCACAGTGGCGGGACCGCGCCGGTTTCGCACCGGACTTCCCTTGACCACCGGCCTATTTCAAAGCGGAGTCTATCCCGCGACGGGGCGTTCGGCCACCCCTTTTGGTCAGCTGCCGCTTCGCTCCTCGACCTTTTGCCTGAGCTCGTCGACCACCTCGGGCATCGACTGCTTCATGCGGCTGAGCTCCCAATGCTCGATCTTGATCAGCTTGATCGGGGAGGCCGCTGTGACGGTCGCCGAGCGCTCCTGCTTTTCCAGCAGGCCCTGCTCGCCGAAGACGTCGCCCGGGCCGAGCTCGGCGATCTCCTCGCCGGCGCGCGAGACCTTCGCCGTGCCGTCCTCGATCGCGAAGAAGTGATTCGAGTAGCCGCCCTCCTTGACGATCTCCTTGCCCTCGGGCCACTCCTCGAGCGTGGCGAAGGGCGCGATCTTCTGCAGCGCTTCATCCGGCACCTCGGCGAACAGCGGGATCCTCTTGAGCTGGCTGACGTCCACTTATCCCTCCGCTTGGTCTCTGGGCGGGCAGAACCTAACCGATAGGGCCGGCGCGAGTGCCGCTCAGCCGGCGGCCGCAATCAGGGCTGCCGCGTCGCTCTCGACGCCTGTGGCCATCGCCTCGAGGTCGTCGACGATCGCCGGATCGGCGCAGAACCCGAAGTGGAGGGTGTCGGCCAGGGACACGACGGCCACTCGCAGCGCGTGGTGCTCGCCGATCTCGGCAATCGTGTGGAGCGCTTCGACGGGCGTGTCGAGGACCGAAACGGGCTGGCGGGGGCCCGGAACGTTCGAGACGTTCACCGCGAAGCGGCGAGGGCTCCGCGAGACCCTCGAGCAGAATCGCTCGAGGCGCGGCGAGACCCGGCCGAGCTCGCGCAGGAGCGCGTCCATCTCCTCGGCATCGTGATCGGCCTTCCGCAGCGCGGTCTCGGCGTGCACGGCGGCGAGCCGAGACGCCGGATCGGGCTCGTCGAGCGGCAGCGACACGGCGAAGAAGGAGTCGCGGTTGGAGGCGTCGTCGCCCTCGTGATGGAGGCTCACAGGGATCTTCACCCGCACTGAGCCGAGGGTGCCGTGATGCTCCGCAAGCCAGTGCCGCAATCCGCCCGCCACGCATGTGAGCACTGCATCGTTGACGGTCGCGCCGGCGAGGGCCTTGGCGGCATCGTGCAGCCGGCTCAGCGGTACCTGGGCAAAGGCAATGGTTCGCTGAGTGCCGATGCGTCCGTCGAAGGGCGACGCCTCACGGCTGCGGGCGAATTCGCGGCGCAGGAAGCCCGCGAGATGGGCACGCCGGCGCTTGTCGTCTTGGGCTCCCCCCGGCTTGTGATGCGCGGGCGGGGCGCTCGGAACGGGGTCCCACAGAAGCGCCTGGGCGTAGCGCATGGCCGCGGTGCCGTCCGCGAGGGCATGATGCATGCGCCAGACGAGGGCTGACCCGCCGTCATCGAACCGCACCACGTCGATTCTCCAGAGCGGGTGCGAGCGATCGAGCCGCCGCGCGAAGAGCTCGGCCACGGCCGCCGGAAGCTCGGCGCGTGCGAGCGGTCCGCCGGCCGCGGCCGGCCCGACGTGATCGGCGAGCTCGAAGTCTCGCGCGGGGACCCACGCCGGCGCCTCCGCCGAGCCGCCCAGCTTCATCCGGAGTGCCGGCGCAGCGTCCAGCCGCTCCGCGACCCGCGCGCGCACTTCGTCGACGCCCGGGGCGCCATCCCCCAGCTCGGCGACCTTGCAGACATGCCCTGCGATCGTCGCGCACTCGAGCTCCAGGATCGCTCGGTCCTCGGGTGTGAGCGGGATCGCATCCATGCCCGTGAATCATCGTCAGGTGGGGCCGGTTCATCAACCCCTCCCCAGAAATGGATCGAGCCGTCCGGGGCGAATGGACGACTCGATCGCAAATGGCCACGCTCGCTCTTCCGCAACCGGCGTGGCTGTGTCTGCTTTCGCGAGTACCCGGCTGAGAGATGGCAAACATCGAATCTCGTTGTGCCCGGCCTTTGGGCGAGATCGTGCCGAAAGCGACGATGTCCGGAATCCGGCTAATGGTGTGGACAGGCCGCGATGTCCAGGCAGATGTCGATTTCCGCGCTCCCCATTCGTTCAACCGGTGAGAATGACCCTTCGAAGGAGGAACACATGAAGTACATGCTTCAGATCTTCTCGGGCGATGCCGCCGATCGGTGGGACGAGCTCTCCGAGGAGGAGCAGAACAAGATCGTGGGTGAGTACATGGCCATCTCCGAGAGCCCAGGCGTCCTCGGAGGCGACCAGCTGCAGCCGACGACAACGGCGACCACGGTGCGAGTCGAGGACGGGCAGACGCTGACCACTGACGGGCCGTTCGTGGCGACCAAGGAGGCCCTCGGCGGCTACTTCCTGCTCGAGGCCGACGACATCGATGCTGCGCTCGAGGTCGCGGCGCGGATCCCGGCCGCGCGCATGGGCGGCGCGGTCGAAGTTCGCCCGGTGGTGGAGCGCTGATCGACGAAGTCTTCCGCGACGAGTGGGGCCGGGTACTCGCCACCCTGATCGGCATCCTCGGCGACTTTGACCTCGCCGAGGACGCCGCTCAGGACGCGTTCACAATCGCGGCCGAACGCTGGCCGTGGGACGGGGTCCCCGGGAACCCGCGCGCGTGGCTCGTGACGACCGCGCGGAACCGCGCGATCGACCGCATCCGGCGCGATCGCACCCTCGCTGCGAAGACGGAGCTCCTCGAGGTTGCGGAGAGCACGGTGGATGAGATCGAAGACACGGCCATTCCGGACGAGCGACTCGAGCTCGTCTTCACCTGTTGCCACCCCGCCCTCGCGACCGACGCACAGGTCGCGCTGACCCTTCGCACGCTCGGTGGACTCACGACCGACGAGATCGCGCGGGCGTTCCTGGTCCCGAAACCGACGATGGCGCAGCGCCTGGTGCGCGCCAAGCACAAGATCAGGGATGCCGGAATCCCGTTCCGCATTCCGCCACCCCATCTGCTTCCCGATCGCCTGACGGCGGTCCTCGCGATCATCTACCTGATCTTCAACGAGGGCTACGGCGGGCGCGGCGACCTCGCGGCCGAGGCGATCAGACTCGGCGGGGCGCTGGCCGAGCTCATGCCCGACGAGCCCGAGGTGCATGGACTCCTTGCCCTGATGCTGCTGAACGACTCGCGGCGCGACGCCCGTTTCCGCGACGGCGAGCTGGTCCTGCTCGACGAACAGGACCGATCGCTCTGGGACGTGGATCAGATCAAGGCCGGCCGCGCGGCCCTTGAGCGCGCGCTGGCACTTAGGGGAACCGGCCCATACGTCCTGCAGGCGGCGATCGCCTCATTGCACGCCGAGGAGGACCCCGACTGGGCGGAGATCGCAGTCCTCTACGCCCAGCTTGCGCGCACTACGGGCTCGCCCGTGGTGGAGCTGAACCGGGCCGTTGCCGTTGCGGAGGCGGAGGGCCTTGAAGAGGGGCTCACGCTCGTGGACGCCCTCGAGCTCGACGACTACCGCTACTTCCACTCGGCGCGGGCGGACATTCTGCGCCGGCTCGGCCGCGGCGACGAGGCGCGCGCCGCCTATGAACGGGCCCTGGAGCTCGCGCACTCCGAGCCCGAGCGGCGGTTTCTCGAGCGGCGCCTCGCGGAGCTCGCAGGGCGTGCGGTGGGATGATCAATGGGACGGGACCGTGATGGCCCGCTTCGAGGAAAGGTGGCGCGATGTCAGGACGTTTTGAGGCGACGACGGTGATCGATCGTCCGATCGAGGAGGTCTTCGCGTTCCTCGCGGACGGCGAGAACGACCCGAAGTTCAGCCCGCGCGTGCTCGAGATCGCGAAGACCACCGATGGCCCACCCGGGGTGGGCACCGTCTTCGAGAGCACGGTGAAGGACGCGGGGATGAAGACCCATCGCGAGTTCAGGCTGACTGAATTCGAGCCCGCCACCAAGATCCGGTGGGCCGAGACCTCGAAGAACCTGATCACGGCGTCGGAGGGCGGCTACGACCTGGCGCCGTCAGGCTCGGGCACGCGGGTCACGATCTTCAACGTCCTCGAGGGGCACGGGATCGGAAAGCTGCTCGCGCCGCTCGCGCTCAGTCAGGCCCGCAAGGGCGCGGACGAGTTCGCCGGGCGGATCAAGGCGGCGGTCGAGGCGGAGAGCCGTCAGCCCCGCTGAGGGATCGCCGGAGAGCTCCGCCGATGCCCGATTTCCTCGTGAAGCGCGACAACCTCCGGGATTGCCGCGTCGTTGAGTCCGAGACTCCGGGGATCGAGGCCGGCCAGGCGCTGCTGCGGGTTGACACGTTCGGGCTGACCGCGAACAACATCACCTATGCGACATTCGGGGAGATGATGTCCTACTGGGACTTCTTTCCCGCCGAGGAGGGCTGGGGGCGGGTGCCGATGTGGGGGTTCGCCGAGGTCGAGGGCAGCAAGGCGGACGGCGTCAAGGAGGGAGCCCGCGTCTACGGATACCTGCCGCCGTCCTCGCATCTCGTGGTGACTCCGGTCAAGGTCGGCGAGCACGGGTTCGTCGACGGCACTGCGCATCGCGCGGAGCTGCCGTCGGCGTATCAGGGGTATGTCGTGACCGAGACCGACGCCTTCTATACGCCGGACACCGAGGAGATGCAGATGCTCCTGCGCCCGCTCTTCTACACGTCGTTCCTGATCGACGATCAGCTCGCCGACGATGGGTTGACGGGCCGGGGCCCGATCGTCATTTCGAGCGCGTCGAGCAAGACCGCGATTGCGGCGGCCTTCCTGCTCGCGCAGCGTCCCGAGGTCGACCTGGTGGCTCTGACCTCGCCCGGAAACGTCGAGTTTGTCGGGGGGCTCGGGATCTACGGGCAGACCGTCGCCTATGACGCGATCGACTCGCTGGAGCGCAGGCCGGCCACATACGTTGACGTCGCCGGGGACGGCGACGTGCGCCAGGCGCTGCACTCGCACTTCGGCGACGAGCTCGCCTACTCGATGGCCGTCGGGGTCACCCACTGGGAGGAGTTCGGGGCCGGTGACGGCTCGCTGCCCGGGCCGCAGCCGATCCTCTTCTTCGCCCCGGACCGGATCGTCAAGCGCTCAGCCGACTGGGGGCGCAACGAGCTCGAGAAGAGGGTGGCCGATGCGTGGCATCCGTTCTGCGAGTGGATGGGCGGCTGGCTTGAGGTCATTCACGGCCAAGGCTTCGCTGCGGTGAAGGACGCGTATCTCACGGTGCTCGAGGGCGATGTCGGCCCGAGCGCCGCGCACGTGCTGAAGCTGTAGCTGCGCGCCACGACCCGGAGCGATGGATTTCGGGCTTCTGGCGGATCTCTACTTGAAACGGCCATTTTCGGCCGCCCACGCCCCACACGTAGAGACCGCAAGGGAGTCCGACATGAATTCGAAATCCACCGACGGCAGCTGGAGCGGAGCAACGGGCTGGGTCGTGGCCCTGACCGGGATCGGATCGTTGATGGCGGCGCTGGACACCCTGGTGGTGTCGACGGCGCTGAGCACGATCAGAGTCGACCTGGGTGCTTCGGTGGAGCAGCTGGAGTGGACGGTGAACGCCTACAACCTGAGCTTTGCCGTGCTCCTGATCACGGGTGCGGCGCTTGGGGACCGCTTTGGACGCCGGAACCTCTACGCGGTTGGCCTGGGGCTCTTTGCCGCCGCCTCGGCGGCGTGTGCGCTGGCGCCCGACGTCGGCTGGCTGATCGCGGCGCGCGCTGTCCAGGGTGCAGGGTCAGCGCTGCTCATGCCGCTCGGCCTGGCGCTCCTGAGTGCGGCCTTCCCGCCCGAGCGCCGTGGTGCAGCTATCGGGATCTTCAGCGGGATCACAGGGCTTGCGGTGGCGAGCGGCCCGCTCGTGGGAGGCGCCATCGTCGATGGCATCGACTGGCAGTGGATCTTCTGGATCAACGTTCCGATCGGGGCGCTGGCCATCCCATTGGTGCTGACCCGCATGCGGGAGAGCTTCGGGTCCGACACCGGACTCGACATTCCCGGCCTCGCCCTCGTGACCGGCGGCGCGCTGGGGATCGTCTGGGGGTTGGTGCGCGGTAACCAGGCCGGGTGGGACAGCCCGGAGGTGATCGGTTCCATCCTCTTGGGAGGCCTGCTCCTCGCGGCCTTCGTCGCCTGGGAGCTGCGAGCGCGAGAGCCGATGCTGCCGATGCGCTTCTTCCGCTCGCGCGCCTTCGCGGCGGGCAACGCGGCGATCTTCTTCACGTTCGCCTCGCTCTTCGGTGCCGTGTTCTTCTTCGCGCAGCTGCTCCAGATCGGGCTGGGCTACAGCCCGCTCGAGGCGGGGCTGCGGCTGATGCCGTGGACGGCCACGTTCATCACGGTCGCGCCCATTGCCGGGGCGCTGGCCGACCGCATCGGCGAGCGGCCGTTGATGGTCGGGGGCCTCACGCTGCAGGCGGTCGGGATGACCTGGGTGGCCTTGATCGCCGAGCCCGGCCTCGCCTACTCGCATCTGCTGGCCCCGTTCATCGTTGCCGGCGTCGGCGTCTCGATGGCGATCCCGGCCGCGCAGAACTCGGTCGTCGGGTCGGTCGCGCTCGAGGCCATCGGGAAGGCGGCGGGCACCAACAGCATGATGCGCGAACTCGGCGGCGTATTCGGCATCGCAGTGGTCGTCGCCGTCTTCGCAGGCGCAGGAAGCTACGCCTCGGCGCAGGCCTTCACCGACGGCTTCACGCCCGGGATTCTCGTCGGCGCCGCTCTGGCGCTCGCCGGCGCGGCCACGGGTCTCGCCCTGCCCGGGCGACGCCGGGACGCCACTCTGTGTCCTATCCCTCAACAGGTTCAGGAGGCAACGCAATGAAGCGAGTGATGGTTCGCTACAAGCTCAAGCCTGACCGAGCTGCCGAGAACGAGAAGCTGGTCCAGGCCGTCTACGAGGAGCTGGATCGCACCCAGCCCGCCGGGCTGCGCTACGCGACGTTTCAACTGGAGGACGGGGCGAGCTTCGTCCATCTGGCCTTCGTTGACGGCGACGGGCCGGGGCCGCTGCCCGAAGTGGCGGCATTCCGGGAGTTCCAGCGGGACATCCAGGAGCGCTGCGACGAGCCGCCGGTCGTGACCCAGTTGCGTGAGATCGGCTCCTTTCACTTCCACGGGGATTGAGGGCGAGCCGTGAACCCCGTCGTTCATCTGGAGCTCCACACCGGCGATCTGCCGGGCGCGCGCTCGCTCTACGCGAAGCTCTGCGGCTGGCGCCAGGAGCAGGTCGAGACCGGGGCCGGCTCCTATCTCGCCGTCGGGCTCGGAGAGAGCTTCGGGGGCGGCATCGTCGAGTGCGGGACACGGCGACCGATGTGGCTGCCCTACGTCGAGGTGGGGGAGGTCGGCGTGGCCACCGAGCGGGCGCGCAGGCTCGGCGCGTCAGTCCTGCTGGAGCCTCGGGAAGGGCCGGCGGGATGGCGCAGCGTGGTCGGGACGAACGAGGGTGGCGAGATCGCCTTCTGGCAACCGAAGACGCCTTCCGGTGGATGAGGTGAGCGCCATGAACGAGCAGGACCTTCTGGAGCGGGCGCGAGCGGGTGACGAGGAAGCCTTCGGCCGGCTCGTGGAGATCCATCGCGCGGAGCTTCACGCCCACTGTTACCGAATGCTCGGCTCCGTCGTCGATGCAGAGGACGCGCTTCAGGATGCGCTGCTTCGGGCGTGGCGCGGCCTGCCCGGTTTCGAGGGTCGCAGCTCGCTTCGCTCCTGGCTCTACACGATCGCGACGAACGCCTGCCTGAAGGCGATTGAGCGGCGCCCCAACCGGGTTCTGCCGATCGACTACGGCCCGCCTGCCGACCCGCATGATGGCCCGGCCGAGCCGCTCCTCGAGTCGGTGTGGGTGGAGCCGTACCCGGACCGCAGCGTTGATCGCGGGGGTGAACCGATGACGCCCGAGGCACGCTACGAGGAGCGGGAGAGCGTGGAGCTCGCGTTCATCGCCGCGCTCCAGCACCTGCCCGGACGACAGCGGGCGGCGCTCATCCTCCGCGATGTCCTCGGGTTCTCCGCGCGGGAGGTCGCCGAGGTGCTCGACGCGACACCGGCTTCTGTCGACAGCGCTCTCCAGCGTGCCCACAAGACCGTGGAGGAGCGCCTACCGGAGCTCAGCCAGCAGGCCGCGCTGCGCTCGCTCGGCGATGACGGGTTGAACGCCATGGTCGGTGAGTTCGTGGATGCGTGGGAGCGCGCCGACGTCGACGCAATCGTCGCGAAGCTGGCCGACGACGCCACGATCACGATGCCGCCGATCGCCACGTGGTACCGGGGCCGCGACGCCGTCCGCGGGTTCCTGGAGGGCTGGCCGCTCTCCGGCGGGCCCGGCCGCTGGCGCCTGGTACCGACGCGCGCGAACGGCCAACCGGCGGTCGGGGAGTACCTGTGGAATGACGAAGCCGAGCGCTTCCTGCCGCACGGCATCACCGTGCTCACGCTGCGCGGCGAGGAGATAGCCGAGATGACGGCCTTCCTCATGCCGGAGGCCTTCGCCGGCTTCGGCCTGCCGGGCGCAATCGAGAAGTGAAGCCGGCGTCAGGTTTGGTCGTCGTCGCCGGCCCAGGTCCAGCGGGGGACCTCGCGCAGGGGATGCAGATCCGCGTCGGTGTCGGCGTGGGAGTTCTGCATCGCCACCTTTGAGCCGAATTCGACGTGCTCTCTGACCGCGTCGCGAAACGCGGCGTCGGATGGCATTCCGGCGGCGTCAAGCGCCGCCATGTAGAGCTCGACGAATCGCTGACGCTGCTCCTCGGTGATCCTGAGGCCGCGGTGGACGGAGATGAGGTGGGCGAAGCCCAGCTCACGTGAGAACCGGTCCGGCCCGCCGAACGACTCCGCCGTGAACGCGGTCAGGTGGTCGACGTGGCTGGCTTGTCCTTCGCCGAAGAGCGGCTGGAGCAGCGGATCCGCGAGAACGCTGTCGTAGAAGGTCTGCTCGAGGCGATGGAGGGCCTCCTCACCGCCCGCATGCTCGAACAAGCTGGGCATCGGACGAATATAGAAAGCGTGCGCTCAGGGGATGAGGTAGTCGACGACCTCGAAGTGATCGCGCTCGATCTGGCCCAGGGTGAGCTTGCTGCGCTCGAGCACCGCCAGCCGTCGCGGATCCCGCGCCGCGGACTCGGAGCCGTCCTTCGATGGCCAGAGGTTGACGACCATGAATCCGGTCTCCGCGCGGGCGCCGACGTGTGCGATCAGGCCGTGATCGCGGCCGACCGCGGCCATCGCCGCCGAGGATCTCGCGTATTCGCCGGCGAGCTCGATGGCATCGCCTGAGAAACGAGTGATCGTGAGGTAGCCGGAGACTCCGGCTCCAGGGGACTGAATGGACGCGGGCATGGAGCTTTCCTTTCTCGACATAAAGACAGGGTGCCTGTCTACTGTGGTGGCGAGAATAGACAGATGCGCTGTCCAATGTCAAGCAAACGGCATCCAGGTGGCCGCGCCTCGGCGGGGTAGGATGGCTTCACATGGATGTGGTGCCCAAGTGGGCAGGCATGGTCGCTGGAGTGGTCGTCGTCTCGATCGCATTCGGCGCCGCAGCCCTCGCGGGGGAACCTCCCACCGGCGGCACCAACCTCGGATCGGTCGGCGGGCTGACCTACATGTTCCGCGAGACGGCGGCGATCACACCGCCGGGGAGCGCCGGAGGCGGCCCGGCCTGTCCAGGCGGCAATCACGTGGTGGGGGGAGGGGTCGAAGGCGGCTCCGGCGGGGAGTCGCA
>JBKPNZ010000056.1:0-45476 GCA_046732895.1 Actinomycetota bacterium
GCGGGCGATGATGGCGTCCACGGCGGTGAGGGGACCGACCTCGTGAACGGAGGTCCGGACGATCCGCGGCCGCAGTTCAAGGCCGACGACGACGTCGACGGTGGGCCGGGCGACGGCGACATCGTGATCGGCGACCTCGGCCCCGACAGCGTCGGCGGCGGCGACGGCACGGACGACAGCTGCGACGGCGGCCCGGGCCACGACGATGACGCCGGCGGCTGCGAGACGCTGACCAGCGTGCCCTGAGCCGCCGCCGGCCCCGGGCAGTTCCTAGCCGCCCACTCCCTTGATCCGGGCGACCTTCTCGGCCGTCTCAAGCCCGACCCAGAGGGTGTGGTGCGGCCCGAGTGTCAGCTGGCGCGGGCCCGAGCCGTTCGGCAGGTGCTTGAACTGCTTCAGGTCTCCGTTCGGGGAGAGAATGCCGAGCTGAGACTTCGCGAACTCCGCGATCCACCACCTGTGGTCGGGCGCGAACCTCATCCCGAACGGATCCGAGTTCGGATCCTTGGTGGTCTTGGCGTGGCCGCCGTCGGTGATCCGGCCAACCGTCTGGGGATCGGTGCCGGGGTTCGCGTAGCCGATCGTCTTGTTCGGACCGGAGGCGATGCCCTGTGGCCCGCCGCCGACGTTGTACTTGTGGACGTTCCCGTCGGGCGTCGAGCTCACGATTCGCTGCCCGCCGAAGTCGGCGATCCAAAGCTTGTGGTTGGAGACGGTTATGTCCCGCGCTCCCATGCCGTTGATCGTCTGCGTGTCGAAGCCGGTCGGATTGCTTGCCCTGAAGGAGACGAGCTGGTCGCCGCTGGCGGTCCACAGCTTGCCGTTCGGTCCCTTGACGATGCTCCTGGGATCAGTGATCGCGGCGATGTTGAAGTCCTGCGCGGAGTCCGGATCATCGGGCGGAACCCGGATCACGCCTCCGTTGCGCGTGAGCCAGAGGTTTCCGTCTGGGCCGGCGACGATGCCGACGGGATTTACCACCGCCGGAGAGTCGTACTCCTTGACGGCGCCGTTCGGCTTGATCCGCGCCAGGGTGTTGTTCAAGCTGCTGCCGGTGAGCGTCACCCAGATGTTGCCGTCGGGGCCCTGGGCCAGGAGCTTGGGCTGGCCGCTGAGATCGAAGGTGCCCGCGAGCCTGGGATTCGCCTGTGCTCCGGCGGGGAGAGCGAGGAGGGCAGCGGCACCGGCAATGAGAAGAAGTCGTTTCATCCCAGACATCCTCACACGCCTGGACCGCCCGGGGAAGGCCCCCTTGGGCGGAAAGCGCTCACACCCCCGGCCTGAACGACCGGGCTGGCCTGGGTTCAGGCGAGGACGGGCTCGAGCTCAGCCTCGAGGCGGCGCTTCGGCATCGCGCCGACGACCCGCTTGGCCTCGTCGCCGTCCTTGAACAGGATCAGCGTCGGGATCGAGAGAACCTCGTAGCGCGCGGCGGTCTGCTGGTTGTCGTCCACGTTCAGGCTGACGACGTGCAGATCCTCGCGCTCAGCGTCCATCTCCTCGAGGATCGGATGGACCACGCGGCACGGCCCACACCAGGGCGCCCAGAAGTCGACGAGGACGGGCTCGTCGGACTCCAGGACCTCTGCCTGGAAGTTGGCGTCGGTCACGTCGGGGAGCTTGCCGGTCACTCTCTAACTCCAATTCCTCGATTCAACGATGTCTCGCCGGTGAGTGCCTTGTCCATTACTATACAAAATATAGTAGGCGCCGCCGGAGGGTTCGGACGGGGGCTCAGCCGACAAGAATACGCTGCCCGCCCGTCGTTGCCACCCACTCGGACGGTGCGTTCGACGCCGCGTCGCCGGGGCTGGGCTCAGCGTCCGCGGAAGCGCATCCACGGCACCCGCCAAGCCGCCTCTAACACGATCGCGCGGCTCATCTTCGACTGGCCCACGCGCCGGTCGCGGAAGGTGATCGGCACCTCCACCACCCGAAAGCCCCGCCGGATCGCGCGGTAGGTCGTCTCGACCTGGAAGGCATAGCCGAGGGATGCGAGGTCGTCGAGGTCGAGCGTCTCGAGGACCTCGCGCCGAAAGGCCTTGAAGCCGCCGGTCAGATCGCGCACGTCGACTCCGAGCGCGGCCCGCGCATACGCCGACCCTCCCCGGCTGATGGCGCGGCGCACCGGGCCCCACTCCTCCACGCGGCCCGCGCCGGCGTAGCGCGAGCCGAGCGCAAGGTCGGCGTCGTCCAGGGCCGTCAGCAGGCGCGGGAGGTCGGCGGGGTCATGGGAGAAGTCGGCGTCCATCTGGCAGACGACGGCGGCGCCACCCGCCAGCGCCTCGCGGAACCCGGCGACGTAGGCCGGACCCAGCCCCCGCTTTCGCGGGCGGTGCAGCACCGTGACGTCGTCGTTGCCGGCGGCGAGGCGATCCGCGATCTGTCCTGTGCCATCCGGCGAGGAGTCATCGACGATCAGCACGCGGCGGTCGGCCGGCAGGTGCTCGAGCGCCGCGGCGACGATCGCCTCGACGTTGGACGCCTCGTTGTAGGTCGGCATGACTAGCCAGACCGGCCCCGGGTCTCGCATCCGCGCAATCTAGACTGACACGCTCGCGTTACTAGAGTCAGGCGCGATGAAGAACGCCGAGATCGCCGCCGCGCTCGAGGAGCTGGCGACCCTTTACGAGCTGGACGGCGCCGTCCGCTACCGGGTCCTCGCCTATCGCGAGGCGGCCAGGGTGATCCGCCAGAGCCCCGTCTCGATCGAGGAGCTCACCCGCGCCGGACGCGTCACCGAGCTGCCGGGCATTGGCAAGACGCTGGAGATGAAGATCGTCGCGCTGCTCGACGACGGCGAGATTCCGGCCGCCGCCAAGCTGAAGGCGAAGTTCCCGGCGACGCTCGTCGCCGTGACGCGCCTTCCCGGGCTGGGAGCGAAGACCGCTCGCCGCCTCTACGACGAGCTCGACGTGAAGAACCTCGACGAGCTCAAGGCGGCCGCCGAGGCGCAGCGGATTCGCGGAGTGAAGGGACTGGGGGCCAAGGTGGAGGAGAACGTGCTCGCCGGTCTCGAGCGGATGAGCGAGGAGGGCGCCGGCGGGCGTCTGCTGCTCTCGGCCGTCCTTCCGGTGGCCGAGGAGCTCGCCGACGCCCTGCGGGAGCACCCCGCTGCGGAGGCGGTCGAGATCGCGGGCTCGGCGCGGCGCCGCGCCGAGACGTGCAAGGACATCGATCTCATCGCCACGTCGACGGACCCTGCCGCGCTCTCGAAGGCCCTGACCGAGCATGCACTCGTCGCCGAGGCCGGGTCGGCGGGGGAGTCGGGAACGCGCGTAGTGACCAACAACGGCATCTCGGTGGACCTGCGGATCGTTGCTCCCGATGCCTACGGCAACCTGCTCCAGCACTTCACGGGATCCGCGAATCACAGCGTCCAGCTCCGCGAGCGGGCGGTTGGGATGGGCCTCTCCGTCTCAGAGCACGGGATCGCCGACACCGAGTCCGGCAAGGTTGAGCGATTCGCGACCGAGGCCGAGGTCTACGAGCGCCTCGGACTCGCCTACATCGAGCCCGAGCTCCGTGAAGCGCGCGGCGAGATCGCCGCGGCCGCGAACGGCTCGCTGCCGAAGCTGATCGAGCTCAGCGACCTCCGCGGCGATCTGCACTCGCACACGACGCTCTCGGACGGACGCAACTCGCTCGAGGAGATGGCCGAGGCGGCCCGCGCTCGCGGCTATGCCTACTTCGCCGTCACCGATCACTCGGCCAGCCACGGCTTCGGCGACGACGTGCAGGCCGACGCGCTGCTCGCGCGCGTCGAAGAGGTGCGCGAGCTGAACGCCGCGATGAAGGGGAAGCGCTTTCGCCTGCTCGCCGGATCGGAGGTGAACATCGGCACGGATGGATCGCTCGACTACCCCGACGAGGTGCTCGCAGAGCTCGACTGGGTGATGGCAAGCGTCCACACCTCGTTCCGGATCTCGCCGAAGGCCATGACCGAGCGAGTGATCGCCGCGATCGAGCACCCGCTCGTCGATTGCATCGGCCACCTCACCGGCCGGCTGATCCTCCGCCGCGAGCCGTATGACATCGACGTCGAAAAGGTGGCCGAGGCCGCAGCAGCCAACGGCACGATGCTCGAGATCAACGGCAACCCTAACCGCCGCGACCTCTCCGAGCACCACGCCCGCCTGGCTGCCGAGGCCGGGGTGATGATCTGCATCAACACCGACGCTCACGGGACCGACACCCTCGGGAACATCGTCTACGGCCTCGCCACGGCCCGGCGTGCGTGGCTCACACCCAAGCAGGTGGCCAACACCCGCACGTGGAGCGCGTTCTCGCGTCTGCGGAAGCGGACGCGGGCGTAGGCGTCCCTTCTGAAGGTAGTTTGCTAAGCTAATTAGCGATGGAAACTATTCACAGGCGCTCCGAGGACCGCGTCATCGAGACAGCAGCACGCCTGCGGACCGCAATCGTCCGTACGGCCCGCCGCCTGCGCCAGGAGGCCGGGACCGACCTCGGCCCCACGTTGATCGCCGCCCTCGGGACCGTCGACCGGAGCGGCCCCATCACTCCGAGCGAGCTCGCGAAGCTGGAGCGCGTCAAGCGCCCGACCGCCACTCGCATGGTGGCCCGGCTCGAAGCCGAGGGCCTCGTGGACCGCGCCCCGGATCCGGTCGACGGCCGCTCCCATCTGATCAGCGTCACTCGCGCCGGTCGCGAGCTCCTGCTCCGCCTGCGTCGGCGCAAGACCGCTTACCTCGCGCGGCACCTGCGCGACCTCGACGACGAGCAGCTGGCCACCCTCGATCGAGCCGTCGATCTGCTCGAGGAGCTTCTGGAGAGTGAGCGCCGTTGAGCGCTGCTCTCAGACGATCCTTCGAATCGCTCTCGATCCCCAACTACCGGCGCTACTTCGCCGGCCAGCTCATCTCCATCAGCGGCAACTGGATGCAGGTCGTCGCCGAGATGTGGCTGATCCTTCAGCTCACCGGCAGTGGCCTCGCCGTGGGTGTCACCTCCGCGCTTCAGTTCGTCGGCATGCTCGGCTTCGGCGCCTGGGGCGGTCTCCTCGCCGACCGCGTCAACAAGCGCTCCCTGCTCTTCGTCACCCAGGCGCTGATGATGCTGCCGGCCCTCGCCCTCTTCGGCGTGACCACCGCGGGGGTGGTGACGCCGGCGATGGTGTTCGCGCTCGTTTTCACGCGCGGCGTGATCAACGCCGTCGACAACCCAACCCGCCAAGCGTTCGTGATGGAGATGGTCGGCGCCGACCGAGTCGTGAACGCGGTGAGCCTGAACAGCGTGATCATTCACTCGAGCCGGATCATCGGGCCGGCCGGAGCCGGCCTGGTGATCGCGACGCTCGGGGTCGGGCCCTGCTTCCTGATCAACTCGGCCTCGTTCGCGGCGATGATCTTCGCCCTGCGCGGGATGGAGACCGACCAGCTTCGACCCGCGGCCCCCGCGGCCCGCGAACCCGGCGCGGTGCGCGCGGGCATCCGCTACGTGGCCGCCACTCCCCGGCTTGCCATCCCGCTGGCGATGATGGCCCTCGTCGGCACGCTGGGATTCAACTTCCAGGTGATCCTGCCGCTCTTGGCGAACTTCACCTTCGACGGCGGAGCCGCCGCTTACACCGTGCTGGCTGTGGCGATGGCCGCCGGCTCGGTGATCGGCGCACTCGCGGCAGGCGCGCGCGGTCACGTGGATCCGAAGCTGCTCGTCACCGCGGCGCTTGGCTTCGGCGCACTGGCAGCGGTCGCTGCCGCCGCCCCGACGCTGCCCTTCGCGGCGCTTGCCCTGATCCCGCTCGGCGCCGCAAGCGTGACCTTCGCCGCCGGCGTCAACTCGTGGCTGCAGCTGAACGCCGACCCGGCCATGCGCGGCCGGGTGATGGCCCTCTACTCGATCGTCTTCCTGGGCTCGACCCCGATCGGCGGGCCGATCGCCGGCTGGCTCTCAGAGGCTGTCGATCCCCGCGCAGCGCTGCTGATGACGGCGGCGGCGGCCACGGTGGCCGGGCTTGGGGCCCGCATCGCGTTCGACCGCCTCACCCCCGACGACGAGCTCTCAGACCGCGGGCGGTGGGGGCGGTGGATGCCCCGGTGGCGTGCGGTCGCGACCGAGGCCGGGAGTGCGGACGAGCTGGACGGGCTGCAGAGCGGAGGACGGCTCGACGTAGAAGCGAACGCCGTCGCGCTCCTCGATCGCGGTGACGGCAGCCTCACGCCGGCGCCAGGCAAGCGCAACCAGGATCGAGTAGCCCGCGCCGACGGCGGCGATCTGCGGCCAGATCCAGGCCAGGCCGGCCGAGATCAGCGCGAAGGCGCCGATCGGCCAAAGCCGCATGAGCGCGATCCGACCCGGGCTCTCGGACGGCAGGCTGGTCGCGGTCCTTGCCGAAGCGAGCGCTCCGCGCATCGCCTCGGCGGCGCGCGCCGAGCGCCCAAGGACCAAGCCGATCACAACGGCGACAAACCACCAGGCGCCGGCGACGATCAGGGTCGTGTGGTCCGCGTCCTGGTTGGCGATCACGACGGTGACCGCGCCAAGAGCGGACGCGACTCCCGCGATCAAGAGAACGGTGATTCTCAGCAGGTCGCAGAAGAGCATCGATCCCGCCTCACAGCAGCGCCCTGAGGACGTCCAGGTATTGATCGGGGCCGGTCACGATGATGTCGGCCCGCTCGGCGATGTCGGACGGCCCCTCGTCGGATGCGATCCCCACGCACACGGCGGCCTGCAGTCGCCCTGAGCTGCGCATCCAGCCAAGGGCACGGAACGCATCCAGATCGGTGACGTCGTCGCCCCCGTAGAGCGCGTTCCCGAGCGAGCGCTCGCGCAGGAGACGCATGATCGCCGAACCCTTGTCGATGCCGGCCACCGGCCGTACTTCGAGCACCTTGCGGCCCCATCTGGGCACCAGGTCACGCGCCTGGGCCAGCGCCGCGATCTCCTGGGCGCGCATGCGAGCGGCTGCCTCGCCCTGCGCCCCGCGCCAGTGGAACGCCTGAATCGGGCCCTTGTCCTCCCGGCGGACCCCCACCGAGTCGAGCAGGCCCGGGTCGAGGCTCTCGGCGAACTCGCGAGCGCGCCCCTCCCGCCCGCGCACCGCAGGGTCGAGCACCGGCTCTGACTCGCCGGGGCCAAGCAGCTCGAACCCGTGGTTTCCGGCATAGACGAGCTCGTCGAGGCCGACGAGCCGCCGCGCCTCGCGCGCCGGCCGTCCCGAGAGGCAGCCGACCAGCGCGTAACGTCCGGCGAGCTCGCGCAGGAGCTCGCGCGCCGGCTCTGGCACCTCCGCCGCCGACGGGTCGCGCACGATTGGCGACAGCGTGCCGTCCACGTCGGAGAGCACGGCCGAGCTCGCGGGATCTTCGCGCAGCGGCGCGATCAGCTCGGCCAGCTGCGGGGCGGTGGCGGCGTTCATCCCATCGAGACGTTATGAGACAGGCGACTAGTATCGCCGCGCGATGAGCGAAGCGGCGGCGGCGAGCCGCGAGCGCCTTGTCAGACTCGCGGTGATCGCGACGGCGGCGGGCGTCTTCAGCGGCCTCTTCGGGGTGGGCGGCGGAACGGTGATCGTGCCGCTCCTGATCCTCTGGCTCGGCTACGGCGAGCGCGAGGCCACGGGAACCAGCCTTGCGGCGATCATCGTGATCGGGGCGTTCGGGGTCGTCGCCCAGGCCCTCTACGGCAACGTCGAAGCCGGCAAGGGGCTCCTGATCGGGGTCCCGGCCGTGGGCGGAGTGATCGCCGGGGCGGCATTGCAGCAGCGCCTGCCCGAGCGCGCCGTTTCGCTCATCTTCGCGTTCGTCCTGATCGTGATCGCGGTGGAGCTGACCGTCCCATGACCCTCTCGGCACGATGGACATAGTCCTCGCGCTGGCCCTTGCCTTCGCCGGCGGCATGGTCGGCGGCCTCATCGGCGTCGGCGGCGGGATCCTGTTCGTCCCCGCGCTCGCGATCTTCCTCGACGAGTCGCAGGTGGGCGCCGAGGCGACCTCGCTGCTGGCGATCGTGATCGTCGCGGCCGCGGGAACCTGGCGGCAGTACGGCTATGGCAACGTGCGCCTGCGCGAGGGGCTGTGGATCGGCGTGCTCTCGCCGCTCGGCGTCGTGCTCGGAGTCGTGGTCGCCAACGCCGTTTCCCAGCGCGCGCTCGAGCTCGGCTTCGCGGCGCTGCTCGTCTTCGTCGCCGCCCAGCTGGCGCGTCGCGGTATGCGGCCTTCCCCGAGCTCGTGATGGAGGGGCGCCTGAGGGTGAGTGACGACCTCGCAATCCCGCTCGGCGAGATCGAGGTGCGCGCCAGCCGCTCGTCGGGCCCCGGGGGCCAGCATGCGAACGTCACCGCCTCGCGCATCGAGGCCGTATTCGACATCGATGCGTCGAACACGCTCAGCGCGGCGCAGCGCGAGCGCCTGCACCGGCGCTTCGGTCGCCGCGTCAGCGCCGTCGCCCAGGACGCCCGCAGCCAGGCTCGCAACCGTGAGCTCGCGCTGGAGCGGCTCCGATCGCGAATCGCCGGCGGCCTTGCCGTCCCCAAGCGCCGGCGCGCGACCAAGCCCGGACGCGCAGCGCGCGAGCGCCGGCTCGAGAGCAAGCGGCGGACGTCCGAGCGCAAACGGGCGCGACGGCGCCCCTCGATCGACGAATAGTCAGCCCGCGCCGTGCTCCAGGGCGCCCTTGATCGTGGCGTCCAGAGCGTTCAGGCGGTACAGGGCGAGCGCCTCGGGCGAGCCGAAGCCGCGGCCGCGCGGACCGGCGGCCCGAGCCTTCGCGGCACCGGCGTCGGGGCCATGGTGCGAGAGCACGCAGTGGAGAAGGGCAATGCGCCGTTCATCGGGCAGCTCACCCGCCGCCTCGCCGAGGATCTGGGCGCCAATTGCAAGGTGGCCGAGCATGCGCCCCTCATCAGTGAGGCCGATCTCGGCCCCGTAGGTGAACTCGCGGACCTTGCCCACGTCGTGCACGATCGCCGCGGCCATCAGAAGGTCCGAGTCGAGCCGGGGGTGCAGCACGCAGACCTCCCCCACCAGCGTCGCGACCGCGACCGTGTGCTCGAGCAAACCGCCGAGGTAGGCGTGATGCCCACCCCTGGTGCACGGCGCGCGCCTGAACTCCGCCGCGTGAGGGCCTGTGCAGACAACCTCGTTCACGAGCGCGGCCAGGCCCGGGTCGTGGACCTCGCGGGCGAGGTGCTCCAGGAATCCCTCGAGCTCCTCGGTCGACCGGTACGCGGCCGGCAGGAAGTCCGACGGGTCGAACGACCCCGGTTCCAGCCGGCGCAGGTCCTCGACCTCGGCGACGAGCTCGCCGCGGTAGCGCTCGACGCGGCCGCTCACGGCGACCGCGTCGCCGCGGTCGAAGCGGGCAGCAAGGCGGTCGACGTCGCGGAAGGCCCGGGCCGGAATCGAGCCGCTTCGATCCCGCAGCTCCAGCGCCAGGTACGGCGAGCCGTTGCGCCCGGTCAGCCGATCCTTTCGTGCGCATGCGAAACGCCCCTCGAACCGCCGCCCCGGCCCGAGCTCGGCGACGGTAGGACCGCGCTCGGGGACCGCCTCGAGCGGGCGCACTGCTGCCTGCGCTTCCACGTGCCGATGTTGACTCCGGCCGCGGACGGCTCCGAGCCCGGCAAACCGGCGAACCGAACCAGCGTGGCGAGGGGCCGCCACCTGTAGGCTCGCGACCGTGGACGCGTTGATCTGGGAAGGGGAGGTTCCGCAGCTGCGGGCCCCGATTCTGGTGGCCGCGTTCGCAGGTTGGAACGACGCGGCGAGCGCCGCCACCGCCGCCCTTGAAGCCTGTGCCGTCGGTCTCGACTCGGAGCTCGTCGGCCACCTCGATCCCGAGGAGTTCTTCGACTTTCAGGTGAACCGGCCGACGATTCGGATGACCGAGGGCCAAACCCGGCACATCGACTGGCCGGCAAGCACTCTCGTGAGCGCCCGGGCGTCAGGGACCGAGCGCGATCTCGTGCTCTTCAGCGGCATCGAGCCGAACCTGCGCTGGCGCACCTTTGCGGCCGCGCTCCTCGACGCCGCCGAGCGTCTGGGCGTCGAGATGGTGGTCACCCTCGGCGCGCTGCTCGCCGACGTGGCGCACAGCAGGCCGGTCCCGATCACCGGGCTCGCGACCGACCAGGAGCTCGTCGAGCGCCTTGACCTGAGCCGCTCCAACTACGAAGGGCCGACCGGAATCATCGGCGTGCTCCATGACGCCTGCCGCCAGCGGCGCATCCCGTCCGCGAGCCTCTGGGCGGCCGTGCCTCATTACGTGGCGGCGGTGCCGAACCCGAAGGCCGCGCTCGCGCTCCTGCGGCGGCTCGAGGGCCTGACCGGCATCGCCGTCGATGCCTCCGACCTCGAGGACGCCATCGAAGGCTTCGAGCGGCAGGTCGACAGAGCGGTCGCCGCCAACCCCGAGATCCAGGAGCTCGTCACGCGCCTCGAAGCCGAGCAGGAGGCGGTCGAGACCGGGGGCGAGGTCCCCTCCGGCGACACGATCGCCCGCGAGTTCCAGCGCTTCCTGCGCCAGCGCGGCGAGCGTGATGGTTGAGCTGGCTGCCCGCGCACACGCCAACCACGTCGCCTTCCTCGCTCGCGCCGCAGAGCACAGTGGTGGCGCCGTAGAGCGCATGAATGGCGGGGTCGCTTTCGCCTGCGGCCATCCCTTCCCGTTCCTCAACGCGCTCATTCCCGCGGGCGAGACGATGGACCCCGAGGCGTTGATGGAGGGCGCCGCACGATTCTTCGCGGCTCAGGAACGACCGGCGTGGAGCCTGTTCACGCGGGCGACCGTCGAGGACGAGGGGCTCGAACGCACCGCGGAGGCACGTGGGCTCACCATCGTCAACCCCGACTATCCGGAGATGGTCACCACCGAGCCGCTCGACCAGCCCAGGCTGGATCCCGCTGTCGAGCTCCGCGAGGTCGCAGGCCCTGAGGAGGTCGCGGCCTACTGGCGGCTCTGCGGCGAGGCCTACGCGAGCCTTGGCTTCCCGCCCGAGATCTTCGATGCCTTCGCCAAGGGCGGGCTGCTCGCGCCGCCGACGGCCGGATGCCTGGCATGGCTCGATGGGACGCCTGTCGGCGGCGCGACGGTGATCGTGCTCGAGGACGTCGGATTCGTCGGCTGGGTCGCCGCCAGTCCCGCTGCACGCGGCCGTGGCGTCGGCGCCGCGGTGACGGCGTGGGTCACGAACCGTGCCTTCGAGGACGGAGCGGACTTCGCCTCGCTGCAGGCCTCGCCGATGGGGCGCTCGGTCTACGAACGCCTCGGCTACCGGACCCTCTTCAGCTACCGGGTTTGGCGCTACGCCTCGGACGCCGGGCAGATCAGCCGGTAGTCGCACCAGCTGCAGATCTCATACGAGGGGCGCGGCTCGAAGTCCTGGCCCTCGATCCCCGCCGCCACCTCCAGCACGGTGCGCTCGACCCGCTCGGGATCGTCCGGCTCGGCCGGAACCTGAACCCGCTCGTCGTCGAGCACGTACCAGTAGCTGCCGCGCTCGGCCTCGATGTCCCACGCCTCTCGGGCGCCGAGCCGGTACAGGGCGATTTGGACCTCGCCCGCCCGCTCCGGGACAGATTTGCGCTCGCCGGTCTTGTAGTCGATCAGCTCGTAGCCGCCGTCGGGCAGTTGGTCGACGCGATCCACTCGGCCGCCGACGTGATGAGGGCCGATCGTGAAGGCGAATCGGCGCTCGAGCCACACCGGGCGGGTCTGCGAGCCCACGTGGCGCTCGTGATAGCGGGCAAGGGCCGCCACCGCCCGGTCGCGGTACTGGAGCTCATCGTCCGACGAGCCGAAGCCGTTGCGCCGCCACCCCGCCTCGAACAGGGCCAGCAGGCGATCGAGGCTGCCGGCGGGATCGAACGTGGGGGCGGCGTCCGAACCGCGCAGCTCCTCGGCGTGGAAGCGCTCCAGGACCTGGTGGACCAGGATCCCGAATCGCTGGTTGATCGTCGGGTCCTGCGGGATCGCGAAGACGCGCGCGAATTTGTACTTGAGGGGACAGATCCTGTATAGGTCGATGTCGGACGCGGAGAGCGCCAGCCCGTCGCCGCGGCGCGGGATGAATTGGTCCAGGGACGGCTCGCGCCTCGAGCGGACGAGGTCGCGGCGCGCCTGCGACTCGCGCTCCTCGCCCGCGACGTACTCGTCCAGCGCCGAGGTCTCGAGCGTCGCACGCTGCTCCGGCGTAGCCACCCGCTGCAGGAGCTCACCGATCGCGGCGAGGCTCTCGGCCACCGGCTCGGAGCCCGGCCGCTGGATGAGGGCCGCGAGCTTGATCAGCTCCAGGTAGCGGGCGACCGCGCGGTTGACGTCCTCCGCGGTGTCGAGGCGCATCTCGGAGAGCGCCGACCCCGCTCGCCATGACGCCTCCAGCACCTCGTCGCGGAGCATCCGGTAGGTGGCATGTAGACCCTCCGCCGGGCCGAAGAGCTCCTCGGTGTGGATCTCCTCCTCCCCGCCGAGCGCCTCGCGGGCCGCCTCGTACAGCGGCGACGCCGGTGTGGACACGTCGGCGACGACCTCGGGCCAGGAGAGGACGAGCGAATGCGTCGCCCGCGTCATCGCGACGTAGGCGAGGCGGGCGCGGCGGTTAGCGTCGAGCTCCTCTCCGGGCGGCGGCATCTCGTCGTCGATCAGCTCATCCGGAACCCACGCGTCCTCCCAGGGACGGGCGGCAATCGCGCCGCGATGCAGGCCGAGCAGGTAGACGTGCTCGAACTCGAGGCCTTTGACCTGCTCGGGCTCCGCGAGCACGACGGCGCCGCGCGCAGCCGGAGCCAGCGCGTCCCCGTCCCCGGAGAGCTCACCGGCATCGGCGACGGCGGCCAGGTGGCGGATGAAGTCCCGAGTGGACGCCCGCGGCTCACGCCGGCACCAGCTCGCCGCCAGGTCCGCAAGGCGCGACAGGTTGACCAGGCGCTCGGCGGTCTCGGGGCTTGCCGCGAAGAGCCGGTGGCGGCGCAGCCCGATCCGCTCGATCAGACGCCTGACGAAGACGTCCGCCCGCATCTCCTCGAGCGCGTTGGCCGCCGCTCCCTGAAGGCGCAGGAACGCCTGAATGCGGTCCCGCGCCTCGGGTGGCAGCTGCGGGCTCTCAAGACCCGCTTCGAGAGCCGAGACCATGTCGAGCTTGCGGCGCCGGGCGATCGTCGTGACCCTGGCGAGGTCAACCGAGCGAAGCTCGACGGGCGGCCGGGTGAGGGCACGCACAACGGCCGCTGAATCGTGCGGGTCGGCGAGCATCCGCAGCCAGGCGAGGGCGTCGCGGACCTCGGGGCGCGCGAAGAAGGCCGCGTCGCCCACGAAGCGGAAGGGAACGCTGCGCTCCTCGAGCGCGGCGGCGACGAGGCGCCCCTCTCTCCACCCCGAGCCGACGATCACGCCGATGCGGCTGGGCATCACCTCGCCCGCGGCGAGCAGGTGCTCGATCTCGCGCGCGGCCGCCTGGGCCTGGGCGCGCTCGCCGTCGCAGCGCCAGAACCGCACGATTCCGGAATCAGAGCCGTCGGCGGGCTCGGCGGTCGAAGCGTCGGACCCGTGGATGGACGCCGCGACGGCTTCCGACGCACGCTCGAGCGCAGGTCCAAAACGAACCGCTCCGGGAAGCACGATCTCCTCCGCATCCGGGAACGCCTCGCGGATGACCCGCAGGGTTTGCGCGCCCGCACCGCGGAAGCGGCGCACCGATTGGCGCTCGTCGCAGGTGACCACGAGGTTGCCGTGCCCCGCGAGTGCGAGGAGCAGGTTCCGGCGGGCGATCCCGGCGTCCTCCAGCTCGTCGGCCATCACATGCGGGTACCGGGCGGCGACCCGGTCGCGGACGTCGGCGCGTTCGGCGAGCAATCGGGCTGCGTCCAGCACCAGATCGCCGCCGTCGAGGCTGCCCGCATCCCGCAGGATGCGGTCATGCCGCGCGTAAAGCTCGGCGAACTCAAGCTCGCGCTGTGCGCGCTCGCGCTCGGCCGGAGCCGTAGCGGCGCGACCCCGTGCCTCGGCCCAAGTACGGATCGCTCCGGCATCCACGCCCTCTGACTTGAGGGCATCGATCCGGCGCAGGAGCCGGGCGAGCAGGCCGGCCGGGTTGCCGCGGATCTCGTGCCTGCGAAGGGGCAGATCGTCGATTCGATCGAGCAGGATCGCGAGCCGGTCCGCGGGGGCGACGGTCGCGAAGAAAGGATCGAGGCCCGCCTCGAGCGCGTACTCGCGCAGGAGCTCTTCCGCGATGTCCTCGTAGGGAGCGATCGCAAGCCGCTCGTATGGCGCATCCAGTGCCGACTCCGCCGCCTCGCGCAGGCGGATGGCGGCAGCATGCGATCGGGTTGCGACCAGGACGCGCTCGGGCCGCGTGCCGTCGGCGGTGAGGGAGACCAGGCGGGCGACCAGTGCCTCGCTGCGGCCGGACCCTGCGGCGCCGAGGACGAGGAGCGGACCCTGGCGGTGCCCAGCCACCCGGCGCTGTGCCTCGGTCAGCTCGATTGGGTGATCCGCTGCTCCCTCCACCGCCCTAAAGCTAGCGGCCCGGGTAGAGGTCGCCGAGGCCCCCGGGGCAGGGGTCTAGCATGGCCCCCGATGAGCCCGGACCGACCGGTCACGACCAGGGACGCCGCGGAACCGGCAGCCGCGCTCGACGCCGACTGGCGAGGGGCATGCCGGGCGATGGTGGCGGCGCAGCGCGAGCTCTTCGCCTCAGAGCCCGGGATCGCGGAGCGAACCGAGTACGCGGGCCGCGGCGAGGGCGGCGACCGTTCCCTCGTGATCGACCGGAAGGCCGAGGACATCGTCTTCGCCGAGCTCGAGCGACTGCATGAGCAGACGGGCGCCCGGCTCAATGTCGTCTCGGAGGAGCGCGGGGAGGTCCGCTTCGGTGAGGGCGAAGCAGAGCTCCAGGTGATCGTCGATCCGATCGATGGCTCGCTCAACGCCCGCCGCACGATCCCGTCGCATTCCCTGAGCATCGCCGTCGCGTCTGGGCCGGCGATGGCAGACGTCGAGCTGGGCTACGTCTACGACTTCGGGGCGAAGGAGGAGTTCTACGCGCGACGCGGCAGAGGCGCCTGGCTCGGCGACAGGGAGCTCCATGCAGTGGGTCCCGGATACGGCCTCGAGGTGGTGAACATCGAGGCGGCAAAGCCCGAGCGGATCATCCCGATGCTCGAACGGCTCTCGGGGAAGGCGTTCAGGATCCGGGTTCTCGGCTCGATCGCCCTGTCGCTCTCGTACGTCGCGGCCGGGCGCTTCGACGGCGCTCTGACCGCGCGTGCCTGCCGCTCGGTCGATGCAGCGGCGGGGCAGCTGATCGCCCGCGAGGCCGGCGCGATGGTCGAACTGCCGGGATACGAGCTCGGCGAGGCGACGCTCGACCTTGGGGCCCGCTACCACGTGACCGCCGCCCTTGACGCCGAGATGCTCGCGCAGCTGCGCGAGGTCCAGCGATACGCCGAGGCGGCCGAGCCCCTGACGTGAGCGCGGGACTCGTCGACTGGGGGTTGGCCGAGCGCCTCGCCCGCACGGTGGCCGGAAGCGGTGAGGAGAGCGCTCCCGATCGTGAGGCGCTGAGCCGCACGTGCGCCGAGGCCACCGAGCGGGTCGTCGCCTACGCGCACCTGCGCCCACCGATCGCGCCGCCCGGGCCGGAGGCGATCGATCGCTCGGACTGGGCGCGGAACGCGCTAGCGATGATCCGCGAGCTGGCCGGGGAGCTCGACCAGCACGCCGCCGCGGCGATTCGCCTGCCGGGACCACTCGGCGGCGTGGCCAGAGGGCTGCTCGGCGCGGGCACCGCGGGCGAGGCGGGGACGATCGTCGGACTCGCCGCGCGCCGGGTCCTGGGTCAGTACGACGTCTCGCTTGTCGACGGCGCGCGTCCCGCGCGTCTGCTGTTCGTGTGGCCCAACCTGGTGGAGGCCGAGCGCCAGCTCGCCGCATCTCGCGAGCCGTTCCTGCACTGGATCGCCCTGCACGAGCTGACGCACGCCGTCCAGTTCGGCGCCGTCGCGTGGCTGCGCCCACACCTGGGCGGGCTTGTGAGCGAGCTGATCGCAGCCGGGACCGCGAGGCTCGACGGCGGCCGGGTCCGAGGCGCCGCCGGAAGCGCCCTGCGCTCGGACCCCCGGAGAATCGCCGGCGCCCTGCTCAGGGGCGAGCTGGTCCGCGTGCTCGCCGGGCCGGAGCAGCGCGCTCTGCTCGATCGTGCTCAGGCGACGATGGCGGTCCTCGAGGGCCACGCCGAGCACGTCATGGACGGCGCCGCTGAGGGCCTGGGGCCGGAGTACGCCGAGCTGCGCAGGCGCATGGAGGCCCGGCGCGAGGGACGGTCGGGGCTGGAGGCGATCGTCGGGCGCCTGCTCGGGATGGAGATGAAGCTGCGCCAGTACCGGCTGGGTAAGGCGTTCTGCGATGCGGTGGTGGCGGAGGTTGGGATCGAAGGGTTCAACCGGGTCTGGTCTGGGCCCGAGGCGCTGCCCGATCTCGAGGAGTTGGAGAAGCCACGAGCGTGGTTGGAACGCACTGAGGGGATGACCCCGGCGGCGGCGTAGGTCCGACTTTCTGCGTTTGTACACGCTATGCGTGTACCAGCGGCGAAACTCGACGTTCCGGCGCCCGCACCCTCTCCCTCAGTGCCCGTGTAACCGCTCCGGCCGCCCGGAGTACAAACACCTGTTCGACTCTGTATACTCGAACATCCTTAGAAGTAAGGAAGTTAGAAGCAGAGGAAACCACCCATCCCGAGGGGGTTCAGGAAACCAAATGGCAGCCAACGCCAAGACTCAGACCAAGGCCACCAGCGCTCGCACCACGGCCTCGACGACGACGCCGAAGAGCGACAGCGCGAAGGTGCGCGAGGGCATCACCAAGGCCCGCAACGGCGCCGTCTCGTACGTGCGTCAGACGAGCGAGCGTGCCGTCGATGTTCCCGTCGGCGTCGCCCTCACCGCAGCCGACCGCGTCAACGAGCTGGTCGACCCGTGGACCGCGCCGACCACGCGTGAGAAGGAGCTCAAGAGCCTCCGGACCCGCGTCGAGCGCGAGCTCAACAGGTTCGAGCGCCGCGGCGGTACCGCCCGTCGCAAGGCGACCCAGCGCGTTCGTCAGACCCGCAACCGGGTCGAGCGCGAGGTCAAGCAGCGCCGGCGCAAGGTCGAGACGACCGTCCGCCAGAACCGCCGCAAGGCCGAGACGACGCTGAAGCAGAACCGCAAGCGCGCCGAGCAGAGCATCAAGAAGGCTCAGAGCACGGTGCAGGAGCGGGTCTCCACGCTGGTCTAGCGCTTACCCCAGGCCGGCTCGAGGTTGCGCCGAGCCTGGAGAAGCTGTCCGCATCACATACCTCGCGGGCAGAACAGCAACCTCTCCTCCCCGATCGGCGGGCCCTAGCGGCCCGTCGATCTCTTTGTTGGCGTGGGTCGCGCGACAACGTCCCTAAACTGGACCGCGATGGCAGTCCCCACCAAAGACCAGGTGAACGAGGCCCTCCGGGCCGTGATCGACCCCGAGCTGCGGCGTTCGATCGTGGATCTAGGGATGGTCCGCTCGATCGAGATCGCGCCGGACGGCCGCATCGACGTGATGGTCTCGCTGACGACTCCCGGCTGCCCGATCCGCTCGCACTTCCAGGAGGCGGTCGCGCGGCAGGTGTCCGAGCTCGACGGAGTCACGGGCGTGGGCGTGACCTTCGACGTCCTCTCCGACGACGAGAAGCGCGGCCTCCAGCAGGCCCTGGGTCGCCCCAGCGGGCTACCCGAGGGCGCCCTGGCGCAGGTCAAGAACATCGTCTGCGTCGCCTCCGGCAAGGGCGGGGTAGGCAAGTCGACGCTCACCGCCAACCTCGCCGCCGCGCTCGCCGCCGAGGGCAACGGCGCCGGCGCTCTCGACTGCGACGTCTACGGCTACTCGATCCCGCGCATGCTCGGCGTCGAGGGCAAGCCCGAGGTGAACGCGCAGCGCAAGATCGTCCCCCTCGACGGGCCCGCCGGGATCAAGGTGATGTCGATCGGCTTCTTCCTCGAGCAGAACGCCGCGGTCGTCTGGCGCGGGCCGATGCTCCACAAGGCGATCCAGCAGTTCCTCGAGGACGTCGACTGGGGCGAGCTCGACTACCTGCTGCTCGATCTCCCGCCCGGCACCGGCGACGTCTCGATGACCCTCGCTCAGCTCCTGCCCCAGGCCAAGGTCCTGCTGGTCACGACCCCGCAGCCCGCCGCCCAGACCGTCGCGCGGCGCGCGGCCGAGATGGCGGGCAAGGTCGACCTCGAGCTGCTCGGCGTGATCGAGAACATGTCCGGGTTCACGACGCCGAGCGGTGAGCGCTTCACGATCTTCGGCGAGGGCGGCGGCCAGCTGCTCGCCGACGAGCTCGACGTACCGCTGCTGGGCAAGATCCCGCTCTCCGAGGAGCTGCGCGAGCACGCCGACGCAGGCGTCCCGCTCGTGCTCGAGGAGCCCGACTCGCCCGCCACTCAGGCCATCCGCCAGACGGCCCGTGGCATCGTCGCCGCAACGCCACAGGAGCTGCCGGTCATGCAGACCGAGGCACCGGCGTTCGCAGCCGCGGCTCCCGTGAGCGGGACCGAGCTGCCCGTCGTCCAGGGCTAGCGTGGGCGGGCTCGCCGCGCAGCGCCGCTCTCGCCATGCGCTCGTCGCGCTCCTGGCCGCCCTGATGGCGGCCATGGTGGTCGTCGCCGCCGCCGGCGCCTTCGGCACCTTCAAACCGCACGTGGACTACCCGACCGGTGACTTCCCGGACGGCGTCGCGATCGCCGACTTCAACCGTAACGGCAGGAGGGATCTCGCCGTGGCGAACCTCGACGACACGAGCGTCTCGATCCTGCGCGGCAAGCGCCACGGCAAGTTCAAGCCAAAGGTCGACTTTCCGGTCAGCAACGACGCGGCCGCGCTCGCGGTCGGCGACTTCAATCGCGACGGGAGGAAGGATCTCGCCGTCTCGGACATGGACGCGAGCGGCGAGGTCTCCATCCTGCTCGGCAAGGGTGACGCCACGTTCAAGCCGAGCGTCGAGTTCCCGGTGGGCGCCTTCCCACGCGGCATCGCCGTCGGCGACCTCAACCGCGACGGCAGGCAGGATCTGGTCGTCGCGAACTCCGATGACGACGACATCTCGGTCCTCATCGGCAAGGGGAAGGGCGGCTTCAAGTCGGCGGTCGACTACCCGGCGAACAACCTGCCGTTCGCGCTCACGATCCGTGACTTCGATCGCGACGGCAAGCCGGACGTCGCCGTCACCGGCGGCGGCCTCGAGCAGTCCTACGCGTCGATCTTTCGCGGGAAGGGCGACGGCACTCTGAAGCCCAAGGTCGACTACCCGGTTGGGGTGCAGTCGCGGGGCATCGTCGCGGACGACTTCAATCGCAACGGGAAGCTTGATCTGGCGGTGACGAATGGCACCGACGACAACGTTTCCGTCCTTCTCGGCAAGGGCGACGCCACCTTCAAGCCCCAGGACACCTACCCGGTGGGCGGGTTCCCGATCGGACTGACCAGCGGGGACTTCAACCGCGACGGCAAGCCAGACCTCGCGGTGACGAGCGACGACGACCCGACCCTCTCCACGCTCCGCGGCAGGGGCGACGGCACCTTCAAGCCCGCCAAGGACGTCACGGTCGGGGTACGCACGCGGGCAGTCGCCGCAGGCAGGCTCAACGGCGACCGGGGGGTCGACCTGGTCACCGCCAATCCCACGGCCGCCACCGCCTCGGTCCTGCTGAACAAGCCGTAGCGCCGGGCCTCCGCCCAGGCGCGGTCTGCTACTTACCGGCGTAGTAGCCGGAGTTGATCTCGATGTACTTGGTCCACTCGTCGGGCAGTTGGTCCTCGGCGAAGCAGGCGTCGACCGGGCAGGCCTCGACGCAGGCGTCGCAGTCGATGCACTCGTCGGGATCGATGTAGAGCTGTTCGACGTTGTCGTAGTCGGGCTCGTCAGGCGTCGGGTGGATGCAGTCGACGGGACAGACCTCTACACAAGAGTTGTCCTTCTGGCCGATGCAGGGTTCTGCGATCACGTAGGCCAAGACTCGGCTCGCTTTCCTCTCGGTTGCTGTCGGTCCAGGTTGCCTCGCCGGGGGACCCGGCCGAGCGGGCGGCACATTCTAGGCGAGTGGGACGCGACGGCTTCCGTTCATGGAAGTGACGATTCGCGCAAGTCCACGCCGTTCGCGCTCCCATGCAACCGCGGCTAGAGTCCTGGCGGTGATCCTCCTCACCGGCGCATCGGGGACGATCGGCCAGGCCCTCCTGCCCTTGCTCCTCGAGCGGGGTGAGGAGGTCCGGGTGCTCGTGCGCGATCCGCGCCGCCTCGGCAGGCACCGGGTGGAGGTGAGGCTCGCGCTGGGCGACCTGGCCGACTTCGGGGACCGCCATCTGCAGCGGCAGGCGCTGCGAGGCGTCGATGTCGTCATCCACCTCGCTGCGGCCATCCGCGACCAGCCCCGAGCGCGAGTCGAGGAGCTGAACGGCCTCGCCACGGCGCGCCTGCTTCGGGCGGCAGAGGCCGCCGGCGCCGAGCGCTTCCTCTTCTTCTCCGCGCTCGAGGCGAGCGAGTTCCAGCGCACCCGCTTCTTCCGTGCGAAGGCCCTGGCCGAAGCGGCAGTGCTGGGCTCGCCGCTCGCGACGAACGTGTTCGCGCCGTCGATCGTCTACGACCGAGACGACCCGTGGGTGACCATCATGCGCCGGCTCGCGCTGCTGCCAGTGCTCCCGATCTCGGGCCGCGGCCAGGCGCGCTTCCAGCCGATCTGGGCGGGCGACGTGGCCCGCTGCGTCGTGGCGGCCCTCGACTCGCCGGAGAAGTCTCCAGCCCGCGTCGAGCTCGCCGGCCCGCAAACGCTCACCTACGACCAGATGGCGCAGACGATCGCGCGCGCGGCCGGCCACGATCGCCCCCTGGTCCACGTGCCGCTCGGCCTTGTCCGGCAGGGTCTCATCTGGCTGCGGCGCATCTTCGGCGACGCCGCGTTCGCCACCTGGGAGGAGGCGGAGCTGATGGAGGTCTCGATGACGACCTCGCGCGGAACCGCAGACGTCGAGGCGCTCGGAGTCGAGCCGGAGGAGATGGCCCAGGTCCTGGCCTTGGCCGAATAGGTGCCTTCGACGAAAAGGGCCCGGCAAGCTTGCCGGGCCCTCTCGAAGTCGCCTCCTCGCGGAGGCACTCGCCTGTTACGGCGTTTCTTACATCATCCCGCCCATATCGGGCATACCGGCCGGGGCCGCCGACTCCTTCTCGGGCGGCTCGGCGACGATCGCCTCCGTGGTCAGGATGTTCTTGGCGATCGAGGCCGCGTTCTGCAGCGCCGAACGCGTGACCATGGTCGGGTCGATGACGCCGGCCTTGATCAGGTCGCCGTAGTCGCCGGTTTCGGCGTCGAGACCCTCACCGGGCTTCAGGCCGCGGATCTTCTCGACCACGACCGAACCCTCGAGTCCCGAGTTCTCGGCGATCTGGCGGATCGGCTCCTCGAGCGAGCGGCGGATGATCTCCGCGCCCGTCGCCTCGTCGGCCTCCAGCGACGCGGAGTCGATCGCATCCTGCGCGTTCAGAAGCGCCACGCCGCCGCCCGGCACGATGCCCTCCTCGAGGGCCGCGCGGGTGGCCTGCAGCGCGTCCTCGACGCGGTGCTTCTTCTCCTTCATCTCCGTCTCCGTGGCAGCGCCGACCTTCACGACGGCAACGCCTCCGGCGAGCTTCGCCAGGCGCTCCTGGAGCTTCTCCCGGTCGAAGTCGGAGTCGGTGTTCTCGATCTCCTGACGGATCTGGTTGATCCGGCCCTCGATCGCCGACTTCTCGCCGCCGCCGTCGATGATCGTCGTAGTGTCCTTGGAGACGACGACGCGGCGGGCCTTGCCGAGCTGCGAGAGCTGCGTGTTCTCGAGCTTCAGGCCCATCTCCTCGGTGATCACCTCGCCACCGGTGAGGACCGCGATGTCCTCGAGCATGCGCTTGCGCCGGTCACCGAAGCCCGGGGCCTTCACGGCAACGCCGGTGAAGGTGCCTCGCAGCTTGTTGACGACGAGCGTCGCGAGCGACTCGCCCTCGACGTCCTCGGCGACGATGACGAGCGGACGCCCGCCCTGCATCACCTGCTCGAGCACGGGCAGGACGTCCCTGACCGAGCCGATCTTCTGGTTGGCGATCAGGACGTAGGGCTCCTCGAGCACCGCCTCCATGCGGTCCTGGTCCGTGATCATGTACGGCGAGATGTAGCCCTTGTCGAACTGCATCCCCTCCGTGAACTCGAGCTCCATGCCGAAGGTCTGGCCTTCCTCGACGTTCACGACGCCGTCCTTGCCGACCTTCTCGATCGCGTCGGCGATCACGTTCCCGATCTCCTCGTCGGCAGCCGAGATGGCGGCCACGCGGGCGATCTGCTCCTTGCCCTCGATCTCTGCGGACTGCTTGTCCCGCAGGTTCTCGACGACCTGCTCGACGGCCGTCTCGATGCCGCGGCGCAGCGCCAGCGGATTCGCGCCGGCGGCCACGTTCTTGAGGCCGTGGCGGACGATCGTCTGCGCCAGCAGCGTCGCGGTCGTGGTGCCGTCACCGGCGACGTCGTTCGTCGCCGTGGCCACCTCGCGCACGAGCTGGGCGCCCTGGTTCTCGAAGACGTCCTCGAGCTCGATCTCGCGAGCGATGGTGACGCCGTCGTTGGTGATGGTCGGCGCGCCGAACTTCTTGTCGAGCACGACGTACCGGCCCTTCGGGCCAAGGGTCACCTTGACCGCGTTGGCGACGCCATCGACGCCGGCCTGCAATGCGGCCCGCGCCTCCGCGTCGTACTTGAGCTCCTTGTGAGCCATATTTCTTCTTCTCCTTTAGACAGTCGCGGGTCGCTAAACGACCTTTGCGAGGACGTCTGACTCGCGTAGAACCAGCACGTCATCGCCGTCGATCTTGATCTCGGTCCCGCCGTACTTCGAGTACAGGACCTCGTCGCCCTCGGCGACGTCGAGTGGGATGCGCTTCTCGCCATCCTCGTCCCAAGAGCCGTCACCGACGGCCAGGACCTTGCCCTTCTGAGGCTTCTCCTTGGCGGTGTCGGGAAGGACGATGCCGCTTGCGGTCGTCTCCTCCTCCTCGATCGCCTTGACGATCAGCCTGTCGCCAAGCGGCTTCAGGTTCATGCGTTTTACCTCCGTAGTGTCTTGTGCGTGGAAGTCCTTGTCCGGCCCACTGCGAGGGGCCGGAGTCCCGCTTGGCACTCTATAGGTGAGAGTGCCAGCGCGTGTTGCTGGAGTGTAGCGAGCGCGGGCAGGCTGTCAAGGCGAGATCTGAGTCGCCACAACTGAGATCTGGGAATGCCGCAGCGTTCAGTCGCTGGCCAGCAACCGGCAGCCCAGCAGCCTGGCGATGCCCTCGCCGCCGTTGCCCATCACCCAGTCGTGGTTCCACTCGAAGACGGGGCGGGCGAGCGGGGCGATTGCGTTCATCCATCGCTTGGTGGTCGCGACGTTCCACTCGTAGACGACGGCCGTCACGGCGCCACCCGCGCCGTCCTGCTCGAAGAGGCGCCATCGGCCGGTGCCGGTCAGCTCACCCGAGGCCTCGCCCTCGAGCAGGACCGGACGCTCCTTCCGGATGGTGCGCATCTCGAAGGTGAGCTCGTAGGGCAGCTTCGACTTCCAGGTGTAGCGACCCACCTGGCCGATGCCATCCGCGTCCCCGGGAACGACCTCGACGACCCGCTCGACGCCGCGCCACCAGCGCGGCCACTCCTCTGAGTCGTGGATCGCGTCGAAGACGCGCTCACGCTCGCAGTCGAGGATCCAGGTCGTTAGGAACCGATACTCGGACACGCTCAGGGATACGGTGCGTCGGGCCGGCCGGTTCGGATCATCGAAGCGGGGCTAGTTGCGGGAGGGCGTTTCGCCGTTGCCGAAGCTTGGGCCGGCTCTCTCGACGATCTGTGAGAACCGCACCACCGTCACCGTGTCCTCGAGCGACACCTCGCGGCCGTAGATCTGCTCGAGGAAGCCGATCATCTCCTCGAGCCGGCGGAACTCGGGGTTGTCGTGCTCGATGTCCCGTGGCGAGAGCTCCTTCACGCGCTTGACCTCGACGTCGTCGATCACGGCGGCGAAGATCTTCTCCCTCGGCGAGTGCTGGTAGCCCACGGTGATCCACACGACGTGCCCGCGCTGGTACTTGCGGGACTTGTCGCCGAGGCGGATCGTCGCCGTCTTCCGCCCGCGGCGGAGCTGGTCGATGAACGCTGGCGAGAAGAAGTTGAGGGCGTAGAGGCCGGCTGTCATGACGTCGGGGACGAGATCCTCGCCAGCCTAACGTGATTTCGCCGCGTCAGGGTCCGGCTGTACGTCACTCCGGAAAGCCCTCGGTACCGATCAGGGGGACGAAGCGACAGGGACCGATGAGTGTTCGCTCGAGCCCATCGCCCCTCACCGGATCGACGGCCTCGCCGACCCGTCGGAACAGGGTCAGCATGTCCGCACGGCGCTCGGCGATCGGGACGACGAGCCGCCCGCCGGGAGCCAGCTGGCTGATGAGGTTGCGGGGCAGGCCGGGCGCCGTCGCGTGCACGGCGATGGCGTCGAACGGAGCGCGCTCGGGGAGGCCGCCGCTGCCATCGGCGACGACGACCTCGGCGTTGTCCACTCCCTGACCGGCGATCGCCCCGCGGGCTCGCGCAGCCAAGGGCGCCACCCGCTCGATGCTCACGACCTGGCCGGCCAGCTTCGCCAGGACGCAGGTCGAGTAGCCGGAACCCGTGCCGATCTCGAGCACCGTCTCGCCGGGCTCGGGAGCCAGCGCTTCGCAGATCGCCGCCACGATCCATGGCTGCGAGATCGTCTGCCCATGGCCGATCGGCAACGCCGAGTCGGCGTACGCCCGGCGCCGATGCTCCTCTGGGACGAAGACCTCCCGCGGGACCTCTGCCATGGCCGCGAGCACCCGCTCGTCCTCGATGCCTCGGCGGCGCAGCTGGCGCTCCACCATCGCCAGGCGCTGCGCCGCGAAGTCGCGGTCGCCCATCGGCTCAGAAGATGTAGGCGCGCAGCCGCCGCGGCTCGATGATCGTGACCCGGCCGCGGCCCACCCTGACGACGCCGGCGCGCTCGAGCGTGGCCAGAAACCGGCTGACGCTCTCGCGCGAGGTGCCGGCGAGCTGCGCGAGGTCGGCCTGCGTCATCCGCACGGTGATTCCCTCGCGGCCCTCCGGAAGGGACTCCTCTGCGATCAGCTGGGAGAGCACGCCGGCGACCCGGCTCGGAACCGTCTGAAACGACTGACGGGCGACCCGCTCGTTCGTCTCGCGCAGGCGCCGGACCAGGGCGACGATGAGCTTGACCGCGATCTCGGAGTGCTCGGCGAGGAGGCGGCGCACATCCGAGGCGGGGAGGGCGAGAAGCTCGGACTCGGCGAGAGTCTCGACGCTCGCCGAGCGGGTCCCGCCGTCGAGCATCGCGAGCTCCCCGAAGATGTCACCGGGCGCGAGCGTCGCGAGCGCGATCGCGCGGCCATCGGAGTGCTCGCGCGTCACCCGCAGGTCGCCGCTGCGCACGATGTAGCAGGCGTCCGACGAGTCCCCCTCGTGGAAGACCCGGACGTTCGGAGGGAACGAGCGGGGAACCGCAACGTCGGCGATCCGCTGCAACTCCGGTCCCGAGAGCTCTGCGAACAGCGGGACTCGCCGCAGCAACTCGAGGTTCTCATCGCTCACTCCTCCACCTCCAGGGCCGATTATCCCTGTCTGCCCTCAGCGCTGGCAGGTGGGGCACCAGTAGGCGATCCGGTTCGCGTCGCCCTGGCCGCGCGAGCGAATCGGCGTTCCACACCGCGGACACGGCCTGCCGGCGGTGCGGTAGATCGACCGAGGGCGGCGTCCGCGGTCCAGGGCCACGCGCATGACGTGCTGGCTCGCGCGGATGACCCGCTCGGCCTCGTCGGGCTCGAGCTCGTCCACTCGACGCCACGGGCTCAGCCGCGCGGCGAAGCATGCCTCGGTGCGAATCGCGTTGCCGATCCCGGCGACGATCCGCTGGTCGAGGAGGGCATCTCCCACCTCCCGCCCCGCGCCCGCGCTCAGGAGCCACCCCGCCGCCGCCTGCGGATCGAATCCCGGGCCCAGCGGGTCGGGACCGAGTTGACTGAGCCCGGGATCGTTGCGTGCCCGCGACTCGCTCACGAGGCGCAGGATCCTGCCGCCGAACTGCGCCGCCACCCCGTGGGCGGCCCCGAGCACGAGCCAGGCCCGGCCGCGCGGCGGCGGGCCGTCGCCGCGGATCACGAGCCTGCCGTGGATCCCGAGGTGGCTGTGGACGACGAGGTCGCCCGAGAAGTGGCCGAGCAGATGCTTGCCGCGCGCCTCCGCGCGCTCGAGGGTGCGCCCGCGCAGCTCCCCGGCGCGGTTGTGGAGCGGCGAGCGTGGGTCGGGCGCCTCGGTGAGGACGAGCTCGCGGCCGCCCAGCGCTGCGTTCAGACGGGCTGCGGCGCGGTGGATCGTGTCGCCTTCGGGCACTCACGCAGCTTGCCATGCCCGGATGGCGTGCCATGCGAGGCCTCCAGCTGGTCGGCGCGAAGCTCGAGCAGATCGAGGATCGCGACGGTGTGGCGGAACGGGTCCCCGATCCTTGCGCGGTCCCCCAGGGTCAGCGCGGCGATCACCTCGCCGTCCACCTCGGCGAGGAGCGCCGCGCCGCCGGGCATGGGCATCGAGTCGAGCGCGGCGAGCCGGTACAGGGCGGCGCCATCCTCGGCCTCGGCAAGGCGGAGAACGACGGCTTCACCGGTGTCGCTCATGCCCGCTCCCGGCGCTCGTAGTGCTGCATGAGGATCGGCCGGCCCCAGCCGGAGAAGCGGCGCGTCTCGACGATCTCGAAGCCCAGAGACCGATAGAGCTGTCCGGCGGCGCGCAACTCGCTGAAGGTCCACAGGTCGACCAGCTCAAGCCCGGAGGCGTCGGCGAGCTCGACAACCTCGGTCACCATGCGGCGACCGATTCCGCGACCGCGGAGGGCGGGGTCGACCAGGACCCACCGCACCCTGCCGTGCTGGGGACCCTCGATCGTCAGCCCCACGCTGCCGGCAAAGCGTCCATCCTGCTCGGCGATGCGGATCGCTCCCCGCTCGGGCCATCCGCTCTCCACCGCCGCGACGAGAGTCTCGGCCACCCCCGCCTCGAAGCGCGCGTCGAGTCCGTACTCGGCGGCGTAGAGGACCCCGTGCAGGCGCGTAATGGCCCCGATGTCCCCGGCCCGCAGGTCGTTTCGGACGGTCCCGCGTGCCTCGGTCTGCTCGTCCTCGAGCTTCAGCATGCATCAATTGTCGGCGCTTCCAGTTATCGTCGCAACATGAAGTCGTGTTGTGATTCATCACGATTTGCGATGAATTAGCTGAATGGAGCTCCGCCAACTCCGCTACTTCGCCTCGGTTGCCCGGCAGGGCAGCTTCACCCGCGCCGCCGACGAGCTCCATGTGGCCCAGTCCGCCGTCTCGCAGCAGGTGCGGCGGCTGGAGGCCGAGCTCGGCGTCGAGCTCTTCGCGCGGACGACCCGACGCGTCGAGATGACCGAGGCGGGCGAGATCACGCTGGCTCGCGCCTCGCGTGTCCTCGCCGAGGTCGAGGCCCTGGGCAGCGAGCTCGATGAGCTGAGCGGCCTCGTGAGGGGCCACCTAACCGTTGGCGGGATGCTCCCCGCCGGCGGCATCGACCTGCCGGAGCTGCTCCTGCGCTTCAACAAGCTCCACCCGAACGTCGAGCTCGGGCTGCGCGAGGGCACGGCACCGGTCGTCGCACAGCAGGTCCAGCGCGATGAGATCGACGTCGCCATTGCGATGTTCGAGCCCGACGACGTCCCGGCGGGCCTCGCCTACCGCCGGCTCGGCGAGGAGGCGCTGGTCGTCGGGATGGCCCCGGACGACAGGCTCAGCGGCCGGCGACGCGTACGCCTGAGCGATCTCGAGGGCCGCTCGTTCGTCGCCTTTCGCGAGAACGCCGCGGTCCGCGCGACGGTCGACGAGGCGCTGCGCTCCGCGTCGGTCGCGGTTCGCATCGCGTTCGAGACGAACGACCTTGCGATGATGAGGGCCGTCGTCGCCCGCGGGCTTGGCATCGCGATCGTGCCCGAGACCGTGGCCGCGACGACCGGTCCCGACCTGGCGTGGCGGCCGCTCTCCCCAGGGCTGAAGCGGACGGTGGCGCTCTTGTGGCGCGAGGCGCGGCGCCAGCCGCCGGCCACGGCGGCGTTCATCGCCTTCGTCGAGCGCGTCGTCGCCCAGCGCGCCCAGACCGCAGGCGCGTGATCAGGCGGCGCTGGCGACCAGCCGCCGCGGCTGGCGGCTGAAGCCGGCCTCGACCAGGACCTCCTCGAGGCCGGAGCCGATCACGGCCTCGCCGTCCACCCGCTCGATCGCCAGCTTGGGCACGAGGCCCGCGTGCGCGGCGTCCGCGAGCTCGCGGATCGCGCTCGCAAGGTCGTCGCCGTCCAGGTGGCCAAATCGCAGGATGCCGCGACCCCCGCGCTCGACGTAGAGAGTGGGCGCCCCGTCGCGGAGCAGAACGTAGGCCCCGGGCGTGCGCGAGGGTCTGCGCCCCCCGCGCGAGCCGTCGCCGTCACCGCGCTTGGGCCAGCCGAGCGCCGCACCGTACGGCTGCGCCGGGTCCGTGGCCGCGAGCACCTGGTAGTTGCCGTCCGCGGGGGGAAGCCCGCGGAGGCGCTCGATGGCTCCGGCGAGGGCGAATTGGGCGCCGCCCTGGCCCTCGACGAAGTAGCCCCTCCGGGCGGTCCCGAGCATCTCGAGGTTCGAGAGCTCGCCGTAGAGGGCCGAGAATCCGCCGGGGACGCCCTCGGCAAGCACCGTCTCGCGCGTGACGATGCCGTAGCGCTCGAGCATCAGCTCCGCCTGGGCGCGCAGCTTCGGCCCCGAGGACGGCGCGTTGGCGAAGAGCGAGGCCGTGAGCGACCAGCGGCCCTGGACGGTCTGCCCCGTCCCGGAGCGGCGCGACGCGAAGCGGCGGCCGCGCCGGGCCGCGGCCTGCACGGCGGAGAGGCGCCGGGCTCGCAGCGGCGCGAAGGCGTCGTTCGTCACCTCGCCTGCCCAGGCGAGGTCCCAGAGCGCCTCGTGAAGCTCCTCGGGCGAGAACTCGAGCTCCGTGACCAGGTCGAGCCAGAACCGGGGCGCATCCCCGAGGCACTCGCGGATCGCATCGTGGGGCTCACCCTCGGGCGAATCCAGCTTGGCGTTCGCGGGCGGCGGGCCCGCCACCCGCACGTCCTCACGGAAGTAGAGCGCTACTCGCCCCGAGCGGGCGACCGCGCCCGCGCCGACCCAGACGATCTCGCCGCCGGTCGAGAGCTGGTCGAGCCACGCCGGGCTGTAGGCGCCCAGCCGGCGGGGGAGGACGTCGCGCTCCCAGACCTCGGGGGTGAGCGCCACCCCCTGCAGCGCCACGAGCGCATCGCGCAGGCGATCGGGGCCTGCGCCCGCCGGGCGATGCGCGTCGACGTTCTGCCAGGCGGGCAGAAAGCGGCCGAGCTCCTGGCGATCGACGGCCTCAGCCTCGGAGCGCAGGTGAGCAAGGCTCGCGCGGCGGACCCGACGCAGCACGTCGGCGTCGCACCATTCGCGCTCGCTGCCTCCGGGGAGGAGCTCGCCGCGCACCAGCCCGCCGGTTCGCTCGAGCTCGCGCAGCGCTGGAGCCGGATCGACCCCGTAGCGCGCCGCGAGTTGCGCGGTCGGGAACGGCCCATGAGTCCGGGCATAGCGGCGCACGAGCGCAGCCATCGGCTCGGTCACCTCCTCGAGGAACGACTCGGGCAGACCCGCGGGCGGCGGGACACCGAGGGCATCGCGGAAGAGGGCGGCGTCCTCGGCGGCGATCCAGCGCTCCTCGCCTCCGATCCGCACGCGCACGGCGCTTCGCTCGCGTTCGAGCTTCTGGAGCATCGAAGCCGCGGAGTAGCCCTCGGCAACACGCGCCTCGCACTCCTCCTCGGTCAGGTCGCCAAGGCGGCGCAGGATCTGCTGGAGCGCATCGCGATCCTGAGCGCGGGCCTGCTCGGTCAGATGCTGAAGCGAGGCCTCGACGTCCTCGAGCGCCTCCGGGTCGATCAGTTCCCGCAGCTCCTCCTGGCCCAGCAGCTCTCGCAGGAGCTCGCGGTCGAGGGCCAGAGCGGCGGCTCGCCTTTCGGCGTTCGGCGTGTCGCCCTCGTACATGTACGTGGCGACGTAGTCGAAGAGCAGGGACGAGGCGAACGGCGAGGCAGTCGGCGTCTCGACTTCGACCAGCGAGACCTTGCGCGAGTGCAGGTCGCGCAGCAGCGACTCGAGGGCCGGCAGGTCGAGAACGTCCCGCATGCATTCGCGGTAGGTCTCGAGGATCACCGGGAAGCGCGGAAAGTCCTTCGCGACCTCGAGCAGCGACTGCGCCTTGAGGCGCTGCTGCCACAGCGGGGTGCGCTTGCCGGGATACGCCCGCGGCAGGAGCAGCGAGCGGGCGGCGTTCTCGCGGAAACGAGCGCCGAAGAGCGCCGAGCCGCCCAGTTCGCGCACGACGAGGTCCTCGACCTCGTCGGCCTCGAGCAGGACGAGGTCCGCAGCCGGCGCCTCGTCGGAGTCCGGGAGATGGATCACGATGCCGTCGTCCGACCAGATCGCATCGGCCTCGATGTCCTGTTCCTCGCGGATCTTGCGAGCGAGCGCTATGCCCCAGGCCGCGTGGACCCGGCCGCCCCATGGCGAGAGCACGCAGAGGCGCCAGTCGCCGATTTCGTCGCGGAAGCGCTCGATCACCACGGTCTCGTCGGAGGGAACGACCCGCGTGGCCGCCTGCTGCTCGCGCAGGTAGGCGACGAGGTTCTCGGCGGCGCGGCGGTCGAGGTCGTACTCCTTCGCGAGCTTCTTCGGATCCGCGCTCACAGCCTCGCGAGCGAACTCGCCGATCGCGCGCCCGAGCTCGGCGGGGCGCCCGATGCCGTCGCCCTTCCAGAAGGGAACGGCCCCCGGGACGCCCGGCGCCGGGGTCACGACGACGCGGTCGCGAGTGATGTCCTCGATCCGCCAGGTGGTGGCGCCCAGCAGGAAGGTCTGCCCGGGCCGGGCCTCGTAGACCATCTCCTCGTCGAGCTCACCCACGCGGCGGCCGTCCGGCAGATGCACACCGTAGAGGCCGCGGTCGGGGATGGTGCCGGCATTCGTGACGGCGAGCTGGCGCGCGCCCTTGCGCCCGCGAACGGTGCCCTCGGTTCGGTCCCAGACGACCCGCGGGCGCAGCTCGGCGAAGCGCTCCGACGGATAGCGGCCGTCGAGCATGTCCAGCACGTTCTCGAGCTGCTCGCGCCCGAGCTCGTGGAAGGGCTCCGTGGCGGTGACGACTCGCTCGAGCTCGTCGACCTGCCACTCCTCGTCCGCGACCATCGAGACCAGGTGCTGGGCGAGGACGTCCAGGGGATTGCGGGGGATCACCGTCTCCTCGATCTCGCCCTGCCGCATGCGTTTGGTGACGACGGCGCACTCGAGCAGGTCAGCACGGAACTTCGGGAAGATCCTCCCCTTCGAGACCTCGCCAAGTCCGTGCCCGGCGCGCCCGATCCGCTGCAGACCACGCGTCACCGACTTCGGCGACTCCACCTGGATCACGAGGTCGACCGCGCCCATGTCGATCCCCAGCTCCAGCGACGACGTCGCGACCAGACACGGCAGCTGCCCGGACTTGAGGAGCTCTTCGACGACCAACCGCTCCTCGTGAGCGAGCGACCCATGATGGGCCCGCGCAATCTCGATGACGGGATCCGCGGCCGCGCCGCTCCCGGCGTGCTCGGTCGCGGGCAGCTCCTGCTCAGGCTGCTCGTTCGCCAGCTCGTTCAGCCGCTTGGCCAGCCGCTCGGCGCCGCGGCGGCTGTTGACGAAGATGATCGTCGAGGTGTGCTCCTGGACCAGCTTCAGGAGCTCGGGGTAGATCGCCGGCCAGATCGAGCGCTGGGTGGGGGCCGCGTCGAAGTTGGCGTCGCCCGCGCTACCGACCGGCGGGCCCTCCTCAGACCCTGACGCCCCGGGCCGCGAAGCGGAGGAGGCGTCAGGCATTGTCATGTCCTCGACGGGAACCGTGATCTCGAGGTCGAGCTCTTTGCTGCGCCCGGCGTCGACGATCTCGCAGGTCCGCTTCGGGCCCACGAGAAAGCGGCCGATCCGCTCCAGGGGACGTTGCGTCGCCGAGAGGCCGATCCGCTGAACCTCCTCCCCGCCATTCGACTTGACGAGATGCGAAAGTCGCTCGAGGGTCAACGCCAGGTGGGCGCCGCGCTTCGACTGAGCCACGGCGTGGATCTCGTCGACGATCACGGCCTCGACGTCAGTGAGGATCTCCCGCGCACCCGAGGTGATCATCAGATAGAGCGACTCGGGCGTCGTGATGAGGATGTCCGGCGGCTTGCGCCGCATCGCCTGGCGCTCGCGCTGAGGCGTGTCGCCCGTGCGCAAGCCGACAGAGATCGGGGCACCGATGCCCTTCAGCGGCGCCCGCAGGTTGCGCTCGACGTCATAGGAGAGTGCCTTCAGGGGCGACACGTAGACGAGGCCCACGCCGGAGCCCAGCCGCTCCTCCTCGCGCGAGAGCTTGTCGATGCCCCAGAGGAATGCCGCAAGCGTCTTGCCGGAGCCGGTGGGCGCGCAGATGAGCGTGTTCGCGCCCGAGGCGATCTGCGGCCAGCCCTGTGCCTGCGCAGGCGTGGGGGCCTCGAACGAGGCCTCGAACCAGCCACGCACCGGCGTCGAGAACGGCGCCAGAGATGATTCCGCAGTCGCTTTTAGGTCAGTGGCCAATCCTCCGATCTTACGGACCGGCGCCGTCGGCCTCTCTCAGCACCGAGTGGCGAGAAAGTCGCGTATACGCCGACTAACCCGCCACTCGACGAAAGGCGGGCGCTGTGTTCGGCTCAGGTTTCGTTGATGAGGACCACGGCCTGGCCGCTGAGGCCGACCAGGTCGCGATGGCCGTCCCCGTTGATGTCGGCCGCCGCCAGGTCACCAACCGTGTCCAGGCTCGCGAAGGTCCGGTAGCCGCGCAGGCCACCCGACTTCTTGCCTCGCAGCACGGCGACGCTCGACCCGCCTGCCCCGACGGCGACGTCGGCGCGCTCGTCGCCGTCGAGATCCGTGGCGACCAGGCCACCGCCGCCGGCCGGCACGACGAACTTCTGGCATTTACCGAGGCCCTTGCGCCCGATGGCATACACGCAAAGCGACTCGGCGCCGGGTGCCCGCGCGATCACCTCGAGGGCCTTCGTGCCGAGCACGTCCGCCGCGGCGACGTCGACGCCGCCGGTGCCGAGCGCCTTGACGCTCGGGGCCGCGAACTTTCCGCCACCGCGATTCCGCAGGAGGGCGAGGGCGCCGTCGAGTCCACCGGCTCCCGAGAGGCCGCCGACGACGATGTCGCGATCGCCGTCGCGATCGACGTCCGCGGCCACGCTCGACGAAGCATTGACGCCCGACCCGTACTCCTTCGGCCCGCCGACGGTGTTGTCGGAATGGCCCTTGTAGAGCGTGAGCGGGCCCTCGTTGCCCGAGGCCAGGTCGGGCACGTGATCGCCGGTGAAGTCGGCGATGACCGGCGCGAGCACCGAGCCCACGTCCTCCGGGCGGGGTAGCCCGACCGCGCTGGGAAACCCACCGGCGCCGTTGCCGAAGTAGAGGACACCGTCGCCGTTGCGGTTGCCCGTTGCGACGTCGGTGTCGCCGTCGCCGCCGACGTCACCGACGGCGACTCCTTCGACCGCCTCACCGGTGCCGACGCCGGTGGGGGTGGGCGAGCCGAACGTGCCGCTGCCGGAGTTCGTGTTCACGGTGAAGAAGGGCTGCTCGGTGTCGAACTGAGGCCTCACGCCGATGACGATCTCCGGCCGCTTGTCGCCCGTCAGATCGCCCAGGGTGAGGTCCTGGGGCGTGCCGGAGGCGGTCGCCGCATAGCCCTGCGGCGACGCGAACGTGAGCGCGTGCGCCTGGGCGCCAGACGCAAGTAGGGCTGCGAGCGCAGCGACGCACGCGCAGCCACCCATGAGGTTCCTGCCGGCCACGCCGGGCAGGCTAGCGAGAGCGCCCGGCACCGAGCACGTCGGCGAGCTCGACCGGGATGCGCGCGTAAGGGGCTACCAGGGCAGGGTGGGAGCGATCTCCGACAGAGGTGGGGCCGCACGATCTCGCTCCGAGAGGAGCGGATCGGAGATCGGCCATTCGATGCCGACCTCGGGATCGTCCCAGGCAAACCCGGCCTCGGTCTGGGGGTCGTAGTAGCTGGAGAGCCGGTAGGTGACGTCCGCGACCTCGGAGAGCACGCAGAAGCCATGCGCGAAGCCGACCGGCACGAAGAGCTGGCGATGGTTGCCGTCGCTCAGCTCGTGGCCCTCCCACCGGCCGAACGTCGGCGAATCCCGGCGTAGGTCGACCGCCGCGTCCCAGATCGCGCCGCGCACGCAGCGCACCAGCTTCGCCTGCCCCGGGTCGGTCTGGAAATGCATGCCCCGCAGCGTCCGCTGCGCCGAGCGGGAATGGTTGTCCTGCACGAAGTCCGTGTCGACCCCGGCATCCCGCCAGAGGTCGGCGCGAAAGGTCTCGGCGAGGAAACCGCGCTCGTCTCCGTGCGCAGCGACCTCGAGCAGGACCAGCTCGTCGATCTCAGTTGGCAGCCGCGACGGCATCAGCCGAGCGCCCGCCCGTACTGGCGCTCGTAATAGGAGCGGTACTCGCCCGAGCGGATCGGCTCCCACCAGGACTCGTTGTCGCGGTACCAGGAAACCGTTCGCTCCAGGCCCTCGTCGAACCGAACCTCGGCCCGCCAGCCGAGCTCGTCATGCAACTTCTGCGAGCCGAGCGAGTAGCGGCGATCGTGACCGGGACGATCGGTGACGTACTCGATCAGCGACTCGTCGCGTCCCGTGAGCTCCAAGATGCGGCGCACGACCTCGATGTTCGGTTGCTCGTCGGGGCCGCCGACGTTGTAGACCTCGCCGGCGCGCCCGTCCTCGAGCACGCGGTCGATCGCCGCCGCGAAGTCATCGACGAACAGCCAGTTGCGGACCTGCATACCGTCGCCGTACACCGGCAGCGAGTCGCCGGCAAGGGCGTTCAGGATGCAGAGAGGAATCAGCTTCTCGGGATGCTGCCGCGGGCCGTAGTTGTTCGACGCCCGCACGACCAGCACGTCCGCGTCATAGGTGTGGTGGAAGGCGCCGACGATCAGATCACCGCCGGCCTTGGACGCCGAATAGGGCGAGGACGGGTCGAGCGCAGACTCCTCTGTGAACGAGCCCGACTCGATCGAGCCGTAGACCTCGTCGGTCGAGACCTGCACATGGCGGATCCCGGCGTCCCTGGCGGCCTCGAGCAGGACGAAGGTGCCGAAGACATCCGTCTGGATGAACTCTCCGGGTGAGTGGATCGAGCGGTCCACGTGCGACTCGGCCGCGACGTTGACGATCGCGTCGCAGCCCTCGATCGCCGCGGCGACGGCGTCGCGGTCTGAGATGTCGCCGACCGCAAGCTCCACGCGATCGTCCGGGAGGCGATCGAGGTTCTCGCGCCGGCCGGCATAGGTGAGCTTGTCGAGCACCCTGACCGACCCACCAGGATCAGCGTCGAGACGGCGGCGGACGTAGGCCGACCCGATGAATCCGGCGCCCCCGGTGACGAGCACCTTCACGCCGGGCCTCCTGTTGTTGCAGCTGCGCGAGCGCGGAGTCGCATGTACTCGGCCAGCGCCTGGCGCCAGGGCGGCAGCGCGATCGGATTCGGGCGCTCCGTCCCGAGGACGGAATATGCGGGGCGCGCGGCCGGCCGATCGAGCATGTCCGTCGTGGCGGCCATCACGCGCGTGTCGTATCCGGCCAGATCGAAGATCTCCTGGGCGAAGTCGAACCACGAGCAGGCGCCCTCGCCGGTGACGTGATGGATCCCGTATTCGTCGCCCTCGGCCAGCAGCACCAAGGCGCCGGCCAGGTGCGGGGTGTAGGTGGGACACCCGACCTGGTCGGAGACGACGAGCACCTCAGGCTGCTCCGCCCCGACGCGGAGCATCGTCTCGACGAAGTTCGGGCCGCCCAATCCGAAGAGCCAGGACGAGCGCACGATGAAGTGATTCGGGTTCGAGACCGCGACCGCCGTCTCCCCCGCGAGCTTCGACCGTCCGTACGCGGACAGCGGCGAGGGCATGTCGGACTCGACGTACGGGGTGCGACGCGAGCCGTCGAAGACGTAGTCGGTGGAGGGATGGACGATCCTGGCGCCGACCTGGGCGGCGGCCGCGGCGAGGAGGCCGGCCCCGGTGTCGTTGATGAGCATCGCATCGCGCTCCCGCCCCTCCGCGGCATCGACGTCGGTCCACGCCGCGCAGTTGATGATCGCATCGGGACGCAGCTGCGAAACCACGGGATCGACCTCTCGGCTGGTGATGTCCAGGTCCTCGTGGGTGAGGCCGATCACCTGATGGCCCCGAGCCCGCGCCGCCTCGACGACGTCGCGGCCGAGCATGCCGGCGGCTCCTGTGACCACCAACCTCATGGGATCTCGATCTCCGACCTGTCCCCCACGATCATCCGCAGCGTCTTCGGCACCCCGTCCGATCCGGTCAGCTTCACGTCACGCCCGAGCAGGCTGGCCTCGAGCCGGGCGCTCAGGTCGCTGACGTGAGCGCCCGAGAGCAGGATGGAGTGCTCAACCTCGCAGCGGGCCACCGTCACGTCACCGCCGACGGAGGTGTAGGGGCCGACGTAGGCGTCGCTCACCTGGGCGCCCGCGCCGATGATCGCCGGGCCTCGCACGACCGCGCGCTCCAGGCGAGCGCCCTCCTCGACCACCACGCGGCCCTCGACCTTCGAGTCGACGATCTCGCCCTCGATGCTGCGCTCGAGGTCCTCGAGCACCAGTCGATTGGCCTCGAGCATGTCGGCGAGCTGACCGGTGTCCTTCCACCAGCCCGCGACGGTGTGGCTCTCGACCCGGCTGCCGCCATCGATCAGGAGCTGGATCGCGTCGGTGATCTCGAGCTCGTCACGCCACGACGGCTCGATCTTCTTGGCCGCGTCGAAGATGGGCGAGCCGAACATGTAGACGCCCACGAGGGCCATGTCGCTCGGCGGGTCCTTCGGCTTCTCGACGAGCTTGACGACCCGCTCGCCGTCGAGCTCGGCGACGCCGTAGTGCCACGGATCGGCGACCTTCGTCAGCAGGATCAGCGCGTCCGGCTCCGACTCGCGGAAGCGGGCGACCAGGTCGGTGATGCCGTCTCGGAGCAGGTTGTCGCCGAGGTACATGACGAAGGGCTCGTCGTCGAGGAATTCTTCCGCCGTGAGCAGCGCATGGGCGAGTCCCTTCGGCGCGTCCTGCTCGATGAAGGTCACGCTCGCGCCGAAGGCCGAGCCGTCGCCCACCGCCTCGCGGATCTCACCGCCCGTCTCAGGCGCGACGATGATGCCGATCTGCTCGATCCCTGCGGCCACCAGGGCCTCGATTCCGTAGAAGAGCACGGGCTTGTTCGCCACCGGCACGAGCTGCTTGGCCGAGGTGTGCGTGATCGGGCGCAGGCGAGTGCCGGCGCCGCCCGAGAGGATCAGGCCGCGAAGAGTCTCCATCGGGCCGCAAGGCTACTGACGCAGTGCGGCCTGGATGCGCTGCTCCCAGGCCTTCTTGAGACCGAGCACGCTGTCGGCGTAGCCGAGTTGAGGATTTCCCTCGCCCCCGTTGTAGGCACCGATGCCCGTGCGCTCCCCCATCCGCTCGATATGCCCGTGGAGCACGCGGAACCCGACCCGGCACTGGTTGCGAACCTCCCAGACGCCGCCTTCCTTGTTTGCCGCGTCCACGTACTCGAAGCTCGTCAGCTGGGTCCACCCGACTCCGTTGGCCTTGCCGCCGGCCCGCAGCTGCTGCGCCCGCTCCTTGCTGACGTCGACGTGGCAGAACGCGACTCCGGGGCCCCAATCGCAGCCGAAGACGTTCTTGAACCCGCTTTCCTGCTGGCAGAGCGCCGCCGCCAGGGCGATGTCGATGTTCGCGCTCTTCGCCTCTTCGATCATCGCTTCGGCGTGCGGCTCGTTGAGGCCGTAGTTACGGAACAGGGCGACCAGGCGATCGTCGGGGTCGTCACTCGCCATCTTCTGCTTGAGGCCGCGGATCCGATCGGCCGCATCCCTGCGTAGGTCCTTGGCCTTCTCGGAGTTCTCGAGCGACTGCTGGTGATGCTCGAGCAAGTCGCTGATGGTGTCCTCGAGCTCGTCCACCCTCGCCTTGTACTCGTCGCGAAGGTCCGGATCGTCCGTCGCCTTGCGCTTCTGACGGAGGCGGTAGATGTGATCCCGCGCCTCCTGGATCGCCTCGTGAGCCTCCTCGGCCTTGGCCTCTCGCTTTGCGCCCAGCTTCTTGAACTTCTCGTGGGCCTCGCGGGCCTCCTGGAGCTCTTCCTTCACCGACATCGGCCGATCCCTCAGTGGCCGCTTGGGGAGAAATGGACCGGATCGACCGGCAGCTCGTTCTTGTACGGAGACCCGATCCGGGCGCTCACCGACTCGAACAGGCCGAACTCCGAGACGTCGACAGCCGGCCCGGGCGATCCCGTGTGGGTGTGGTTCGAGGTGACCCCGGCACACCTCCCGGGGCAGGTGGGCGCCCCGCACATCTGCATGCAGAGCTCTCGGGAGTGCTCCGGTGTGCGAAAGCCCGAGACCAGCGTTCCCGTCCAACCGGCCTCCCTTGCCCGTTGGAGCCAATGGGCCGCGTCCTCGACGACGTCCACGCCGTCGAAGGTGACGATCGATTGAGAGTGCTGCTCGAAGCTGCCGGCTTCCCGGCGCTTCTCGCGAACCTCCTGCCGATGCTCCTTGCGGTGCTCCAGGAGATGCTCGAATCCCGCGATCTTCTTGACCAGGTGGTCCTTGATCTCCTCGCGGCGATCGCGGCGCTCCTTCTCGCGAGCTCGGCGATTCTGGAAGTGGTCGAGGTCCTCGAGCGATCCGTCGTCGTGGCGAATGCGCTCCAGATCCTTGACGTCGTGGCTCGCCTCCCAGTAGCGCTTTCGCGCCTCTTCCAGCCAGCTGTGCGCTGCTTCGATCCGCCTCTTCAGCCTCTCGTCGGCCATCCTCGCCTCCCGCGGTCGGACCGCCCGATCATCCTCCAGGCCCGCTTGATTTGCAAGCCCACCAGCGGGCCAGTGGCGCCCAGCGATTGAGGCTATTTCTTGACCCGAAGCGCCGCCGGGGCGGCCTTCTTCACGGCCCGCTCGGCCGCGTCGCTCAGCTTGCGCTTCTCGGTCGGGGTCAGGTCAAGATCCTTGGCGGCTTCCTGCACCGCTTCCTTGGCTTCGCGGCTCGCCGGCCCATATGCAACGCCCACGGCCGCCTCGACGAGCTTCGCCGTCCTCGTGGTCATGGCTCGCAGGAGCGGCCAGCCGGCAAGCCCGCCGAGAGCAGCGAAGAGGAAGAGCGAGTACGCAGTGATCTGGGTCGTGAGGTTGTCCTCCGCGATCTGCTTGGTCTCGCCAGGCGCGGCGTTCACGCTCGTGGCGACCTTGTTGATGGCCGACGCCGCATCCTGTGCTCCCGGCGCGGATCGCCCGGCGAGCAGCACCAGCAGGATCCCCGCCATCGCGCCCACCAGGATTGGACCGAGGAGGCCAAGATCGAGGTTTCGGCTGCCGTCATCACCCTTCCAGCCTCGCGGGAACGTGATGATGTTGTCGAGTCCGGTCGCCGGATCGCTTGCGCTCTGCCGGATCGAGTTGCCGATGTCCCAGATCAGACCGGCGACGGCACCGACGAGGGCAGAGAGGGGAATCACCTTGTCCCACAGATCAGCGGGAAGGGTGTAGTCCATGGCCGCCCATTCGATGCGGGGCGGCCAGTGCCTCCCCGTGAACGAATCCGCTCGAAAAGCGCTCCTACGAGGCAGGTGGAACCACACCGCACGCCTGGAATGTCCGGTTAGGATCAGCCCAAGCAACGGAGGAGGTTTGGATGTACGCACGCGCAGTCCGGTTCACCGACGTGACGCCGGACAGGATCGACGCGATCATCGCCCGAGTCGAGTCTGAGGGTGGACCACCGCCTGGCGTGGATTCGACCGGCATGAAGCTCCTCGTCGACGAGTCGCAGGGCACGGCCATCTTCATCGGATTCTTCGAGACCGAGGAGAAGATGCGGGAAGCCGGCGCAGTGCTCGAGGCGATGGACACCGCGGACACGCCCGGCACCCGTGCCTCCATCGACCAGTGCGAGGTCAAGCTGGAGCGCGAGGCCTAGGCCCGCCCCAGACTCCTAGTAGACGCCGCCGAGCTTGCGGTGGTCCCAGGTGGCCACCCGCTTCGGCTCGAACTCGATCGCCACCCGCTTGGGCGCCTGAGCTCGTAGCCCCTCGGCGGCGTCGCCTTCCAGCACAACCTGCGGCGGCTTCGCCGCCTCACCTGCTGCTGCCGGCACACCTTGTGTGCCGGCACTTACACCCCTGATCCCCTCCGCGTAGCGGACGGTCAGCTCCTTCGCGAACTCGAACACGGTGTCGAGGTCGCGGTGGAGGATGGCCTCCGCCTCGATCTGCACTCCACGAAGCTCCGTGTACTCGAACCCCGTTTCGACGAGCACGGTCGCACGGGAGTCGCGCTCGAGGTTGCGCACCTTCTGCGACTTCGCGTAGGTCCAGACCCAGATGCGCCCGTCGCGCGGCACGTACCAGAGCGGCATCACGTGGGGCCAGCCGCGTGGGCCGTGGCTGGCGACGACGGCCACCCGCTCGGACTCGAGCAGCTCGCGCTGCTCGCCTTCGCTCAGGGTGATCTGCGCTCGGCGGCTCAAGCTGACCGCGCCGCTCCCGGAAGCGAAGCCGAGGACGCGGCAGGCATCAGTTCGAGCACGCTCCATGGCCCTTCCCCTGCCATCGGCTGCGTCAAGCCGTCCTTCCAGCGCTGCTGCAGATCGTCGTAGTGCTCGCTCGCCGGGTGCCCCGACTGGCCCGTGAAGTGCTGCCAGCGTGAGCGCTCGGGCGCCACTGGGTCGGCGACCATGCGCCAGCACGGCGCCCAGATCGCATCGAAGGGGGCGTTCGGATCCCAGCCGACCTGGGCGACGGTCTCCTGTCCCCCGCCGACGTGGAGGGTGCGATTGAAGATCCGGCCGAGCATGGGATTCGCGGCCCCGAGCGCATGCGGGAAGACGAGCGGGTGGACCTTCCCCCACCGCCAGGCCTCGATCTCGGTGCCGAAGCGATCGGCGAGGTCGTCCATGGCGCCGCGAAGCGCGTCCAGGACGAGATCCGCCCACGGCCTGCCGATCAGGTCGTCGTCGCCCTCCTCCCAGAGCGTCAGCAGATGCGACTGCCAGCGCCATGGCGAGGTGACATGGGTGATGAACCCGTTGTGCGCACGGTCGAGCCAGCGCTCGGCAAGATCGCGATCGCCGATGGCGGCCCGCGCCACCTCGCGCCCCAGACGCAGCGTGAACGCCTGGTAGATCGTTGCCGCCACCGATTGCGGGCGCATGTATCCGTCCCAGCTCCGCAGACGCTCGATCGCCGCCGTCTCGCGCTGGTCGCGCGGTCGCAGGCGGATCAGCCGGCGCACGGTCTCGACGCCCGGGATGGAGTACAGGTCAGTCTGCATCGAGGCGAAGCTCTCGAGGTCGTGCTGCTCCTGACGCTCGATCAGCTCCGAGATGCGCCCGGCGCGATAGCCGTCGAGGTAGTCGCTCGAGATGTGGTGCGGGAAGTCGTCAGGGGCGACCTTGTTGTTGGCCGTCACCAGATAGCCCGACTTGGGATCGCGCAGCTCCGGCTGCTCGGCATAGGGAACCCATCCCTCCCACTCGTGCTCCCCGGTCCAGCCGGGCTTCGGCAGGTCGGGGCAGTCGCCGCGCCGGATCGGCAGGCGGCCGACCGTCTTGTAGCCGATCGAGCCATGACGATCGGCCCAGATGAGATTCGAGACCGGCGCGCTCAGCTCCGCCAGTCCGTCCACCAGCTCGGGTCCGCTCCTGAAACCGAGCACGTCGAAGTTCGCCGCGGAGATGCATGGAACCCGCAGCACCGACCATGCGAGGGCCAGGGGCTCGACATCGTCGGCGCGAAGCGCGCGGTTGACGATCGGCCCGTGGTGGGTCTCCCGCACGACCACCGTCAAGGGGTCAGACCCCTTCACGGTCACTTCCTCCTCGTGGGTGATCAGTGGCCGCGATTCACCCTCGAACTCGTACGAGGCGCCGTCGATCCGCTCGACGAACAGGTCCATCACGTCCGCCATCACGTTCGTGAAGGTCCAGGCGACGTCGTTGTTCTGGCCGAACGCGATGCCCGGAATCCCGGGCAGGGATCCGCCGCGGCAGAAGCGGTCGTCGACATACAGGCCCGTCTGGTAGGCGATGCCGGGCATGCTCGGGGGCAGGTGCGGGTCGCCGGCGATGAGCGGGCCGCCCGTTGCCGATCGGGACGCCGTTACGGCCCAGTTGTTGGAGCCGGTCGCCTCCGCGGTCAGGCCGAGCGCATCGCGGACGCGATCGATCTGCTCGACCAGGGCGAGCCCGGGGCCCTCGTAGAACTCCCCGGGACGCAGGATCTCGGGATTCCCCGCCGGGTAGCCGGGGTCGAGCCGAGCGGTCACCTCGGCGCCGAGCTCGCGTGCCATCTCGGCACGGAGGAGCTCCCGCTCCCAGTTGGTTGAGAGCCCGAAGGCGAGGAGCTTGTTGACGGTGAGCGAGTCGACCGGCGCCCACGGTTCGAAGTCGAGTCGCAGGAGCTGGAGCTCGGCGGGCGGTGCGGAGGCGGTGGCGGCGGCGTTCACTCCGGCGCTGTAGGCCTCGAGGCAGGCCCGGACGGCGGGGTCGAGTTGGGCGACCTCGCTCTCGGCAACGCGGCGGAGGCCGAGCGTGCGCATGAAGCGATCGAGGGGCAGGGCCTCCGGCCCGCCGAACTCCGCCACGCGCCCTGATGAAAACCGGCGGTACAGGTCGAGCTGCCAGAGCCGGTCCTGGCCCTGGCAGAAGCCCTGCCCGAACCAGGCGTCGAGCACGGTGTTGGCGCGGATGTGGGGAACGGCCCAGCGATCGCGGCTGATCTCGACCCGGCCCTCGACTCCCTCGACCGCCAACCGGCCACTCGTGCGTGGCAGAGGCCGGCGGAAGAGCTGCCACCAAAGGCCCGCGCCCGCGGCGGCGGCCAGCCCGGCGGCGGCCGCGCCGCCGAGGCCGAGGCGCTTGGGAAGGCTCGAGCCCGACACGAGCCGGACTCTAGTGAGGTCCCCTAGTCGCGCAGGTCCTGCGGCAGGCGCCCCTCCTGCTCGAGCTTCTCCAGGTGCGCCTGCATCGCCAGGGCCGCCATCGGGCGCATCGGCTCCGGCACGTCGTCCCACGCGGCGTCGAGGAGCCCGGCCCGGGAGCGCTCGCCGGACTCGAGCGCTGCCAGCAGCTTGCTCTCGCGGTCGCGCCGATGCCGGGCGTACTCGGCGATCCGGCCGCGCGGATCGGTGATCCACTGTCCATGGCCGGGACACATGAGCTCGGCTCCGAGGTCAGCGACTCGCTCGAGCGACTCCATGTAGTCGGCGAGCGATCCACCCCACGCGGCTGGGAGCACGATCGAGGATCCCTCGCCCAGGATCAGATCGCCGCAGAAGCAGACGTTCTCCCAGACGAAGCACACGTGATCGGCGGCATGACCGGGCGCGGCGACGATGCGAAACGGCCCGACCCCGGGCGGAACCTCGGCCGGCGCAGAGGTGCGGATGCGGCTCGCCTCGTCCCGTTCACTCACCTGACCCCAGAGGAGTGGGGCGTCCAGAAGCGGCACGCCCTCGGAGTGGTCGGAGTGCGAGTGGGTGAGGAGGACCCCGGCGATGCCGCCGCGCTCGTCACCGGCCTCCTTCACCGCGTCGATATGAGCGGCGTGAGCCGGCCCCGGGTCGATGATGAAGGCGGGATCGCGACCCACGATGTACGTGTTGGTCCCGGCCAGCGTCATCGGCCCCGGGTTGGGCGCGACGATGCGGAGGATCTCGGGGTGCCCGGGAGCGACCTCGGGAGGTGACGCCACGCCCAGCCCGGCGGTTCAGGCCTTGAGCGCCTTCGAGACGGCCTCGCGAGCCTCGTCGGGCTCGAGCACGACCAGGTCCCCGACTCCCTTGAGCACCTCGCGGACGAGCCAGTCGGGCGAGCCGTACGGAAGCTCGATCACGACCGAGTCGTCGGCAAGCTCCTCGACGACGCGGCGCTCCTCGCGGAGCCACCGGGCGCGCTCGGGCGAAACCCAGACCCGGGCCACGCCGGCGCTGCCAACCTCGCCCTGGACCAGCCACTCCTGCTCGGCGAGGCGGTCATCGATCCCCTCGCGGTGCTCGAACTCGCGATCCGTGATCTTCGCCTCCTTCATCCGGTCGAGGCGGAAGTGGCGCGTGTCATCCCGGGCGAGGTCGTAGCACCCGAGATACCAGCCCTCCGGGCCGGAAACGAGTTGGTAGGGCTCGACCTCGCGCTTGACGAACTCGTCCTCGTTCTCCTTGTAGTAGTGGAGCTCGAGCACACGGCGGCTCTCGATCGCCTGGTTGACGGTGCGCACCACGTCGGAGTCGTCGCGGCCCGGAGCGATCTCGAGGCCCTCCTCAGATGGGTCGTGGCCGAGGGCGGCGACGATCTTCTCGCGTGCCGTGCCAAGGCCGGACTGCGGCAGGTGGTCGCCGAAGAGGTCGATCGCGGCGACCAGCGCCTTGGCCTCGAGGGGCAGCAGGCGCGCTGGGCGCGCGAAGTTGTCGCCGTAGGTGTCTGGGTCGACCTCGATCTCGTCGCCGTCGATCTCGGCATACAAGACGTAGGTGCCGCCGCCGAAGTTGACGACGTTCAGGACATCGATGTCCTCGCGCAGCTCCTCGGCCGAGATCTTGAGCTGTCCGAGCACGTCGTCGACGGGAAGGCGGGCCTCGTCACGCGCGGCCCCGATCAAGAGACCGGCGAGCGTGACAAGGCGGGCGAAGCGCTCCGGGCGGATGACGGACTCGGCCCGGCCGTTCGAGCGACCGCGCCCGTTCGTCTCCGCGATCGGCCTCGCGACCGTCTTCGCGACGCCGAACTCCCCGCCGTGGCGCTCGCGCAGGAGCTTCAGGCGCTCCTCGGCCTCGCGCGCGAGGTCCTTGGGCTCCAGGAGCTTCGCGTTGTCGCGCCAGCCGAGAACCCAGGAGATCAGCTGCCGCTCGGAGGCATAGTCGGTCTCGAAGATAAGCCCCTTGCCGCGCACGCCATCCCCCTTGGCGGGCTTGCGGAGGTTCCCGTACTTGCCGAAGTCGCGCTCGACGAGCCAGGCGATGCGCTCGCGCACGAACATCTTCGCCCGGCCCTCCACTTGTCCCATCTGCCACTCGGCGCGGGCGGCGTAGTCGCGGCGGTCGAACTCCTCTGGAGGAACGAAGTCGTGCTCGGCCTTGGTCGCGTAGGAGACCTTGCCGCGGATCCGCGACAGACGGAAGACGCGCACGTCGTCGCGCTCGTGCGAGTGGCCGATCAAATAGAACTGGCCGTCGCGGAAGACG
>JBKPNZ010000057.1:0-30462 GCA_046732895.1 Actinomycetota bacterium
ACTCCCCTCCCGATCGCTGCCGGTGATGACCCCGACGGGGTCGCGATCGGCCGCTTCAGCGGCGACCGGCGGCGCGATATCGCGGTCTCCGCCTACATGGACAACGAGATCTCGCTCCTCTACCGGAAGAAGGGCGGCACCTTCAAGCACGGGCCGACGCTGAAGGCGACGGCCGGGCCCACCCTGCTCGCCGGCGCGGACCTGAACCGCGACGGCCGCACGGATCTCGTGAGCTTGAACTACGGGGACAGCTCCGCGGCGATCTCCGTCTGGCTGCAGCGGAGCGCAGGCGGCTTCGGCGCCCGACGCGATTACCCGGCCCCCGGCTCGAGCTTCCGCGGGCTCGCCGTCGGTCGCCTCAACGCCGACGCTCGGCCCGACGTGGCCGTCCTCAGCTACGAGGACGACATCGCGGTTCGCCTCACCAAGAGGAACGGCACCCTCGGCCCGAAGAGGGTCACCCGGAATCCGGGTACCGCCGGCTATGCCGATCTGGCCCTCGCGGACTTCAATCGCGACGGGAAGGGAGACCTGGTGGCGGGCGATTTGACAAACGCGCTGCACGTCCGGATCGGGAAGGGCAACGGGCGCTTCCGAGATGACAAAGAGATCCCCCTCGCGAGCGCCGAGCCGGCGGCCGTCGCTTCCGGCGACTTCAACCGGGACGGCAAGGCCGACATCGGGATCGCGAGCTACTCGCCGGCGCGCGTCGTCATGGTGCCCGGCAAGGGCAACGGCAAATTCGGCCCTGAGAGCACGCCCTATCCCGCTGGGAGCAACGGCTTCTGGCTCGGCGCCGCGCGGCTCAACCCCGACAAGGGGCTCGATCTCGTGTTCGGCGGGCGCACCACGCTGGATGTCTTCCTGAACGTGCCGTAGGGATCCGCCGGACCGCGGGCGGAGTGGGTATGCCGCCCGCGGCTGGAGCCATCCGCTTTGCATGGAAGCGGACGACTTTCGCGTGACTTCCGGGTGGGCCGGACCGCTACGGGGCGCGGTAAGCCCACGTCCCGTAGGTATACGCGCGCGCGCTCGTCATGGCCGCCGAGTCTCCAAAGACCACGAAGCCGTTCTTGCTCGGGGCGCCGCTGATAGCGCCGCCACTGACCGAATCCAGATTCGCGACCGAGGAGTTCTGATACAGGCAGACCTTGCCGCGCGGCGCGGTTGGCTTCTCGATCGTGCCGGTGCAGCTGACGTCCTCGTCGCCGTTGATATCTGGTGACGGTGCGAAGTTCACCATGCTGTCGGTCAGCTTCTCCGGCGCCGCCGCGGGCAAATTCACGGCGTCCCAGCAGTAGGCCGAGAGCAGGCCCGGGCCTGCGTTGTCGAGCTGCTCGTTCGAGTCGTTGCAGGCAAATACTCCGCGCACCGTCTTGCCCGACGGAATCGTGGCCTTGTAGGCCTTTCCCCCGTCGCCGTCGATCGTGCCGGCGGCATAGGCACCGCCGCTGGCTATGGCCACGAACAGCGCCAGCGTTGAGACCATGTTCGCGTAGGTCAGACGCGATCGAATCCTGTCCATGCGTGCCCCTCCTTGGCCGTCCTTGTCTCGCTCATCCTATGCCGAGCTTGGCGCCGTCTTCAAGGCACTCCACGAAGGGCTCCGCTGTGATGCGGGAAGTGCTGCTCCGGACGAGAAGCGGGCACCTCGGATGATGGGGAAGCTCGGCACCGCCCGAGATAACTCTGTCGGACAGTCGGGGACAGGGACCGTCCCATCCGTGCTCGTCGAGCTCCACCTCTGCCGGCAGGCCTTCACGGATGGCTTTGACGAGCACAGCACCGGCCCGGACCCCTCCTGAGCCGCTCATGAGGGGCATTCCTTTTCCTCACGGCGAGCCACCCGGCGGTATGCAGGAGTCGCCAACCCCTGCGCCGACCCTCCCCCTAGGCGCTTGACCGGAACCCAGGTCGGTGAGAGTGTGGGCTTCCGAGGGGATTTCAGGCGGCGACAACGCTTTCTGGACAGACAACGGGTTTGTGCGTGACGACAACGGCGTTGTCTCGTACTGGGCATGGACTGTTAACGAGGCGGGCGGCACCGATATACACCCCAACAAAGCCAGTTCCAGACCGTTTGCGTAACTCACCCGTCGGCCTGACTCGCCCTCGAAGCCGCTGGCCTTGAGGGGTAGACGATGTCCGTGGAGAACGTCGAGATCGTGCGGCGCTTCTACGACGCCTGGGCGCGGAACGAGCTTCCTGGACCGATCGAGCTGATGGACCCGGAGATCGAGTACGTGAATCCCCCCAGGGCGGTGGAGCCGGGAACCCGACGCGGCCTCACCGCGTTCAGCGGAGCCGTTGAAAAGGCCTTCGAGGGCTTGGAGACCTGGCAGATCGAGCTGGAGCAGTTGAGGCCGGTGGGAGATCAGGTGGCGGTGGTCGTGCGGTACCGGGCACGCTGGCGAGAAAGCGGCGTCCAAGTGGAGGTCCGGGAGTCGGCCTTGTGGACTGTGCGCGACGGCAAGGTCACGCAATACGCCTGGTTTCATGAACCGGCAGACGCCCTCGAAGCCGCGGGCTGCGGGAGTAACGCAGAAGTAGCGCGTTGGACGAGACGCGGCCGAATCGCCACCGTGTCCCCGTTTGCTGGATACTCAACCCCGATGATTTCCATCGTGGCCGTTGGAACCGACGGATCGGAAACGGCAGGCGAGGCCGTCAGGGAGGCGGCCGAAATCGCGCGACGCTTTGGGGCCAAGCTGGTGCTCCTGAGCGCCTTCGAGCGCTCGAAGGGCTCGTCCGCAGCCAGGCCCCAGAACGTCGAGCTGCAGTGGATCTCGAACTCGTCGGCCAGAGTGAGATCGATCCTCGAGCGCATCGAGGAGAACCTGGGCAAGGATGGAATTGACTGCGAGACCCGCGCCGACGAGGGCGATGCGGGCGAGGTACTCGTGCGGCTGGCCGAGGAATGCGGGGCCGATCTTCTGGTGATCGGCAACAAGGGGATGAAGCGCCGGCTGCTAGGCAGCGTCCCGAACACGGTCACGCACAACGCGGGCTGCTCGGTTCTGGTGGTCAAGACCACATAGACACCCTGGCCCCCTCTGAGCTCGGCGCGATGTTGACCGTTCGGGATAGCCGGATCGCGGCCTGGCAAGTACGAGACGGCGAGCAGGCCCTCGAAGCCGCCGGCCTGTCGGAGTAGGCGATGTCGGAGGAGAACGTGGAGATCGTGCGGGATGCCTTCGAAGTGATCTACGGCTCGACGAGCCGGCCGACGGCGACCGGAGCCTCCATGCGACGGGACCGGAAGCGAGCGGCAGAACTGCTCGATCCGAACGTTGAAGTGCACGGGACGATCGGTGGCCTTTGGGAGGGCCGGGTCGCTCGCGGTCTTCCTGAGATGCTCAACTCGTTTGAGGCTGAGGACCTCGAAGCTTGGGAAGAGCGTCAGCTCGACCCGCAGAGGTTCCTTCACGTCAACGATCTTGTCGTCGTGCTCATGCACGAGTACCGGCGCGGCAGGGGCAGTGGCATCGAAGTCGAGACCGATACTGCGGTTGTCTTCACCGTGCGGGAGGGACGGGTGATACGGATCCAGCCGTACATGGATCAGGCCGCAGCCCTCGAAGCCGCCGGGCTGCGGGAGTAGTCGCTTCGGACGAAAAGCGGGCACCTCGGATGATGGGGAAGCTCGGCACCGCCCGAGCTAACTCTGCGGGACAGTCGTGGGACAGGGCCCGTCCCATCCGTGCGGCTCTTGGCGGTCCTCAGCGGTCCGAAAACCGCAGCAACGAGCCAGGTAGCCGATTCTCAGGCACGACCCTTCAGATGTAATACATCTGGGAGCCGGCTTCCTCGGCTTCGCGGCGCGCGATGTCGGCGATCGTCGTTCCCCTGAATACGCCCCGCAGGGACTCCACGCCCTCGGCCCAGATACCGCCTGCCTCCTTGCCCTCCTCGCCCAGCCGGCCGTCGAGTGATTGGACAACCTCGAGAACCGTGATCTGCTCGGGCGGGCGACCGAGTGTGTAGCCGCCCTTGACTCCACGCTGGCTTTGAAGCAGGCCGTCGCGGCGGAGGGTCGAGAAGAGCTGTTCGAGGAACTGGACGGGCATCTCGCGGCGCTCGGCGATCTGCGCGATGGGGACGGGGCGGTCACCCGAGCGAGCAAGTTCCGCCAGGGCCACCACGGCGTAGCGCGACTTGGAGGTCACCGAGATCACTTCGCAGAGGGTCTCAGAAAAACGACGCACATAGCGATAGCTGGAGCGCACCTGCCTCGACCGGCGGCTAGGATGCCCACACCGACCGGCACCGACCGGTCGGATTGTCTTTCGGGGCCAAACCAGTCCCGCTCGGGGGCAACGAGAAGTGAGTGACGAGCGACGCTGCCTGGTGATCGATGGCCACCCCGTGGTCCGCCTCGGCGTGCAGCGATTGCTCGAGGATCGGTATGAGATCGAGGAGGCCGAGGACGGCTCCTCGGGTCTGGAGATGGTCACTGACGTCGGCGATTTCGATGTCGCGATCGTCGACATCGCACGGCGCGGTGACGCAGACGGTGAGCAGCTCTCGGGGACTGCTGCGATCCGCGCGCTCCACAAGGCTCAGCCCGGCCTCGGCATCGTCGCCCACGGCTCGCGTCCCGAGCGCCACGCTGCGACCGAGGCCATGGATGCCGGCGCCACCGCCTACGTCGCGAAGAGCTCGCCGGCCGACGCCCTGACGCGAGCGGTCGAGGCCGCCGCGGAGGCCGAAACATTCGTCGATCCGGCAGCTCGCCGCGGGAACGGCTCGGCGCGCCCGGCGCTGACCCGGCGCCAGCGCCAGATCCTGCAGATGATCGCCGACGGCCACTCGACCTCGGTGGCGGCGCGGCGCCTGGGCCTGAGCGCCGAGACGGTCCGCACTCATACCAAGGCTGTCCTCGCCCGGCTTGGCGCCCGTGACCGCGCACATGCCGTGGCGATCGGGCTGCGGAACTCGTTGATCGACTAGCCCTAGATCCAGCCGCGGTCGCGCGCGATCAGGACGGCCTGGGCACGGTCGACGGCGCCGATCTTGCGATAGACGTTGTGGAGGTGGGTGCGGATCGTGCTCACCGACAGCGAGAGCTCCTGCGCGATCTGCTTGTAGACCTTGCCCTCCGCGAGGCCGCGCAGCGCGTCGATCTCGCGGCCCGAGAGCGGGCACGGATCGGCGCTTCGGCGGCGACTCTCGCCCACGTAGGGGAACTCATAGATCAGCGCTCGCAGGCGCTCGGACCCGATCTCGAGGCTGTCCGCCGCTCTGACGAGAGCATCGCCCGGAACCGGGTCGCCGGCGACGTAGTGGACGATTCCGTCGGCGAGCCGGATCGCGGCGGCATGCCCTGCGGCTTCGCTCGAGTGATGGCGCTCGACCGCAGCGGCGATCTCGGGGCGCAGGCCCCAGCGGCGGATGAGGACCGCGCCGACAAGAGCGTGGTCGATCCCGAGATCGCGACGCTCGCGACGCGCGCGGTCGTCGGGGCTCTCGTCGTGGGGTCGGTACTGGTACTCGTCGCCGTAGAGCTCGCCGAGGACCAGGCTGCCGACATCGTGGAGCAGCGCGCCGACCGCCAGCTCGTCGCGCTTGCCGAGCTGGGCGACGTCGGCGATTCGGTCGGTGGCCTGCCGGACGGCGACGGCATGGCGGCGAAAGAGCTCGTGGCGATCGGCCCACCTGCCCGGATCGTCGAAGACGTCATAGGTGTCGAGACCAGCGGCCAGCACGCGCACGCCGGTCGGCGTAAGTGCGTCGACCGCCTCGCGTACACCCCCGACCCTGGCGGATGGCCCATCGCCGTTGTTGGCGGCGCGCATCACCGCGATTGCGAGCGCTGCATCGGATTCGACGGCCTCGGCCACCTCGCCCGGCGAGGCAGCCTCGCCCTCGGCGAGCTGAAGCAGGCGCCGGCGTGCCTCGGCGAGCGCCGGCATCCGCGTCACCTTCTCGAATGCGGCGGCCAGGCGGGCGCCCCCGGTGCCCATTGGGCGGCCGGTGCGGGCCTTGCCTGATCCGGCTCCAAGCGTTGGAGCGGTGTCACTCATTGGTCGTTAACCCATCCATCCGTGCATGTACGCCGGGGGCACGTCCTTGCTCCCGGAATCTCCAACTCCTACATCGGCAACAACCGCCTGGTTACTTAGTCCATTCTCGCAATGGCAGACTCAAGCCGCTCGCGGGAATCCGCTCTGCCAAGCGCCGCCAGCGACTCGAAGATCCCGGGCGAGATCGTCGTCCCGGTGATCGCCACGCGAATCGGCTGATAGAGCTGCCTGGGCTTCACCCGGTGCGCCTCGACGATCCCTCCCAGGCACTCCTCGAGCGCCTCCGTGTTCCAATCGTCGAGCCCAGCGAGCGCGGAGAGGGCCTCCTCCAGCAGAGGCTTGGCCTCCCCCACCATCACCTTGGCCCACGCCTTCGGATCGTCGACCGGCGGCGCGAAGAGGAAGCGCACCAGCGGCCATGCCTCGGCGAGCGTCTGGGCCTTCTCGCGAACGATCTCGCAGGCAAGCCGCCGCCGGGCCGGGTCCGCCTCCCCGAACTCGAGCGCTGCATCCTGATCCGTCTGGCGCAGATACGCGCCGAGTCTCTCCTCGTATTCCCCCACCGGCAGCTCGCGCATGAAGCGGCCGTTCATCCAGCGCAGCTTCTGCTCATCGAACACGGCCGCCGCCCGCCCGACGCGCTCGATCCGGAAGCGCTCGATGAGCTCCTCAGTGCTCATCAGCGTGGTGTCGTCCTCGGTGCCCCACCCGAGCAGGGCCAGGTAGTTGCGCACGGCAGCCGCAAGGTAGCCCTGGTCGCGGACCTCCTGGACTGACGCCGCGCCATGGCGCTTCGAGAGCTTCTTGCCGTCGGGCCCGTGCAGAAGCGGCAGATGCGCGTACCGAGGCGGGTCGATGCCGAGCGCCTTCAGCACCAGCAGTTGCTTCGGGGTGTTCGACAGGTGGTCATCCCCGCGGATCACGTCAGTGATCTGCATGTCCGCGTCGTCGATCGCGACGGCGAAGTTGTAGACGGGCGAGCCATCTCCCCTCGCGATCACGAGGTCGTCCTGGAGGCGGTTCTCGAACCGCACCTCGCCCCGGATCAGATCATGGACGACCGTCTCGCCCTCGTCGGGGACCCGCAGCCGGATCGCCGCTCCCGGCTCGTCGCGTGCCTCGCCCCGGTAGCCGGCGCCACCGTGGTCGGCCCGCCAGGCGCGAACCTCCTCGCCGCTCGCCGGATCCGGATATGCCCGGCCGGCGGCGCGCAGTTCGTCGACTCGCTCCCGGTGGCGGTCAGCGCGCTCGTACTGGCTGAGCGGCCCCTCGTCCCAGTCGAGCTCGAGCCAGCTGAGGGCCTCTAGGATCTGCTCGACGTTGGCGGCTGTCGAGCGCTCACGATCGGTGTCCTCGATCCGCAGCACGAACGCCCCGCCCGTCCGCTTGGCCTCGAGCCAGTTGTAGAGTGCCGTGCGAGCGCCGCCGATGTGCAGGGCCCCCGTCGGTGACGGGGCAAAGCGAACGCGTAGCGGTGCGGTACTCATGCTGATCGGCGCGCATGTTTCCACAGCGGGGGGGCTGGCCCGGGCCGTCGAGCGCGGAACGGAGCGCCGGTGCGAGGCGATCCAGGTCTTTCATCAGAGCCCTCGCATGTGGCGCCCCACCGCCTACGACGAGGACGACTTCGCCGCGTTCCGCGACGCGTTCGCCGATTCGCCGCTCGAATCGGTGACGATTCACGCGATCTACCTGATCAACTGCGCGAGCAAGGAGCGCGACGTCAGGCGCAAGTCGCTGACCTCGCTGAAGCACGCGCTGCAGGTGGGTGACGGAATCCGGGCCGACGGGGTCGTGCTCCACGCGGGCGCCCGCAAGGGGGAGCCCCACGGGCCGTCGGTGAAGCGTGCCGGGAAGGCCATCGCCGAGGCCCTCGACGCGTCGGAGAAGTGCCGGCTTCTGCTCGAGAACACGGCCGGCACGCAGGGTCCGCTCGGGAAGAACTTCGACGAGCTCGCCGAGCTCATGGAGGCGGCGGGCGGAGGTGCCCGCCTGGGGGCCTGCCTGGACTCCTGCCATCTGCTCGCCTCGGGCTACGAGATCCGCTCACCCGATGCGCTCAAGGCCGTCGTCGACGAGTTTGACGCAAAGGTCGGGCTCGACCGGCTGGTCTGCTTGCACGTCAACGACTCGAAGATCCCGCTGGGCGGGAACCGCGATCACCACGCGACGCTGGGCGAGGGCGAGATCGGCCCCCGCGGATTGGGGGTCTTCCTCTCCGAGCCCGCGTTCGAGACCCTACCGGCCCTGCTCGAGACCGGCCTCGAGGGCGAGGCACCGCGAGCGGAGGACGTGGCCACCGCCAAGCGCCTGCGCAAGCGCGGCCTCACGGCCAGACGACGCCGGCGTGCCTGAGCCGACCGACGCCGGTTGAGACGTGTGATTCAGGCGAGGGCGTCGCGGAGGTCGAAGGCGCGCAGGCCCTCCGGCCCCGAGTCGGTGCAGTCGAAGAAGCGCGGGTTCACGCACTCATACGCCGAGCCCTCGCCCTCATAGGAGGGCTCGACGCGGAACTGGCACTGCGGCAGCGGTTGGCCGGTCATCTTGATCCCGCCGTAGCCGCCGGCGAGCTCGGCCGCCTCGAACATCTCGACGTCGATCTCGGCGCCGAACACCTTGCGGAGGCATCCCATGAACCGGCCGCCGGTCAGCGGATCGAAGTAGCTGTAGAGATTCTGGCAGCGCATCTCGAGGCAGCCGCGAGGGTCGACGAGCTTGTCGCAGAAGGTCCGGCAGCGCCGGCACTCGCCGGCTCTGGTTCCCTCTTCCCCACGCTGCTTGAGCGCCATGGCGAAAGTCTATTCCTCAGCCAGGGCGTTCAGGCGTGCTTGAGCCGTCGCGTCTTACGCGGCGAGGGCCCGCGGCCCGAGCAGCTCGTCGAGCTGGGCTCGCAGGGCGCCGGATGGGCTCACCCGGTAGCCATCGCCGAAGCGAAGTCTCCGCGTTCCGTTGCGCGTCTGCATTTCCAGCAGCACCTCGCTCCGGCCCGGAAAGCTCTCGAAGAGCGCCTTCAGCTCCTCGACCAGATGCGGCCCGAACTCTGCGGCGCGCACGCGCAGGACGATCTGCTCCGGGTCGAGCTTGGCGGCAGCCTTCGCCCGCGCGGCGGCGAGCTCGTCGGCGCCGGGCTCGAATTGCTCGGCCTCGGCGACGACGAGGCTGGTCTCGCCCCGGTTCTTGTGATCGATCCGCCCGCGGACCACGACCACCCGATCGAGCTCGATCTCGGTCGCCGCCTCGCCGGCCGCGTCGCGCACGAACAGCTCGACCTGGCCCTCGAGGTCGTCGAGGGTCGCGAACATCACGTAGGCGCCCGACCGCGTCCGTACCCGCTTCGCCTGGCTGACGATGCCTCCGACCGTCACCCATGCCCCATCCTCCTTCGCCGCGGCATCGGTGATGCTGCAGTCGACGCGCGCGCGCAGCGCGTCGCGCACCTCGCTCAGCGGGTGCGCCGACAGGAACGTCCCTAGCGTCTCCTTCTCGAGCCGCAGGAGCTCACGCTGGTCGAACTCCTCGCCCGGCACGGGCAGGTGCGAGGGCTCACTTGCACCGGGCCCCGTTCCCGCGGCGGGGCCTCCGCCGAGATCGAAGATCGATCCCTGTCCACGGTTCGCGTCGTCCTGCGCCTTCTGCCCGCTCGCCTGCGCCTGCGCAAGCACCTCGAGCATCCCGCGCCGGCTCGCCCCGGTGGAGTCGAGGGCGCCGCACTTGACGAGGCACTCGATCGCACGCTTGTTAACCGCGCGGGCATCGACGCGTTCGCAGAAGTCCCAGATCGACTCGAACGACCCACCGGACTCGCGCTCGGAGATGATGGTCTCGACCGCCGAGTGGCCGACGTTCTTGACCGCGTCGAGGCCGAACCGAATCGACTTGCCGCTGACGACGAAGCCGTGGTCGGATGAGTTGACGTCTGGCGGCAGCACCTCGATCTCCATCTCGGCGCACTTGTTGACGAAGAACGGGACCTTGTCCTTAGTCGACATCACCGAGGAGATCACAGCGGCCATGTACTCGGCCGGGTAATTGGCCTTCAGGTAGGCCGTTCGGTAGGAGATCAGCGCGTAGCACGCGGCGTGGGACTTGTTGAATGAGTAGTCCGCGGCGGCGGTCATCAGCGACCACAGATCCTTGGCGACTGCGGGCGCGGTGCCGGAAGTCGCACAGCCTTCGATGAACTTCCCCTCCATCGTCGCCATCAGGTCGCGCTTCTTCTTTCCGACCGCCTTGCGCAGATCGTCGGCCTCGGCCGGTGTGAAGCCACCGAGTTGCTTCGAGATCTCCATCAGCTGCTCTTGGTAGATGCAGCAGCCGTAGGTCTCCTCGGTGATCGGCCGCAGGCGCGGGTCTTGGTAGGTGACCGACGCGGGATCGCGCTTGCCGCGCGCGTAGTCGGGGATGAAGCGCATCGCGCCCGGCCGGTAGAGGGCGCCGATGGCGACGATGTCGTTGAACTCGGTCGGCCGGATCTGCTTCAGCGCCTCGCGCATGCCCTCGGACTCGAGCTGGAACACCCCGACTGAATCGCCGCGGGCGAGCATCTCGAAGGTCGTCGCATCGTCGAGCGGGATCGACTCCATCTCGACCTCGACCCCGCGTGAGCGGCGGATGATCTCGACCGCGTCCTCGATCACGTCGAGGTTTCGCAGGCCGAGGAAGTCCATCTTCAGCAGGCCGATCTCCTCGATCGGGTTCATCGAGTACTGGGTCACGATCTTGTACTGGCGCGCCGGCTTGCCGTTCGCGCCCTTCTCCGCCGGGGCGCCGCGATCCTCGGCCAGCTGGAGCGGAACGATCTCGTCCAGCGGCCGGTCTGCGATCACCACCGCGGCGGCGTGGATCGAGTTGTTGCGAACGATCCCCTCGAGCCCCTGGGCCACGTCGACGATCCGCTTCACATCGGCGTCGGCGTCGTAGGCGCGGCGCAGGTCCTGATTCGGCTTCAGACACTCGGCGAAGCTCGGGCTGCGGCCCATGATCGGCTCCGGGATCAGTTTCGCGGCGCGGTCGCCGGTGCCGTAGTCGTAGCCGAGCACGCGGGCGGCGTCGCGGGTCGCCGCCCGAGGCGCCATCCGGCCGAAGGTGATGATCTGGGCGACCGACTCGCGCCCGTACTTCTCCTGGACGTAGCGGATCACCTGCTCGCGGCCGCGCACCGAGAAGTCGATGTCGATATCCGGCATCGACTTGCGCGCGGGGTTGAGGAAGCGTTCGAAGAGCAGGTCGTTCGCGAGAGGGTCGAGATCGGTGATCGCGAGCGCGTAGGCGACGATCGAGCCGGCGGCGGAGCCGCGGCCCGGGCCGACGGCGATGCCGTTGTCCTTGGCGTACTTGACGAAGTCCCAGACGATCAGGAAGTAGGAGTCGAAGCCCATCTCGGCGATCACGCCGAGCTCGAACTCGAGGCGCTCGACCGCCTCGGCCGGCGGTGGGTCGCCGTAGCGGCGGCGCAGGCCCTCAGCGGCGAGGCGGTGCAGCATCTCGCGCGGCTCCTCGCCATCGGGGGTCGGGAACCGCGGCAGCAGGAGCTTGCCGAGTTCGAGCTCCAGCTCGCAGCGCTCGGCAATCTCGAGGGTGGTCGGGACGGCCTCGGGCCAGGCGGCGAAGGACTCGGCCATCTCGCCCGGGCTCTTGAGGAAGAACTCGTTGGTGTCAAAGGTCAGCTTCGGCTGCTCGAGCGTCGACTTGGTCTGTACGCAGAGGAGCGCCGCGTGGTTCGAATAGTCCTCACGTCGCAGGTAGTGGACGTCGGCGGTGGCGACGAGGGGCCGGCGGAGCTCACGCGCCGTCCGCACGATGCCCTCGTTCGCCTTGTCCTGCTCCGCGATCCCGTTGGCCTGGATCTCGAAGTAGACGTTGTCGGCGCCGAAGACCCCGACAAGTTCGTCGGCGTGCGCCCGCGCGTCGGCGGGTCGATCCTCGACCAGGCGCCTGCAGAAGCGCGATTGGAGGCAGCCACTGAGGGCGATGACGCCCGCCGAGTGGCGATCGAGCAGCTCCATGTCGACGCTGGCCTTGCCCCGGGCGAAGCCCTCGAGAAAGGCCGACGACGTGAGCTTCACGAGGTTGCGGAAGCCCTCGTCGCTTGCGGCGAGCAGGGTGAGGTGGTTGCGCTCGATGCGCTGGCCCGGCGCCGTTGCGGTTGCGCGCCGGTCGTCGACCAGGTAGGCCTCGAGGCCGAGGATCGGCTTGATCCCGTTGGCGCGGCACGCCTTGTAGTGCTCGACCGCGCCGTTCATGACCCCGTGATCGGTCAGCCCGAGTGCCGGCATTCCGAGCTCCGCCGCGCGCGCGGCCATCGGGCCGATCTTGCAGGCTCCATCCAGCAGCGAGTACTCGCTGTGGACGTGTAGATGGACGGCGCCTGCGGCGGGGTCGCTCACCCCCCGATCATGGCAACCGGGGCAGATGCCACCCGTGGGTCTGCCGGGCAGTCGCCCCGGCCTTGCCGCACCCTCCGGGAAAAGCCAGGCGACCTAGTCGGCGGTGGGCCAGGCCGCAGCGTCGGCGCGGCGCTCGGCCGCCTTGATGCGGTCGAGGAGCTCCCAGATTCGCTGCTCCGCCTCGCGCACGCGCTCCCCCGCCTCCCGTTCCGAGGCGGCGATGCGCTCGCGGATCCTCTCCTCCCTCTCCTGGGCGGCGTCGACCCTGGCGATGCCTGCGCTCACGCGCTCCGCAACGGCGGCGATCTCGCGCTCGGCGATGGCCCGTGCGCGGGCGACGGCCTCGCTCAGCTCGGCCTTGGCATCGGCGCACAGCTCGCCCTGGATCAGATCGCGGAGCTCCGACGCGACCCTCGTCCGGGCGGCGTCGGCCACCGCTTCCAGCTCGCGCTCGAGTGCCTGGGCGCGGGCGTCCAGCTTCCGCTCCGCGGCGGCGATCCGCCCCTCCCGCTCGTCCCGGGCCAGCTGGCGTTCCCGGCTGATCTCGCGCTTGGACAGCTTCCGTTTCGCCTCGTCCGCCGCGGCGGCAACCTCTCGCGATGCGCGCTCGGCGGCCTCCGCGATGGAGTCTGTGGCGCTCCCCGCGCTCGCGGCGGTGGCTGCGCTCGCCTCCTCGGCCGCGCTGCGCGCAGCCGCCTCGGCCGCAACCTTCTCAATCGTCTTGGATGCCGCACGCAGGGATGCCTCGACGTGAGCATCGAAGCGCTCGCGAGCCGAGTCGATGCCGGCGACGCTCTCGGCACCCGCCGAGCGAACACCATCCGTCGCAGCCCGCGCCCCAGCCTCGATGTCGTCCCCCAGGCGCTCCAGCGCTCGGCGCCGGATGTCGGCCTCTGCCTCGAGGCGCCGCTGGGCACGCTCCGCCCGGCGGGCCCGCTCCTCCCGCAGCAGCTTGAGCTCATGCCGGCGCTCGCTGCGTGAGAGCGAGCGGGTCACGCCGGTGAGTGCCTCATCGGCGGTCTCGAGCGCGTCCTCTGCGCGCGCCTCGAGGGCGGCAGCTCGCTTCACCAGCCGCTGCTCGAGCTTCTCGAGGGACTGGCCGAGATCGCTCTCGAGCTGCGCGAGATCCCGCTCGTCCGGGCTCGCTGAGCGGCCACGGTCCCTTCCGCCTCGCCCGGGCCCCCGGCTCTGATCCTCGGGTACGACTTCCATCGCAACTCCCTCCTGCGAAAGCCTATTCCTTCGCACGAGCCCCCAGGGCGGAACCCGCATGCGGGTCCACTCGACCTCGCATACGATCCGCCAGTGATCTGGTTCCTGCGCCACGGCGACGCGGAGGACGAGGCCGCCGACGATGCCTCTCGGCGCCTGACGGCGAAGGGCGAGCGCCAGTCCCGCGACGCCGGTGCCGCGCTGGCCGCCCTCGGCGTCAAGATCGACGCCTGCCTCACGAGTCCCAAGGTCCGAGCGTTGGACACAGCCCGCCTCGCGTGCGCAGCGCTCGAGGTCGCGCCCGAGACGACCGAGGCGCTTCGGGGCGGCGACTTCGACCCGCTGGAGCTCGCCGCCGGGCTGGGCGAGGTCCTACTGGTGGGGCACGAACCCGACTTCTCCCGCGCCGTCAACGCCCTCACCGGAGCACGCGTCGAACTCAAGAAGGGCGGCATCGCGGCCGTCGAGGACGGAGTCCTCACCAGCCTGCTGCGCGGGCCCCAGATCCGGCGGATCGCGAAGGGCGCGGACTAGGGTCGAACAACGGTCTTGTGGGGGGTGGGGAGCGGGGGGGCCACCGGCGCCAACCCGCGACCGATGGTCGCGTTAACGCGTCAATGACGCGTTTTCTCGACCATCGGTGTGGCGAGTCCAGCTACCACACGTCCCTCTCCCCCACGTGCCCGTTGTTCGCGCCCCCCGGTGCCCGTTGGGCCACCTACCCCCCGTTCGACACCCCTCCGGGATCCACCATCCCCCGGATCCGGTCCTCCGCGGCCTTGATGCGCTGGGCGACCTCCTCCTCCGCCGACGCCGCGGTGCGCACGCGCCGCTCGAGATCGGCGGCGCGCTCGGCGACCTCGGCCGCCTTCGCCACCCGGCCCGCGACGGTGGTGACGCGGCTTTCGATCGCGACGATGCGCCGCTCGGCCTCCTCGATGTCGCCAAGCGCGCGCTCGAAGCTTCCGACGGTGCTCTCGATGCTCGTCTGCGCCTCGGCTGTGTGCCGCTCGACGCGCTCGCCCCGCGCTGCGGCGTCGGCGACCAGACGCTCCGCTTCGCGCTCGGCATCGAGCAGGTGGTCGCGGATCGGCGCGATGTCCGACTCGAGCTGGGCGCCGAGCGCACCGGTTCGCCGGGCAAGCTCGCCCTCGAGCTCTTCGGCGCGCGTCTCGAGCTGGCCTCGAAGCCTCGCGGTTTCGGCGTCCAGGCGGCCGCTCATCTCGTCGCCAAGCGCTTGAGCGCGGCCCTCGAGCGCCGAGGTGGCAGCCGCCCCGCGTTCCTCCAGCCGGGTCACTGCGTTCTGGATCCGCTTCGAGGTCTCCTGGCGGGCCAGCTTGAGCTCCTGGCGGCGTGCCCGGGCGCTCAGCTTCTCGGCGGTCTCCTCGATCTGCCGGCCCACCGTCGCCTCCGCCTGCCCGATGGAGGCGAGGGCCTCATCCGACGCCGCGCGCAAACGGGCGCGCTCCTCGTCGAGGCGGGCCTCCCCGCCCGTGCGCAGCTCGGCGGCGATCTCCTTGAGGCAGGCCGTGGCGTCATCCGCGAGCCGCGCCACCGCCTTCGCACGGCCCGCCTCCGCACGCGCCTCCAGCCGTCGCTCCGCCTCATCGAGGCGCTCCGCAACAGCGCCAGCGGCCGCATCCCTCGCAACCCCCCGCACTCGCTCCTCCGCCTCCCGGATCCGCGCGTCCACCTGCTCGACGAGGCGGCGGCGGCCTTCCTCCACGTCCTCGGCTCTTGACGCGCGCAGCGCGGCGCGTGCAGCATCCAGGTCGGCGGACAGCCTCGCGCTGACCGCCGCCGCCTCGGTGCGAATCTCTGAGCCCAGCGCCTCGCGCGCAGCGGCCGAAGCTGTATTGACGCGCTCCTCGAGCTCGCCCCGCAGTCTCAGCTCGACCGCCGCACGCTGCTCCTCCGCAAAGGTCACGAGGCGCCGCTCGAGTTCCGCGCGATGCTCGCCTGCCGCCGCTGCGAGGTCACCGGCGAGCGCTGCCTGGAGCTCGCGGCGCGCCTCCACCGCACGCTCCTGGACGCGGGCGTCCACGGTTTTGCCCAGCTCCTCGGCCAACTCGCCCCGGGCGCTGGCGACCCGCGCCTCGACCCTGGCTCCGAGGTCTCTGGCGGCAGCATCGATCCGGCCGGCCAAATCTGCCTCCATCTGCTTGCTGAGCCCCTCGGCGAGACCGGACCAGGACGCGGCCACGTGCTGTTCGAGCTCCGCGCGTTGCTCGACCGCGTGACGCTCCGCCGTCTCCTCCAGCAGGCTCGTGCGGCTCTCGAGCAGGCGCTGCAACTCGCGAGCGCGCCGATCTACGGTGGCGTCCACCTCGGCCTGGACGCGCTTGCGTTCGGCCTTGACGCGCTTCTTCACCAACGAGGCGAGCTGATCGGGCAGCTCTGAGGTGAGCTCGGTGCGGAGTGTCGCGAGGCGCTCGTCGCGGTCCGCCTTCCAGCGCTGGAGCGCGGCGTCGAGTCGCTCGTCGAGCTCCTGTGAGACTGCTGCGGAGATTCCCTGCTCGAGCTGCGCCGCCCGCTCCGCCATCACGGCCTCCGCCCGCTCTCTCGCCACCGCCTCGGCGCGGCGCGCGGCCTCGGCGCGGAACGCCTCCTCGTCCCGTTCGAAGCGCTCCAAGGCCTCGCGGAGGTACTTGCCGACCTGCACGCGCGCCTCGGCGATCCGATCGCGTATGCGGTCGCCTGGCGACCGCGAGCTCCCGGGCGGGATTGGCGGCTCGCTTGGTTGTTCGCCCACTGGGCGCAGATGGTCCTACACGCGTCGGTCGCACCCTATGCCGCGATTCGCGACGGCGAGCGGATCCTTTTCCAGGCCGCGCTCGACGAGCTCATGAAGCGCGCAGCGCGTATGCAGCGCTCAGCCGACGGAGATCATGCCGCGGCGCAGCGCCAGAGCAACGGCCTGGGCGCGCGTCCGGGCACCCAGCTTCGCCTTCGCGTTCCGCACATGAGTCTGAACGGTTGCGGGCGAGAGCGTCAAGCGCCGGGCGATCTGCCCATCCGTGGCGCCACCCGCCAGAAGCTCGAGGACCTCGAGCTCGCGCGAGGTCGGCGAGCGCACGCCCTCGGGCGCAGATTCACCGTCGCTGACTGCGGCCTGTTCCCCGGCGGGCAGCACGATCAACAGGTGGCGGCCGGGGAGGACGCCCGAGGTAACGCTGATGTCGATCCGCGAGACCCGGGCCTCGGGAAGCGCCAGCTCGAATGGTCCAGCGTGGCCACCCGTCTCGCGGAACGCCCGCCAGACGTTCTCGAGCCGATCGGCCATGTCGTCCTGAAGGAGCTCGTCGAGAGTGCGCCCAAGCAGGCGCTCGCGTGAGACTCCGAGCAGCCGGGAGGCGGCGAGATTCGTCTCCAGGCAGCGGCGCTGGTCGTCGACCACGAGCAGGGCGATCGAGGAGGTGGCCGCAACGCGCGCCGCCGGTGAGCCGGACGCTGTGGCCGCCTCACCCATGGAGGTGCTCCCCGGCCTCGTCCTCGCTGATGGCTCGGTTTCCCAAGACGCCTTCGCTTCCCTGCGCCGCCGGTCCGCGGTCACTCGCGGGGGTTTGCCGACTGCGCACCTGCCGTGCCAGGCACGACGAGCGCAACAGCGCATACCAAGATCAAGAGGCGACCGGCGGTGTGCCGATACGTGGAAGGTATGTTGAGCACCCCAGTTACCCCGGTTTCCATGAGCATTATCCCGGCCCGATGGGGAGCGGTGCCCACCGGCGGGGCCGTCGTGTGGGACATAAGCGGGGATGTCTCAGGCAGTCAACGGCCCGAAAGTGGAATTACCGAAGATCCGGGCGTGCATTACCTCAAATCGGTTACTGGTAGGCTCGCTGTGGGGTGGGTTCAGAATCGATTGCGCCGGGCACGCCCGGGAGGTGGGAATGAGCGCGCGTGAGGCAACTGAGAGTGATGCGGCCGTGACGCCGCCCAGGCGTCGTCCAGGGCCCTTGTCGAAACGCGAGCGCGAAGTGCTCGAGCTGCTGGCCGATGGCCTGAGCGGTGCTGAGATCGCCGAGCGGCTCGTGCTCTCCCCTGAGACGGTGCGAACGCACATTCGCAACGCCATGACGAAGCTCGGAGCGTCCACCCGCTCACAGGCGGTGGCGATTGCGCTCCATCGGCGTGAGATCGGGGATCCAGGCGAGCCGGCCGACGCGGAACCCCAGAAGGCGGCGCCCGCCTCGCCCCCACCACAACCCGGCACCGGCGTGCTCGATGGGCCGCTCACTCTGGTGCTCGACGGGCTTGTCGGCCTCTGGGACGTCGACGCCGGATCGATCTTCCTCACCGAGGAGGACGGGCTGACGCTGCGGCGGGTGTCCCACGTCGGCGATGGCGATGCCCGCGCCCAGCCTCCGGAGAACCTGGCGCTCGGCGAGGGCACGCTCGGGCGGGCCGCCCTCGAGCGTCGCTCGCAGATCGTCGCCGACTCCGCCACGCCCGCCGGGAACGGCATGATCGTCGCCCCGATGCTTGGCCGCGGTCGCCTTGTCGGCGTGCTCAGCCTCACCACCCGCCCCAGCCGCCCGCTCGGGCGCCAGGAGCTCCTCTTGCTCCAGGCGTTCGCAGGTCGCCTGGCCGAGATCGTCGAGGCCGGGGGCGAGCGCGCTCCGGCGCGCCTCAACACCGCTCTGGACCGTTTCCGTTCGTCCTGGGCCGCGGCGACCCGGGCCGGTTAGCCCTCAGGCGCCGCCCGCCTCGCCCAGCTCAGCCACCGCGGTGTCGACGTCGTCGTCGATCGGTGCCACGCTCGCGACGTCGCAGATCTCGAGGACGCGCCGGATGGGCGCGCCGGCCGGCACGACGATTCGCAACAGTTGGCGCCGGTCGCGTAGCCGCCGTGCCAGCTTGAACAGCAGCTCGATCCCGGCGCTGTCGAGGTAATCGACATGGCGCAGATCGAGGACGAGCCCGCGGGCGGCGCTCGGCAACCGCTCGGCGAGCGCTCGGCCGAGCTCGAGCGTGTTCGAGCCGTCGATCTCGCCCTCGACCATGGCGACCAGCGCCCCCTCGCGCTCGTCGAAGGCGACCGCGCCTAGACGACCCCTCACGCCGACTCCCCTCCCGCCAGCCGTCGCCGCAGGGTCACCGTCGTCCCCGAGTCGCCCTTATCCACCGCCACAGAATCCATTAGCTCCTCCATCAGCCGCAGACCGCGCCGCCGGACCTCCCCCCGCGGCGGCCGCCAGCGCCCGTAATCCCTCACCGCAATCTCGATCTCGGGCCCATTCACCGTTCCCGCCACGTCGAAGCTGGCCTCCAGTGCCGGGTAGGCGTGAGCGATCGCGTTCGCGCACGCCTCGCCAACGGCGACCAGCGTCTCGTAGATCTCGACGTCGTCGGCGCCCGCCTCGCGCAACCATCTCGCCAGGACGCCCCGCACAGGCGCGAGCGATTCGGATTCCGCGGGCAGCGTGATCGCCAGCGGCATCCCTCCCAGCGGCTCGAGCTTCACGGCCAGCAGCGCGGTATCGTCCGTCGGCGCTCGCGGCAGAACCGCGTCCGGGAGCGCTCGGCAGAGCGAGTCCGGCTCCGGCGGGAGGTCTGCAACCGCCACCCGCAGTTCCTCGAGGCCCTGCGTCAGGGGGACATCGGAGCGCTCGACCAAGCCGTCGGTATACAGGACGACGACCGAGCCCGCCCCCACCGAAGTCGCGCTCTCCTCGTATGAGGCGAAGCCGACGGCGCCGATCGGATTGCCGGCCGAACCCTCGGCGAATCGCACCTCTCCGCCGGAGTTGATGATGAGTGGCGGAGGGTGTCCCGCGCTGGCGAAGCGCAGGGCGCCGGCCTCGGCGTCGAGGACGGCGTACAGCAGCGTTGCCATTCCGGGTCGCTCGAGCTCAAGGGCGAAGGCGTTCGTCCGCTCCAGCACGACCGAGGGCCGCAGCCCCTCCAGGGCGTAGGCGCGCACTGCGCTCTGCAGATGCGCCATGCGGGCGGCGGCGGCGATCCCGCGGCCGACGACGTCGCCGATCACCATCCCCACCCGGCCGTCGCGCAGGGGGATCAGGTCGTACCAGTCACCCCCCACCTCGGCGTCGCTCGACCCGGGCAGATAGCGCGCCGCCACGCGACAGCCCGGCAGGTCGGGGAGTCGCTCGCGCAGAAGGCTGCGCTGGAGGGTTGCCGCCAGGGAGCGCTCCTCCTCGACCTCATGCGCCGCGCGGCGCAAGCCCTCCATGGCGGCGCCGATGATGGCGTCACCCTCGGGTGGGACCGGGTCGCCCTCGATGGGGACGTCAACCTCCTCGTCCCTCTCCCCACGCATTGCTGCCGGTTCCTCAGGCAAGGCCGTTGAGTCTAGACCCACTTGCCGCCACCCGAGCCGACCATGACCGTGCCGACTGACACCGGGGACTTGCCGAACTACGCCTCGTCCCAGCAGGCGCTCTCGTCCTGGAGCGACGCGCTCAAGTGGCCGACGAGCGGGGAGATACCCCCTTACATCTTGCCCTCGCGACCGTGTTCTTCTATGAAGTGCCCGGAATCCGAACCAGCGCCGCCGCCGAGCTCCTTGGAGTGAGCCCGAGCACCCTGCGCACCTGGGAGCGCCGCCTGGGCTATCCGCAGCCGCGCCGCACGCCGGGCAACCACCGCCAGTACGAGCTCGACGAGATCGAGTCGCTCCGCGAGGCCCTGCGCGAGACGGGCAACATTTCCTCCGCCGTCGATGTCGCCCGTCAGCGCGGCCGCGGTCCCGCCTCCCCCGCACGCCTGCTCCAGGCCTTCGATCGCTTCGACGAGGCCGGGGCTGACCGGGAGCTTGAGCAGAGCCTGGCGGTGAGGTCCGTCGAGCGCACGATCGAGGAGGTCCTGCTGCCGGCCCTCGGGATGGCCGAGCGGCGTCCCAACCACGCCGCCGAGCTCGAGCATGCCTGCCGGTGGGCAACCGGTTGGCTGCATGCGTCGCGGCGCCTCGCTCCGCCCGCCACCCGTGACCAGGGCGTGCTGCTGCTCGACTCCGGCTCGCCCATCGGGATCGACGCCGTGCACGTCCAGGCCCTCGAGTTGTTCCTGCGCCGCTCAGGCCTGCGCGTTCTCCTCCTCTCCGCTGAGCGCGCCGAGGGGCGGTTCGCCCGCGCCATGCGCGCGCTGCGCCCCAGCGCGATCGTCCTTTGCGGCACCGAGGCAGGTCTGGACGTGATCGGAAGTCACCTGCGCCGGCCTCTCAGCGAGGGCACCGGCTCACGCCTGTACGGCTATCGCAACGCGCGGCTCGTGTCCGGGCGCCGCGGCGTGCCGCTCCTGGGTGAATCGCCCGCCAAGGCGACCGCAGCTCTCCTCGACTCGTTCGAATAGGCCTAGCAGCGGCCACCGGGGACCGCCAGTAGCGGCGTAGCCCTCTCAGCTCTTGGGCAAACCGGCACGTTCCTGCACAGGTTTGCCGCTGAAACCTGCGCATCTCCCGCTCGTGGCCTGCAATGCTCTTGTGTACCCGAAAAGGGGGAGGCACACTCTCGCTCTTTGCAAGTTTCGCCCGCTTTTCCGCGGGCCTGGCTACCAGGAAGTGGGTATGGAAGAGACAAGCAACAAGCTCCTGAATGTGGGACAGGCCGCCGGCTATCTCGGCGTCAGCGCCGCGTCCCTTCGCAAGTGGTCGAACGACGGGCTCGTCCCGGTCTTTCGAACCCCGGGCGGCCAGCGCCGCTACTCGGTCGAGGACCTCGATGAGTTCATGCGATCGATGCGCGAGCCGGCCCACTACGCGGTTCCGCGGCTGGGTCGGAGCGTACTCGGAGGCTGAGGCAACCAGAACCCATACGGGGGCTCTGATGCCTGGACGACCTACGCGCCGGATGATCCACCTCGAGCTCGCGGCCCTGGCCGCGGCGGTGGGCGTCGCCGTCCTGCGCGTAAGTCACGCCGATTGGGACGTGGCGCTGTTCGGGACGCTGCTCGGCGTCGCTGTGGTCGCAGAGCGCAGCGCAGTCGACACTGCGTCGAGCCGCGTAACGATCTCGGGCAATTTCTTGGCGATCGTCATCGCAATCGTCTTCCTCGGCGAGACGCCAGCGGCGCTGATCGGGGTCATGGCCATGCTCATCGCGTGGACCGGGCGGCGGTACCCGCTGCCGGACCTGCTGATCAACCTGGTCACGTTCGCCTGGTTCCCGCTGCTTGCGGGCATCGGGTTCCACGCCACCGTCGATGCCACGCGGGCCGGATCCACGGACCCGGTCTTCTACCTGCTCGTCTTCGCGCTCTTCGCCGTGGCCCTCGCGATCGACTTCGCGCTGATCGCGGGGTACTCGTGTTACGTCGAGCGCAGCCGCTTCGCGACCAAGGTCCGCCGGGCGCTCCTGCCGCTCCTCCCCTCGGAGCTCGCCTCGGCCGTCCTCGCGGTCGGGATCGCCTACGCCTACGTGCAGCTCGGCCTGGCGTCGCTGATCCTGTTCGCCGCGGTTCTGCTCGTCTTCCAGTGGCTGATCGGCGCCCTGCTCGTCTCGCAGGAGCGTGCCGACGAGCTCGAGCTCCGCGCCAAGCAGCTCGCGGGCTTCCAGGTCGCGCTTCTCTCGGCCCTCCTGCGCACGCTCGATCTGCGCGACCGGATGACGGCCCGCCACTCGGCCGCTGTCGCCCGCTACGCCCGCGAGGTCGCCGCCGCAGCGGGAATGCCGGCCGAGCAGCAGGAGCTCGCCCACACCGCGGGCCTTCTCCATGACATCGGCAAGTTCGTGCTCCCAGACCGGATCCTGAAGGGCAACATCGAGCTCAGCGAGGCCGACTGGGAGCAGATCCGCAAGCATCCCTACGAGGGCGCGCGGATCGTCTCCCAGATCGATGGCTACCAGCCCGTGGGCGAGATCATCCTCGCCCACCACGAGCGAATGGACGGCCTCGGTTACCCGCGGGGCCTCCAGGGTGATGACATTCCCGAGATCGCCCGCATCATCTCGGTCGTCGACACCTACGACGTGATGACCGCCCGCGATTCCTACCGCGAGCCGGTGAGCTCGTTTGAGGCGATCGCCGAGCTGCGGCGCGTGGCCGGGACCCAGCTCGACCCCGAATACGTCGAGCTCTTCGTGAAGGTGCTCGCCGACCGCGGCCTTGCCTACAAGCACGGCGAGGAGGCTGATTTCGAGGCCGAGCTCGCGCTCGACCGCCGGATCCACGACTACGTGACGGCCACCAACCGCCACGACAGCGCCGCTGAGACTCGTAGCCGCGGCGCCGCAGAAACGGCCTGAGCCGCCCGGAGGGCTGCGGGCCCGCGGGCAAAGGAAAGGCCGGCACAGCGCCAGCCGACCTCCTTCATAAGCACCACAAAATCGGGAGAGCACATCCCTTTCCCCCCAGGTCCGTGGTTTAAGTTGCGGCGCTAACCGCGGGCGTAACCCATGTGCTTCTTCCTCCTTGAGTAGCTCGTCCCCTCGGAAGTTCCTGCATCTAAGCACACCCTGCCCAAACTTGCAACAAGCTTTCGACAAGTTGCAACTCGGGTGCCGAACTTGCAATCCAGACTTGGGGCACGGCGTAACTTGGCTGGCCAGCCATGCGCGACGTCCTCCGTCCCCTGAAGCTCCCCGCTTTCCCGCGCCTCGCGGTGGCGAATCTCGTCAACGAGGTGGGCAACTGGCTCGGCGAGATCGCGCTGGCGGTACTCGTCTTCGACGCGACCGGGAGCGCGTTGGCGACCGCGGCGCTATTCCTCGGCACGCAGTTCCTGCCGGCTCTGCTGGCGCCGCCGGTCGTCGCTCGGCTCGAGTTCCTGGGCGGGCGGCGCAGCCTGTCACTCCTCTACACGGCTGAGGCGGCGGCGTTCGGAGGGCTCGGCCTGCTCGCCGGCGACTTCGTGCTCGGGGCCGTGCTCGTGGTCGCGTCAATCGACGGGGCGCTGGCTTCGTCGTCGCGCGCCCTCACGCGGGCCACGGCGGCGGCGGTCCTCGCCCCGGCCGGCCTCCTGCGCCAGGGCAACGCGATCCTCAACGTGGGGTTCACGGCCGGGGCGGCCGCGGGGCCGGCGATCGCCGGATTGGTGGTCGCCTCCGCCGGCCCCCGCACGGCCCTCTACGCCGACGCGATCTCGTTCCTGTGCGTCGCGATTCTCCTGGCGACGGCTCGCAGCCTGCCGGGCGCGGAGCCCGAGGCCGCCGGGGTCGTCGCGCGCCTGCGGCGCGCCGTCGGTTACGTCCGCGAGCGCCCGCTCCTGCGCCGGCTGCTCGCGGCGCAGGCCGCAGCGTTCGTCTTCTTCGCCGTGGTCATCCCGATCGAGGTGGTCTTCGCGAAGGAGACGCTCGATGCCGGCGACGGGGGCTACGGCGCCCTGCTCGCCAGCTGGGGCGCCGGAATGGTCGCGGGCAGTCTGCTGTTCGCTGCGCTCGGGCGGGTGTCGCTGCGGGCCCTGCTCGCGGCAAGCACCGGCGCAATCGGAATCGCCTACCTGGCCACGGGCGCGGCTCCGAATCTGGTCGTCGCCTGCGCGGCGTCGGCCCTCGGCGGCCTCGGAAACGGGGTCCAGTGGGTCGGCATCGTCACCGCCATCCAGGAGCTCACCCGCAGCGCCTACCAAGCGCGGGTCATCGCGTTCCTCGAATCTGTTGCCAGCGCGATGCCGGGTCTGGGCTTCGTGATCGGCGGTGGCGTCGCGGCGGTCTTCGATCCGCGGGCGAGCTACGCCGTGGCGGGCGCGGGTGTGCTCATCGTCCTGGCGTTCGCCATCTTCAGCCTGCGCGGCGCGGATTGGCGCCCGGAGCTCGAGGGAGTCGACGGCGAAGGGGTCGCTCCCGCGCCGCCGATCGCGGATCCTCATCGCCCGGCCGATACGACGGCCGAGGGCCTTGGCTCCTCGTAGGGAGAGCTCAGGTAGGTCGGGGCGCAGTTAAGCGCGCTACTGCGCGCACTCCCAGGCGCTCGACCCCGAGTCGGCCCAGATCTGGGCCGCGATGCGGCTCTGCTCTGCGGGCGAGGCGTCCTGAGGCGAGCCGGAGCCGCCATACAGGCGCCAGGTCGAGGGCAGGATCTGATAGGCGCCGCCGGCTCCCGAGCTCGGGTTGACGGCGTTCCAGTTACCGCCGGACTCGCAGTTGACGATCGCCGAGGGAATGGCCCAATCGCCGACCCAGCTCGAGACCTCCTGCGTGGCGGTCGCCTGCGAGGCGGCCTCTGCCTGCGCGGCCTGAAGCTGCTCGACCTCGCTCGTCCAGCCGCCGATCTGCGAGCGCAGGCTGTCGATCGCCGCTGCCTGCTCGGCCCGCGCCTGCTCGAGGGCGGCTGCGGCGGACTCGGCGTTGGCGCGAACGGCAGCCGCCTGGTCGCGCTCGGCCGCAACCTGCTGGTTGTAGGCGACCTGGCGCTCGTGGGCCGCCTCGGCGGCATCGAGCTTGTTGGCCACCTGCTCGCGAAGCTGCCTGATCCGGGCGGCCAGCTGCTCATCGGCCTGCTGGATACGGCCGAGCAGGTCGGCTCGCGTCTGCAGGTCGTCATAACCATGGGCATCGAGGAGCAGCGAGGTCGCGTCCGGCGCGTCGCCCTGGTAGATCGCGACGAGGCGGTCCGAGAGCGCCTTCAGCGCGCGCCGGAGCTGCGCGCGGGCCTTCACGAGCTCGTCGTGCGTCTGGTTCACCTGGCTCTCGAGCTCTGCCTCGCGCTCCTGGCCGGCGGCCAGGACGGTCGAGAGCTGAAGCTCCCGGGCGGCGGCCTGCGCGGCCTGCTGATGCGCGGCGGCCAGTTGGTCGGTCTTCGCCTGCACCTGGGACGCGAGGCTCTGGGCCTCGCCCTGGGCGGCTGAGATCTGGGACTGAAGATCGGAGATCGACTGCGCATTCGCAGGCCCAGCCAGGGTCAGCAGGCCCGCGATCGTGATCACGGCGGCGCCGGCGGCAAGCCACAGGCTGGCGCCCGCCGGCTTCCAGCGGTGCTCCTGAGCGGGTTGCGTGTGAGTCTGCGCGTCCATCCTTCGGGTGCCTACGGGGTTAGCTGACGGGCTCGCGCCGAAGGACTGGCGCTACTCAGCGGTGGCTGTGATTCGCCCCTGGATGCCCCGCCACAAGGCGCGGCTCCCAACTGGTTCCCCCGCTCCCCGGACCAGCGTCCGGGAACTCGGCGGTGTGTTGGCGCGGCATCCTAGCGAATTGTGAGGACAGGGTGAGCACTCGCTTGCTGCGTTGACATAAGAGCGCCGGCGCGCTCCGGCACCTCAGCCCTCCGGCGGTTCGCGCGTGGCGGCCAGATAGCCGCCCACGATGAGTGCGACGAGACCCGCCGCGCCGATGCCCGCGGCGATCCGGAGCTCGCGCTGGTAGCGCGTGCGGAGCGCCCAGACGACCAGGCGCCCGATGTATTCGTAGAACGCGCTCACGCAGGCAACCTACCCGTCCTCGCCGCGCTCACGCACCCTGTGGGCGAGCCGGCTCTGGAGGGTGAAGAGCTCAATGAAGCCGGGGCTCGCCGCCTGGCTGAACTCCCCCCCGCTCTCGCCGAAGCCCGCGAGCGAGCGGTCATAGAGCGCGTAGGGCGAGGTCCGGGCGACCGGCGTCACGGAGCCCTTGAAGAGCTTCACCGTCACCTCGCCGGTCACGTAGAGGTTGGCCGAATCCATGTAGGCATCGAGGTCGGAGCGCAAGGGCTCGTGCCAGAGGCCGGCGTAGCACAGGTAGGCCCAGCGATCCTCGAGCGCGCGCTTGAAGTTGTTCTGATGGATCGTCGACACGAGCTTCTCCAGATCCGAATGGGCGGCGAGGATGATCGCGGCGGCCGGGACCTCGTAGAGGTCCCTCACCTTGAGTCCCACGATCCGGTCCTCGATGTGGTCGACGATGCCGATGCCGTGGCGCCGGCCGAGCGCGGCCGCGCGCTCGAGCAGCTCAACGAGCTCGAGACGCTCGCCATCGAGTGCAACCGGACAGCCGGCCTCGAACCCGACCCGCAGCTGCTCGGCCTCGTCGGGCGCTTCCTCGGGTCGCGTGACGAGCTGGAAGACGTCGTCGTCGGGAGGGCTCTCGAGGTCCTCGATCTCGCGACCCTCGGACGAGCGCCCCCAGAGGTTGTCGTCGATCGAATAGGGGCTGACCTCGGTCCCGCCCTTCAGCGGAATCCCGTGTTCGCGGGCATAGGCGATCTCCTCCTCGCGGCCCATCTGCCAGTCGCGGACGGGAGCGAGCACCTTGAGCTCCGGCCCGAGCGTGGCCACCGTGGCCTCGATCCGCACCTGGTCGTTGCCCTTCCCGGTGCAGCCGTGGGCGATCGTGTCGCAGCCCATGGTCCGCGCGTGCTCAACGGCGAGCTTCGCGATCAGCGGCCGGCTGAGCGCGGTGAAGAGCGGGTAGCCGCCGCCATACAGCGCGTTCGCCTTGACCGCGGGCAGGACGTAATCACGCGCGAACTCGGCGCGGGCGTCGGCGACGATCGCGCCCACCGCGCCGAGCTGCCTGGCCTTGCCCACGACGAGCTCCCAGTCCTCGCCCGGCTGTCCCACGTTCACGGTGAGCGTGACCACCTCTGCCTCGTAGCGCGCCTGGATCCAGTGCAGCATCACCGAGGTGTCGAGGCCGCCCGAGTAGAGCAGCAGCACGCGCCCGAGCTCGGCCGGGTCGGCCTCATAGGAGGCGATCCTTTGGTTTCGCGGCTCGTCGGCGCCCACGGGAGCGGCGAAGTGTGGCATGGGTCTGAGCTGTCGGGGATGATTGCCCGCCGTGCACCGCTTCCTCCGCATCCTCTCGATTGCCCTGATCACGGCCGGCCTGGTCGTCATGGCCGACGTGGTGCTCACGCTGGTCTGGAAGGAGCCCCTCTCCTCCATCTACGCGTCGGTCCAGCAGGGCAAGGCCGAGGACAGCCTCGCCCGCCTGCAAGAGCGCTTCCCGAGCCCAGAGCTCTTGAGGAAGGCGGAGCGGGCGCCCGACGTCGCCGATCGCGTTCGCATCCTGGCGGACGCCTTCGAGGAAGAGGTCCACGTCGGCGAGGGCATCGGACGGATCGTCATCCCGCGCATCGACCTCGACATCGTCGTCGTGCAGGGCACCGACACGGCGAGCCTCCAGAAGGGCCCCGGGCACTACACCTCGGGCAACATCGGACCCGCCAGCAGCGGCACGGTGGAAACCGCGAAGCGCATCGGCGACGGCTCGGCATTCCCCGGGCAGGGCAGGACGGTTGGCATCGCCGGGCATCGCACGACCTACCTCGCGCCCTTTCGCCACATCGACCAGATCCAGCCCGGCGACAAGATCTACCTGGAGATGCCGTACGCGAACTTCACCTATGTCGTCCAACAGCACGAGATCGTGGATCCCTCCGACGTCAGCATCGTCAAGAACGTCGGCTACGACCGACTCGTGCTCACCGCTTGCCATCCCCTCTACAGCGCCGCCCAGCGCTACGCGCAGTTCGCGAAGCTCAAGGACGTGAGCCTGTTCGCGCCGGGCCAGCGCACCTGGCAAGACCCATAGGTCGCCCTCCGACCGGCTAGCGGGCGGCGGGGCCGAGGATCTCGTCCAGGACGGCCTCGACATCCACGACCGCAAACTCGGCCACGAGTACGCGCTCGATCTTCAGCGCGCTCGTGACCTGCGACCGCCATCTGCGTGGCGCGCAGCAATGCCTCCTCGGGAACATCCGAGCCCGGCGCATTCCGCACGGCGCTTTCAGCGTCGGGCGGCGTTGTCCCCGGGTCGGCACCTTGGTGAGGTGCCAGCGGGACGGCCCCGACGGGCGATGGCGCCACCTGCTTGTCGGCCGGCGCGGGGCCAGGCGAAGGGATCGGGGTGCCGTTGCGAAGCTCACCGAGAATCGCGTCTGCCTCGCCACGAAGCTGCTCAGCCCGATCAACGACGCGCGCGACGACGTCGGCGATCTCGCTGGAGCGCTGCGCAACCAACTCGTCCGCCTCTTCCCGGCGGGCGCGCAGATACGTCTCCGCCTCTTCCCTGGCCTCGGTACGGATCTCCTCGGCGGCCTGTTCGGCCGCATCGATGATCGACTCTATTCGGCGGGTCGCCTCGGACAGCGAACGGCGCACCTCGCTGCGTCGGGCGGAGATCGGCTCATCCATGTGGCTGCCATTCTCTACTGCGAGGCCCCCGCCGCGCAACCCCGAACCGCGGGCGGTCGAAAACGACCGCACGAAGTCTGGCTCAGCCTGAACCGACGCCCCCGCTGCCACCGCCACCGCCACCGCCGCCCTTCGTGCTCGTCGTGGTCGAGGTGGAGGTCGAAGAGGTGGTGGTGGTGGTCGTCGTCGAGGTCGTCGAAGTCGTCGTCGACGAGGAGGTGGTGGTCGGTTCCGTCGTGCTCGTGGTGGAGGTGGGTGTCGAGGTGGTCGTCGTCGAATCCCCGGTGTCTGAGGCAACGACGACGAGCGCCACGACGAGGCCGACGACCACTGCGACCAAGAGGACGAGAGCCGTCTTGACGCCGGGACTCATGCCGCCTGGGGGCGGCGCCCCGTAGCCAGAGCCGGGAGGCTGCCGGCCGTAGCCGCCGCGGGATTCCTCGGGCATGTGACGAGTCGGGTCCTCGTGCATGGCGCGAGTCTAGTCGCGGTGACGGCGGTCGCGGGATCAGTCGCCGGCGCCGGATCCGCCGACCTAGTCGGGCTTCGGCGCCTTGTCGGGCTTCGGCGCCGGGCTCTCCGGCTTGGTCACGGTTGCCGTCTCGGTGACCGTCTTGTTCGTGGTGGTTTGGGTGCTGGTGGTGATCACCGTGGTGACGACCGTGCTCGTTGTGGTCGTGGGCTTCAGCGTCTTCGTGTCCGTCGTCGTGTGGGTGATCACCTTCTCCTTCACACCGCCCGCGGCGAGCACCGCCGTGGCGACGCCGAGCCCCAGGGCCAGAGCGGCGAGGACGATCAGCCAGACGCGCATGCGACGCTCGCGCTCGTCCGGCCCATCGGGTCCACCCCCCGCACCCGCGGGCTCGGCCGTCGGCGAGGGCGATCCCGGCGGGGGATCGAGCGATCGCTCGCCCAGCACCCGGCGAGGATCGGGGCCTGGTGGCGGCCCCTCAGCCGAGGACATCGCGGAGGATCTCGAGTGCGGCGCTCATCTCGCCCTCTCCCAATACCAACGGTGGCAGGAAACGAAGCATTCCATCGCCTGGCACGTTGATCACAAGGCCCGACTCCAGGCAACGTGCAGCCGCGTCGCGCGCATCCCGGTCACGCGCGAGGGTCACCCCCGCCATCAGGCCCCGGCTTCGGACCTCTGCGATGCCGTCGACCGCCGCGAGCTCCGCTGCCAGGCGCTCACCGTGGGCGAGGACACGGCCCATCAGCGCCTCGCTGTCGATCACGTCGAGCGCGGCCAGCGCCGCGGCGGCGGCGATCGGCGCGCCCGCGAAGGTCGAGCCATGGTCGCCGGGCTCGAACACATCGGCCAGCTCGGGGATCGTCACGCAGGCGCCGACCGGAAGGCCGCCCCCGAGCGCCTTGCCCGCCGTCATCACGTCGGGCGTGACCGGCGCCTGGTGGTGGGCCCAGAGCGAGCCGGTCCGCCCCATCCCCGTCTGGACCTCGTCGAAGACGAGCGCCGCTCCCGCCTCGTCGCACGACTCGCGCGCGGCGACGAGCACCTCATCGGCGATCGGGAAGATCCCGGCCTCGCCTTGGATCGGCTCGATCATCACGGCGGCGGTGCGCTCGTTGACCGCCGACCGCAGCGCGGCGGCGTCGTCCCGCGGCACCGCCACGAAGCCCGCCGGCAGCGGGCCGAAGAGGTCCTCGCGCGCGAGGCGCGGAGTCGCCGCCAGGGCGCCGAGCGTGCGGCCGTGGAAGGCCCTGTCGAGCACGACGATCTCGGGGGCATCGATGCCACGGAGATGCGCGCGCTTGCGCACCAGCTTGATGGCGCACTCGTTCGCCTCGGCACCGGAGTTGCAGAGGAAGGCCT
>JBKPNZ010000058.1:0-44152 GCA_046732895.1 Actinomycetota bacterium
AGACAGCGGCGAAACCGTTCAGTGCACCCCCTCTACGTGACCCGTGCTTCGGCGCGCGCCCATGACCGCAGCGGCGCCGGCCCCATTGGCGCTGCCCTACGTGTCCCCCTTGGCCCCTCCCTACGTGCCCTTCCGCGTCCGGTCGGGCTCCGGTGCCGGCTGGTCGTTGGCCGACGGCTTGCTCGGCGCGATCTCCTCGCCGAAGCGCTCGGCGTCGGCGAGGAGGTCCTTCCCGGTGGCGCCGCGGTCGGGCGGGCGGCGACGCGGGGCAGGGGGCTTCGCCCGGGGCACCGTCAGCCAGCGGGGACGCAGTGCGACGAGCTGCTCGGGCGTCAGCGAGGCCAGCGCGAGGCCGGAGATGGCGAGCGACAACGACCCGAGGAGCTCCATCCAGAAGCCGACCTGAGGCACCGCCTTGGCGTCGATGAATGACTGCTCGATCGAGCCGCAGGTGTCGTTGATCGTCCCCACGTTGTTCGCGTCGGGCAGATCGATCACGAGGAAGATGAGGAGTGCGAGGACCCCGCATGCCGCCACCGCCACCGCGGCGGGCTTGGAGCCGGACGCCAGCACGACGACCACCGCCACGATCGCCGCCACGGCGAGCACGATCGGCGCGTAGTGGTGGCGGTCCGCAGCCGACTGGGCGCATTGCGGATCGATCCCAGGCGGCGTCAGGTCGAAGGTGGTCATGAGCTCCGATGCGAACAGCACCGCCGCGCCGGCGAGGCACGCGAGCGGCAGCAGGCGCTCGAGGCGGAAGCCCTCGCCTTGCCCGTTGGTCGCGACCATCACGTGCCCGCGCCCTCTACCCGCGAGCGGCTCAGGCGGCTCGCCAGCGCCCGCCTCCGCGCTCCGCGCGGCCGGCGCGCCTTGGCGGAGCGCCGATCGCGGGAGAGGTTCAGCGCCAGCACGGGCCCGATCACCGCGATCACCCCGCCGGCCACGAGTTGGGTCCAGAAGCCCGAGAGGAGCTCGGCCTCGGCGCCCTCGAACTGGATCGCCGTCACGCCCTCGTCGAGGCCCTTGGGCGCGTCGATGACCAACGCGATCGCGACCACGGCGAGCCCAAGCGGCGCGAGCAAGCGCGCCATCCGCCATCGGCCACGCATGGCCATCACCAGCAGGACGAGCGCCGCGGCGGCGATCAACAGCACCACGTAGGCATGCGCCGACCCGGTCGTGTCGGCCGAGCCCGGGATCACCGGGGCCGGCGCGACGTTCTCGACCCCGGCGTAGTCCGGGACGCCCGCGCGCACCTCGCGGTAGTCAATGAACTGGGACGCGACGAGCACCCCGATCGCCACCGCCAGCACCGCTGCGGTGGCCCGGGCGGGCGTGACCTGGCGCTCAGCAACCCGCAGCAGGGCCCGCACCGCGCCCCACCCAGCAACGAGGAGCGGCCACACAACTCGCCACGCCGCGAGCGTGAGCGCACCCGCCCGCTCGGCCAGCCGCATCCACAGCGACGCGGGGATGCGAACCATCTCGCGCCCGATCGCGACGATCTCTCCCGCCCCGGCGAGCGCCGCCCGCCCGACCTTGCCCGTGGCCTGGGGGGCGCCGCTTCGGACCGGCGCGGACCGCGTGGTCTCGCGCTCGCGCGGCGGTTCGCGACGTCGCGACCGGGCCTCGACTCGCCGTGCGAGCCGCCGCTCGCGAGTGTCCTCTCCCGCCGCCTCCGGGCGCCGTTTTCGCGGCCGCCTCAGCGGCATTCGGCCCCTCTGAAGGCCAGAACCCCGCTGCTATACTCACGCGTCGCTCGTGCCCGAGCCGAGCGCTGGGCGCGCGCGGGAATCCTTTCCATGGAGAGCCGCACCATATAGGCGTAATCGGGCTGACTCGGCGGTAGCGCTCGGGCCCTTGACGGGCCTTTTTTATGCGCCAACACCGCTGGGGTGGCCTCTACGTCTCCTCCTACCGCCGGCACCGAACGGCGCCGCTAAATCAAGCAACTCAAACCAACTTTACGGACAAATGGCACGCAACTTCCCGCTAGAGAGAACTCGCAACATCGGGATCATGGCGCACATCGACGCCGGTAAGACGACGACGACTGAGCGCATCCTCTACTACACGGGCCGCACCCACAAGATGGGTGAGGTCCACGAGGGCGCTGCCGTCATGGACTGGATGGAGCAGGAGCAGGAGCGCGGCATCACGATCACCTCCGCCGCGACAGCCTGCGAGTGGCGTGACCACCGCATCAACATCCTCGATACGCCCGGTCACGTCGACTTCACCGTCGAGGTCGAGCGCTCCCTGCGCGTGCTCGACGGTGCGATCGCGATCTTCGACTCCGTCGCCGGCGTCGAGCCCCAGTCGGAGACCGTCTGGCGGCAGGCAGACAAGTACAGGGTCCCGCGCATCGCCTTCATCAACAAGATGGATCGCGTCGGCGCCGACTTCGAGGGGGCCGTGCAGACGATGCGCGACCGCTTGGGCGCCCATCCGCTGCCGATCCAGCTTCCGATCGGCGCCGAGGACGGCTTCACGGGCGTCATCGACCTGATCGAGAACAAGGCTCTCGTCTGGAAGGACGAGCTGGGAACCGACTTCGATTACGAGGAGATCCCGGCCGAGCTCGCCGACGCCGCGCACGATGCCCGCACGCATCTGATCGAGGCCTGTGCCGATTACGACGACGAGCTGATGGAGGCCTATCTCAACGACGAGGAGATCCCGCACGAGCGGATCGCCTCCTCGCTCCACCGCGCCGCCCTCGACCTCAAGGTCACGCCCGTGCTCTGCGGCTCGGCCTTCAAGAACAAGGGCGTCCAGCCGCTGCTCGACGGGATCGTCGAGCTCCTTCCGTCGCCGGTCGAGGTGCCGCCGGTCAGGGGCATCGAGCCGCCGCCGAAGGGGTCGGACGGAGAGGGCGCCGAAGCCGAACGCCCGGCCGACGACGACGCACCGTTCGCCGCGCTGGCCTTCAAGGTGATGGCGGACCCCTACGTGGGCAAGCTGACCTACTTCCGCATCTACTCGGGCAAGCTCGCCTCGGGCGGGCGCGTCCTCAACTCCGCGACGGGCCGCACCGAGCGGATCGGGCGCATCCTGATGATGCACGCCAACCACCGCGAGGAGATCGAGGAGGCCTACGCGGGCGACATCGTGGCCGGCGTCGGCCTGAAGCAGACATCGACCGGCGACACACTCTGTGCCCCGGACGCTCCCATCCTGCTCGAGACGATCGAGTTCCCCGAGCCGGTGATCGCGGTGGCCATCGAGCCGAAGACGAAGGCCGACCAGGAGAAGCTCTCCGCCTCCCTCGCGCGACTCGCCGAGGAGGATCCGACCTTCCAGGTCGAGTCTGACGAGGAGACCAGCCAGACCCTGATCCACGGGATGGGCGAGCTGCACCTCGAGGTCATCGTCGACAGGCTCTTGCGCGAGTTCAACGTCGATGCAAACGTCGGGCGCCCTCAGGTTGCCTACCGCGAGACCGTGCGCGAGCAGGTCAACAAGGTCGAGGGCCGCTTCGTCCGCCAGACCGGCGGTCGGGGCCAGTACGGCCACGTCGTCATCAACCTCGAGCCGGCTCCGGAGGAGGGCTTCGACTTCATCAACAAGATCAAGGGCGGGGTGATCCCAACCGAGTTCATCCCCGCCGTCGAGCAGGGCATCGAAGAGGCGCTCGGCTCCGGCGTCAAGGCGGGCTATCCGATGGTCGACGTCCGCGTCGAGCTCATCGACGGCTCCTACCACGATGTCGACTCCTCCGAGATGGCCTTCAAGATCGCCGGCTCGATGGCCGTCCAGGAGGCTGCCCGGCGCGCGAAGCCCGTACTGCTCGAGCCCGTGATGGCCGTCGAGGTCGTCACGCCCGAGGAGTTCCTCGGTGACGTCATCGGCGATCTCTCACGCCGGCGCGGCAAGGTGCAGGGCCAGGAGCCGCGCGGAAACGCCGTCGCGATCCACGCTTTCGTGCCCCTCGGCGAGATGTTCGGCTACGCGACCGACGTGCGTTCGTCGACTCAGGGCCGCGCGACCTACACGATGCAGTTCGAGCGCTACGAGGAGGTGCCGGCGAATATCGCCGAGCAGATCGTCGAGCACCGGACCGCCGAGCCGGTGGGAGCAGGCGCATGATGCGCCGCTTTTGCCATTCTTCCGAGGTTCGCCTGCGTTCGGGTCATCCGGCCGCAGGCGACGTGGTGCCCCCCAGGGGCGAGACCCAGCACACTAGACAGACCAGCAGATAGAAACCTGAGCCCCAAAGGAGCGAGTTAAGCGAGATGGCCAAGGAGAAGTTCGAGCGCGATAAGCCGCATGTCAACGTCGGCACGATCGGTCACATCGACCACGGCAAGACGACGCTGACGGCGGCGATCACGAAGGTGCTCGCCGACGCGGGCGAGGGCTCGACCGAGGTCCGCAGCTTCGAGTCGATCGACAACGCTCCCGAGGAGAAGGAGCGCGGCATCACGATCGCGACCTCGCACGTCGAGTACGAGACTGAGAACCGGCACTACGCGCACGTCGACTGCCCGGGGCACGCCGACTACGTGAAGAACATGATCACGGGCGCGGCCCAGATGGACGGCGCGATCCTGGTCGTGTCCGCCGCCGACGGGCCCATGCCGCAGACCCGCGAGCACATCCTCCTGGCGCGTCAGGTGAACGTGCCCTACGTCGTCGTCTTCCTCAACAAGACCGACATGGTCGACGACGAGGAGATCATCGAGCTGGTCGAGGAGGAGGTCAAGGACCTCCTCAACGAGTACGAGTTCCCCGGGGACGACACCCCGATCATCAAGGGGTCGGCTCTGAAGGCGCTCGAGGGCGACGAGGAGGCGAAGAACGCCATCCTCGAGCTCGCCTCGACGCTCGACAGCTACATCCCGGAGCCCGAGCGCGACCTCGACAAGCCGTTCTTGATGCCGATCGAGGACATCTTCTCGATCACCGGCCGCGGGACTGTCGCCACCGGCCGCATCGAGCAGGGCATCGTGAACACGGGCGACGAGGTCGAGATCGTCGGGATCAAGGACACGTCGAAGACCGTGGTCACCGGGGTCGAGATGTTCCGCAAGATCCTCGATCAGGGCCAGGCGGGCGACAACGTCGGCTGCCTGCTCCGCGGGACCAAGCGCGAGGAGATCGAGCGTGGCCAGGTGCTCTGCAAGCCCGGCTCGATCACGCCGCACACGAAGTTCAAGAGCGAGGTCTACTGCCTGAAGAAGGAGGAGGGTGGTCGCCACACGCCGTTCTTCTCCGGCTACCGGCCTCAGTTCTATTTCCGGACCACCGACGTCACCGGAGTCGCGAACCTGCCCGAGGGGACCGAGATGGTGATGCCGGGTGACAACGTCGAGATGACGATCGAGCTGATCCAGCCGATCGCCATGGACAAGGGCCTTCGGTTCGCGATCCGCGAGGGCGGGCGCACCGTGGGCTCGGGGGTCGTCTCGGACATCATCGAGTAGCGACCTGACAGGGGGCCGGCCTCACGGGCCGGCCCTTTTCGCGGCCCGGCGCGACACCCGGGACCGCCCAGTGCGAGGGCGGGAGTTGTAAGGACATAAAACCCGGGGCGCGGCCCCACCCAAAGGGGCGGCGCCCTTGACGTGTGAGTAAGCAGTAGGCAGCAAGCAGGAATCAGAAGGAATGAATTGGCTTCTCTAGCCGCAACCAGAATCCGAATAAGGCTCAAGGCCTACGACCACGACGCGATCGATCGCGCCGCGCGCGAGATCGTCGAGACGGCCACTCGCACGGGCGCCACCGTGTCGGGCCCCGTTCCCCTGCCTACGGACAAGAACGTCTACTGCGTGATCCGCTCCCCGTTCAAGGACAAGGACTCGCGCGAGCACTTCGAGATTCGGACGCACAAGCGCCTGATCGACATCCTGCAGCCGACGCCCAAGACCATCGACTCCCTGCAGCGCCTCGACGCGCTGCCCGCAGGAGTCGACATCGAGATCAGGACTTAACGGGGTGACTGTGGCGGCGATCATCGGCAAGAAGCTCGGCATGACGCAGGTGTTCACCGACGATGGCACCCGCATCCCGGTCACCGTGATCGAGGCGGGACCCTGCCATGTGAGCGCCGTGCGGAATGCGGAGCGCGACGGCTACGCGGCCGTCCAGCTCGCCTTCGGCGATGCGGATGAGCGCCGCCTCGCGAAGGGCGAGCTCGGGCACCTGAAGAAGGCCGGCGTGCCGGCGAGCCGCACTCTGGTCGAGTTCCGTGACGAGGACCTCGGAGCCGAGGAGGGCCCGAAGCTGGGCGAGACGGTGACCGTCGAGCAGTTCGAGCCGGGTCAGCGCGTGAAGGTGTCCGGCACCGCGATCGGCAAGGGGTTCCAGGGCACGGTGCGCCGCCATGGCTTCGGCCGCGGCCCCGTCTCCCACGGCTCCCACAACGTCCGAGCGCCGGGCTCAGTCGGCGCAAGCGCCGATCCCGCCCGGGTCTTCAAGGGCGTGAAGATGCCCGGCCGGATGGGTGGCAAGCGCGTCACCCAGCGACGCCTCGAGGTCGTCGAGATCGACGCCGAGCGCAACCTGCTCCTCCTTCGCGGGGCCGTTCCCGGACCGAAGAACGGCACGGTGGAGGTCCGCTCCGATGGCTAGTGCCAGCGCCACAACCAAGGCCCCCGTGCTCGGGAAGACCACGAAGTCCGACCTCCCGGCAGGCGTCTTCGGCGAGGAGTTCCACGAGTCGCTCGTCCACGAGGCGGCGCGCGCGGAGCTTGCCGCTCAGCGCCGCGGAACTGCCTCGACGCTTGGTCGCGGCGAGGTTTCGATGACCACTGCCAAGGCATGGCGTCAGAAGGGGACGGGCCGCGCCCGCGCGGGCGCGCTCAGCGTGCCGCACCGCCGCGGCGGTGGCGTCGCCTTCGGGCCGAAGCCACGCCGCCACACGGTCAAGGTGAATCGCAAGGCGCGGCGTCGTGCCCTGCGTGCCGCCCTGTCGGTCCACGCCGAGCGCGACACCGTCGCCGTCCTCGACGGCGCCGCTTACGAGGAGCCGGCCACCAAGGAGGCCGCCCAGGCGCTCGAGAAATGGGGCGCGCGCCGACCGACGCTCGTCGTAGCGGGCGCCGAGGAGCTGGGCGTGATGAAGAGCTTTCGCAACATTCCGCGCGTGAGCGTGCTGCCGGCGAGCGCCGTCGGCGTCGCCGACATCATCGGTGCCGCCTCGCTCGTGATCTCTCAGGAGGCGTTGGACGTGCTCGAGGCGAAGTGTGCAGACGTAGCACGTAGCACCGCTAACCCGGATACCCCCGCAGGCGAAACCGAGGAGGTGGCCGGATAGATGTTGGCGCGGCAGGTCATCCTCGAGCCCGTGGTCTCGGAGAAGAGCTACGCCCTGATGGCGGACGGCAAGTACACGTTCCGCGTCGACGACCGCTCGCACAAGACGCAGATCGCGAAGGCGGTCGAGGAGATCTTCGACGTCCGCGTCACCGAGGTGCGCACGATGAAGGTGCGCGCGAAGCCGAAGCGCCGCGGGCTCCATGCCGGGCGCACCCGCTCGTGGAAGAAGGCCGTGGTCAAGCTGGCGCCCGGCGACCGCATCGAGCTCTTCGAGGGCGCGGCGGTGGCCGAGTAAGGAACTTCTGATGGCGATGAGAAAGACAAAGCCCACCAGCCCCGGCAGGCGCTTCGCGACCTACCAGATCCGCGATGACGTCACGACCGACGCTCCGCACAAGGCGCTCACCGAGGGCGCGGCGAAGAGCGGCGGGCGAAACACGCACGGCCGCATCACCTCGCGCCATCGCGGCGGTGGCGCCAAGCGGCGCTACCGGCGCATCGACTTCAAGCGCCTCAAGGACGGGGTGCCGGCCAAGGTCGCGACCATCGAGTACGACCCGAACCGCACCTGCTACATCGCGTTGCTCAACTATGCCGACGGCGCCAAGAGCTACATCCTCGCCCCCCAGGGGCTGCGCCCCGGCGCCACGGTCGAGTCCGGCCCGCGGGCCGACATCCGCCCCGGCAACGCGCTGCCGCTGAGCGCGATCCCGACCGGCACCGTGGTTCACAACGTCGAGCTCGTCGCCGGGCAGGGCGGTCGCCTTGGCCGGGCTGCCGGGTCGGCGATCCAGGTGGTCGCAAAGGAAGGGCCGATGGTGACGCTCAGGCTGCCGTCGTCTGAGACGCGCCTGGTCCGCGCCGAGTGCCGCGCCACGGTTGGGGCGCTCTCGAACGCGGAGCATCAGAACGTGAAGGTCGGGAAGGCCGGTCGCAACCGTCACAAGGGCAAGCGCCCGCAGACCCGCGGGGTGGCAATGAACCCGGTGGACCATCCACACGGAGGCGGCGAGGCGCACCACACGCCGGGCGGGCATCCCGTGACCCCCTGGGGCAAGCCGACCCTCGGCTACCGCACCCGTAAGAAGGGCAAGCAGTCGAATCGCCTGATCGTTCGCGGCCGCCGCCGCGGCAAGAAGCGGGGTGGATCGCGCTAATGAGCCGCTCGAGCAAGAAGGGCCCGTTCGTGGAGGAGCGCCTGCTGCGGCGCATCAACCAGATGAACGAGAGCGGGCAGAAGCAGATGATCAAGACCTGGTCCCGCACCTCGACGGTGTTCCCCGAGATGGTGGGGCACACGATCGCCGTGCACGACGGGCGCAAGCACGTCCCCGTGTTCGTCTCCGAGTCGATGGTGGGCCACAAGCTGGGCGAGTTCGCGCCCACCCGGACCTTCCGCTCCCATTCGGGCAGCGGCAGCAAGGCGGAGCGCACCTAAGCGATGGCGGCGAAGCCTGAAAACACCGAGCCGCAGGCGCCCACCGTACGCGCCAGCTCCCGCTACGTCCGGGTCGCGCCGCGCAAGGCGCGGCTGGTCGCCGACCAGGTGCGTGGACTGCCGGTGCCCGAGGCGCAGACACTGCTCGCGTTCTCGCCGCGCGGGGCCTCGCGCGACCTCGCGAAGCTCATCGCTTCTGCGGCGGCCAACGCCGAGAACAACCACGAGCTCGTCGCTGACGACCTGCGCATCGCGGAGATCCGAGTGGACGAGGGACCCACGCTGAAGCGCTGGCGCGCCCGCGCCCGCGGCCGCGCGACCCGCATCGAGAAGAAGACCTGCCACATGAGCGTGGCGCTGACCCCAACGGAGTAACGGAGAACATGGGACAGAAGATCCACCCCGAAGGCTTCAGGGTCGGCTACATCCACGACTGGAAGTCGACTTGGTTCGACCAGCGCAACTACGCGGATGCGCTGCTCGAGGACATGGCGATCCGCGACCACATCGAGGGCAAGCTCGCGCACGCCGGTCTGAGCGACATCAAGATCACCAAGCAGCGCGGCGAGATCGAGGTGGACATCCACACGGCTCGCCCGGGCATCGTGATCGGCAAGTCTGGCTCCGAGGTCGACGCGCTGCGCCGGGATCTCCACCGGATCACCGGCAAGCCCGTGAAGGTGAACATTCGCGAGATCAAGCGTCCCGAGCTCGACGCAAAGCTTGTCGCGCAGTCGATCGCCGAGCAGCTGCAGAACCGCGTCGCCTTCCGGCGCGCGATGAAGCGCTCACTGACGTCGGCGATGCGCTCCGGGGCCAAGGGAGTCAAGGTCCAGGTCTCCGGTCGCCTGGGAGGCGCCGAGATGGCCCGCACCGAGGGCTACTCCGACGGCCGCGTGCCTCTCCACACCCTCCGTGCCGACATCGACTACGGCTTCGTCGAGGCCCGCACGACGACGGGGAGGATCGGCGTCAAGTGCTGGATTAACAACGGCGAGGTCATGCCGGAGGGCTACCGCTCCAGGGGCGAGGAGTCCGAGGACGCAGTCATGCCGCGCCCGGGACGCCGCCGCCGCGAGGGCCGCGACGGTGCCCGTGGAGGGCGCCGCGACGCTCCCTCGTCTGGGCCCCAGCAGAGCCGGGCCCAGCCCCGTCAGGCCCAGCCTGCCGCCCCGGCCACCGAGCAGGCGCCGCCCGCTCAGCCACCGGCTGAGAAGCCCGCAGACGTTGCGGCCCCCGAAACGCCCGCGGCAGACGCCGCGCCCCCCGAGAACGCGGCACCGGAGGGTGAGTCCTGATGCTGATGCCGAAGCGGGTCAAGCACCGGAAGCAGATGCGCGGGCGGAGGCGCGGAAACACCAAGGGCGGCAGCCGGGTCGCCTTCGGCGAGTACGGCCTGAAGGCGCTCGAGCGCGGCTGGATCACCAACCGCCAGATCGAGGCAGCTCGTGTTGCGATGACCCGCAAGATCAAGCGCGGGGGCAAGGTCTGGATCAACGTCTTCCCCGATAAGCCGATCACGAAGAAGCCGGCCGAGACCCGCATGGGTTCCGGCAAGGGCAACCCCGAGGGATGGGTCGCCGTGGTCAAGCCCGGCAAGGTCATGTTCGAGCTGGCCGGGGTCCCCGAGGACCTCGCCAAGGACGCCATGCGCCTCGCCGGTCACAAGCTTCCGATCAAGACCAAGTTCGTGAGTCGCGAGGAGGTCGGAGCGTGAAAGCAACAGACGCGCACGCGCTCTCAGACCAGGACCTCGTCGAGCAGCTTCGCGTGGCCCGTGAGGAGACGTTCAACCTGCGGTTTCGCCACGCGACGGGCGAGCTCGAGAACACCGCCGGCCTGCGCGACTCCCGCCGCGATGTCGCACGCCTGATCACGATCGCGCGTGAGCGTGGCATCGACCTCTCGAAGGAACTGAGATGAGCGAAGAGGAAAAGCAAGACGAGACAACTGACGCCGAAGCTCCAGAGGCTGAGCAGACAGACGCGGACCCCGCCGCCCCGGGAAGCGACGCTGAGGAGCCGGCGGGCAATGCTGACGAGGCTTCGGCGGAGGAAGCTCCTGCTGCCGAGGAGGGGGAAGCTCCTGCTGCGGAAGAGGCTCCTGAGGAGCCGACGGCAGCACCTGAGGCCGCCGCCGAGCCCGACGAGCCCGAGGAGAAGCTCTCGCCCAAGGAGCTGCGCAAGCGCGCACGCTCACAGGCCCCTGCCGAAGCCCGCCCGCAGCGCTCACCGGAGGAGCGAGCGGCCGAGCGCTCAGCTGAGCGGGTCCGCCGGGCAGCCGCGCGACGGCGCTACCGCACCGGGCGTGGGCGCCGCACCCGCGAGCCGGGTACGGGCACTGCTCCGGCCGAGCGCCGTCCCGGGCCGAAGAAGATCCGCCTCGGCAAGGTCGTCTCGACCAAGGCCGACAAGACGATCACGGTTCAGATCGAGGTCGCTCGGCGCCACCCCGCCTACGAGAAGATCGTGCGGCGCTCCAGCACGGTGCACGCGCACGACGAGCAGAACGAGGCCAATCAGGGCGACCTCGTCCGGGTCGTGGAGACGCGGCCCCTCTCGCGGACCAAGCGCTGGCGCCTGCTCGAGATCGTGGAGCGGGCCCGATAGGAGGCTTGGGTGATCCAGCAGGAAACACGGCTCAAGGTCGCCGACAACTCGGGCGCGCGCGAGATCCTGTGCATCCGGGTCAAGGGCGGCTCGCACCGTCGCTACGCGGGTGTCGGCGACGTGATCACGGCAACCGTGAAGCAGGCCACGCCCCGCGGCGCGATCCGCAAGGGCGAGGTCGTGCAGGCGGTCGTCGTCCGCACGCGCAAGCAGCTGGGTCGCTCCGACGGTACCTACATCGCCTTCGACGAGAACGCCGCCGTTCTGATCGATCCGCAGAACAACCCGCGCGGCACACGCATCTTCGGGCCGGTGGCCCGCGAGCTGCGCGAGCGCAACTTCATGAAGATCGTCAGCCTCGCTCCGGAGGTGCTCTGAGCCATGGGTAAGGGATTGCGCATTCACAAGGACGACCACGTGCTCGTGATCGCCGGCAAGGACAAGGGCAAGACCGGCAAGGTGCTGCGCACCGAGCCGGGACGCCACCGCGTGTTCGTCGAGGGCCTGAACATCGTCAAGCGCCACCAGCGTCCCCGCTCGATCAAGGACACCCAGCGCGGCGGCGAGGCGGGCGGCATCATCGAGAAGGAGGGGCCGATCGACGTCTCCAACGTGATGCTGCTCGACCCCGCCGACAACAAGCCGACCAGGGTGGGCGTCCGCGTGGGCGATGACGGCGGACGGACGCGCTTCGCCAAGCGCACCGGCAAGGACATCGACTAGGACCTGAGAGAGATCGAGATGGAATCCACGACAGTGCCAGAGAGCCAGCAGGCGGTCCCGCCGCCTCGGTTGCGCGATCGCTACGAGAACGAGGTCGTCCCGAGCCTCACGTCGCGCTTCGGCTACGCGAACCGCATGCAGGTGCCCCGCGTGCTCAAGGTGACCCTCAACATGGGTGCGGGCGAAGCCAAGCAGTCCACGGCGGTGCTGGACGCGGCGTCCGAGCAGCTCGGCACGATCGCCGGCCAGAAGCCGAACGTCCGGGTCGCCCGGAAGTCGATCGCCAACTTCAAGATCCGCGAGGGGATGCCAGTCGGCGTTGCGGTGACCCTTCGCGGCGCTCGCATGTGGGAATTCCTCGATCGCCTCATCACGATCGCGATCCCGCGGATCCGCGACTTCCGCGGACTGAACGCGCGCGCGTTCGACGGCCGCGGCAACTACACCCTGGGCATCCGCGAGCAGCTCATCTTCCCCGAGATCGACTACGACTCGATCGACGAGGTCCGCGGGCTCGACATCAGCATCTCGACCACGGCGCCGACGGACGAGGAGGCGTTCGAGCTACTTTTGGGCCTCGGCATGCCATTCTCCCAGGACGGTCGTCCGGGAGCCGTGGACGAGGAAGCCGCCGCCGAGGAGGAGCGCCGCAAGGAAGAGGCGCGTCAGCGGGCGGAGGCCGAGCAGGCCGCGCTTGAGCAGCTGAAGGCGGAGAACCCCGAGGCCTATGCCAAGCCCGAGCGCCCCGAAGAGGGCGAGGAGGGCGAGGAGGGCGAGGGCGAGCCCGCCGCCGAGGGTCAGAGCGAAGAGCGCTCTGGCGAGGACAACGAGTAGAGAAGGACATGGCCAAGACTTCGAAGATCGTCAAGCAGCAGCGCAAGCCCAAGTACAAGACGCGGGCCCACAACCGCTGCCGCAACTGCGGCCGCCCGCGCGCCTACTACCGCAAGTTCGGCCTGTGCCGGCTCTGCCTGCGCGATGCGGCACACAAGGGCTACGTCCCCGGCATGACCAAGTCGAGCTGGTAAACGAGACCCCGATGCTCACCGATCCAATTTCCGACTACCTCACCCGGATCCGCAACGCCCTTGCGGCCGACCACACCGCTGTCGAGGTACCCGCGTCCCGCCTGAAGAAGGAGATGACGCGCATCCTCCACGAGCAGGGATACATCTCCAGCTTCGCGGTCGAGCCCGCTGCCGTCGGTGAGGTCATCCGGATCGAGCTCAAGTACACCGATGAGCGCGCCCCGGTGATCCAGGGCATGGAGCGGATCTCGCGCCCCGGCCGGCGGCGCTACACGACCGGCTCGGACGTCCCGCGCGTCATGGGCGGGATGGGGACGGCGATCGTCTCCACGTCCTCCGGCGTGATGACGGGACACGAGGCCAAGAACAAGGGCGTCGGCGGCGAGGTTGTCGCCTATGTCTGGTGAGCTGACATGAGCCGCATTGGAAAGAAGCCAGTGGAAGTGCCGGACGGCGTCACCATCGACGCCGGCGTCGGCATGGTCAAGGTCAAGGGCCCGAAGGGCGAGCTGAGCCAGCAGGTGTCGAGCGAGATGAGGATCGAGCAGGACGCCGGCGTGCTCACGGTCGCGCGCCCAACCGACCGCGGCGAGCACCGCGCGCTTCACGGCCTGACGCGCAGCCTGATCGCCAACATGGTCGAGGGCGTCACCGACGGCTTCGAGAAGCGACTGGAGATCCAGGGCGTCGGCTACCGGGCCCGCCTTCAGGGCAAGGCACTGGAGCTCTCGGTCGGCTACTCCCATCCCGTGGCGATCAGCGCGCCCGACGGAATCGAGTTCGAGGTGCCGCAGCCCACGCAGATCATCGTCCGCGGCATCGACAAGCAGCTGGTCGGCGAGATGGCCGCCCGCATCCGCCGGGTGCGTCCGCCTGAGCCCTACAAGGGCAAGGGGATCCGCTATGCCGGCGAGCAGGTGCGCCGCAAGGTCGGGAAGCGAGCCTAGGCATGGCCGTCCAGACCAAGCAGCAGCAGCGCCTGCGGCGGCGCCGTCGCGTCCGCGCCAAGGTCAGCGGCACCGCCGAGCGCCCGCGCCTGTCCGTCTTTCGCTCCAACCGCGGGGTGTTCGCCCAGCTCGTCGACGATCGCTCCGGCCGCACCCTCGCCTCGGTCTCGTGGATCGAGGGGGACCTGCGCAAGCTGAAGCCGATCGAGCAGGCGAAGCAGGCGGGCGAGCTGCTCGCCAAGCGCGCCAAGGAGGCCGGGATCGAGGCGTGTGTCTTCGATCGCGGCGGCTACCGCTACCACGGCCGTGTCCGTGCACTCGCCGAGGGCGCCCGCGAGGCGGGCCTGAAGTTCTGAACCGCTAACTTCAACGACCAGCCATGTACCGAGGAATAGACACAGTCAGCCCCCAGGGACTCGACCTCCAGGAGCGAGTCATCGAGATCAACCGGGTCGCGAAGGTCGTCAAGGGCGGCCGCCGCTTCTCGTTCACCGCCCTGGTCGCGGTCGGGGACGAGGATGGCGTGGTCGGAATCGGCTACGGCAAGGCTCGCGAGGTTCCCCTCGCGATCCAGAAGGCGGTCGAGAACGCCCGCAAGAGCCTGATCCGGGTCCCGAAGTACGGGCAGACGATTCCCCACAAGATCATCGGCCGCTACGGCGCCGGTCACGTCGTGCTGCGCCCGGCCAGTCCGGGTACGGGCGTGATCGCGGGCGGTGGCGTGCGCGCCGTGCTCGAGCTGGGTGGGGTCCGCGACGTGCTCTCGAAGAGCATCGGCACGCAGAACCCCATCAACCTGGTCAAGGCGACGATGGAAGGCCTGATCAGCCTGCGTCGGCCGGAGCAGGTCGCGAAGCTGCGCGGCCTGAGCGTGAACGAGGTTCTCGGAATTCAGAAGGCGAAGAACGGTGCGCCCGCTGAGGGAGAGCAGGCACCTGTGACGGCCGAGGGTGTGGTCGCCGAGGAGGCCCCGGAGGCTCCGGCCGCGGACGCGGCTCAGGCGGAGGAGGGCTCAGATGGCTGAGCTCCAGGTCAAGCAGGTCCGCTCCGTCAACGGCTCGAACCACAAGCAGCGCGACACGCTGCGATCGCTCAAGCTCGGTCGCATCGGCCGGACGGCGACCGTCGCCGATACGCCCCAGGCTCGAGGCATGCTCCGCGCCGTCGGGCATCTGGTCGAGGTCGAGGAGGCCAAGTAGCCATGGCGCGACTGAGCCCCGAGGAGATCGGGCTGCACAGCCTGCGCCCCAAGCCCGGCGCGCGCAAGACCCGGAAGCGGATCGGCCGCGGCGAGGGCTCCGGCGTGGGCAAGACCTCAGGCCGCGGCCACAAGGGCGCCGGCGCGCGCTCCGGCAGCAAGCGCAAGGTCGGCTACGAGGGTGGGCAGAACCCCATCCACATGCGGATGCGCAAGCTGCGCGGGCCGCACATGAAGAAGTCGATGCCGTTCGAGCCGTTCCGGACGCACACGCAGCCCGTCAACGTCGCCGACCTCGACGCGAGGTTCGACGCCGGCGCCGAGGTCAACCCCGACTCGCTTCGCGCCGCCGGCCTGGCGAAGCGCCGCCACCCGGTGAAGGTGCTCGGCCGCGGTGAGATCTCCAAGAAGCTCACGGTTCGCGCCCACGCCTTCAGCGCGTCGGCGCGCGAGAAGATCGAGAAGGCCGGTGGCACCTGCGAACTCATCGCGAACCCCGACGGCAGCGGACGCGGAGCGGAGCAGCCGGCGGGCAGTTAGGGCAAGTGCTTCAGACGATCCTCAACTCCTTCGCCGTCCCCGAGATCCGGCGGAAGCTGCTGTTCACCGCGGCGATGCTGGCGCTCTACCGCCTTGGTGCGTACATCCCGGCGCCCGGCGTCGACGTCGACGTCGTCAAGAACTTCGAGGACAACTTCGCCGGCAACAACATCCTCGGCTTCCTCAACCTGTTCTCCGGCGGAAGCCTTTCGCGGCTGTCGCTGTTCGCGCTGGGGATCATGCCCTACATCACGGCCTCGATCATCCTGCAGCTGATGACGGTGGTCGTGCCCTCGCTCGAGCGCCTGCAGAAGGAGGGCGAGGTCGGCCAGCAGAAGATCACTCAGTACACGCGCTACCTGACGGTCATCCTGGCCTTCGCCCAGTCGCTCGGCTACGTCTTTCTCTTCCAGAGCTCCACGTTCGAGGCTGCCGGTCAGAGCGTCGTGGGGTCCAGCCTGACCTTCGGGAAGGTCTTCCTGATCGTCATCTCACTCACGGCGGGCACGACGCTGCTCATGTGGCTGGGCGAGCTCATAACCCAGCGCGGGATCGGCAACGGGATCAGCCTGATGATCTTCGCCTCGATCGCGTCGCGAATCCCGACCGGAATCGAGAAGTGGTGGACGAACCCGGATCAGGTGTTCGTGGTGATGATGCCGTTCATCGCCCTCGCGGTCATCGTGGGCATCGTCTTCGTGCAGGAGGGTCAGCGGCGCATCCCGGTGCAGTACGCCAAGCGCGTCGTTGGCCGCCGCATGACGACGGGCGGATCGACCTACCTGCCGCTGCGCGTGAACATGGCCGGGGTCATCCCGGTGATCTTCGCCGCGTCCATCATGGCGTTCCCGCCGACCATCGGCCAGCTCCTGAACACGCCTGCGGCGCTCGACTTCGCCGCCTTCTTCAGCCCGGGCAATTGGGCCTACGTTGCCGGCGAGGTCTTCTTCATCATCGTCTTCACGTACTTCTATACGGCGGTCACGTTCAACCCGGTGGACCAGGCCGACAACCTGAAGAAGTACGGAGGCTTCATCCCCGGCGTCAGACCCGGGCGACCTACCGCCGAATACCTCGACAGGATCCTGTCGAGGCTCACCTTCCCCGGGGCGCTGTACCTGGGAGCCGTCGCTGCCCTGCCGACGATCCTGATCAGCCAGACCTCTGCGAACTTCTTCTTCGGCGGCACGTCGATCCTGATCGTGATCGGGGTCGCACTGGACACCGTCAAGCAGCTCGAGGCGCAGCTGATGATGCGCAACTACGAAGGCTTCCTGAAGTAGCGGGCGTCGAGGCCGCGCGTTGTCCGAACTCAATCTCGTTCTTCTCGGTCCGCCCGGGTCCGGCAAGGGAACCCAGGGAGAGCGTCTGCAGGAGGACTTCCGCCTGCCCTATTGGGCGACCGGCGACATCCTGCGCGCCGCGGTGCGGGATGGCTCCGAGCTGGGAGCCAAGGTCAAGGAGTACATGGACCGCGGCGATCTGGCCCCGGACGAGATCCTGGTCGAGATCATCGCCGAGCGCGTGGACTCGGCCGAGGCGGCAGACGGCTTCATCCTCGACGGCTTCCCCCGGACGATCCCACAGGCGGAGGCGCTCGGCGAGAAGCTGACCGAGCTCGGCCGCTCCCTGACCGCGGCGGTCCTCGTCAACGTCTCCGACGACGAGGTGCTGCGCCGGCTCGGCGGCCGCCGGACCTGCGTGAAGGAGGGCCACATCTTCCACGTGGAGTTCGACCCGCCCAAGAACGACGGCATCTGCGACGTTTGCGGCGCACGCCTCGTGGTGCGTGACGACGACCGCCCCGAGGTCATCAAGCACCGCCTCGAGGAGTACCACTCGAAGACCGAACCGCTGATCGCCTACTACGAGGACCAGGGCCTCTTGAAGCGGGTCGACGGCTCGCTCGCCCCCGACGAGGTTTCCGACCGGATTCGGGCGCTCCTTGCCACACTGAAGATGGAAGAGGAGCTCTGACGCGCTCGGCATGTATCGCAGCGGCATCATCAAGAAGACCCCCGAGCAGCTGGAGAAGATGGCCGCCGCCGGCGCCATCCAGGCGCGCTGCCTGAAGATGCTCGCCTCCAAGAGCCGTGCCGGGGTAACCACGGCGGAGCTTGACGAGGCCGCCGAGCGTTTCATCGCCGCCCAGGATGGCGTCGCCACGTTCAAGGGCTACCGCGGCTTTCCGGGCTCGATCTGCGCCTCGCCCAACTCCATGGTCGTCCACGGCATCCCCGGCTCCTATGCCCTCAAGCGTGGCGACGTGGTCTCGCTTGACGTCGGCGTGACGAAGGACGGCTGGGTCGCGGATGCCGCGATCACCGTGCCCGTCGGTCCGGTCTCCGAGACGGCGGAGAAGCTGCTCGACGTGACCCGGTCGGCGCTCTTCGCGGGCGTCGAAGAGGCCCGCCCGGGCAACCACCTCGGCGACGTCTCGCACGCGATTCAGCGCACGGTTGAGATCGAGGGCCTCTCGATCATCCGCTCCCTCGTCGGCCACGGCGTCGGCCGCGACATGCACGAGGACCCGCAGATCCCGAACTTCGGCGTGCCCGGGCGCGGTCCCGAGCTCGCGCCGGGCATGGTCCTGGCGATCGAGCCGATGGTCAACGCGGGCGGCCCCGAGGTCCGCATCGGCGGCGACAACTGGGCCGTCTACTCGGCCGACGGGGCCCTCGCGGCGCACTTCGAGTTCACGGTGGCCGTCACCGAGGACGGCCCACGCATCCTCACCCCCTGGCACGAATAACCGCCCGGCGGTGCGGATGGCGCCCTATTGTCGATATGCGCCCATAGAGCGCCATCCGCATCGAGTGGCGGGAAAGTCGGCGTAGAGCCGACTTTCACGCCACTCGGCGTTCTTCGCTGCGGCCAAGCCCGCTTCCATTTAGTGCCCGTTGTTCGGGCCCGTCGCTTGTCCGGGGGGCATCGGGGGAACCGGCGCACGCTCGCTTCACGCCTCCTATATTCGCCTCACCGTCCGGCCAGAACACTTGGCGGCTGGGTACGGGACAGGCGCCGATGGGGAATCTTTCCGGGCTGTCGAGGGCATTGATCGCGGTTGCTGCCGCGGCCTTCGCCCTGCTGCCGGCCAGCGCCGGCGCCGCGGTCGATCTCTACGGCGAGCACGACGCCGGCGGCTTCCGCAACGTGCTGCCGCCCGGTGAGAACGGCACCGACAACGCCGTCGAGCTGGCGCTGAATCAGGGCACGGGTGCCCTGCCGCCCCACTGGGACGATCAGCAGAGCCTCTACGACGGCCTGATCGGGGCCTCGGCACAGCCGGGCTTCGGCATGGCGGAGGTCCGCGACTCCTACAAGGACGCGACATTCGGAGTGAAGCAGGACGAGGTCGAGTCGACCGAGACCCCGCGGGCCGGCGTGACGATCCTCCGGGACGAGGGCTACGGGATCCCGCACATCTACGGCGTGACTCGCGACGACGTCATGTTCGGCGCCGGATATGCGAACGCCGAGGACAGGCTCTTTCTCATGGACATCCTCCGCCACACGGGACGGGCGCAGCTCTCCTCCTTCGTGGGCGGCTCGCCCTCCAACCGCGCCATGGACGCGTCGCAGTGGCAATTCGCCCCGTACACGGACGCGGACCTCCAGAGCCAGATCGACGCCGCGCCCGAGCTGTACGGCCAAGCCGGCCAGAAGCTCGTCGATGACCTCCAGAGCTACACCGACGGGATCAACGCCTACATCACGGCGGCGCTCGCCGATCCGACCAAGCTCCCCGCCGAATACGCGGCGCTCGGCAAGCTCCCGCAGCCCTGGCAGCTCACCGACAGCGTTGCCGAGGCCTCGCTCATCGGCGGGATCTTCGGCAAGGGCGGAGGGCGCGAGCTCGACTCGGCACAGACGATGCAGGCCTTCGTCGACCGCTTCGGGCGCCGGCGGGGCCGCAAGGCCTGGAGCGGATTCCGATCGAAGAACGACCCCGAGGCGCCGACGACGCTCACCCAGCGCTTCCCGTACGAGACGACGAGCGCGTTCGCGAAGCGCGGTCTGGCGCTTCCCGACAAGGGCTCGGTGACGCCGGCCCCGGTGACGCCCAAGGCCAAGGCGCCGACCTCATCCGAGCCGGGGGAGACGAGCGAGTTCGGCGATATCGGCGCCCAGCTCCAGCGCGCGCTTCGGGGGCCCGGGCACGCTTCCAACTGGGAGCTCGTCTCCGCGCGCGAGTCGGCAACCGGTCATCCGATCGGCGTCCTCGGCCCGCAGGTCGGCTACTACCAGCCACAGATCCTCATGGAGATGGACCTGCACGGCCCGGGGATCGACGCCCGCGGAGCCACCTTCCCCGGCGTCGGGCTCTACGTCCTCTTGGGACACGGCCGCGACTACGCGTGGTCGGCGACGACGGCCACGAGCGACAACGTCGACACGGTGGCCGAGGTCCTCTGCCAGGACGACTTCCACTACCGCTACAAGGGCGAGTGCCTGCCCATGGAGGAGCTGACGCGGTCGAACTCGTGGCTGCCCAACGCCGTCGACTCGACCCCGCCCGGCTCCGAGACGCTGACGGCTTATCGCGCGGTGCACGGCATCGTCTACGCGCGGGGCGAGGTACACGGCAAGTCGGTGGCCTACGTCACCGAGCGCTCGACGTACTTCCACGAGGCCGACTCGGCCCTCTTCTTCCGCGACATGAACAATCCCAACTTCATGGAGGACGGACCGGCCTCGTTCCTCCGCGCCGCGAAGGCGATGAACTTCCTCTTCAACTGGTCCTACATCGACCGGAATCACATCGCGTACGAGCAGACGGGCTGGATGCCCCAGCGCGCGCGGCACACGTCGCCCGATTTCCCGGTCCTGGGCACCGGTCGCTACGACTGGAAGGGCTATGACCCCGAGACCCACACCGCCGACTGGCTGCCCGACTCAAGGCACCCACATGCAGTTGACCCGCCCTATCTCGTTTCCTGGAACAACAAGCAGGCTCCAGGCTGGGCCGCGGCTGACGATCAGTACGCCTACGGCGCCATGCATCGCTCCCAGCTCATCGCCGACCGCGTCGCCCGCGGTGTGGCCGGCTCGAAGAAGATGACCCTGCCCCACCTGGTGCAGGCGATGGAGGAGCCGGCGACAGAGGATCTGCGCATCGTGAAGCTGTTCCCCATCCTGCGCCGCGCGATCGGCCATCCCTCAGGCGAGCTGGGCGATGCGATGGCCGCGCTCAGCGACTGGCGAGCTGACGGCGGCCACCGCCGCGACCTCGACGGCGACGGCCACGACGAGCACCAGGACGCGATCCAGATCATGGACGCCTGGTGGCCGCTTCTGGTCAAGGCAGAGTTCAGGCCCGTGCTTGGCAAGGACGCGTATGACCGGCTCCAGGGCATGCTGGGCGTGGGCGACCACACCCGCACCTCGCCGAACGCGCCCGACTACTTCGGCGGCTGGTGGGGCTATGTCTCGAAGGACCTGCGCGACCTCTACGGCCCGCGCCCCGCCGGCGCCTACAGCCGCGTCTACTGCGGCAACGGCTCGAAGGCGAAGTGCCGCAAGGCGCTGCGCGACTCCCTGGCCGATGCCCTCGACGTGAGCGCGACAGACCTCTACGGCCACGGGGACTGCTCAGGCGACCCCGAGCCGGATTGCTGGGATCAGAACCGGGCGACGCACACCTCCGGAATCAGCATCCCCGAGATGCCCTTCCAGAACCGCCCGACGTTCCAGCAGGCGGTCGCAGTCGGCCACTAGCAACGGCCCTACAGTGGAGGCGACGCGCAGGCGGCGCTCAGGCACGCCCTTGCTATCCTTCTCGGTCGGCCGCAAGGCCACCTTTTGGTGCCTGCGGGTCCGACTCCTGGGACCGGCGGGCTTTCTCCTAAGTTGATTGGATACGACCCAAGGTTTTTGGGGCGGAGTTTGGATGAGGAATGAAGGTACGAGCGTCCGTAAAGCCGATGTGTGAGCGCTGCCGGGTGATCCGGCGGCGCGGCCGCGTGCTCGTGATCTGCTCGAACCCGAGACACAAGCAGAGGCAGGGCTAGCAAGCGTAATGGCGCGAATTGCAGGCGTAAACGTTCCGACGAACAAGCGGGCCGAGATCGGCCTGACCTACGTACACGGGATCGGCCGCTCGACGGCGAACGACATCCTGAAGCAGGTCGGCGTCGACCCCGACACCTACGTGAAGGACCTCACCGACGACGAGGTCGTGAAGCTCCGCGAGGCGGTCGAGTCGCGCGAGGTCGAGGGCGACCTGCGGCGCGAGCGCTCCCAGAACATCAAGCGCCTCTCGGAGATCGGCTCCTACCGGGGCCTCCGCCACCGCCGCGGCCTGCCCGTCCGCGGGCAGCGCACGAAGACCAATGCTCGCGGTCGCAAGGGCCCGCGCCGCATGAGCATCGCCGGCAAGAAGAAGGCCCCGACGCCGAAGTAGGGAGCTGAGACTTGCCGCAGCCGCGAAGAGGAGCCAGAGGACGCACCACCCGTCGCCGGGTGCGCAAGAACGTCCCCTACGGGATCGCCCACATCAAGACCTCCTTCAACAACACGATCGTCACGATCACCGACACCGACGGCAACGTCGTCTGCTGGGAGTCCGCCGGTTCCGCCGGGTTCAAGGGCTCGCGCAAGTCGACGCCATTCGCCGCGCAGGTGACCGCCGACGCCGCCGCGCGCAAGGGCATGGAGCACGGCCTCGAGCGCGTCGAGGTCCACGCCAAGGGTGCCGGCTCGGGCCGCGACACCGCGATTCGCTCGCTCCAGGCCGCCGGCCTGCAGGTGACGACGGTCAAGGACGTGACACCCCAGGCCCACAATGGCTGCCGACCCAGGAAGCGCAGGCGAGTCTGATGGCCCGCGACACCGGACCCCAGTGCAAGCAGTGCCGCCGGGAGGGGCAGAAGCTCTTCCTGAAGGGCGAGCGCTGCTTCACCGAGAAGTGCGGCGTCGAGCGCCGTTCCTACCCGCCCGGAGAGCACGGCCGCGGACGCATGCGCCAGTCCGAGTACCGGACGCAGCTGCGCGAGAAGCAGAAGGCGCGCCGCTACTACCAGCTGCTCGAGAAGCAGTTCCGCAGCTACTACGACCGTGCCTCGCGCCAGCCCGGCGTCACGGGCGACAACCTCCTGCGTCTGCTCGAGCGCCGCTTCGACAATGTGCTCGTTCGCCTCGGCTTCGCCGCTTCGCGGCGCCAGGCCCGGCAGCTGATCAGCCATGGCCACTGGGCCATCAACGGCCGTCGAGTCAACATCCCCAGCTACCAGGTCCGTCCAGATGACGTGATCACGATCAGGCCCAACTCCGGCGCGGGTGACGTCGTTCGCTCCGCCACCGAGTTGACCGCCGCGGTGCCGCCGTGGCTGCAGGCCGATCACGATGCCCTGACCGCGAAGGTCCTTCGCCTCCCCGAGCGCGACGAGATCATCACGCCGGTTCAGGAGCAGCTGATCGTCGAGCTCTACTCCAAGTAGGGCCGACCACCAAATCCGACAATGCAAAGGAAGTCATGACCACCCTGCCCGAGTTCCAGATTCCGAAGATCTCCTCCGAGAAGGTCGACGAGAACAGGGGAACCTTCACCATCGAACCTCTCGACAAGGGGTTCGGCTACACGTTCGGCAACAGCCTGCGGCGCGTGCTGCTCTCCTCCCTTGGCGGCGCCGCCATCAAGAGCGTGCGGATCGAGGGGGTCGCCCACGAGTTCTCGACGATCTCCGGCGTCAAGGAGGATGTCACCGACATCGTCCTCAACCTCAAGGACGTGGTCATCCGGATGCACACCGAGGCCGACGAGGTCGAGGCGCCGCTCGTGGCGACCGGCCCCGGCGAGGTGAAGGCGGAGGACATCGATCTGCCCGCGGGCGTCGAGATCCTGAACCCCGACGCTCCGATCGCGACGCTCGAGAAGCGCACGAAGCTCGAGGTCTACCTCACGATCGGTCGCGGTCGGGGCTACTCGCCCGCCGAGGACAACAAGTCCGAGGACCAGCCGATCGGCGTGATTCCGATCGACTCGATCTTCTCGCCGATTCGTCGTGCCTCGTACGCCGTCGACTCCGCTCGAGTCGGACAGCGCACCGACTTCGACAAGCTCAATCTCGAGGTCGAGACCGACGGCTCGATCGAGCCGGCTTCCGCTCTGCGGGAGGCCGCCGAGCTCCTGATCAAGAGCCTGGCGATCTTCACCGACGCCGATCGGGTCGAAGAGCTGACCGCGCGTGACGGGGCGGGCCTGCCCGAGGCCGGACTGGCGCCGGTGCCGGCGGTTGAGGGCGACGATCGTCTGATCGAAGAGCTCGAGATCGGCGTTCGCGCCTACAACTGCCTGAAGCGGGCGGGCGTCCAGACCGTCGGCGATCTCGTCCAGCGCTCGGAGTCCGAGCTCAACGCGATCCCGAACTTCGGCAAGCGCTCGACCGAAGAGGTCAAGGAAGCCCTGCACGCGCTGGGACTCTCGCTGCGCGACGAGTAGGTACCGTCCCCGGCGGAGGATCGCCATGCGCCACCAAAAGCAACGCCACAAACTGAGCCGCGATGCGGCGCATCGCAAGGCGCTGCTGCGCAACCTCTCGCGCGAGGTGATCGAGCATGAGCGCATCAAGACCAGCCAGGCGAAGGCGAAGGCCGTGAAGCCGCAGGTCGAGAAGCTGATCACCCTCGGCAAGCGGGGCGATCTGCACGCGCGCCGTCAGGCGCTCTCGGAGCTCGGCCAGGACAAGTTCCTGGTCCACAAGCTCTTCGAGGAGGTCGCGCCGCGCTACGCGGAGCGGCCCGGCGGCTACACACGCATCGTCAAGCTCGGCCCGCGCGGGTCGGACTCCACCGAGATGGTCTTCCTCGAGCTGGTCTGACGACCTACCGCCTCACGATCGCCTACGACGGCTCGCGCTTCGCGGGCTGGGCGGCGCAGCCCGAGCTGCGGACCGTTCAGGGAGAGCTGGAGGGTGCGCTCGCTCGCATCCTGCCGGACCCTGTTTCGCTCACGGTCGCCGGGCGGACGGATGCCGGGGTCCACGCATGGGCGCAGGTCGCGAGCTTTGCATCGGAGGCCCAGATCCCCGACCGGTTCGCCTGGCGGCTGAATGCGGTGCTCCCCGGCGACGTCAGCGTTCTCGCCGCCGAACCCGCCCCGGAGGGCTTCGACGCGCGCCGCTCGGCGCGCTCGCGGACCTACTGCTACCGGGTGCTCGCAGCGCCCGCGCCCAGCCCATTCGAGCGCGGCCGTGCGCTCTGGCATCCGGGACGACTCGACCACCGGGCTCTGGATGCCAGCGCGGCCGCGCTCGTCGGCACCCACGACTTCACCGCCTTCACGCCCACCGAAACGGAGCACAAGCGCTTCGAGCGGGAAATCCTTCGGTGTGAGTGGCTCGCAGGACCCTCAGCTGACCCGATCGTCCCCGGACGCGGAGCGGAGGAGGCGATCGGAACGTTGTTGGAGTTTTGGATCGAAGCGGATGCTTTCATGCGGCATATGGTCCGCGTCCTCGTCGGCACGATGCTCGAGGTGGGAACGGGCAGGCGGACCATCGAGAACTTTGCCGCGCTCCTCGACGGCGCCCCGCGCGAGCGAGCCGGCGAGACGGCGCCGCCGGAGGGCCTCTACCTCGCCGCCATCTCCTACTGAGGCAGGTCGCCCTCGCCCAGGCTCGCCGGGCGGTCCGGCAGGAACATCGAGGAGCCCGTGGCGAGCATCGCCACCTTGCCGTCGCCGTCCCTCACCGTCGCCCGGGTGATCGCGAGAGTCCGGCCGCGATGCGCGACCTCCGCGGCGGCGATCAGGTCGCGGCCGTCGGCGAGGCCGGGGCGGAGGAAGTTCACCTTGAAGTCGAGTCCGGCCAGCGCAACTCCAGGCTCGCGCGTCGTCTCGGCGGCGGCGAGCATGGCGAAGTCGGCGAGCATGGCGATCGCTCCGCCCTGGAGCCTTCCGGTCGGGCTGTTCAGCCATTCGCTCGCCGGCATCGCGAACCGCGCCGTGCCCTCACCGACCTCGACCGGGCGCATGCCGGTCAGGTGGTGAATCGGCGGCGGCGGCAGATCACCGTCCAGCTGGCGGCGGAGGACGCCGAGCCCCGACAGCTCGTCCCAGATCTCCTGCCCGATCACGCCCTCCGGCGGCGGGCGCAGGTACGGATCGGGGAGCTCGTACTCAGGTGCCACGTACGGCGCGGGGTCAGCGGGTGGCTCCGGCAAGTCGGTGAGCGGCGGGAACACGCTCAGCCGCGACGTGCCGTGGGCGATCAGGCGGTCCGCGCCGTCCTCGAGCACGAACACCTCGGAGAGCGCGACCCTGCGCCCGACGTGAATCGCCTGACCGTGTGCGATCAGCGTCGTGCCCGGACGCGCCGGACGCAGGAACGAGAGCGAGAGCTCAGCCGTCGTATACGCCGTCGCCGCCGGCAGCTTGGTCTCGATCGAGCAGCCGAAGGCGATGTCGGCCACGATCGCGAGCGTGCCGCCCGAGATCGTGCCCGCCGAGGATGCAAGCCATCGCGAGGCGGGCATGCGCGCCTCGGCGGTGCCATCGCCGAACGCCACTGGCAGCGCTCCGGTCAGGTGACTCAAGGGCGGGGGCGGGGCCGTGCCGCGCCGCCACATCGCCAGCCGTTCGCGGCCCGGCAGAGCCAGCATCGCCGGATCGGGGTAGGCGCCGCGGACAGGTTCGCGCCAGGGCTGGGAATCTGGGGCCGCCATGGGCGCGCGAAGCTATCGCCTGGAGCCGCGATCCGGCGGGCAAAGGCGCGTTAGGCAACCCTAATCCCTCTGCTAGGGTCCCGGCGGATGTCATTCTCTGAAACGGTGCTCCTGGGAGCGCTCGCCGGTTTCACGATCTACCTCGGGCTGCCGTTCGCCCGCCTGGATCTGCTCTCTCCACGCATCCGGGTTGCCCTGGCGATGTTCGCCGTCGGCGTTTTGGCGTTCCTGCTCGTCGATGTCCTCGGGCACGCGTTCGAGCTCGTGGAGGGCAAGGTGGAGGCGGCGAGCGACGGCGACTCAAGCTTCGCGCCGGCCGCTGGGTACGCCGCCTTGCTGGGCCTGGGATTCGCGCTGGGCTCTGCCGGTCTGGCGATGGTGGAGCGGTGGATGCGCCCGGCGCGACCGCCGCTGCCGCCCGTGGCCGGCGGGGCGACCGATGCGATGACCGCCGAACAGGTGCGGGAGCTCGCTGACGCGCGAGCCTGGTCGGATCGGGCGGCGCTGCGGACGGGGATGACGATCGCGGCCGCGATCGGCCTTCACAACTTCGCCGAGGGCCTCGCCATCGGCGTCTCGGCCTCGACCGGCGAGATCAGCCTCGCGACCGTCCTCATCATCGGCTTCGCGCTGCACAACGCCACGGAGGGCTTCGGGATCGTCGGCCCCCTCAACGGGGTGAAGCCCACCTGGGGATGGCTGGCGCTCGCGGGACTCATCGGGGGCGGACCGACCTTCCTCGGGTCGATCGTCGGCTTCAACGTGACCTCGGCGCCCCTCGAGCTCGCGTTCTACGCCGTCTCCGGCGGCGCGATCCTCTACGTGATCGGGGAGGTCTGGAACGGGATGCGCCGCTTCGGCCACAGGGAGCTCGGCCTGTGGATGCTCTCGGTCGGCTTCACGGTCGGGGTCCTCACGGATCTTGTCGTCGTGTACGGCGGCGGCTGAGCCGCTCCTCACATGAGCCGGCCCTGCGCCGGCGGGTAGGTGAGGAAGTCGCCCTCGACGTGCGCGAACGGCGTCAGGTCATGGGCCTCGATCGTTCCATCGGGGAGGATGTGCAGGACCCGCCAGCCTCGCAGGAGCATGGCGTCGGCCAGGAGGCGACGGTGGCAGCGGGAGGGATGAGCCTCGGCGCACATCACCACCGTGCGGTGGATCCCGGCCAGCGCCTCGAGCCGCTCGACGCCGCCGACGAATTCGTCGCTGGTCATGTGATCCGCGTATCCCTGGAATGCCTCGACGCGCCAGCCGGAGTTCGGCGAGCCCTCAGCGATGAGGCGACGCCCGCCGAGTGCGTCACCGAGCCACTCGTATGCGATGCCCGCGTCGTCCAGGGACTTCGCGAGCGCCTGCCCGCCGAACTGCGGGTTGCGGCGCGACCCGGGGAAGCGCCGTACATCGGCGACGAGCTCGACCCCGGACGCGCGAAGGAGCTCCAGGAATCGCTCGATCGGGTGCGTCGAGTGGCCGATCGTGAGGAGCTCGCGTGCCTGATCCATGCCTTCATAGACTGAACAAGGTGCGCGTGCTCTTGACGAATGACGACGGAATCGGCGCGGAGGGCCTCCACGCGCTTCGCCGGGCGCTCCTGGGGATCGGCGGGATCGAGGTCCACGTGATCGCGCCGGACTCCAACCGCAGTGCGACAGCCCGGAGCATCACGACGCGCTCGCCTCTCTGGGTCGAGGAGATCCGCTTCGAGGACGGCACCTCGGGCTTCGCGACCGAGGGAACCCCGGTGGACTGCGTGCGCTTCGCCGAGCTGGGCCTGCTGGGTGAGCGGCCCGACCTGATCGTCTCGGGCATCAACCACGGTGCGAACCTCGGCGACGACATCACCTATTCGGGCACCGTCGCCGCGGCGTTCGAGGGGATCGTCCTCGGCCTGCCGGCAATCGCAATCTCGCAGCAGTCCGCGGAGGGCGAGATGGGGTTCATGCCGGGAAGGCAATTCGACTTCTCCGTCGCGGCCGGGCTCTGCGCGGAGCTCGTCCGCCTGGTGGCGGAGACGTCACTCCCGGACGGCACGCTCCTCAACGTCAACTGCCCCGCGGGCGACCCCACCGGGATTGAGGTCACACGGCTCGGCAAGCGCCTCTACGACGACGAGCTGAAGCTGGTCGACGAGGACGAGGACGGGCGCCGCCGGTACAAGATCTACGGGTTCGAACCGTCGTTCGAGGACGAGTCCGGGACGGACCTCGCCGCGGTGGCGCGGGGGCGGATCTCGCTGACGCCGGTGCATTTCGACCTCACCGACCGTGATGGACTCGACCGCCTTCGCGAATGGGACCTCGACCGCGTCCTGCGCCAGGTGCGCGCAGGTACCCCAGCGCCGACGTGAGCGCGACCCGCGCGAGGGGGACGTCGAGCGAGCAGCGTGCCGCCGAGCTGCGCCGCGAGATCACCGAGCACGACCACAACTACTACGTCCTCGACGACCCCACGATCGGCGATGACGAGTACGACGCCCTGCTGAACGAGCTGCGCGACCTCGAGGAGGCGAACCCAGAGCTCCGGACCCCCGACTCCCCCACCCAGCGGGTGGCGGGAGGGATGAAGCCGCTTGAGAAGTTCGAGCAGGTCGAGCACCCCCAGCCGATGCTCTCCCTCGGCAACGCCCGGAACGAGGAGGAGTTGCGGGCGTGGGAGCAGCGGATCCGCAATCTCCTCAAGCGCTTCGACATCACGGCCGAGCAGTTCGGGTACGTAACCGAGCCCAAGATCGACGGTCTGGCGATCTCACTCGTCTACGAGAACGGGAAGCTGGCCCGCGGCGCGACCCGGGGCGACGGGCGCATCGGCGAGGACGTGACGCACAACCTCCGCACGATCAAGGCGATCCCCCACAAGATCGACGACGCTCCCGACCTGGTCGAGGTGCGGGGCGAGATCTACTTCCCGCGCAGCGGCTTCGCCGAGCTCAACGAGCGCCGCACCGCCGCCGGCGAGGCTGCGTTCGCCAACCCGCGCAACGCGGCCGCGGGAACCATCCGACAGCTCGACCCGAAGATCGCCGCTGAGCGGCCGCTCTCGATGTGGTGCTACGGCATCGGCGAGGGGCTCGACCTCGCCACCCATGCAGATGAGCTCGACTGGATGCGCGAGCGCGGATTCAAGGTCGAGGACGAGGTCGCGGTCCACGAGACGGAGGACGAGGTGGTCGCGCGATGCCGTTGGTGGGAGGAGCGCCGCGAGAGCCTCGACTACGAGATCGACGGGGTCGTAGTCAAGGTGAACGAGCGCGCCCTCTGGCGGGACCTCGGCGTGGTCGGGCGGGAGCCGCGCTGGGCAATCGCCTGGAAGTTCCCCCCGATCACCGCGACGACGAAGCTCAACCACATCTTCTGGAACGTGGGGCGCACCGGCGCGCTCTTCCCGTTCGCCGCGCTCGAGCCCGTTCGCGTGGGCGGGGTGACGGTCTCAACCGCCACGCTCCACAACGAGGAGGATCTCGCGCGAAAGGACGTCCGCGAGGGTGACGAGGTCGTGGTGACGCGCGCCGGGGACGTGATCCCGCAGGTGATCTCGCCGCTGATCCAGCGCCGGAAGGGCAAGCGCCTGCGCAAGGCCAAGCCGCCGCGTGAATGCCCGCGGTGTGGAACCCCGACCGTGAAGCCCGACGACGGCGTGTTCACGATCTGCCCGAACCGGAGGGGGTGCCCCGGCCAGGTCTTCCAGCACATCAAGCACTTCGCGGCCGTCATGGACATCGAGGGGCTGGGCGAGAAGCTCTCAGCGCGCTTCCTGCAGGAGGGGCTGATCACCGACCAGGCCGACATCTACGACCTCACCGCCGAGCAGCTGACCGAGCTGGAGGGGTTCGGCGAGGTCTCCGCGCGCAATCTGCTTCAGGCGATCGAGGCGTCCAAGGCCCAGCCTTTCGGGATCGTCCTCTTCGCGATGGGGCTGCCGGAGGTGGGCTACGTGACGGGGCAGGCGCTGGCCGACCACTTCGGCACGGTGGACGCCCTGCTCGATGCCGACGCCGGCGCGATCGAAGCGGTCGAGGGCGTCGGCCCGATCGTGGCGGAGCGGCTCGCCGAGGAGCTCGCTGAGGAGCCGACCCGCGAGCTGATTCGCCGCCTGCGCGAACGAGGCCTTCGGTTCGAGCTCTCGGCCGAGGAGCGCCGCGCCGAGGAGGGCCCGCTCGACGGCAAGACGTTCGTCCTCACCGGGACCCTGCCCGAGCTCTCGCGTGAAGAGGCCACGAAGCTGATCCGCCGAGCCGGAGGCAAGGTGACGGGCTCGGTCTCGAAGAAGACCGACTACGTCGTTGCCGGCGATAGCCCCGGCTCGAAGCTCGCCAAGGCCGAGGAGGTCGGCACCGACGTGCTCGACGAGGCCGGCCTGCGGAAGCTGCTCGGCTCGGGCTAGCGCCGGTAGCGCGCGATCAGCGCGGCCATGTGGTCCTGGACCCGGTGGGCGGCGTCGAAGTCGCTGACCGAGTTCATGAGGACTGAGAAGGCGACGAGCCCGTGGCCGGCGCGGCAGTACCCCGACAGTGCGCTCACGTCGTGGAGGGTTCCCGTCTTCGTCCGGCAGCGATCTTGAGCAGCCGTCCCACGCATGCGATTGGCGACCGTTCCCTCGCGGCCCGCGATCGGCAGCGAGTGGCGGTAGGCCTTGCCGTCGGACCTCTTGGTCATTGCGGTGAGCAGCCTCACGACCTGGCGGGTGGTGACGCGGTTGCCGCGTCCGAGGCCCGAGCCGTCCACCGCGTGGACGCCCGACCCCGAGTGCTTGGCGAAGCGCTCGACCTTGTGCGCGCCCCTGGCAGTCGTGCCCCGCCCGTGGCCACGGGCGGCGAGGCGTTTCAGGAGCATCTCGGCGAAGAAGTTGTTCGAGGGCTTGTTCGTCTCAGCGATCAGGCTGGCGATGCGCGGCGAGCGGACCAGCCCCAGCGGATCGCGCTCGAGGGCGCGGTGGCGCAGCTCGGCGCGGCCGACGCCGCCCTCCACCTTGACCCCACGCTTGCGCAGCATCGCCTTCAGTTGCTTGGCCGCCTGGAGCTCGGGGTTGCGCGCGTAGTGGCCGTTCGCAAACCCCGAGTTGAACGACAGGCCCGAGAGCGGGCTGAGGTCGGCATTGGGATGGCCGCCCGTCGCGGCGATTCCGCGCTTGCGATCGAAGATGTGGTCGTCCGCCCGGATGCTCCCGGTGACGCGGCCGATGCCGGCCGCCTCGACGTCTCCAGCGAGCTCGGAGAGCGGCGTCAGGGGGAGGTTGTGGTTCCGGGCGAACGCCCGGGTGCCGAGAGCCGGGTCGCCATCTCCGACGATGATCAGGTTGCCGTGGAGGACGTGGTCGTTACGGCCTCGTCGGCGCCCGTGCTGGTAGACGCGGGTCTCCAGCTGGCCGCGGGCACCGAGGCGGGCGACCGTGGCGGCCGTGGTGAAGAGCTTCTCGTTCGAGGCCGGGATGCGGCCCTTGCGCGCTGAGGACGAGAAGAGCCGGCGGTGGTGGTTGGCGTCGATGTCCCAGACGTAGGCGCTGCTCGAAGCGCCCGCCGAGCGCAGCTCGGTGGCGAGGCGGTGCTGCAGGGACTTCCTGGAGATCGAGTCCTTGCTCGCCTCGGCGGTGCCCGCCTTGGCCACGGGCGTGCGTCCCGGCGTGTCGGGCGGCATCGCCGGGGCCGCCGTCACCGCCACGACCATTGTCGTGGCGAATGCCACGCCCCCCGTGGCAAGCGCTCTGAGCACGGCCCGGGAGGGTAGCGGGCGGGACGGCCTCTCACTGCGGCGTCACGACGGCCTTCCCTGCGATAATTCGCTCCCGATGGGCAAGGTCGTCGAGCTCGAGACGCCGAAGGCGGCGCCGCGGGCGACTCGAAGCAGGCGGCGTAAGCGCCCGTCCAAGACGGCGCTCGTCCTGGGCGGCGGCGGCTTCACCGGCGGGGTCTATGAGATCGGGGCCCTGCGCGCGCTCGATCTGCTTGCCGCGAACCGGACCGTCACCGGCTTCGACATCTACGTGGGCACGAGCGCCGGCGCCTTCGTCTCCGCGCTCCTGGCCAACGGGGTCACGCCCGAGGAGATGATGCGGGTCCTCAATCGCGATCTCACCTCCCCGCTTCGGGATATCGACCTGCGGATGCTGCTCCGGCCCAACTACAAGGGATTCATCACGCGAGGCGTCACGATGCCGTTCCGCCTCGTGGGGCTCGCGCGCGAGCTGGCGGGCCACCTGGGCGAGGTCTCGGCCGTCGACCTGCTGACGGGCCTCACCAGCGGCCTTCCCAACGGCTTTTACTCGAACAGCGGCATCGACCGCTACGTCGAGGAGGCGCTTACGGACCCCGAGCGCTCCAACGACTTCCGGATGCTCGAGTCGGAGCTCTACATCACCGCCACCGACCTCGACACGACCGAGCGCGTGATCCTCGGCGAGGGGGAGTGGGCCGACGTGCCGATCTCCACCGCCGTCGCGGCCTCGGGCGCGCTGCCTGTGATCTACGACCCCGTCGAGATCAAGGGGCGCGAGTTCATCGACGGCGGCATCCGCTCCACGACCAACGTCGACGTGGCGGTCGAGCGCGGCGCGAAGTTCATCGTCGTGATCAACCCGATCGTCCCGTACGTGAACGACTTCCGCCGTCGGATCCCGACGATCTTCGGCGACCGCGTCCGCCGGGTCTCCGACATGGGGATCGGCGCGATCGCCAATCAGTCGTTCCGCGTGATGTCGCACGATCGTCTCCACCGCGCGGTCGAGGACTGGCAGGAGCGCTACCCGGGCGTCGACATCATCCTGATCGAGCCCGAGCTGGACGACGAGCTGATGTTCGGGACGCCGATCCTCGACTACGCGAACCGCCTCGAGATCGCGAAGCACGGCTTCGAGTCGGTCACGCTCAAGCTGGCCCGCGACTACGACCGCTACCGCTCGATCGCCGAGCGGCACGGAATCGACATCTCCGCCCGCCGCGTGCGCCACGTCCTCGACCAAGTAGAGCGCGAGCGCGAGAGCATCCCCGCCTGGCGCCGCGTGTTCGAGCAGACCACCTCGGTCCTGCTCCGCCAGCAGCCGCGCGAGGTGGACGCCGAGGCCGCCAGTGGCGGGTCGGCGGGGGATTAGCGGGCGCCTTCGGCGCCCGGGCTCGAAGGGGAGTGGTCTGGAGGGCGGGGGATTGTTCCGCTGGCGCTCGAGTGTGGACTTGGGGCAATCTGTGCCCCCAAAGCAACAGTCAAGCGTTCGAGTGGCGATTTCACCGGAATATGCCCGGCAAACCCTCCACTCGCCGCCGAAAACGCCGATCTCTACTCCCCACGAGCCGGGCCTGAGCCCTGGGCCGGCGGCAGAGGACCGGAACCACCCGCGGCCGCTTTGCCGGCCTTACTGCTAACCCGCGTAGAGCTCCTCGACCTCACCGTCGTACTTGTCGGCCACGACGTTGCGCTTGACCTTCATCGTCGGGGTCAGCTCGCCGCCCTCCTGGGAGAGGTCGCGCGGGAGGATCTTGAACTTCTTCACCTGCTCGACCCGGGCGAAGTTCTGGTTGATCTTCTCGATGTGGTCCGAGATCGCGTTGCGGATCTGGTCGTCGGAGGCGAGCTGCTCCGGATCCTCGGGCAAGCCGTTCTCCTTCGCGAACTTGACTGCCTCCTCGGGATCGAGGGTGACGAGGGCCACGAGGTAGGGCCGCCGGTCGCCGATCACCACGCACTGTGAGACGAGCGGGTGCTGCTTGATCTCGGCCTCGAGGTTCGCGGGCGTGATGTTCTTGCCGCCGGCCGTGATGATGATGTCCTTCTTGCGTCCGGTGATCTTGACGTAGCCCTCGGGGTCGATCTCGCCAATGTCGCCGGTGTAAAGCCAGCCGTCGACGAGCGTCTCCCGAGTCGCCTCATCGTTCTTGTAGTAGCCCTGGAAGACGTTCGGCCCGCGCACGAGGATCTCGCCATCGTCGGCGATCTTCACCTCGCAGCCGGGGAAGGGCTTGCCGACCGTGCCGAACTTGAATGCCTCGGGCGTGGAGATGGTCGCTGCGGTTGAGGTCTCGGTCATGCCCCAGCCCTCCACGACGAGCACGCCCGCGGCGTCGAAGAAGCGCAGGATCTCGGGATTGATGGGAGCGGCGCCGGTGACCGCGAGCTTCAGGTGCCCCCCGAAGAGGTTGCGCACGTTGGAGAGCACCAACCGATCGGCGATCTCGTGCTGGATCCGGAGTGGGGGCCAGATCGAACGTCCCTCGCGCTCCGCCTCGCGGTAGCGCGTGCCCACGCTGACGGCCCAGTCGAAGATCGCCTTCTGGACACCGCCGGCCTTCTCGGCCTTCGCGGTCGCCGCCGTGTAGATCTTCTCGAAGATGCGGGGGACCGACGGGAAGTACGTCGGCTTCACCTCGGCGAGGTTTGGGATGATCTTCAGCGGATCGCGCTCCCAGTAGGCGACAGTGGCGCCCAGGGCGACCGTGCCGAACTGGATCAGCAGCGCGAACGAATGCGCCAGCGGCAGGTACAGATAGGTGAGCTCCTCGTCGCCGAGCACGCCGACCTCGAGGACCATGTCGAGCATCGCGCGGTAGTTCCCGTGCGAGATCACGCAGCCCTTGGGCGGGCCCGTGGTGCCGGAGGTGTAGATGAACGTGCAGATGTCGTCCGGCGTCACCGACGACCAGCGCTCCTCCCACTCCGAGGCGTTGCGCGCACGGCCGCGTTCAGCGAGCGCGGGGCTCGTCAGCGCGTCATCGCCCGCGCCCTCCATCAGGATCACGTGTTCGAGCTTCGGCAGGGAATCCCGCACGGCGCGCACCTTCTGGAGCTGCTCGGAGTCCTCGACGATCACGACCTTGGAATCGGAGTTCTCGAGGACGTAGCGACACTCCTCGGGGGAGTTGGTCTGGTAGATCGGGACGACGGTGGCGCCGGCGGTCAGCGCGGCGAAGTCGAAGTAACTCCACTCGGGACGCGTGTTGGCGAGGATGGCGACCTTGTCGCCGCGCTCGACCCCGAGGTCCATCAGCCCGAGCGCCAGATCGCGGACGATCTCGCCGACCTCGGAGTAGGTCTTCGACGACCATCCGGAGCCGTCCTTGTAGAGGACTGCGCGTCGCGAGCCGTGCTCGCCCACGGCGACCGGCATCAGATCGGCAATCGTCTTCGAGCCGACGCCGGCGGTGGCGCCGGCAGCGACGGTCGCGGTCTCCAAAGCTATCTCCTCCTCGACTGCGGCAACAGGGGTCGAGCGACCCTGCTGGGCCGCAGGAGGAAGGCTATCGGGAGCTGTGCTTCGGGGTGAGAGGAGGCCCTAGTGGGCGGCCTGGGGCTGCTTCGCCTTGTCGGTCAGCTGACGCAGCGAGGAGAGGAAGAGAGTCTTGTCGATTCGGCCGTTGAAGATCGGAACGCCCATCTCCATGCACTTGGAGATCACCTCTCGACGCTTCATGTTCGTCTCGTCGGCAAGCTCTGAGGGCGTCAGGTGATTGGCCACGTATGTCCTCCTGCGGATGTCTCTCTGGACTTCCGGAGCAGGCCGGTCCCCGCCCCGGGAACTACGGCAGTTTTATCGGTCTGGACGGACATGTCAATTTTTTTTCCCGCTATTTGGGCAGACACCACTCCGCCGCCTCCTCCGCTCCCGCGGGTATTCCGGCCGGCGGCGTTGCGCCGCCGGACATGCAGGTAAGGCGCCGAAGGCGCCGCAGGGGATTTCGAATGGCCCTCGGCTCCGCCTCGGGCATTCAAATCAGCTCCCGCGTCCGGGGGCGGCGGGGGCCACGCGGCCAACAGGTCGACGTGGCCGGCCCAATATCTTGTGGGGCATGCCGAAGCGAGCCGAAGACGCCGCCGCGCCGGGCGCGGCCACCGCCGTCGGGCACGGGCCCTTCCTGGAGTCGCTCATGGACACCGAGCTCTACTCCATCGGCGCCTACTTCTGCGACGCGCATCCTGAGCTGGTCGACGAGGTCGTCGCGCGCAGCGACGAGATCGAGCGCAGCGGCCTCGAGGCGTTCTCGAACGCCAGCGACGCGCCGATCGAGGAGAGCTTCGAGACGCTGCTCACGGGGCTCGCGGTCCGCTACTACAAGGCGGTTGCGGGCTGAGCGCCACCGACCAGCCCCGGCCCGCCGCGACGCCGGTGGGCACTCGCACACCGGCCAGCAAGTGGGTTCCCCGCGTCGGTCTGGGTCTCGCGGCGATCCTGCTCGGATACGCGATCGTGTCGCTCTCGATCGGTGAGGGCGGCCCCGGACCCGCCCCGGTCGAGGGGATCGAGCCGGTTCAGCAGCTCCTCGGCGGAATTCCCCAGGACGGCCCATACCTCGGGCCTGAGGACGCGGAGACCACGATCACGGTCTTCACCGACCTTCAGTGCAAGCCCTGCAGCACCTGGCAGATCGATCAGATCGACCCCCTTGTCGAGAGGTACGCCCGTCCGGGCGACGCCAAGCTCGAGCTGCGCCACTACTCCCTTGGGACCGCCGAGACGACGGTCTCAGCACAGGCGGCAGCGGCTGCCGGGGAGCAGGGGCGCGAGTGGCAATACGCGGACCTGCTCGAGCGCAACCTGGGGCTCGCGCCTCAGGGGCGTATCGACGACGAGTTCCTGACCCGCATCGCAGAGGCGGTCCCCGAGATGGACGTCGATCAGTGGACCAAGGACCGCGACCTGCCGTCCGTCGCCGCGCGCGTGCAATCCGACGCCGAGACGGGCACCGACCTCCGCCTTCCCGGCTCGGGACCGTCGGTCGTGGTGAGCGGACCCGAGGGGACCAAGACCCTCACCGACTCGCCGTCGCGGGACGAGATCTCCTCAGCCGTCGTCGCCGTCGGAGGTCCCGGCTAGATCCGGCTCGCTCCGGGGGCGCAGCCGGCGCGCGAGCAGCAGCAGACCGACGAGGATCGCGGCGCCCGCGAGGATCAGCGGGTCGGTGGGGGAGAAGCTGTCGAGTCGGCTCCCCACGTAGATGAAGATGACCGTGATCGGCAGGTATCCGACGGCCGTCGTCCACATGAACCGCCACGGCGGCACCCGGGCGGCACCGGCCACGTAGCCGGTCAGGCTGAACGGGACGATCGGCACCAGCCTCGCCGCGAGCAGCAGCGTTGCGCCACCGCCGGAGATCATCCGCTCGGCCTCTCCGAAGCGCCGCTCGCCGACTGCCTTGGCGAGCACCGGCCGTGCGATCGCGCGGCCGAGCCAGTAGGTGATCACGGCGTTTATCAGCCAGCCCGCCATCACGAGTGGGACCGACGCCCAGAATCCAAACACGAAACCGGCGGCGGTATCGACGATCTCGGCCGGATACCAGAGGAACGCGTGGATGAGACAGAGGGCCAGCACGATCAGCGGGCCGGTGGCACCGAGTTCGTTGAGCTCGTGCCGCAGCTCGCTGGTGTCCCCGCCGATCGCGTCCGAGACCGCGTTTCGCAGCGGGTCGATGGTGAGCACCAGCAGGGCGATGAGCCCGATGCCGGCCAGCGTCGCCGCAAGGCCGGCCCAGGTCCCCCAGCCGAATCGCGCGCCCCGATCGACCGGCTGCGACTCGGCGTCCATGCCCCAAGGGTAGGAACTCTGCGAGCGCGCCCTGCCGGGGCCGGCACCTACAATGCGCGTCACTCGGGGCGTGGCGCAGCCTGGTAGCGCGCACCGTTCGGGTCGGTGAGGTCCCCGGTTCAAATCCGGGCGCCCCGATTGACTATGGAACACGACGAGCGATCGACTCACCCGCCGGCCGAGGGTGGCCGCGAGGAGACTCCGCAGGAGCAGCGGGGCGAGGAGGCCGGGCAGGACCCCGTCTCGTCACCCGGGCCGCTCGGCAACCCGGAATCCGACGAGGAGACCCTCAGCCACCGCCAGCAGGAGCAGGACCCGGACGCAGAGGACGAGGCCGCCGACCCCGGCGAATAGTCTCGCGGGATGCTCCTGACCGAGCGCACGCTGCGCTGGACGCTCATCGCGACGGCCGCGTACCACGTCGTGACCGGATTCCTCGCGATGGTGGCGCCGGACACGTTCTTCGACGACATCGGCCGGTACGGGATCGAGAACTCCCACTACGTGGGCGACGTCGGTGCGTTCACCCTTGCGTCTGGGTTCGCCCTGCTGATCGCCGCCGTGCGACCCGCGTGGAGGATTCCCATACTCGGGTTCCTGGCCATCTGGTATGGCCTCCATTCGATCAACCACGCCTTCGACACCGGTGAGGCGCGCAGCGATACCCGTGGGTGGGCAGACACCATCCTGCTTGCCCTGGGAGCCGTCTTTGCGAGCTACCTGGCGTGGGTCTCGGCGAGGCTCCAGGACATGCGCGAACCGCGACACCCCCGGACGCGAGGCGGAGGAGGTGGCGCGGATTGATGTGCGGCGAACCGCAAAGGTAGATTTCACGCCAATCAAGCGACCCAAGGAGACGAAATGGCATTCGAGGTTCCCGACCTTCCCTACGACTACGCCGCGCTCGAGCCCCACATCGACGAGCAGACGATGCGCGTGCATCACGACAAGCACCACCAGGCCTACGTCGACAAGGCGAATGCTGCGCTCGAAGGCACCGATTTCGCCGACGCCGATGTCGATGAGGTCCTGAAGAACCTCGACCAGCTTCCGGCCGACAAGCAGGCGCCGGTGCGTAACAACGCCGGCGGCCACTCGAACCACAGCTTCTTCTGGCAGGTCATGGGCCCCGACGGCGGAGGCGAGCCCGAGGGTGACCTGGCCGCCGCGATCGAGGGCGCGTTCGGCGACTTCGGCTCGTTCCAGGAGGAGTTCAAGAACGCCGGCGTCAACCGCTTCGGCTCCGGCTGGTCGTGGCTCGTCCACGACGGCTCCGGGCTCGTGGTCCTCTCGACCCCGAATCAGGACTCACCGATCTCCGACGGGCAGACGCCTCTGCTGGGCGTCGACGTGTGGGAGCACGCCTACTACCTGAAGTACCAGAACCGCCGCCCCGACTACATCGACGCCTGGTGGAACGTCGTGAACTGGGACGAGGTGTCGAGCCGCTTCTCGGCGGCCTCCGGCTAGAGGGTTGCGACGGGCTCGGCGGGCCGCGCCGCATCTGGCAGCTCGCCGGGCTCTGCGTCGTCTGCGGGCGGCACGAAGCTCATCGCCCGCTCGGCGAGCGCGGTGATCGTGAGGCTCGGGTTCACCCCGGGGTTCGCGGGAACGGCCGAGCCATCGCAGACCAGCAGGTTCCGGTAGCCGAAAGCGCGATGTTCCGCGTCGATGACGCCGGACTCAGGTGACGCACCGATCACGGCCCCGCCCAGGATGTGAGCGGTCGTCGGGATGTTGAATGCGGATTCGGTGAATCCGCTCTGCGCGATTCCACCGGTCCGCTGTTCGAACCAGCGAGCCGCCCGCTCGGCGGCGGGGATGAACGTCGGATTCGGCCGCTCCGGGTCCTGCTCGGTCTGCAGGCGCACCCCGCGGCCGATCAGCCTCCGGCGTGCGCGCAGGCTCATCGCGGTGTCGAGCGACTGCATCACGAGAAGAATCACGGTGCGCCGCGACCAGCGTGCGGGCCAGATAAGACGCGCGGTCTTCAGCGGGTGGCGCAGCATCGCGGCAACCCACTTCAGCGGCCTGGTGAGCCTTGTGCCCGGGTCGGTCATCGTGGTGAACAGCCGGCTGATCGCGTCGCCGGCCTCGCCGTAGGTGACGACCTCGATGTGGGTGTCCGGGTCCGGGTAGATGCTCGAGGTGATCGCGACGGAGCGTGCGAAGTTGTGCCTGTCGTCGCGCGCGGTGACCGCCTGGATGGATTCGCTGTTGGTGCGAACGACCTCGCCGAGGCGATCTGAGATCCGTCGCAGCCCGCCCGCGTGCTTGCAGTTCGCCAGCAGCTTGTTCGTGCCCAGGGCGCCCGCGGCGAAGACGACGCCGCCGGCGGTCAGCGTGCGGCGCTTCCGCCTGAGCCAAGCCCCGGGCCGCACGGTGTCGATCTCGTAGCCGTCGGTGCCGTCGCCGCCGCTACGCGGGCGCACGTCGCGAGCCTCGCGCTCGGGAAGGATCTCGGCGCCAAGGCGCTCGGCGAACCAGAGGTAGTTCTTGACGAGGGTGTTCTTGGCACCGTGGCGGCAGCCGATCATGCAGCTGCCACAGCGCAGGCAGCCGGTCCGCGCCGGTCCCTCGCCCCCGAAGTAGGGATCGGCGGCCTCCTTGCCGGGTTCTCCGAAGTAGACCCCCACCCGAGTCCCCGAGAACGTGTCACCGACCCCGATCTCCTCGCCGTACTCGCGGAGCAACGCGTCGGCGGCGCCGACCTCCTCGTAGTCGACTACGCCGAGCATCCGCTCGGCCGTGTCGTAGTGACTGGCCAGCTCGGTGTCCCAGTCCGCGAGCCCGGCCCATTGGGCGTCGGTGAAGAAAGCGGGCCGCGCACGGTAGAGCGTGTTTGCGTATCCAAGGCTGCCTCCACCGACCCCGTTGCCGGAGGCGATGAACACGTCCTTGAACATCGTCAGCCGAAAGATGCCTCGCAGACCGATCCGAGGCATCCAGAAGTAGCGGCGGAGATTCCAGGCCGACTCGGCGAAGTCCTCGTCGCGGAAGAGCCTCCCGCACTCGACCACCCCGACGCGATAGCCCTTTTCGGCCAGCCGCAGCGCGGCGACGCTGCCGCCGAAGCCGGAGCCGATCACCAGCCAATCGAAGTCCAGTCGCTCGCTCATGGGCCGAGGCAGATTAGCCACGACGGAGTGTTCGACATGCCGTCAACGGGCCCGATGAACCGGCGCACCGCCCGTTTTCGGCCATTACCCTGCGCCGCCGAGCGTTGGTCAACGTCCTCGAGGGAGTCAGATGAGCGATCAGGGAAGCCGTCCGCGCGCGACCGCCAGATGCCGCCGGCGCGTGCTTGCGGCGGGCATCGCAGCCCTCGCCAGCATGGCGATTCCCGTCTCAGTGGCGGTGGCGCACATCGAGCGCCCCGCCTATTGGCCCGATCCCGAGCCCGACACGTCGGTCCACCCGGCCGCCGGCGGCAAGGTGCCGAAGGCGCGCACGCTGGCCTCGGCCCTCGACCGGTCGAAGCCGGGCGAGACGCGGGTCGTCTGCAGGCCGAGCTCGCTGGACCGAGCCCTGCGCGCGATCCACGCTGTCGAGACCAAGGGCTACGAGCTGCGCCCGACGTTGAAGGCACACGCGATGAGCTCAGCGGCGGGTGCGCGCCTGGCCCAGCTCAGCCGAAAGTTCTTCGACCGCTGTCGCTATCGCTCGATCCAAAAGGCGGTGTTCGCGTCGCGCAACAACGACCGGGTCGTCGTCATGCCGGGCGTCTACGCCGAGCACCACTCCCGCAAGCAGCCGACCAACGACCCGGCCTGCCAGCAGTACCTGACCGACACCGACTTCGGCGGCGGTGGACCCGTGGGGCTCTCCTACCGCTACCAGTACAAGTGCCCGAACGACCAGTCGCTGGTGGCCGTGCTCGGGCGTAAGCCGTCCAACGATGCGCCGCCGCCTCCGCAGGCGGACCGTCACGGCATTCCCGACGAGGGGCCGTGCATCCGCTGCAACCTCCAGCTCGAGGGCACGGGCCCGCGCCCCGAGGACACGGTGATCGACTCCGGCAAGGTCGCGGCCGGCAACGGCGGACCGAGCGGCGTCGGCTCGAAGAAGGACGTGGCGCTCAAGGTGGATCGCGCGGACGGCTTCGTGCTGCGCAACATGACGATGCGCCACGCCGCCGAGCACGACCTCTACGTGCTCGAGACGGACGGCTACCTGCTCGACCGCGTCAAGTTCTTCTACGCCGGCGAGTACGGGCACCTCACGTTCGCCGACGACCACGGCCTCACCAAGAACTGCGAGGGAGTGGGGAACGGCGACTCGGCCGTCTATCCGGGTGGCGCGCCCGACTCATCCGACGACACCGCGCCCAACGCGCCCGATGCCCGTGACACCTCGTTCTATCCGCACGCGCGGCTGAACCAGAAGATCACGCGATGCGATCTGCACCACAACAACCTCGGGTACTCGGGAACGATGGGCAACGCCACCCACGTCGTCCACAACAACTTCTTCCACAACACGACCGGCATCGCCACCGACTCGTTCTTCGCGGGCGGCCATCCGGGATTCCCGCAGAGCGCCGCAGTGTTCGAGAAGAACAACATCTACTCGAACAACTTCAACGACTACGCGCCCGACTCGGACGTCGAGTCCACCGTCGGCGTTCCGCTCGGGACCGGGATCCTGATCGCCGGCGGCAACTCCGACGTGGTTCGCCAGAACCACTTCTGGAACAACTGGCGCCGCGGCACGATGCTGCTGGCCGTCCCCGACGCAATCAGCTGCCCGCCCGGCTCGCAGAGCTGCACGATTTCGAATGCCTCGTCGACGTCGTACGACAACCGCTACTACGACAACACGATGGGGCTGACGCCGAAGGGACAGGTGAAGCCCAATGGGGTCGACTTCTGGTGGGACGAGTTCCCGACGAACAGCGGGAACTGCTGGTTCAACAACATCGGCACCGATGGCACGAATGCGAGCTGGACCGCCGACCCGGCCCGGTTCGCAACGCCGAACATGTCGGTGCCCGGCTTTCTGCCCGAGGACTGTGGCGCCGTCACCAACGTCGGTGTGGGCGACCCGGCCAAGGAGGCCACCCTGCTGACCTGCGCTGAGGCCGCGATCGGCGATCCGAGCTGCGAGTGGTACGTGGACCCCGGCAAGCCGGGTTCGAAGCGAGCGGCCGAGGTTGCCGCAGAGCAGCGCGTCGCCGCCAGGAAGGCGGCCGCCAGCGAGAAGCTCGCCGGGCCCGCATGTCACCTGGTTGCTGACACGATCAGCTGCGCCGGATTCGAGAGCCGCCCGTGACCCCGCATCCGCCGACGGCCGAGGCGGGCGTCCACACCGGTTGGAGCCGCCCTCGGCTGCCCCGAATCGCGATCCCGCGGCCGCGCTCGCTTGGAGCGGCCGCGGGACTGCTCGCGCTGGCCGCGGCCGTACTCGCCGGGGCTGTGGGACTCGCGCTCGCGGAAGGCTGGATCCACCCGGATCCGCCGGTGGGTGCGAGCGGCTCGGCCGGCACCGCCTTCCTCGGGACGGCGACGTGTGCTGACTGGCAGCGCGCCGGCGTTGATGAGCGCGTGGCGACGCTCGACGCGCTGACGATCGCGGCGACGCAGCCGGACCCTGAGAATCGCGGCGCCACGATGTCGCGCGGCGACGCCTACGGCGTCCTCCGGGGAGCCTGCTCGACACGCCTGTCGCGACCCGTCCTTCTCTATGAGATCTACAACCGCGCCGCCTCGTTCCAGGCGGTGAAGGCGGGCGGCGCGTTCAGCGGCGCTTTGGGTCACTGAGCTGCGGCTACGGCGCGCGGGGACGCCTTAACACCAAGTCAAAGATCGGGTCCTGCAACCCGCTTTCCAATGCGGTTTTCGGCGACGGTTGTCCTTTGACAGGCCGATCTGGCCGCTGCTAGGTTCGGCCGCACTGCGCTCGGGGGGGCTCGGGCGCGAGGGCATGTCCGGAATGCCAAGGGACTGGAGACAGTGAGAGGTTCGTCTGCACTCGGAAGAGTCGCGGCACTGATCGCGCTCGGAGTGGCGGTCATCGCCATCGTCGTCTTGCTCGCCGGCGGCGGTGGGAATGACTACGAGGTGACGGCCACCTTCGAGAACGCAAGCCAGCTGGTGAAGGGGAACCAGGTGGTCGTCGGCGGGACCGCGGCGGGCACCGTCAAAGACATCGAGCTCGGCCCCGACGGCCAGGCCCTGGTCACCTTCACCGTTGACGATGACTACGCCCCGCTGAAACGGGGCACGACCGCGACCGTGCGCTCC
>JBKPNZ010000059.1:0-71649 GCA_046732895.1 Actinomycetota bacterium
CGAATAAGACCTACAAGTTCTTCGCGCCGAGCCTGCAGGCGACGGATCGCCTGCTGCAGGAGCTGACGCGCGACCAGCAGACGTTCAGCGAGTTCCTCGTCTCCAGCTCGCGCGCACTGGGCGCCGTGGCCGAGCGCCGGAACGACCTCTCCGCCCTGACCGCCAACGCGAACCAGATGCTCGGCGCGATCGCGCAGGAGAACTCCTCCCTCGACCGCTCGCTGGCGGCGCTGCCGCCGGCCATGCGCCAGGCGAACACGACCTTCGTGAATCTCCGCGCGGCGCTCGACGACCTCACCCCTCTCGTCGATACCGCCAAGCCTGCGACGCGCAACCTTCCCCAGTTCCTGCGGAATCTGCGGCCCGTCGCCGAGAAGGCCGTGCCGGTCGTCCACAACCTGCGCCTGGCGGTCAATCGCGAGGGTCCGCAGAACGATCTGACCGACGTCCTGCGCGACTTGCCGCCACTCCAGCAGCAGGCCAAGACCGCCTCGAATGCCGCCGTTCGCGCCATGGACGACACCCAGCCCAATCTCTCGCTGCTCCGGGCCTACACCCCCGACCTGCTCGGCTTCCTCACGAAGTTCGGGCAGATCACGGCCTACTACGACGGCAACGGCCACTACGCCCGCGTCCTCCCGGACGCCACCGGGGCATTCGACTACGACCCGGTGACCAGTCAGCTCAACCCGGCCTATTCGAGCCCGTACACCGCCGCTCAGTTCAACTACTTCGACACGACGCTGGGCGCCAAGTCGGTCAGCGGGTTCGACCGCTGCCCGGGTGCAGCGACGCAGGCCGCGACCGACGCCTCGAACCCGTTCGTGAACCCGCCGCTGAGCGGCGGTGCTCCAGCCGGTGACTGTGACCCCTCCGCGCTCCCACCGGGCCCATGAGAAGGATCGCCGCCCTCACAGCCCTCATCGTCGGCGTCGGCCTGCTGCTCGCCGTGGGCACGGGGGCGTCGGACGACAGCGGCTACCAGGTCCGCGCGATCTTCGACAACGGCGGCTTCCTGGTTCCCGGTGAAGAGGTCAGGATCGCCGGTGCCCGGGTCGGCCAGGTCGACTCGGTTGACGTCACCGACAACGAGGAGGAGGCGCACGCGGACGGCAGCCCGGATCCCGGGAAGGCCGTGGTCGTGCTGGACATCGAGGACGCGGGCTTCCAGGACTTTCGCTCCGACGCGTCGTGTCTGATCCGGCCACAGTCGCTCCTCGGCGAGAAGTTCGTCGAGTGCAAGCCGACCGAGCCGCGCGCGCCCGGCTCGCAGGCACCGCCGCCGCTGAAGACCGTTCCGGAGGGTCAGCCCGGTGCGGGCCAGCACTTCCTGCCGATCGAGCAGAACGGCAAGGCCGTCGACCTCGACCTCGTCAACGACATCCAGCGTGAGCCCTACGCCGACCGCTTCCGGCTGATCATCAACGACCTCGGCGCGGGCCTCGCAGCGCGGGGTCCCGACCTGGCCGAGATCGTCAGGCGCGCCGACCCGGCGCTGCGCGAGACCGACGAGGTGCTGAAGATCCTCGCCGACCAGAACCGGCAGCTGGCGACGCTTGCCAAGGACTCCGACACGATCCTGGCTCCGCTGGTTCGCCAGCGGCAGCGGATCTCCGGCTTCATCAACAACGCCGCGACCACCGCGCAGGCGACGGCCGAGCGCAGCGCCGATCTCGAGGCGGGCCTGCAGAAGCTGCCGCCGCTCCTGCGCGAGCTGCGGCCGACGATGACGCAGCTCAACTCGTTCGCCGTGCAGTCGACGCCGGTCATCGCCGACCTGCGCTCGGCCGCGCCCGACCTGACCCGGATCACGAAGGCACTGGGCCCGTTCTCGCGCGGCGGCACTAAGGCGCTGACCTCACTGGGCGAGGCGGGCGCCAAGGCCGGCCCGAAGATCGTCGCGGCCGACCCGATCGTCAAGAAGCTGAGGCGCCTGGCGAAGAACTCGGAGCCGGTCGCGACCGAGCTCAGTGACCTGCTCGACGCGCTGAAGGCCACCGGCGGCTACCGGGACCTGATGCACCTGATCTTCAACACGACCGGGTCGATCAACTCCTTCGACAGCTACGGGCACTTCCTGCGGACGCTTCTGCCGTTCAACAACTGCGTGAACTACACGGTGTCGCCGCTCCCGGGTTGCGGCTCGATCTTCTCGGGGGCCTCAAAGAACACCTCGAAGTCACCGGTGAACAAGCACCCCAAGGGGACGACGGCGAAGAGTGGCGTCGCCGAGGCGCTGCGGGCCCTTCGCGCCGGCGCGCTCGACGGCGGTGGTGGCGCTGGGGAGCCGGGAACGACCACGACGAGCACCACCACCACGACTACGACCGATTCGACGACCACGACTCCCGAGGACACCGCGACGCCGGAGGAGCAGGCCGCGACCGGAGACGCGCCCAAGATGCGCGACGCCCAGATCCTGCTCGACTACTTCATGGGCGGCCAGGGCCGCTCGGGGAAGGGCGGGCGATGAGGCGCCGCGCCGCAGCGGGCCTGGCAGCCAGCCCGACCATGGTCGGCGCCGTCACGGTGCTCGTGGCGATCGTGGCCGTCTTCCTCGCCTACAACGCCAACAACGGTCTGCCGTTCATCCCGACCTACCAGATCTCGGTCCAGGTGCCGGACGCCGCCTCGCTGGTGCCCGGCAACGAGGTCCGCGTCGGCGGCGTTCGGGTCGGGGTCGTCGAGGCGATCGAGCCCGAGCAGAACGAGGACGGGAGGGTCTACGCGAAGCTGGATCTGAAGCTCGACAGGACGGTCGAGCCATTGCCGACCGACTCGACTCTGATCGTGCGCTCGCGCTCGGCCCTTGGCCTCAAGTACCTCGAGATCAACAAGGGCACATCGGACCAGGGATACCCGCCCGGCTCGGTCGTGCCGCTGAAGGCGGCGACCCCGAAGCCGGTCGAGATCGACCAGGTCCTGAACACCTTCGACGAGCCGACGCGGACGGCGATCCAGCAGAACCTGCTCGAGTTCGGCGACGCGGTCGCGAGCCGCGGCCCCGACCTGAATGCTGCGATCGGCTCGCTCGCCGACCTCATGGGGCCCCTGCAGCGGGTGATGACGAACCTGTCGGATCCCCAGACCCGGCTCGGCCGCTTCTTCTCCGCCCTCAGCGCCACGGCCGCCGAGGTCGCACCGGTCGCGCAGCAGCAGGCCGACATGTTCGCGTCGCTCGACACGACCTTCGGCGCGCTCGCGAATGTCACCTCATTCATCCAGGAGACGATCTCGGAGGGCCCGCCGACCGAAGACGTGGCGATCCGCACCCTGCCGCAGATCCGCCCCTTCCTCGCCCACAGCGCCGCCCTCTTCCAGGATCTGCAGCCCGGCATCGACGCCCTTCAGGCAAATGCAAACACGATCGCCTCTTCGCTCGAGGTGGGCGCCCCGGTGCTGGCCGATTCCCCTCAACTGAACGATCAGCTGCCACCCACGGCGCGAACTCTGCTCGCCTTCGCCAAGGACAAGGGCGTCAAGGCCGGGATCAATCGCCTGAATGAGACGCTCGACACGGCCCACCCGACGCTGCGCTTCGTCGGGCCCGCGGAGACCGTGTGCGCCTACGCCTCGATCGCCCTGCGGAACGCGTCGAGCATCGTCAGCCAGGGCAACGGCCAGGGTTCGACGTGGCAGCGATTCGTGGTGTTCAACCCACCCAGCGGGGTCAACAACGAGGGCAGCCCGTCGTCGGCCCCGGCTAACGGCGGTAACGCCTTCAACTTCCTCCACATCAACCCGTATCCGAACACCGCGTCCCCGGGCCAGGACCCGCGCGAGTGCGAGGCCGGCAACGAGGGCTACCTGACCGGCCAGCAGGTGATCGGCAACGTCCCCGGTGACCAGGGCCTCGTAACCGACCCGGCGATCCAGGACAGGCTGCCATGAGCCCGCTCCGACGCCGAAACCCGGGCAAGCCCCATCCGGTCGCACCCGTGCCCGACGAGCGCGTATGGGGCCGGAACTACCACGGCCCCCGCCCGTGGGTGGTCGGCCTCATCCTCGTCGGCATCCTCGCGATCGCGAGCTACCTCGCCTTCTCCAAGCAGATTCCCTTCACGGGCCACGGCTACGAGCTGCACGCCACATTCGAGAACGCCGCGACCCTGGGGCCGAACGCACCGGTGCGTATCGCGGGCGTGAACGTCGGCAAGGTCACCTCGGTCGAGGCCAAGGGCGACGCCGCAGAGGTCACGTTCACAGTTGACGACGAAGGGCAGCCGATCCACGACGACGCTGAGGTGACGATCCGCCCGCGGCTCTTCCTCGAGGGCAACTTCTTCCTGGACGTGAGGCCCGGCAGCCCCAGCGCCCCCGAGCTGTCGTCGGGCGGCGACATCCCGGTGACGCAGACCTCAACGGCGGTTCAGCTCGACCAAGTGCTGACGGCGCTGCAGTCCGACTCCCGGAAGGAGCTCCAGAAGCTCCTCGAGGGCTTCGGAACGGGGCTCACGTACGTCCCGACCGCGGCTGACGATGCCACGCAGGATCCCAGCGTCCAGGGCCTGACGGCCGCCCAGGCACTGAACGACTCGTTCCGATACGGCGGCAAGGCCGGCAAGGGGACGGCGATCGTGAACGAGGCGCTCCTCGGCGAGCACCCGCACGACCTGTCGGGCCTGATCGCGGCGAGCCGAAAGTTCTTCGGCAGGCTCGCCGACCGCGAAACCCAGCTGAAGGGCCTGATCACGAACTTCAACACGACCGCGGGGGCCTTCGCGTCCGAGTCCGCCAATCTCTCGGCTTCGCTCCGCGAGCTGGCGCCGACGCTCGAGGAGGCCCAACCGTCGCTTCGCCATCTGAGCGAGGCATTGCCGCCGGTGCGCGCCTGGGCCCGGGTGCTCGAGCCCAATATCCGCCCGCTGCCCGGGACGATCAAGGCGGCCGAGCCGTGGCTGGCCCAGGCAAACCTCCTGCTGCGCGACAGTGAGCTCGGCGGCCTGGCGAAGCTGCTTGGCAAGTCGGCCCCGGATCTGGCCAAGACCACGCAGAAGTCCCAGCCGCTCCTGAAGCAGGTGACCCTGCTCAGCCGCTGTGCGTCGAGTCCACTCGACGTCACGGCTGACACGCCGATCACCATCGATCCGCTCAACCCCGGCAACACCCGCACCAACTGGGACGAGTTCCTCTACGGGACGGTGAACCTCTCGGGCGAGAGCTCGAGCTTCGACGGCAACGGTCAGTACCTGCGCTTCCAGTCCGGAGGCGGCCCCAACCTCGTAAAGACCCCGAACCCAACCGGCGCCGGCAATCCCGAGAACGACACGGTCGAGGCGCAGACGATCGACGCGCCGGCCCAAATGGGCCTCCAACCCAAGCTCCCGGCCGATCAGCCGCCGTTCCGCCTGGACGTGCCCTGCTTCAAGAACGCCCCGCCTCACATCAACGGCAGCGCCGCGGCGGCGCAGCCCTCCGACTTCGCGGTGGGCCCATGAGGCGCGCGATCCGCGAACACCTGCGTGATTTCATCGCCATCACGATCCTGTTCGTGATGGGGCTCGCGGCGACGGTCGTGATCCTGTCCCAGCAGCAGGCGCCCTATCCGGACTGGGTGCCGATCCTGGGCGATGACACCTTCGAGCTGAAGGGCGAGTTCACCTCGGCACAGGCCGTGACCCCCGGCCAGGGACAGACGGTGAACATCGCCGGGATCAAGGTCGGCGACATCACGAACGTCGACCTCGAGGACGGCACCGCGGTCGTCACGATGCGGATCGAGAAGAAGTACCAGCCGCTGCTGCATTCGGACGCATCGATGCTGCTGCGCCCTCGAACGGGGCTCCAGGACATGACGGTCGAGCTGGACCCGGGGACGAAGGGCGGCGAGCTCGAGGACGGCGCGACGGTCCCACTCGCGCAGACCCAGCCGAACGTGCAGCCCGACCAGATCCTGGCCTCGCTCGACTCCGAGACCCGCGATTACCTCCAGCTGCTCCTTCAGGGCGGCGGCGAGGGGCTGGGCGGCAACGGCAAGAAGTTCTCGGCGACCCTTCGACGCCTCGACCCCACGGCGCGCGACCTCGCGAAGATCAACGGCAAGCTCTCGCAACGGCGCCAGAACATCCGCCGAGTCATCACGAACTTCAAGATCCTGGCCCACCAGCTCGGCGGCCGAGACACCCAGCTCGAGCAATTCGTGAGCTCGTCGGACTCGGTCCTGGGCTCGTTCGCCCGCCAGGAGGCGTCGATTCGCGACGCGCTCCAGGAGCTGCCCTCGACCCTGACCGAGACACGAAAGGCGCTCGAGTCCGGCGATCAGCTCGCGCTGCAGCTCGGTCCCGCCGCGCGCGCCTTGATCCCATCTGCGAAGGCGACCGGCCCGGCGCTGCGCGCGACGCGGCCGTTCTTCCGCAAGACCACCGGGCCGATCCGCAACCAGATCCGGCCCTTCACCCGCCAGATCCAGCCGCCGATCCGTTCCCTGGCGAAGACAGCAAATGCGCTCTCGAGCGCCTCACCGAAGCTCACGCACTCCCTCGGCGGCCTGAACAAGCTGTTCAACGGACTGGCCTTCAACCCATCGGGCTCGGAGGAGGGCTACCTCTTCTACCTGGCCTGGCTGAACCACGACACGAACGGTCTCTTCTCGCTCCAGGACGCGAACGGCCCGCTGCGGCGAGGGATGGTCCTCCAGTCGTGCCAGACGGCGAAGAACGCCGAGTTCCTCACGAGCGATCCGGGTCACGCATTCCTGAAGACGATCCAGCAGCTCACCAACGTGCCGAAGTCGGCGGACATCTGCTGATGGCCACCCGTCCACCGACAGCCACCCGCATCCTGATCGCCGTCGGCTTCGCGCTGTCGTGCTTCGGCCTCGCGCTGTTCCTGTGGCTGGCGTTCGGCGGTCCGGTGCCGTTGAAGCCCGAGAGCTACCAGGTCCACGTCCCGGTGCGAGAGGCGACGCAGCTCGCGGTCGAGTCCGACGTCCGGATCTCGGGCGTTTCGGTCGGCAAGGTGAAGGACATCAGCCTCGCCGACAACGGCTCCGCCGACGTGACGATCGAGATGGACCCGCAGTTCGCGCCCATCCCCGAGGACACCCACGCACAGCTCCGCGAGAAGACGCTTCTGGGCGAGACCTACGTCGAGCTCACGCCCGGCTCCCAGGATGGTCCGACCGTGCCGGAGGGGGGCGCGATTTCCGAGGCGCACGTTTCGGACTCGGTCCAGCTCGACGAGATCTTCCGCGCCTTCGACACGCGTACCCGCGAGGCGTTCCGCGCCTGGATGCAGGGCGCCGCCCTCGCGCTGAAGGGGCGCGGCGACGATCTGAACATCGCGCTCGGAAGCCTGGACCCATTCGCCGAGGACGCCGACCGCGCCCTGCGGCTGCTCGACAGCCAGCGGCTCGCGGTCCAGAAGCTGGTTCGCGACGGTGGCGAGGTCTTCCAGGCGCTCTCGGAGCGGAAGGGCCAGTTGCGGGGGCTGATCTCGAACTCGAACCAGGTGTTCGCGACCACCGCGGCTCGAAACGCCGACCTCGAGGAGATCTTCCGGATCTTCCCGACCTTCGAGCGGGAGTCCCGCGCGACGCTCGAACGGCTCGCGCAGTTCTCGGGGGATGCCGACCCGCTGATCCAGCAACTCCGGCCCGCGGCGCGCGAGCTCAGCCCGACGCTGATCGACATCGGCCGGCTCTCCCCCGAGCTGAAGCAGTTCTTCATCGGCCTGCGCGGGACGATCAACGCGTCGGATCCGGGATTCCCGGCTCTGCGCCGGCTGCTTGCGAAGGATTTGACCCCGCTGCTTGGCCGCTACGACGGCTTCGGCGCGCAGCTCGACTCGATCCTCGAGGCGGTCGGCCTCTACAAGCACGAGATCACAGCGCTCTTCGCCAACGTCGCCGCCGCGACCCTCAACGTGGAGAGCGAGTCGGGCGACAACGGCTCGTTCAGTTTCAACAACCTCCGCACCGAGGCACCGCTCGGGCCCGAGGCGCTGGCCGCGTATCCGCGCAGGCTCCAGTACAACCGCTCGAACCCGTACGTGGAGCCGCTCGGCTTCCTCAACCTCACGACGAACCTCGAGGGCTTCGAGACGCGCCAGTGCGGCAGCGGCGTCCACGCGACCCTGCAGGACGCCGACGCGCCGAGCTTCCCGGGCGACCTCTACGACCGCATCAAGCTCTACGCCTTCGACAACCTCAACGACTCGAACGCGCTGCCGACGCCGCCGTGTGACGAGCAGGGGCCGTTGCAGTCGATCGGGGTCTCACCGGAGATGACCAAGTACCTCCATGTGAGGAAGGAGCCTTGATCAGTAGTTTTCCGCAACGTACGGGGGGAAACCCACAGGACAAGGAGGGGTTTCAACCGATGTGGACGCATCGGGGTCAAAGGACGATCCTGGTGAGTCCATTTCGAAAGGACCCGAAACCAATGCGCGGGCGATGTCTGTGCCTGCGCGCGACACATCAGGAGGAGATGTGAGACGCATTCCGCGTAAGACGCTGCTGGTCTCAGTGACCGCAGCGCTCGCGCTGAGCACGGGCGGGATCGCCTGGGCAAGCGCGGCAACCGAGATCTCGGCGGTGACTGGCGCCGTGAACTCAAACGTGCTGCCGGCCAGCGGTGACCCCGCAGCGGCGCAGCTGTTCAACCAGGTGACGACTCTGGACGGGACCAACACGACCACCACCCCTGACAAGGGTGCTGAGCGGGTCTACGTCGACTACGACAACAGCATCAAGTTCACGGCGAACTCGAAGCTTGCCAAGTGCACGGCAAGCGATGTGACGCTCGCCAGTGGCGATACCAGTGCCGCCGCCACGGCGTGCGGTAAGGACAGCGTTGTCGGATCCGGCGCCGCCACGGCGAGCCTCGGCAACAACACGCTGCCGCCATTCACCGTGACCGCGTTCAACGGCCCGACGTCGACCGCAGGCAGCGCCTGCACGACGCCTGCCGATGGCGCGGGCGGCCCGGTCGGTTGCGAGTGGGAGGGTGGAGATCCCACCATCATCCTGTTCGCGCGCAGCGATCTGGCGAGCCAGTCGGTTCCGGTGCGCGGCGAGATCGAGCCCGACGGCTCGGTTGCCGGACCCGGCCAGCAGGGTGGCGACGTCGCTTACCGCCTCGCGGTCACCGACGCGCCCGATGTCGCCGGCGACGCCGGTGCGATCACGCTGTTCAACGCCCTCGTGGGCAAGAAGTACACGAACGGCAAGACCGGCGACAAGAAGAAGACCTACAACTACATCTCAGCTAGGTGCGATGACGCCAACAAGGACCTCAACTATGGCGCCACGTGGGTCTACGACGACAACACGACGGACACCGCGACCTGGACGCAGGACTGCGTCGTTAAGTAGCGTTCAGCTCGGTTGAAGTAGTGGGAGGGGCGGCCTTCGGGCCGCCCCTCTTTCGTCCCCGAAAGGACTCTGGATGGAATCGGTAGGTTTGGGTTGATGGCAGGGATCTCACGAAGGCTTGCGTCCGCGGCGGTCGCGGCGGCGCTCGGCGCCGGCTTGGTCGCCGGATGCGGCGGCGACGACAGCACGACGACGGCCTCGACGCCGCCCCCCACGGCCCAGTCCGAGCAGGAGATCCGCGCCGTCCTCGATGACTTCTACTCCGACGACAACCAGGCGAAGTGCCAGACCCTGAGCGCAGAGGCGCTCAAGACGATGGGCGGCATGGATATGTGCCTGAACAACGACGCCCCCGCCACGAAGACGCCGTTCGAGGTGAAGCAGATCAAGATCTCGGGCACGACGGCCACGGTCCACCTGAAGGCCGGCGAGTCCGTGGGCAATGTGCACCTGGTGTTCGAGGACGGCGCCTGGAAGTGGTCGGCGCCGGTCCCGCTCTCGGTTCAGCTCTGATTCGGCTCCGTCCTCCTTGCGGACGCCGGGCCAGTGGATAGGTTCTTCCCTGCAATGGGCAGGGCTCCTCTCTTCCTGGCGCTGATCGCGACGGTCGCGGTCTTGAGCGCGTGCGGCTCCGAGGAGACGCCGAAGCTCTCCGACGCCAAGATTGCCGACGCGCTCAACCTCGAGCAGACCGAGGGCGGCTTTCGCGTCGGCGACAACCCGTTCTGCCGGATCACCGAGATCCTCAACGACGCCGACGAGACGTCCGGCTTGACGAAGTCGCAGCGACGCGTCGCGATCACGAGCAGAAGCGGCGATGTGGGCGTTCTGGTGAAGACGCCGTTCGCGCCGAGCTGCAAGGACGAGGTCACCGCCGACCTCAACAAGCTCGACAAGCAGCAGCAGAAACAGAAGAGCTAACCGAGGCGCTCGGCGAAGAACCGCCCGATCCGGTCCGTCGCGGCCTGCGCCTCGGGGACGACGGCGATGAATTGGAAGACGTGGATCATCCCCTCGCCGACCTCCAATGTCACCTCGACCCCGGCCTGCTCAGCCGCTGCCGCCAGGCGCTCGGCATCGTCGTAGAGGATCTCGTCGGTTCCCACCTGGATCAGGAGGGGCGGCAGCCCGCTCAGATCTGCGTAGAGAGGTGAGGCGAGCGGGGCCCTGGGGTCCCCGCCATCGAGGTAGTTGGCCACCGCCTGGCGCTTGGTCGAGAGGTCGAGCACCGGATCGACCGCCTGACGCTCGGTGATCGACTCTCCCGTCAGCGCGAGATCGACCCAGGGAGAAAGCACGGCTGCCGCCGCCGGCAGCGTCACGCCGCGATCGCGCATCGCGACCAGCGCTGCCATCGTCAGCCCGCCTCCCGCCGAGTCGCCGGCGAGCCCCACCTCCTCTGGTGACGGGCCCTGACAGAGGAGCCATGAGTAGGCCGTGACGGCGTCGTTCACCGCGGCGGGGTGCGGATGCTCCGGGGCAAGGCGGTAATCGATCGCGAGCGCTCGTGCATCGGCGGCGCGGGCGATGCGGGCGGCCAGTTCCTGGTGCGTCGCCGGCGACCCGCGCTGGTAGTAGCCGCCGTGGAAATAGAGGATCGTGCGCGTGCCGGAGGCGCCGGGCGGCGTCAGCCAGATGGCCGCTACGCCATCCGCATCCACGGCCTCGACCTCGACGTCGTCGGGCAGCGGGAAGAGCGCCGCCGTCTCCTCGAGCTCCGCCCTGCCCCGCTCCACCGAGAGCGGCAGCTCCGCGTCGAGATCGCGCCTTCGCGCCCATGCGAGCTCGAGGATCTGCTCGTACTCCCGGCTCGCCACGACGCGCAGTCTTACCGACCGCACGCGCGAGCGTGGGGATAGGCTTGACCGTATGGCGACGAAGCGGGATCCACGGCTGGTGTCTCTGGGCTACGGCAAGTTCGTGCGCGCCGACCGCGTCTTCGCTCTCGTCCCGCTCGATCCCGCCGAGCGCGGAGACGGCCGGCGGACCTATGTGCATGTCGAGGGAATGGCCGAGCCGATCGTCGCCTCGCGCTCGGAGCGCGCGATCCTCGCCGACGTCGAGGCCGCGCTGACCGAGGCGGCGGGGATGCCGCGGCAGCGCCGCCCGAAGGGACAGGAGAGCCTTCTCGGCTGAGCGCGCCCGGGCGGCGGCTCTATGCTCCGCCGGCCGTGAGCTACTACATCACCACCCCGATCTACTACGTGAACGCGGAGCCCCACCTGGGACACGCGTACTCGACGATCGCCGCCGACATCCTCGCGCGGCACATGCGCCAGCGCGGCGAGGATGTCTTCTTCCTGACCGGCACGGACGAGCACGGGGAGCCGGTGGCCCAGGCGGCGGAGCGTCAGGGGGTCACGCCGCAGGAGCTCGTGGATCGCAACGCGCCGAAGTTCCGGGACCTCATGCCGCCGATCGAGGCCTCCAACGATTTCTTCATCCGCACCACTGACCCGCAGCACATCGCCAAGGTCCAGGTGATCACCCAAAGGGTCTACGACAACGGCTACGTCTACGAGGGCGTTTATGAGGGCTGGTACTGCCCCCGCTGTGCCCGCTTCTACGCTGAGGCCGAACTCGGACCCGGTCACAGTTGCCCGATCCACGAGATCGAGCTCGATCGCGTCCGCGAGGAGAACTGGTTCTTTCGCCTCTCGGCGTTCGAGGACGACCTCAAGCGCCTTTATGCCGAGCGGCCTGACTTCGTCCAACCCGAGGCCCGCCGCAACGAGGTGCTGTCGTTCATCGAGAGCGGGCTCGAGGACGTCTCGCTGTCACGCCCGCAGCTGACGTGGGGGGTGCCGCTGCCGTGGGATCCCGGCCAGGTCATGTACGTCTGGTTCGACGCGCTGCTCAACTACGTCACCGCCCTCTCCTACGCCCGCGACGGTGAGGACCTGACGGACCGCTTCTGGCCGGCCTTCCACATCATCGGCAAGGACATCCTCAGGTTCCACTCGGTCTACTGGCCCGCGTTCCTGATGGCGGCCGGGATGGAGCCGCCGAAGCGGATGTTCATCCACGGGTTTCTACTGATGGGCGAGAAGAAGATGTCGAAGTCGCTCGGCAACGTCCTCGATCCGTTCGCGGTGATCGAGCGCTTCGGCGCCGACGCGCTGCGCTTCTACTGCTTCCGCGAGGTGAGCTTCGGCCAGGACGGCTCTGTGTCGGCCGCCGGGTTCGAGTCACGCTACGAGGCCGAGCTTGCGAACGACTGGGGCAACCTGGTGAGCCGCACGCTGGCGATGCTGGACCGCTATCGGGGTGGTGAAGTACCCGAGGCCGAGCCAGATCCGGCGCTTGCCGACGGCGACGATGGCCTGGCCGGCCTCGACGAGGTCGTCTGCGACCTGCTCGACGGCGCGGCGCTCAGTCAGGCGCTCGATGCGATCTGGACGCGGGTTCGCCGCCTCAATCGCTACGTAGAGGAGTCGCGCCCGTGGGACCTCGCAAAGGACGACGGACAGGCCGGCGAGCTGGATCGCGTTCTGTACAACCTGGCCGAGGGCGTGCGGGTCGTGGCGCTCTTGCTGCTCGCCTACATGCCCCAGACTTCGGAGCGGCTGCTCGCGGCACTCGACGAGCCGCAGCGCGACGTCGCCGTCTTCGGCTCGCGGCCGGGCGGCTGGCACGCGGCCCGGGTCGAGCCCCTATTCCCGAAGATCGAGTCCGCAGCCTGAGGTGGGGCCGGCGCTTGCCGTCCGCGGGCTGGGGAAGCGCTACGGCGCGACCGAGGCTCTGCGGTCGGTCGACCTGGAGGTCGCCGAGGGTGAGCTCGTTGGCCTGCTCGGGCCGAATGGCGCCGGCAAGTCCACGCTGACGAAGATCGCCTGCGGGCTAGTGCGTCCCACCGCTGGGACCGCGGAGGTGTGCGGCTATCCAGCCCGGACGGCCGAGGCACGCTGGCGGCTTGGCTATCTCGCCGAGCTCTTTCGGTTTCCCGGGTGGGCGAGCGCCGAGGAGGTCCTCGGCCTGCACCAGGACCTGAGCGGGTCGGATGGCGGCCGGCACGAACGCAAGGAGCTGCTGGAGCTCGTGGGGCTCGGCGCCGCCGCGGGGGTCCGGGTCGAAGCGATGTCAAAGGGGATGCAGCAGCGTCTGGGCATCGCCCAGGCGCTCATCGGTCGCCCGAGCCTGCTGTTGCTCGACGAGCCCACGAGTGCGCTGGACCCGGTGGGGCGCCGCATCGTCCGCGAGCTGCTCGGAGAGGTCCGCGAGCGAGGGGTCGCGGTCCTCTTGAACTCGCACCTGCTAGGCGAGGTCGAGCGAGTGTGCGAGCGGGTGGCCATCCTGCTCGAGGGACAGGTCGTCGCCACGGGCAGGACCGAGGAGCTCACGCGTCCGCGCGGGGTGGTGGTCGAGACGGCCTCGGGCATGAAGCGGTTTGACGGCGTCGCTCGCGAGGAGGCCCCGCGGATCGTCGCCGAGCTGGTCCGCGGCGGAGAACAGATCTATTCGGTGCGCGTTCTGACGAGCACGCTCGAGGACGTCTATCTCGAGGCCGTGGGAGGAACGACCTCGTGATCGCGATCGTCAGGTACGCGCTGCGGGAGAGCCTGCGCCGCCGCGTCTTCGCGGTCGTCGTGGTCCTGACGGTCGCGTTCCTCGCGCTGTATGCGGTGGGAGCCCACTTCGCGTTCAAGGAGGCCAACGACTTCGCCGCGCCGCGCGCGGTTGACCCGGTCGCGTTCACGGGAGCGACGATCTTCGGGCTGGCGATGTTCGCGACGCTCTTCCTGGGCGCCGTGCTCGCCGTCTTCCTCACCCTCGGCGTTGTCCGGGGCGACGCTGAGACCGGCCTGTTGCAGCCGCTCGTCGTTCGCCCCCTCGGCCGCGCGGCGCTCCTCACCGCGCGGTTCGCGGGAGCGGCGGCGATCTCCTTCATCTACGTCGTCGTTGTCTTCTCGCTGGCGCTCGGGATCACGCTGGTGGCGGGCGACTGGAGGCCGGATCACGTCGCCGGCCCGGGGATCGCCCTCGGCCTTGCGGTGGTGATCATCGCGGCGCTGTCCCTGTTCGCCTCGGTCTACCTGTCCGGGACGGCGCAGGGGATCGCAGTGCTGATGGTGTTCGGCGCAGGGCTGACCGCGGGCCTCCTTGGGCAGATCGGCGACGCGCTCAACTCCGGCACGCTCGAGTCGGTCGCGCACTACTCGAGCTGGGTGCTGCCGTTCGAAGCTCTCTACCAGGCGGGCCTGCACGCCCTCATCTCCGGGACCGGTGGGCTCACGAACGCGATCCTGCGGCTCGGGCCGTTCGGCGGCGCGGAGGCGGCGGGCGGTGGGCTCGGCCTCTACGCCGTCGCCTACTGTGCGGGGGCGGTCACGTTGGCGGCGGTCGCCTTCTCACGCCGCGATCTATAGCTCCGCTCCTAGACTCGGCGCTTCCGATGGTGGACACCCACGCCCACCTGGGTCTGTGCGAGCCCAGCGCCGACGATCTGCTCGCTGCGGCACGCGCGGCCGGATTGACGCGCGTGCTCACGGTCGGCCTCGACGAGCGGACGAACGCCGAGGCGATCGCGCACGCCGAGGATCATGAGGGGGTATTCGCCTGCGTGGGGCGGCATCCCAACTCGGCCACGGGATTCGACGATGCGGCCGCCAACGCGCTCGAGGCGCTTGGCCCCGACCCGCGCGTCGCCGCGATCGGCGAGACGGGGCTCGACTACTACCGCGACGGCGCCTCGCGCGAGGACCAGCGCCGCGCGTTTGCCGCCCAGATCGAGATCGCCCGGCGGGCGGCAAAGCCCGTGGTCATTCACGTCCGCAATGGGGAGGGCGAGGAGGGCGACGCCGTCGCCGAGGTGTTCGCGACACTCGCCGAGCAGGCCGCTGGAGTCGAGGTGATCCTCCACTGCTTCTCGGCGCCGCCCGAGCGAGTCTCCGAGGCCGCCGAGCGGGGCTGGTACTGCTCCTTTGCCGGGAACGTCACCTACCCGAAGGCGGAGAAGCTCCGCGAAGCGGCCGGGCTCGTGCCGGAGGAGCTCATCCTCGCCGAGACCGACTCGCCGTTCCTGGCGCCACAGCCTGTGCGCGGCAAGCCGAACCAGCCGGCGAACGTCGTCGCGACCGCCGAGGTGCTTGCCGAGGTGCGCGGGGTGCCGTACGCGCAGCTGGAGCAGACGATCGAGGCAAATGCGCGCCGGGCGCTTGCATGGTGAGCACGGAAGACAGGAGACCCGGCAGCCCCCGGACGAATCCCGGCTTCGCCGGAATCACCGCTCGCTGGCGCTCGCTGGGAGGAGGCTGCGGGCCGTGAGGTTAGGCCAGAACTTCCTTGCTGACCCGAATCTGCTCGACGCGATCGTGCGGGAGTCGGAGGTCGGATCCGATGACGTGGTGCTCGAGGTGGGAGGTGGCGAGGGCGCGCTCACCGAGCGCCTTGCTCCGGCGGCGGGAAGCGTCTGGGTGATCGAGCTCGATGAGCGCCTGCGGCCCGCACTGGAACGCGTCGCGAACGCGCACCCCAACGTGTCGGTGGTCTGGGGCGACGCGATGCGCGTGGATCTCGCAGCCCTGGACCCCGCCCCGACCGCGATGGTCTCGAACCTGCCGTATTCGATCGCAACGCCGTTGCTCGTGCGGACGGTGACGGAGCTGCCGCCGGTGCGGACTTGGACCGTGATGGTCCAGCGTGAGATCGCCGATCGCCTGCGAGCTGCGCCGGGGTCGCGCCTGTACGGCGCGCCGAGCGTGACGCTTCAGCTGGCGTGCGACGTGCGCATGCTGCGCACCGTGGACCGCGCCGTCTTCACGCCCCGCCCGCGCGTTGACTCGGCGGTGCTGAGGCTCGAGCGACGTGCGGCGGCGCCGTCCGCGGAGCTCGCTCGCCTGGTTCGCGGAGCGTTCGCGCACCGGCGTAAGACGCTTGCGGGTTCGCTCGAGCTTGCCGGGGTGCACCCGCGCGATCGGGTCCGCCCGGCGCTCGCCGCCTTGGGGTTGGCCGAGGACGCCCGCGCGGAATCTCTGGCGCCCGGAGACTTCGAGCGACTGGTGAAGGCGCTGCGGTGATTGTCAGGGCGCCGGCGAAGCTCAACCTTTGCCTCTATCTGGGGCGGCGGCGGGCTGATGGGCTGCACGAGCTGTGCTCGCTCTTCTGCCCGGTCGTGCTGTCGGATCGGATCGTGGTGACCGAGGAAGGCGATGCGGATGAGGTCGTGAGCCCGGGGGTGCCGGGGCCGAACCTCGTGACCGCCGCGCTGGATGCGTTGCGCGCGCGGGGTTGGCGCCGCCCGCCCCTGCGGGTGGAGATCGACAAGCGGATTCCGGTTGCCGCCGGGCTGGGTGGCGGGAGCGCCGACGCAGCGGCGATCCTGCGCCTGGCGCGCGGTGAGGTGACTGGGCTGGACGAGCTGGCGGCCGCGCTCGGCGCGGATGTGCCGTCGCAGCTCGACCCCCACTTCGCTCTGGTGACGGGAGCGGGTGAGAGGATCGAGTCGCTGCCCGCCCCGTCGGAGTTCGCGGCGGTGCTGATCCCGGACGAGCTCGGCCTTTCGACCGCCGAGGTGTACGCCGAGGCGGATCGGCTCGGGCTGGGGCGGGACGGGGCGGAGCTGGAGGAGGTGGCTGCGCGGCTGCGGGCCGCCGCCGCCGAGGGAGCGTCGCCGCTCGACTATCGCGAGCTGCTCGTGAACGACCTTCAGCACGCCGCGTTGTCGCTGCGGCCGGAGATCGCAGAGGTTCTGGCCACCCTCGAGCAGGCCGGCGCCGCGGTGGCGCTGGTGACGGGGTCTGGGCCGACGGCGTTCGGCCTCTTCGAGGACATCGCGGCGGCTGACCGTGCCGCGGCGGGCCTGCCCCCGCGATACGCCTCGGCGCTCGTCACCATGCCTCCTCGATGAAGCTGCCGGAGACCACGGCCAAGCGGGTGCGGCTGGCAGTGATCGTGGTCGCGCTCGTCGCCGGCATCTGGCTGCTCGAGCACCAGCTCGGATCGCTCGATCTGGAGAAGCTGCTTCAAGACGTCTCGAAGGCGCTCGGCGACTGGACATATCTGCTCGTCGGCGCCTTCGCGTTCCTCGAGACGGGCGCCTTCGTCGGGCTCGTGGTTCCTGGGGAAACGGTGATCATGCTGGGAGGGGCCGTGGCGGGTCAGGGGGAGACCTCGATCGCGCTTACGGTCGCGATCGTCTGGCTGTGCGCGTGGGCAGGCGACACGGCGAGCTTCTTCATCGGGCGACGGCTCGGGCGCGAGTTCATCCTTCGCCATGGGCCGCGGGTACGGATCACGCACGAGCGCTTCGAGCAGGTGGAGGCCTACTTCCGGCGGTATGGCGGGAGGACGATCCTGATCGGGCGGTTCATCGGCCTGGTGAGGGCGCTGGCGCCGTTCACGGCCGGGAGCTCGGGGATGCGGTACCGGGCGTTCGTCCCCTACAGCATCCTCGGGACCGGCGCCTGGGCGGCCGCGTTCTCGGTAATCGGGTATTTCGCATCGCAGAGCCTCAACCAGGCGAAAGATGTCGTGGGCAAGGGGCTCTTCCTGTTCGCGCTGACGATCGGTGCGATCGTGGGGATCGTCATGGCCATCCGGTACCTGCGGGTTCCGCAGAACCGCGCCCGCGTGGTGAGCCGGATGGAGTCGAACCGGCTGCTGCGGCCGCTGCTCGGGCTCGCGAGGAGGGTGCAGCCGCCGGCGCGCTTCGTCTGGAACCGGATCACGCCCGGCGAGCTCGGGTTGCAGTTCACGGCGCTGATGGCGGCGCTAGCGGTCGCAACCTTCGTGCTCGTTGCCTATGCGAGCGCCGTCTCCGCCGACCCCGGGCCGACGCCTGGGGATACGGCGGCATTCGACGTCGTCCGCGACATCCAGTCGGCGTGGCTCACGCACGTCGCCAAGGTGGTCACAGCGCTCGGTTCGGCGCCGGTGGTGCTGCCCGTCGCCGTGGTGGCGGCGGTCTGGCTGGGCGTGCGGCGGCACTGGGTGGAGCTCGTGGTGCTCGCGGTGGCGGTGGTCATCATCTTCGTAGGCGTCGACGCGATCAAGGCGGCGACGGATCGCCCGCGGCCACCGGATCCATTGACCGGCTCGAGCGGCTCGGCGTATCCGAGCGGCCATGCGGCTCACGCGGTGCTCTTCGTGTGGCTCGCGCTGACGGCCACCGTACGGTTGCGGCCGGGGCGCGCGGGTGCGTCGGCGCTGATCGCGGCGGGGATCGCGTTGACGGTCGCGGTCGGCCTCTCCCGGGTGTACCTGCGCGTGCACTACATGAGCGACGTGAGCGGCGGATGGGCGCTGGGGGTCGCCGCGTTCGCCCTGTGTGCCGCCGTGGCCATGCTCGTGACCCATCTGGGTCGCGGGCAATCGTCAGAATAGGGGTCGTGCTGCCGCTGGCGATCCAGATCGACAAGTACGTCTACTACCTGTTCGGCGGTGCGGCCCTGATCAGTGCGCTCGCGTTTGCAGCGTTGATCCTGGCCCCCGCGCTCGGTGCGTACGGCCGCACCTGGGAGAAGGCGACCGCAGCGCTGCTCTCGCTGTTCGTGTTCTTGGCTCTGCTCGCGCTGGGGGTGGCGATCGGTCTGGCGGTCGTCTATTTCTGGGACGACATCTACGGTCTCTTCTCGTAGGCATTTCCCGCCGCCCGGTGAGCGGGGGCCTGCCAGAATTCCCCAGTGAGCTCCAAGCCCGCCACTTCAAAAACCCCTGCAAAGACAGGGGATCCGGGGATGTTGGGAGCGCTCTCCGCGGCGATTGAGGAGGGCGCAGGCCTGCCTGCGGTCGCTCGCGTGGCGGCAAAGGTGCTCGGTGCGAGCGTCGCGATCATCGATCGCTCGAGCGCCGTGCTGGCGGTTGCGGCGGGATCGTCGGCGGAGGAGGGGAAGCTGCTCGAGGGCGGGGAGGGGATCACGACGACCGAGCTGCGGGTGGCCGACGCGGTCGTGGGAGAGCTCCGCTACCGGGCCAAGGGCGGGGCGCCCGATGCCTCGCTCACGCGCATGGTGTCGACGCTGCTCGCGCTGGAGCTGGAGCGCTCGCGCGCGCCCGACTGGGCGTCGGACGAGGCGGCGGGGCAGTTCGTGCGGGCACTGCTCTCGCGCTCGGTGACCGATCGCGGGGACATCGTCGCGCGCGCCGCCGAGCTTGGTGCGGACCTCGATGCCGGCGCGGGCGTCGTCTTCGCCCGGGCGATGCCGGTCGTTGCGCAGACGGGTGAGTGGCGGGCGCGGGTGTTGACGGTCGGACTGCGGGCGCTGCGGGCCGTGAGCGGTGCGTCGTTGGCGACGCTCGCCGAGGAGAGCGCGAGCGAGCCAGCCGAGATCCAGGCGATCGTTCCGGCGGCGGATGAGGCGCAGCTGACGCGGGCGACGCAGGCGCTCGAGCGGGAGCTGGCGGCCTCGCTGGCAGGGTTTCACGCTGCGGTCGCGCGGAGCCGCTGGGTTCAGGATCCGGTCGATCTCTACCGCGCGGGCAAGGAGGCGCTGCTGGCAGCGAACGTGGCGGAGGCCGAGGGGGAGGGGGTGCTGGCATTCGAGGACACGGGGTCCTACCGCTTGCTCCTCCCGGCGATGAGCGAGGACCCGGGTGAGCTCGAGCGGTTCTACGAGGAGACGGTCGCGCCGCTTGCCGCGTACGACGAGCAGTACGAGACGGAGCTGGTGGCCACGATCGAGGCGTACCTTGAGAACGACGGGAATGTGACGCCGACGGCGGAGAGCCTGTTCACGCATCGGCATACGGTGCGCTACCGCCTCGAGCGGGTGAAGGAGCTGTGCGGCCACGACATCTCCTCGACGCAGGGGCGGGAGGCGCTTGGGTTCGGCCTGAAGGCGATGAGGGTGTTGGGCATTGCGCCGCCGCGGGGCCCGGCGATGGAGCCGGGGACCGAGGCCGGGAAGGTGCGCCGGCCGAAGGAGGACTAGGCGGCGGGGGCTCCGCGCCACCCGGTGCGCAGGACCCGCAGGGCGTTGCCGGAGGCGATGAGCTCGCCGTCGTCGGCGCCGTAGCGGTCGAGTAGCGCGTCCTCGACGCGCACGAGGTCGGTGGCGGTCTCGATCTCCGAGAGGGTTGGCTTGATGAAGCCGTCGAGGTCGGTGCCGATGCCGACGTGGCGGTGGGAGCCCGTGATGGCGGCGATGTGATCGATGTGGTGGGCGAGGACGTCGAAGGATTGATCGAAGCCGCGGGGTCGTGACATGTGGATGCCGTCGTTCGCCTGGTGCGCGGCCATGATCAGGCCGATGACTCCGTTGCGGGCGGCGATGCGCTCGACCCCGATCGCGTCCAGGTTGTACTCCTGGCGGCCCGAGCGGTAGGCGCTGTGGCTGGCGATGACGGGAATGGCCTTGTCGGGGTCGAGTTCGTCGAGGAGGTCGAGGGCCTGCGTGAGGGAGCGGGGGCTCATGTGGCTGACGTCGACGAGGATGCCCTCGCGCACCATTGCCGTGATGAGCGCGCGTCCGAGCTCGGAGAGCCCGTCATCGGGCTGGGGGAAGAGGAAGTTGTAGAGCGGGTCGGGGAGGAAGGGGATGGCGTTGGCGTTGGTGGCGACCTTGCGCCAGAAGAGGTGGGCGAGGGTGACGTATGCGGCGCCGCGCCGGGCGAGCTCGGTGACGTTGGCGTCGATGTCGGCCGGCGTGCCGCCGAAGTGGAAGCCGCCCTCGACGCAGTGGACGAGGGCGATTTCGCCGGCGCTGATCGCCTGCTCGAGCTCGGCGGGGTTGTGGGCGACGCGGGCGTGTCCAGGGTGGGTGGCCACCTCGGTCTCGACAAGGTCGATCTGGCGGAGCAGCGACTGGAAGTAGCCGGTGTCGGGCGGAGCGGGGTAGGCCTTGCCGAGGTCCATCTCGTCGAAGGGGGAGTAGAGGACGGAGAGGGCGACGCCGACGCCACCGTCGCCGAGCTGGGGGAGGGTGACGCGCGGGCCGGAGTCGAACGTGCGGTAGTTCGCAAAGCGGCTGGCGAGGCCGACCAGCGCGCCGCGGATGGAGTCGAGCAGCCGCCAGCGCCCCTTCTGCGAGCGCACCAGGTCGAGGACGTCGTCGTGGCCCTCGGGAACGAGGTGCATGGGGTAGTGGGAGTGGAGGTCGACGATCACGCGCCGATCCTCTCAGCAACCGCCGTGGCTTGCAGGTATGGCCCTGATCGAACCTGCGAGGTCGCACGTTGAGCTCCGGGGGGAGGATTCCAACCTCCGCTGCCAGGACCAAAACCTGGAGTGCTCGCGCTACACCACCCCGGAGAGGCCACGCAGTTTACGCGCGAGATTCCGTCCGGTTCCGGCCTGCGAACATACGTTCGCAATGCCGCGATACACAACAGGAAGCAAGGATTGCGATCGCGGCGTCCCATTCATACGCGGAGACCCTTCGCCGCGTGGGTCTTCGCCCCGCTGGCGGGAATCACGCCCTCTTCCGAAAGTACGTCGACGAGGTGTGGCGCATCTCGACGGATCATTTCGACCCCTACCACGCCTCGCGAACTGGACAGCGGCGCCACAAGCCACGGCCGCTCTCAGAGATCCTCATCGAAGGATCCAGCTATCCGCGCGCCAAGCTGAAGGCACGGCTCTACCAGGAAGGTCTGAGCAGCCGATCTGCGAGCTCTGCGGGCAGGGGGAGATCTGGAAGGGTCGGCGCATGTCGGTGATCCTCGATCACATCAACGGCGTGCCCGACGACAACCGGCTCGAGAACCTCCGCATCGTCTGTCCCAACTGTGCCGCAACGCTGGACACCCATTGCGCCCGGAAGAACAAGAAGCCTCCGACGTATCGCGACTGCGTTCGCTGCGGGGACCCCTTCGTGGTGCGGAGACCTGAGCAGCGGTACTGCGCGCGCAACTGCGGCAGTCGCTGGGATCGAGGTGCTGCAGCGCTGAATGGCAAGGGTCAGTTAGGTCGGGCGCAGCCACAGCAACGAAACGTAGATCGGCCGTCCTACGAGCGGCTGCTCACTGAGATCGAGCAACTCGGGTATTCGGGCGTTGGCCGCAAGTACGGAAACTCCGACAACGCGATCCGGAAATGGGTGCGTCAGTACGAGCGCGAGCGGGCGCTCGACGACGGGCGCGACCCGACCGTGGTCGAGATTCCGAACCGTACGTGGCCGAATCGGCGTGACCGTGACGCTGCGTGACGTGGCGGCGATCTCCCCGAAACGCGCTCCTGCCCGTACGATTTGCAGGTGAGCGGCGGTCACACGGTGCTGATCATGGCCGCGGGCGAGGGCACCAGGATGCGCTCGTCGCGGCCGAAGGTCCTGCACGAGGTCTGTGGACGCGCGATGGTCGCGTGGCCGGTCGCCGCCGCGCGCGCGGCCGGCGCCCAGCGCGTCGCCGTCATCGTCTCGCCGAACCATGACCTGTCCGCGGTGCTACCGGATGGCACCGAATCCGTCGTCCAGCCCGAGCCCGACGGCACCGGCGGCGCGATCCGCGCCGCCCTCGACATCGTGCGCGACTCGGAGACCGTCGTCGTCGTGCCGGGCGACCACCCCCTCATCTCGGGCGAGCTCCTCGCATCGATGCTGGCCGCCCACGACGCGGCCGGCGCGGCCGGCACGGTGATGACGGTCCAACTCGACGAGGCGGGTAGCTACGGCCGCATCGTCCGCGACTCCACCGGAGCCGTTGAGCGCATCGTCGAGACGAAGCATCCAGAATCCGTCCCGGCGGACATCCTCGCCATCCGTGAGATCTCCACCAGCACCTTCGCCTTCGCGGCGGCACCCCTGGCCGCGGCTGTCGAGCGCCTCGACAACGACAACGACGCGGGGGAGTACTACCTCGGCGACGTGCTCCCCCTCCTGCGCGCCGACGGGCACACGGTTGCCGCCTACGCCGCGCCAGACCCTGCCGCCAACCTCGGCGTGAACACCCGCGCCGACCTCGCGATCGCCGCCGCCGAGGCGCGCCGGCGCATCCTCCATACGCACATGCTCGCCGGCGTCACGATCACCGATCCGGCGGCCACCTGGATCGACGCGGACATCGAGATCGAGGCCGACGCCGTGATCGAGCCCGGCTCAACCCTGCGCGGCGCCACCAAGGTCGGCGCCTCGAGCGTCGTCGGCCCCCACACCACGCTGCTCGATTCCAGCCTGGGCGACAACGTCACCGTCCGGCAGTCCTTCCTCGACCACTGCGACGTCGCCGACGGCTGCACCATCGGTCCATTCACCTACCTTCGCCCCGGGGCGGAGCTGGCCGACGGCGTGAAGGCCGGAGCCTTCGTCGAGATCAAGAACTCCCACGTCGGCGCCGGCGCCAAGGTCCCGCACCTCTCCTACATCGGCGACGCCGACGTCGGTGCTCGCGCCAACCTCGGCGCCAGCACGATCACCGCCAACTACGACGGCTTCCGCAAGAGCCGCACGAAGATCGGGGAAGGTGCGCGAATCTCCGTGCATACCTCATTGGTCGCACCGGTCGGAATCGGCGACGACGCCTACACTGGTGCCGGTTCGGTGATCACCCGCGATGTCCCCGCAGGAGCGCTCGGCATCGGCCGCGCGAAGCAGGAGAACCTCGAGGGTTACGCCGAGCGCCGAGCAAAGCAGGCCGAGAGCGACGAGACCGACGAGAGCGACGCGAGCGGGGGTTCCGAGTGAGCGTGATCGAGGAGATCGAGGAGAGCCCGCAGGTTCAGGTCGTGAGCTCGATCCCGCAGGACTACACCAAGCGCCTCATGGTCTTCGGTGGCCGCGCCTCGATGGAGCTGGCGGCCCGAATCGCCGGCCACCTCGACGTGGACGTCGGCGACGTCGACCTGCGCACCTTCGCTGACGGCGAGGTCTACTGCCGCTACAACGAGTCGATCCGTGGCGCCGACGTCTTTCTCGTCCAGTCGACCGCCGCGAACGCCGCTCAGGGGATGACTCCGAACGACGCGCTGATGGAGCTCCTGACGATGATCGACGCGGCGCAGGGCGCGTCGGCGCACCGCATCATCGCCGTCATGCCCTGGTACGGCTACGCCCGGCAGGACAAGAAGTCCCAGCCGCGCGAGCCGATCACGGCGCGCGTCGTCGCCAAGTGCCTCGAGTCCGTCGGCGTCGACCGCGTGCTCACGATGGACCTCCACTCGGGCCAGGTGCAGGGCTTCTTCGAGGTTCCGGTCGACCACATGACGGCGATGCCCATGCTCACCCAGTATTTCCTCGACCAGACCTTCAGCGAGGAGATCGTGATCGTCTCGCCCGACGCCGGTCGCGTGAAGGTCGCCCGCAACTTCGCCCGCAAGCTGGGGGTCCACTGGGCCGTGATGGAGAAGGAGCGTCCTGCGCAGCAGGTCGCCGAGATCGGCTACGTGGTCGGTGACGTGCGCGGCAAGACGGCCGTCCTGGTCGACGACATGATCGATACCGCCGGCACCCTCTGCGCCGCCGCCCGCACCGTCATGGACGAGGGCGCGGCCCGCGTCATCGCCTGCGCCACCCACGGCGTCTTCTCAGGCCCCGCCTACGAGCGCCTTCCGTATGAGGAGTCCGGCATCGAGCGCATCGTCGTCACCGACACGATCCCGCTCCGCCCCGGCGCGCCGGACAACCTCACCGTCCTCTCGACCGCGCAGACCCTCGCCGACTCGATCCGCCGCATCTTTGCTGACGACTCCGTGTCAGAGATTTTTGCGGGCGAGAACCAGCTCTTCTAGCCGAAGCCTGGGTCGGACACAAGCCACTCGTCCTTCACGAGGTTGAGCAGAACCGTGCGCTGCTCGTGTCCTCGCTCGCCCTTCAGCTTCAGGTTGACCTCAACTCGGGCACGCGGGCCGCTGACGTTGACGTCCGTGATCTCGGCCTCGCTGTCAGCGAGCTGCTTCTTTGCGAGCAGCGTGAGGATGTCGGGGCATCCCTTCAGGTTCGCCTGCTCGGCGATTCCCGCGGCGCGTGCCTCGATCTCACGCTCGGCATCCTTGGTGAGCAGGTCGCAGAACCGCTTGAAATCTCCGTCGGACGCGGAAGCAAAGAAGCTGGCCGCCGCCGCCTCCGCCCGCTCTGACTCGGTCGGCGGATCGTCGAACGGCCCGATGTCGCCGATCGCGAGGATCGCCAGCGCGAGGCCGGCGACGAGGAGCACGGCCGCGATGCGGCGACGTGTGACGGGATCCAACATGCGCCGACCGTACCGTCACCGGCACGCCGCCGGCGCAGATAGCTTGCCAGCATGAGTCACCCCGTCCGCCGGATCGGTCACAAGGGCGCCGACGCGCTCGCACCAGGGAATACCCTCGAGAGCTTCACCGCGGCCGTCGAGGCGGGAGTGGACATGGTCGAGCTCGACGTCCTGCGCCCGCGTGGGGATTTCGCCGTGGCCGGCGACTGGCGCCGCGCCAAGGCCGGCCCCGCCGAGGGCTCGGGCCCGCTACTGGTCGCTCACGACTGGGGCGATGCCGCCAGGCGGAACCCACTCACGCTGGAAGCGGCGCTCGACGCGTTCACGCGGACTCCGCTCGACGCCATCGAGATCGACTGCGATCTCAAGATCGCCGGCCGCGAGGACGAGGTGGCGGCAGCGCTTCGTGAACGGGGCCTCATCGCGCGATCGATGATCTCGACGATGGAGCTCGACAGCATCCGCGTCATGCGCGACGTCGACCCCGAGTTGCGCCGCGGCTGGACCTACCCGAAGACGACCCGAGCCTGGGACCGCAAGCTCTGGGCTCGCCCGGCCATGCTCGCGGCGCTCGCGGCCATGCGCCGCCGACTCCCGGCCCTGGCGCGCCGCCGCATCCCTGACCTCGGCGCGAGCGCGATGTGGGTCTACCACCCGCTCATCACGCGCCGCCTCGCCGAGGCGTGCAGCGCGGTGGGTGCCGAGCTGATCGCGTGGACCGTGGACGACGTCCCGCGAATGCAGGCTCTGCGCGACCTCGGAGTCAGCGGCATCTGCACGAACGATCCGCGCCTCCTCGCCGACGTCTGAACCCCGAGCCGACCGGGGTCCATCGGCATGCAGATTACGCTGATCGCACCGGTACGCTGCGCGTCGTGGAGCGTGGAAACGCCCCCACCGAGCGCCTGGCCCCGGGCACCGCGATGGCACTGGTCGCGATGGGGCTCGGTGTCCTTGTCATCGCCAACGACTTCACGGCGCTGAACGTCGCCCTGCCCGCGATCGAGGGCGACCTCAACGCCGACGTCGGGACAGTGCAGTGGGTGATCAACGCCTACGCCCTCACGTTCGGCATGGCCATCGTCACCGGCGGGCGGCTCGCCGACATGTTCGGCCGCCGTCGCGCCTTCTTCCTCGGCGCGGTGATCTTCGCGACCTTCTCGCTGCTGGGCGGCGTCGCCCAGAGCATCCCGTGGCTGATCGCCGCGCGCGTCGTAATGGGGATCGGAGGCGCGCTGATGTGGCCGGCGATCCTCGGGATGACCTACGCGGCCCTGCCGCCCTCCCGGGCTGGGCTCGCCGGCGGGCTCATCCTCGGCGCCGCCGGGATCGGGAACGCGCTCGGCCCCCTCATCGGGGGCGTGCTCACCGACGAGCTCAGCTGGCGCTGGATCTTCTTCCTGAACGTGCCGATCGCGGCCTTCGCCGTGGCAGTCACCCTGGCGAAGGTCCCCGCCGATGCGGGCGAGGAGGAGCCCGAGGGCATCGACTATGCGGGAATCGCCACGCTCTCGGCGGGCCTCCTGCTCACGCTTCTCGGGTTCGACCAGGCGGCCGACTGGGGCTGGGGCGACCCACGCGTGATCGCGATGTTCGTGCTCGCCGCCGTGCTGGTCGCCACGTTCGCTGTCATCGAGCCGCGGATCGGGAAAAAGGCCCTCGTCCCCAGCGACGTGATCCGCAACCGCCAATTTCGTGCCGCCTGCATGGTGACGCTGCTCATGTCCGCGGTCTTCTTCTCGACCGTCCTCTACGCGCCGCAGTTCATGGAGAAGATCCTCGGCTACTCCGCCCTCAAGGCCGGCCTCGGGCTGCTGCCGATGCTTGGCACCTTTGCCGTCGTCTCGTTCGTCGCCGGGCCGCTCTACGAGCGCATCGGGCCGAAGATCGCCGTCTCGAGCGGTGCCGTCGGCCTGTGCATCGGTCCGTTCCTGCTCTCACGAATCGACGCGACCTCGAGCTACGAGTCCCTGATCGCCGGACTTGCGATCACGGGCATCGGCGTCGGCCTCTTCTATGCCTCGATCACCACGGCCGCGGTGACGGCGCTCGATCCGTCCCGCGCCAGCCTGGCCGGCGGCCTCGTCTACATGTTCCAGATCGCCGGCGGGGCGATCGGCCTCGGGGTGACGACGACGATCTTCACCACCTCGTCCGAGAACGAGCTCGCCGAGAAGGCGGGCAGTCACGGCGTCGACCTCACGGCGCACCAGACGGGCGTCCTGCACGGCGTCCTCGCCGGAACCGACGCCAGCCAGCAGGCCCTGGCGGAGCTCCCGAAGGGCGCCGCGGCGACGATCGAGAAAATCGTCCGAGACTCCTTCGCGAGCGGCCTGCAGGCCGGCTTCCGCTTCGTGGCGATCGCTGCCCTGGCGGGGCTGGTGATCTCGGTCCTCTACGTCGGCGGGCGGCCGGAGGCCGAGGCGGAGCCGGCGCCCGAACCCGCGCCGGGCTGAGCGACGGAGCGCTGGTCGCTCTCGCGCCGCCTCAATTGACGAACGGCAGGTACCTGTCCATCCCGGTGAGCCTGAACAAGCGCTGAACGTGCTCAGGGCCGTGGAGGAGCGCGAGGCGATGGGCGTGCGACAACCGGATTGAAGCCCGCATGAGCACCATCAATCCGTTCAAGTCGATGAAGTCGAGGCCGCTCAGGTCAAGGACGATCATCTTGGCGCCCCGACCCTCCGCCGCCCGGATCGTCGACTCCAAGAGCTCTGCGGTGGCGAGATCCAGCTCCCCGGACAGGAAGAGGAAGGCTGCGTCCGGGCCGTCCTCCAAACGGATCCTGAGATTGCCCTGCTCAAGGAGCCGAGGGTCGGCCTGGGCCGAATCGAGTCTCACGTTCACGTCCTGTCGCACGAATTTTCAACGAGCGGCAGGTCCCCAGCCGCGGACGGGCCCGCTCCGAGTCTCAAGCTGAAAAAACTGACACCCGGCAGGCCATCCAGACTCCCGGGCTGACGGAAATGTAGCCGCCCACACGAGCGGGGTCAAGAACGACCCGACGCGAGCGTGGCGAATCGCTACGGCCGCCCGGCGATCCCCGGCGTCCTGACCAGGCCCCGTTCCTCGAAGTACTCCCACTCCTGCCGGCCGAGCTCGGTCGACGGCTCGTCGGCGTAGACCCACTCGCGGGTGATCCGGTACCAGTTGCGCTTGGCGCGCAGCTGCGCGAGGACGGCCAGCACACCGGTCTCCATCCGGCGCCCCATCAGCTCCTCGGCCGGGATCGACTCGCGGCGCATCATGTCGTAGTACTCGGAGCGGGGATCGGAGGTCGCCTCGATCACCTTCATGACGCGGCGGGACGACACCTCGTACTCGCGATCTTCCATGTACCAGCCGCCGACCAGCATCACGTGCTCCATCAGCCGCTCAGCGTCGAGCTTCGACGGGTTCTTGACGAAGCCGAGGTCGTGGAGCGCCTCGCGCAGTCCCTCGGGATCCCGCCGCGACGCCGCGTCGATCGCTCGCTGCTCGAGCTCGATCTGCTCCGGGTCCAGCTTCTTCGTCATGCCGAAGTCGAGGAAGGCCACGCGCCCGTCGTCGAGCAGGATGTAGTTCCCGGGGTGGGCGTCGGCGTTGAAGTGCTGCAGGTGATAGATCGAGCCGAAGCAGAACCGGAAGATGATCTCGCCGAACCGGCTGCGGTCATCCGCCGGCAGCTCCTTCACCTGTTCGAACTGCATGCCCTCGACGTACTCGGTGACGAGAACGCGGCGGCGCGAGAGGCGGGTGAGCACGTCGGGGACGTAGATGAACGGATGCCCCCGGTAGGCGCGTGAGAACGTGCGCTGATTCTGGGCCTCGTACTCGTAGTCGAGCTCCTCGAGCACTCGCTCGCGCAGCTCTGCCGCGATCGCGCGCGGGTCAAGGCCGGGCGCCAGGGCCTTGGCGAGCCTCACGATCGTGCCCATGTTCGCGAGGTCGGCCTCGAGCGCCTCCGCGACCCCGGGGTACTGGACCTTGACCGCGACCGTCCGGCCGTCGTGAAGGGTCCCGCGGTGAACCTGGCCGATCGAGGCGGCGGCGAACGCCTCCGGCTCGATGTTCTCGAAGAGCTCGTCGATCCGCTCGTCGCGGTACTCGTCCGACAGGACCTCCTCGACCTTCTCCCAGGGCATCGCCGGGGCTGAGGTGCGGAGCTTTGCCAGCTCCTCCTGGTAGATCTCGGCGTATTCGGGTGGCAGGAGCTCGGTGTCGATGAAGGATGCGAGCTGACCGAGCTTCATCGCCGCACCCTTCATCTCGCCGAGGGTCGACGCGATCTTCAAAGCGGTCTCGAGGTGGCGCGCCTCCAGCTTGCGCTGGGCACCCTCCTCGGTGCGTGCGAGGCTCGCCGCCTTGGTCCCCGCGTAACGGGTGGCCTGCATCCCGAGGGCGGAGCCCAGCTTCGCTGAGCGGCGCACGCGGCCCTTGGGAATCTTCCGGTCGTCTGCCATCGCGGATCTGAGCCCAGGGTAGTCGGCGGACCCACAGAAATCGGCAGTCGAGCGCAAGCCCCCGCCAGAATGCGACGCCGCCCGTCTAGGCGAGTACGCGCTGTTTCTCGCGCTCGAGCTCGGCGTCGGTGAGCACGCCGGACTCGCGCAGCTTCGCGAGCCGCTCGAGCTGGTCGAGGCGATCGTCGCCGGTCGGCGTGCCCTTGCCGACTCCGGACCGGGCCTGCGCGGTGTGCGCCTTGACTCGTTCTACACGCGCGGCTCGCCGCTCGCGAATCCGTGCGGCAAGCCCTGACCCGGCTCCCTGCCAGCGCTCGGACAGGCGCTCCCAGGTCTCGTCCGGGAAGTCCTTGACCGCCTGCGCTCGGATCGCCTCGAAGCCGGCGACGAACAAGAGAATGAGGAGCAGCGAGGGTACGAGCCGGCTCGTTCCCGGCGTCGGGTTCCACCAGAAGATGAGCAGAACGATCACGGCGAGCACGGCGTAGCCGACGAGGCGCCGCTCGACGACCGGGGCGATGGCGCGCCTGGCCTCGGTCGCAAGGCTGCCCGGACCGACGAGCCAGGCGCCGGCGATGATGACCAGGCCGTAGCCGATCATGGCCAGGGCCCCATCGTGAAGGAGCGACGTGCCGATCGACCAGACCGAGTCAACGGCCGGTTCGACCGACGCCGAGCTGGCGAGTGAGTCGACCAGATAGCCGCCGGCGATGCTCCGCACGCCGAGCACCACGACGCCGATTACGATGAGCGACCAGCCGATGGCACGAACGGCCTGCCGTCGCCATCCGCGCGCCAGGTAGATGGCGAGGCCCCAGAGTGCGAGCGCCAGCGCGCTGAGGATGATCACCAGCTTCCGGAGCAGGTTGACGCCGTCCTGCGCGAGCTCGAGCTGGTCGGAGCGCAGGATCACGATCTGCGAGACCGAGTCGGGGACCTTTCCGGCAACGTCGATCCCGGCCCGATCGCCGAGCTGCTCGACGATGCTGCCGGCGTCGAGCGTCACATCCCCACCCTCGGTCGAGATGGTGTCGCCACCTCCCTCGACGACGTTGATGAGCGTCTGGTGCGCGGTCCGGTTCGCCGTCGCCCAGAGCTCCTGGACCTTTGGGCGCTGCAGCGCCTCGAGCGCCAGCCTCCCGGCCAGCTCACGGAGTCCTGCCGCGGCCGGGCCCGCCAGCGCCTGAGCCTGCGGCGGTAGCTTCGCCTGCAGCTCGGCCTCGACGTTGACGCTCGAGTACAGCGCGTCGACCAGGAATGCGCTCAGCGCCTCCTGGACGTCCGAGTCCTCGAGTACCTGGCTCGACGTGTCCACCCAGGTGTCCGTTTCGAGCACCTGGCGCTTGGCCCAGATTGCGAACACCGCGAGGAGCCCCACGAATGTCGCAACAACGATCGTTACGACTACCAGCGTGCGTCGTGGGCGAGGCTCACTCACTCCCGTTACTCCTTGTTCATCCTGACTCGAAGGGCCAGCGCATCCTATGCGCGGGGAGGAATCGGGGGGTCCCGGCACGAATGCAACCAATGACACATTGCGGTCGTGACATGGCGACCGCCGAAAAGAGGGGAGACCCAACGTGGTCAGAGGTCAAGGCCGTGCCCTGTTCGCGGCCATCCTGCTCGTCATCGCAGGGACGCTCAACGTCATCTACGGGATCGCGGCGATCAGCGACGCGAACTTCTTCGTGGATCAGACGAGGTACGTGTTCTCCAGCCTTCACACCTGGGGCTGGATCACCCTGATTCTCGGGGTCGTCCAGCTGACTGGTGGGTTCTCGCTCATGACCGGCGGGACCTACGGGCGAGTCGTCGGGATCGTCGCCGCCACGGTCGGCGCCGCCGGCGCGCTGCTCGCAGTCGGCGGGACATTTCCGTTCTGGTCGCTCGGCGTGTTCGCGCTGTGCATCATCGTCCTCCACGGTCTCGTGGTCTACGGCGAGCCCGAGCGGGTCTGAGCCAAGCCGTTACGGGGTGGCGGGAGCCTGGGCACCGGCCTGGGCTCCCGCCGGCTCCGGCGCCCCCTTCCTTTCCTCGCGGCGCGCTGCCTCCAGGTCCCCGGTGATCTTCACGGCCGCCGCGACCAGCGGAGCCGCGAGGATGAGGCCGATGGTGCCGAACAGGCTGCCGCCTGCGATCGTCACGATCAGGACGGCCAGCGGGTGCAGGCCGAGGGCGGCGCCGTAGGCGACAGGCTGCACCAGCTGCTGTAGGGCGCCGTTGGCCAGCAACACGATCACGGCAAGCGCGAGCGCCGTCTCCGGCCCGTTGCTGCCCAGCGCCATCAGGACGGCGAAGGCGCCGGCCGTCCACGCCCCGATGTAGGGGACGTATCCGCCCAGGAACGTCACGGCGGCGATCGTCCCCGCCAGATCCACGTTGAGGATCAGTGCGCCGATGCCGACGACCGTCGCGCTGAATGCGGACACGATCGTCATTCCCACGAAATAGCTTCGAAGCGAGCCCGCAGTGCGCGAGATGATCGTGTGGCCGACCGGCTGCGGGACGCCCAGGTGCCGCTCGGTGAACGCCTGGATCTCGGGTCCGTCCTTGAGCAGGAAGAACGTGCTGAGGACCGTGAAGGTGACGAACACGGCCAGAGAGGCGAGTGCGTGGATTCCGACGGCCACGCCCTGCAGAAGCGCGTGGAAGCCGTCACTGATCGAGCTGCTCACGTCCTGCTTCGCGTGCTGGGCCTTGTCGGCGCTGACCCCTGCGTCCTGGAGCCAACCCTCGATGTGATCGGCCGCCTTCTGCAGCTGGTTCGAGACGCCGTGGCTCTCGCTGGCGATGCCTCCGAGCACCATCACCGCGACGGCGACTCCGAGCGCGACTATCGCCAGCAGGGTCAGGCCGGCGCCGGCGGCGCGTGGGAGGCGGCGCTCGTGAAGCCAGCCGACCGCCGGCGAGGCGACGGAGGCGATGATCGCGCCCACGATCACCGGCACGACGATCGTCTGGGTCAGCGCGAGGAGCCAGACGGCGCCGACGAGGGCGAGCGCGACGCCCACCAGGAGCCATGAGAACAGCCCCAGATCGCGCAGCCACTGCGGCGCCGCGAAGATCCCGGTGAGCTCACGGGGATCGATCTCGACGATCTCGTCCTCGGCTGCGCCCTCGCTGTCGCGACCTCGTCGTCTGAGGCGACCGCGGATCAAGGCATGCCGTCCGGGTTAGGAGACTGCCTTCGCCTTGATCGCGTCGAACTCCGACTGGGTGATCGTGCCGCTCTCGAGCAGGGCCTTGGCCTTCTCGATCTCGCCCGCGGCGCCGCCAGCCGTCTGTCGCACGTAGTCGTCGAACGCGGCCTTCTGCTCCTGCGCCTGCTTCACGTTGCGGTCGCGCATTCCGTCGTGATTGGAGATGAGGTACACGAGCACGCCGAGGAACGGCAGCACGATGACGAAGACGACCCAGGCCGCTTTGTGCCAGCCGCCGATGTCGTGGCGGCGGAAGACGTCGACGAGGACGGTGATGGCGATCCAGATCCAGATCACCCACGCGAAGAAGATGATCATCGTCCAGAGGATGTTCAGAAACGGATAGTCCGCGGCAAGCAGCATCTTGGTTCTCCTCCGTGCTGTTTCGTGGCCCTTCCCTCGGCCGGTGACGCAACCATATTGCCCGGGTGTGGCCCGGTGCCGTCAGGCCGGGCTCGGCGTCAGATGCCGAGGAGCTGCTTCTTCTTGGCTTCGAAGTCGTCGGCGCTGATGACCCCCTCGTCGCGAAGCTTCGCGAGGCGCTCCAGCTCAGCCGTGTAGTCGCCGCCCTCGGCGGGCGCCGCCGCCTCGGGAGGCGCCTCCTGCGCCGCCTGGCCCCGGCCGAAATCATCGAAGCCCATTGCGGAGCGACGTCGCTGCATCCGCGACATCGTCCGGTACTGCTGGCGCGAGCGCATGCGCATCCCGGCACGCGCCGCGATCAGCCCTCCGCCTCCCATTCCTCCTCCGAGCTGCATCCGATTCCCCTTTCCTCGTCAGCTGGACGCGCTCGCGTCCGCCGTCTCTGCTTCCACCTCGTCGAGCGCCTCGGCCATCGCCAGGAGCTCGGCGCCGACGCTCGCGATCAGCTCCGGGGTGAGGAACCCCTCGCCGATCGGGACGCCCCCGGCGTCGCGGACCGCGCGCTTCAACTCCCGGGCCCACACGTGCTCGATCAGCACGAACGCTGCAGCGCCCCCGGGGTCGAGCGAGGCCGCCATCGCCTCGATCTGCTCCCGCGAGAGCCCGAAGGCGTGATGCTCCCCCGCGTCGTCGGCCGGGGCGGGCTCCTCGTCACCCTCGAACTCGAAGCCGAGCAGTGCCCCGACGATTCCACCGAGATCCTCGCCTTGATGGTCGAGCGCGAGGAGGTCGCCAGTCTCGGCGTCCTTGGCCACGAACAGCAGATCCAGGATCCGCAGCGTGTCCTCGTTCTCCAGCCGGGCCAGCTCCCCGATGATCTTGCCCTCGAACTCCGCGTTCGGCCCGAACGCGACCGCGATCATCTGAACGGGTCCGATTTCGGCCATTCCGTACCTCCGGTCAGTCCGTCCTGCGATTGGCTACGTGCGGGGCGGGCGTCGTGCCCGGTCCCCGTGTCGTCCACCCTAACCCCTCGGTACCGTGGTCGCGGATATGGCAACGGGAGCGATCGCCTTCGGCGGGCACGCGACTGTGCTAGTCGAGCTCGACGGAACCCGGCTGGTCACCGACCCCCTCCTGCGCGGGCGGCTCTTCGTGCTGCGCCGCCACCACGGCTTCGACGCCGATGAGCTCGGCGTCCTCGACGCGGTCCTGCTCTCGCACCTCCATCACGACCACCTGGACCTGCCGTCGATGCGCCGCCTCGGTCGTGCGACCCGGGTTGTGACGCCGCCGGGAGGCGCCGGCTTCATGCGCCGCCGCGGCTTCAGCGAAGCCGACGACCTCGCTCCGGGCGAGGCGACGACGATCGGCGCCCTGACGATTCGCGCCATCGAGGCGAACCACGAGGGCGGGCGCATATTCGGCTGGGGCCCCGGCGACACGGTCGGCTACCTGATCGAGGGGAGCGCCCGCGTCTACTTCGCCGGGGACACGGACCTGTTCGACGGGATGACCGAGCTCGGGCCCGAGCTGGACGTCGCGCTGTTGCCGATCTGGGGCTGGGGACCGAGCCTCGGGGAGGGCCACTTGGACCCGGAGTCGGCCGCGGAAGCGGCGGCCATGATCCGGCCTCGCATCGCCGTGCCCATTCACTGGGGCTCGCTCAGCCCGCCGTTCGCAAAGCGGTTCTGGCCATGGCTCTTCGAGCGCCCAGGGCGGCAGTTCGCGGAGGCGATGGCGCGGACGGCGCCCGAGGTCGAGGCCCGGGTGCTCGCCCCCGGGGAAACGCTTGATCTCTGAGGTATCCGGCTATCCTGCTTGGCCGCGATGGCTTCGGATCGAGCGACACTCAAGGTCGAGCCGCGCGAGTCCTTCGGCTCGCGCAACTCACGCCGCCTGCGGCGCGATGGGCTCGTGCCCGGCGTCGTCTACGGCGGTGGCTCGCAGACGCGTGCGTTCCAGGTCCCCGAGCGTGCCGCCCGCAATGCCCTGGCTCACGGCGGCGCCCTCATCGACGTCGAGCTCGACGGCAAGGCGACCCCGGTCGTCGTCAAGGACGAGCAGCGCCACCCCGTTCGTGGGGAGCTCATCCATCTTGATCTGCTCGAGGTGAAGCTCGATGAGGCGATCGAGGCTGACGTTGCCATTGAGCTCCTGGGCTCCGAGGACGCCCCGGGCGTGAAGGAGGGCGGCGTGCTCGAGCATGTGACCCACCAGATCACGATCGAGGCGCTGCCGACTTCGATCCCCGACTCGATCGCGGCCGACGTCTCCGGCATGGAGATCGGCGACACACTGCAGCTGAGCGCGGTGGTGGCGCCGGAGGGCGTCGAGTTCGCCCTCGGCGAGGGCGTCGACCCCGACGAGGTCACGATCGCGACCCTCTCGCCGCCGCGCGTCGAGGAGGAGCCGGAGCCCGAGCTCGAAGAGGAGGCCGAGCTGGTCGGCGAGGAGGGCGAGGTGCCCGAGGGCGAGGAAGCCCCAGCCGCCGAGGGCGAGGCCCCTGCCGAGGGCGCGGGCGAAGGCGACTCCGAGTCCGAAGGGGAGTAACCCTTGGGCCTCTTCCGGCGCCGCGGCGCCGGCTCGGCGGCCGCCACCGCTTCCGGGAGGGCGGATGTGCTCATCGTCGGTCTCGGGAATCCGGGGCGCGAATACACGGCGTCCCGGCACAACCTCGGCTTCGAGGTCGCGAGCCTGCTGTCGTCGCGGTGGGAGCTGCCGAAGGCGAAGGAGCGTTTCCGTGGGCTGATCGCTGAGGGGCGCATCCGTCCCGGCGGCCCGCGAGTCGCGATCCTGCTCCCGCAGACGTTCATGAACGAGTCCGGCACGTCGGTGGGGCCCGCGCGGGGAGAGCTCCGCGTGCCTCTCGAGAACGTGGTCGTCGTTCATGACGAGATCGATCTGCCCTTCGGCGAGGTGCGGGCGAAGCTCGGCGGCGGGGTTGCCGGCCACAACGGCCTGCGCAGCCTGAAGCAGGGCTTGGGCTCGCCGGATTTCTGGCGCGTTCGCGCCGGCGTCGGTCGGCCCGACTCAACGGACCCCGAGATCGTTTCGGCGTACGTCCTGGGGCGCTTCCGTGAGCCCGACCGCGAGGTTCGCGAGTTGATTGAGCGGGCCGCGGACGAGACGGAGCGGCTCGTGGAGAGGATCCACGAGGAGACCGAGGACCCGCTCGAGATCATGGATTGATGGCAGCCCTGACCACCTATGCGCTGGGCGGCGAGCCGACGGACGTACCGGAGCACGTTGCCCTCATCCGCCTTGACCGGCCCGATGCTCGCAATGCGATCAACACGCAGATGCTCGAGGAGCTGCTCGGCCATCTGGCCACGGCGCGCGACGACGAGGCGGTTCGAGTGGTCGTCGTCTCGTCCTCCGATCACATGGGATTGTCGGCGGGCGCCGACGTGCGCGAGGAGCTCGATGAGTCGGGCCGCCTGCGGCGGATGGAGCTCTGGGCGCGCTTCTACGACGAGCTGACCGGCTTCCCCAAGCCGACCGTCGCCGCCTGCCATGGCGCGTGCGTCGGCGGCGGGGCCGAGATCGCGGTGGCCTGCGATTTGCGCATCGGCGGATCGAACCTGCGCCTCCGGTTCCCAGGCGGGGCGCTTGGCGTCCCCGTGGGCCCGGCGCGCCTCGTGACGCTGTGCGGCCTCTCGGTGGCGAAGTACATGCTCCTGACCGCCAAGGAGGCGGACGCCGGGATGGCCCTCCGCTGGGGGCTCGTCCACAAGGTGGCGCCTGCCGCGGCGACGGAGGACGCCGCGTTGCAGCTCGCGGCCCAGGTCGCCGAGCATCCGCCGGAGGCGCTTGCGCGCCTGAAGCGGATGCTCCACGAATGGGACGGAGTCGTCGAGCGCACCGCTACGGAGGGCCAGGGGCAGGTCGAGTGGCAGCGCTCGGGGCCGGGGCTGCCGTAGAGCGACCGAGGAGTGGCTCGCACTGAGGAGTGGCCCGCGCCGCGGGCTGCTTCAAACGGGCCTGTAGGGGGCGACTGGGGGCTCATGGCTCTTCCGTCCGCTATTTCGTCGCAACGTCCATGACCCCCATCCCCGTGCCCCCGTCGGCACGTCTGACCGCCAGTCGCGGCTCAGGCTGCGGCTTGCGCGGCGCTTGCCGCCAGCTGCCCGCAGGCTGCGTCGATGTCCCGCCCGCGAGTAAGCCGCACCGTGGCGCGGAGGCCACGCTCCTCCAGAACGGCGCGGAACGCGTCGATGGCTCGGCGGCTCGAGCCCTCGAACCCGGACCCAGTCGGGTTGTAGGGGATGAGGTTGAGCTTGTAGACACGGGGGTCGAGCAGGCCGGCGAGCCCTCGAGCGTGCACGGGCTGGTCGTTGACGCCGGCGAGCATCACGTACTCCACGAACACCATGCGCCGGCGCTTGGCGTGGTGGCGCTCGCAGGCGGCAAGGACCTCGGCCAGGGGATAGCGGTCGTTCACCGGCATGAGCTCCGATCGCAGCGGGTCGTCGGGTGCATGGAGCGAGAGCGCCAGGCGCACGGGCATGGCGCTGTCGGTCAGGCGTTCGATGCCGGGCACCCAGCCAACGGTGGAGATGGCGGTGCGGCGATGAGTGACGCCAAGGTCGGGAAGGCGCTCGCAGGCGCCGAGTACGTTCTCGAGGTTCATCATCGGCTCGCCCATCCCCATGAACACGCAGTGGTTGATCGCCTCGGTCCGGCGGAAGTGAAGCGCCTGGTCGAGGATCTCGGCGGCCGTGAGGTTGCGCCCGAACCGCATCCGCCCGGTGGCGCAGAAGGAGCAGGTCAGCGGGCAGCCCGACTGTGACGAGAGGCAGATCGAGCGCCGGCCGTCGCGGTATCGCATGAGCACGGCCTCGACCGGGCGGCCGTCCGTGGTCGCAAACAGCGCCTTCACGGTTCCGTCCGCCGAGCGGACTTCCCGCTCGAGCGTCAGGGTGGAGTAGGGCACGCGCTCGGCGAGCTCGTCCCTGAGCGGAGCGGGAACGTTCGTCATCTGCTGATAGCCGGATGCACCCCGCGCGGCCCACTCCCAGACCTGCTCGTACCGGTACGAGGGCTCTCCCTGCTCAGCCAGCGTGCGCTCCAGCAATGCGAGATCCACACCCAGATCGTCCCAAAACGCGCCGAACGTGCGAAGGGACCGGCTATAGGGGGCACGAACGCACGTTGGGCGGGCGGTGGGGTGGCGTTCGTAGAATCGGGAGGTCGCGTGCCTATAGCGCGCGGCGACGGCCGGACCCGGGTGTCCGGTTTCTTCACGTGCAATGTCACTGCGTGCCCTTCTCGACATAGCCGCCTCCGATGAGCGCCTCCTGGGGCTCGGCGCGGCCGCGCGCGAGGGCCGGGCCGAGGCAAAGGTCTCGCCCTCGCTGCGCCCGTACCTGCTCGCGGCCCTCCTCGACCACCCAGGCGCGCTGGGCGAGCGCCCGGCGCTCGTCGTCGCTGCCGACGACATCGGCGCGCGCGACCTCGCTCGTGAGCTCGGCGCCTATCTGGCTCCCCGCCGCGTCCGCTATTACCCCTCGCGAGGCACCGGCTACTCCTCGCACGTGGCGCCGCCGGCGCACCTCGTCGGCCTTCGGATCGCGGCCCTCGATGCGCTCACCGAGTGGGAGGAGGGCGTCGAGCCGCCCGTCGTCGTCGCGAGCGCGGTGGCCCTGGCCGAGGCCGTTCCCGACGCGTCACTGCGGCCGGGCGGCTTCACGCTTCACCGCGGTGAGCAGGTGGACCTCGGCGATGTCGCCGAGTTGCTGGTCGAGGCCGGCTACGAACGCGTCGATCAGGTCGAGGATCGCGGCCAGTTCTCGGTACGCGGCGACATCCTGGATGTGTTTCCGGCGACGGAGGAGCGGGCGGCGCGCTTCGAGCTCTTCGGCGACGAGATCGAGCAGATCAGGTGGTTCTCGACCTTCACGCAGCGCTCGCTGGGCGACTCCGACGAGGTCGAGCTGGCGCCCGCCGCCGAGCTCGCGGTGGAGCATCGTGAGCTGGCCGAGGCCGCCTTGGAGGGGGATGACGAGCGGCCGGACCTCACGGATCTCCTGCCGCTCGACGCCCTGCGCGCGCCGCTCGACCTGCTTCCGGAGCCGACCGCCGTCGTCCTGGCCTCCGCCTCCGAGATCGAGCCTGCGCTGCGGGACCACTGGGAGGACGTCACCACCGCGATGCACGCGGAAGACGCCAGGCGCCTGTACGTCGAGGTCTCGGAGCCGCTGCGGACCCGTGCGTCGCTCGCCCTTGCGGGAACCGGGGACGAGACCGAGCCCGACGAGCGCGTCTTCCGCAGCCAGGTGCCGACGTCGCCCGCGCGCAGCATCGGCGAGGCCGAGGCCCAGCTCGAGAGCGAGGTGCGCTCGGGCTACCGGGTCGTCGTCTGCTTCGACCATCGTGGTGAAGCCGAGCGCGCCCGCTACAACCTCGCCCGCGTCGACGCGCCGTTCCTGGGCGAGGCGCTCGCGCCCGATGCCCCGGCGGGCGTGCGGCTGGCCGAGGCGCGCGTGGGCGACGGTTTCCTCTCGCCTGAGCTGCGGCTGGCGGTTATTCCCTTCCGCAGGCTCGTGCATCGCCGACGGGCGGCCGCACCGCCGAGCGCCCGGGGCCGGATGGCTGCGGCCGTCGACCTTCGCGTGGGCGACTACGTCGTGCACGAGGACCACGGCGTGGCGCGGTTCGCGGGCTTCGAGACGAAGACCGTCGGCGGTGTCACGCGCGACTACCTCGAGCTCGAGTACCGGGGCGAGGACCGCGTCTTCGCGCCCACGGACCAGCTTGCGAAGATCACTCGGTACGTCGGGGCCGGCGGCGAGCCGCAGCTCTCGGCTCTGGGCTCGAAGCGCTGGGATGCGATCAAGGCGCGGGCGCGTCGCGCCGCCCAGGTGCTTGCGGGCGAACTGCTCAACCTCTACGCGGAGCGCCGCGCCCGCCGCGGCCATGCTTTTTCGCCCGACGGCGAATGGGAGCTCGAGCTCGCGCGCAGCTTCCCGTACCGCGAGACCGCCGATCAGCTGGACGCGATCGAGGCCGTGAACGGCGACATGGAGGCGGAGCTCCCGATGGACCGGCTCATCTGCGGCGACGTCGGTTACGGCAAGACGGAGGTCGCGATGCGGGCCGCCTTGAAGGCCGTCGCCGACCAGAAACAGGTGCTGATGCTGGTTCCGACCACCATCCTCGCCCAGCAACACCTCGGCACCTTCAGGGAGCGGCTCCGCGACTTCCCGGTCGAGGTCGAGATGGTTTCGCGGCTGCGCAAGCCGGCTGAGGTTCGCGAGATTCTGTCGCGTTACGCCGACGGCAAGGTCGACATCCTGATCGGCACGCACAGGCTGCTCTCGCGCGACGTGCGGGCGCCCGAGCTCGGATTGGTGATCGTGGACGAGGAGCAGCGCTTCGGCGTGCGCCAGAAGGAGCTTCTCCGGCAGCTGAAGCTGCGGGTAGACGTGCTCTCGCTGTCGGCCACGCCGATTCCGCGCACCCTTCAGATGAGCCTCGCGGGGCTGCGCGACATCTCGGTGATCGAGACGCCGCCTGAGGGCCGGCGGCCGATCCGGACCTACGTCGGGCCCTTTGACGAGGAGCTCGTGCGCCGTGCGCTCGAGCGCGAGACGGGACGTGGGGGACAGACGTTCTTCCTCCACAACCGGATCGAGACGCTGCACGAGATGGCGGAGCGGCTTCGCGCGCTCTGCCCGGGGGTTCGCTTCGCCGAGGCCCACGGCCAGATGGACGAGGGAGAGCTCGAGGCGACCATGCTCACGTTCCTGCGCGGCGATGCGGACTGCCTGGTCGCGACGACGATCATCGAGTCGGGTCTGGACATCCCGCAGGCCAACACGCTGATCGTCGAGCGCGCCGACCAGCTCGGCCTTGCGCAGGCCTACCAGATCCGCGGCCGGGTGGGACGTGCCCGCGAGCGCGCCTACGCCTACCTCCTCTACCCCTCCGTCGAGGCGCTGACGGGCGAGGCGGCGGCACGGTTGACCACGCTCTCCGACCACACCGAGCTCGGCTCGGGCTTCGCGATCGCGATGCGCGATCTCGAGCTGCGCGGCGCGGGGGACCTGCTGGGGGACGAACAGTCGGGTCATGTCGCCGCGGTCGGCTTCGAGCTCTACGTGGCGCTGCTGGATGAGGCGGTCGAGCAGCTTCAGGCCGGCGACGGCGCAGCTCCCGCGGAGGAGCGGGTTCGCCTCGACGTCGACGTGGACGCCTACCTGCCCCCCGACTACGTCCCGTTCGAGGCGGCGAAGATCGATGTGCACCGGCGGATCGCAGCGGCACGGGAGCCGGGTGAGCTGCGCGCCCTGCGTGCCGAGCTTCGCGACCGCTTCGGCCCGCCGCCGCAGTCCGTCACGAACCTGCTGGAGCTGCAGCGCGCGAGGATCGAGCTGGGGAAGGCCGGTGCGCGTATCGTCGAGTTCCGCGGCGGTCGGCTCTCGGCGACCCCCCTTGATCTCGACGCGGGGGCCGTCGGCCGCCTGCGCGAGCAGATCCCGGAGGCCATGTACGAGTCCCGCACCAAGACGCTGTCGGTTCGCGTACCGGACGAGCCGGCCGACCGGCTCGCGGCGGTCCTGGGGCTGGCGGAGGCGCTCGGAGCGGCGATGGCCGATCTCGCACCTGTGTAGATTCCCCGGCCGTGCGCGTGCAGACCAAGCGGCTGATCGCCCTGATCCTCGGTGCCGCCCTCATCATCGTGCTGGCGGCCTTTGCGATCTCCGGCGATCTTGGTGAGCCCTCGATTCCGGACGGCGACGTCGCGGTGGTCCAGGACGCTCCGGACGGCAACATCACGATGGACCAGTACCAGACGGGCCTCGAGCAGGCGGCGTTCAATCTCAACCTGAAGCAGCCTCCTCCCGAGAGCGATCCGCAGTTCGCCCAGGTCAAGCAGTCGGCGCTCTCGAATCTGATCCAGACCCGCTGGGTCGAGGGGGAGGCCCAGGAGCGTGGGATCACAATCACTGATCGCGACATCGACCAGAGCCTCGATCAGATCATCCAGCAGCAGCTCGGCGGGAAGAAGGGCTACCAGAAGTTCATCAAGACCTCGCCGTTCGACGCCGACGCCGTGCGCGAGGTCGCGCGGCTCAGCGTCCTCTCACAGCGGATCCAGGCCGAGGCGCTGCCGAAGAACCCGCCCTCGGTCTCGGATTCCGAGGTCCAGGACTTCTACGACGCGAACATCGACCAGTTCAAGACGCCGGCCCAGCGCGACGTCCGCGAGATCCTGAACAAGGATCAGGCCGAGGTCGAGAAGGCGAAGGCGGCGCTGGAGCAGGACGACTCGGCCGCGAATTGGAAGAAGGTCGCGGCGAAGTACTCGACCGACGACGCGACGAAGAGCCAGGGCGGGTTGCGGCAGGGCGTTGTGGCCGGTCAGAGCGAGCAGGCGCTCGACGAGCAGATCTTCCAGGCGCCGGTGGGCCAGCTCGTCGGACCCTTCAAGGGCCAGGCCGGCTACTACCTGATCGAGGTCGAGAAGGCGACACCGGAGCAGACTCAGCCGCTCGACGACCAGCTCAAGCAGCAGATCACCCAGCAGCTCCAGCAGGGGCTTCAGACGCAGGCCCAGACCAACTTCCGCGACAACTTCATCTCGAAGTGGACCTCGCGAACCTTCTGCGCTGATGACTTCATCACCGACCTGTGCGCGAACGCCGAGCCGCCGGCCGACACCTGCCCGATCGACGATCCCAGCGAGCGTGAGCAGGCCGACCCGGACACGCTCTCCCAAGGATGTGAGGCGCCGGTGACCCCGCGGGCGGTCGTCGACCCGGGCACCGCGCAGGTGTTCCCGGGCGGCCAGGCTCCGGTGAAGCCGCAGGGTGTGCAGACCGGCGCTGCGCCGGCGCAACCCACGACCCCGGGCCTGCCGATCGGTCCCAGTGGGGCGCCGACACCGGGCGGCACGGCGCCGCCCGCCCAGAGCACGCCGCCCACGGGCGGCTGAGCCGATCGCGGCCGACCGCGATCTGGCCCTGAAGGCGCTCGAGCGCCTCGACGAGATCACCCGCCGCCTGCGGCTCGAGTGCCCGTGGGATCGCGAGCAGGATGAGCGCTCGATCGTCCCGCACACGGTCGAGGAGGCCTACGAGCTCGCCGACGCGGCCGAGCGGGGCGACGACGAGAAGCTCCTCGACGAGCTCGGCGACGTGCTCTTCCAGATCTACTTCCTCGCCCTCCTGCTCGAGGAGCGGGGCGCGGGCAGCCTTGCCGAGGTCGCCGAGGGCATGAGCGAGAAGCTCATCCGCCGCCATCCGCACGTCTTCGGGGAGGCGCAGGCCTCCAGGGACCTCAGCACGCCCGGACGCGGAGCGGAGGACGTGCTGAGCAGTGATGAAGTCCTGCGTAACTGGGACCAGATCAAGCGCGACGTGGAGGGGCGCGGCGCCGGCGAGCCGTTCGCCGACGTCCCGGAGAACCTGCCCGCCCTCCTCTACGCGCGCAAGATCCAGCGTCGTGCCGCCTCCGCGGGACTTGCCGAGGACGAGCCCGTGGGCGAGCGGCTCGAGGGCGAGGCGCGCGACGCCCCCGAGCGCTGGGTCGGCGAGACATTGTTTGCGCTCGTAGGCGTCGCCCGGCGCCTCCGAGTCGACCCCGAGCTGGCGCTGAGGGCCGCCGCGGAACGAGCCCGAGCTGAGGCTCTGGGGCGCGAAAGCCCGTAAGGCGGCGCCACCCGGCGCCCGCAAGCAGGGGTCGCATCGCGCCAGCGCTTGAGCGCGTGGCAGAATCCTGCGCCTGCGCGCGCGCCGGCTCCTGACCGTCCCGCGTGCTTGCGACTTCACATGGGCGCGATCGATCGCATACACGCCCGCCAGATCCTCGACTCCAGGGGCAACCCGACCGTCGAGGTGGAGGTGGCCCTCGACACCGGCGCAAGCGGGCGCGCGGCCGTGCCTTCAGGCGCATCGACCGGCGAGTTCGAGGCAGCCGAGCTCCGGGACGGCGGCGAGGCGTGGGGCGGGAAGGGCGTTACGCAGGCGGTCGCGAACGTGAACGGAGCGATCGCGGAGGCGCTGACGGGAGCTCGCGCCACCGACCAGGGGGCGATCGACCGCACTCTCATCGATCTCGACGGCACACCCAACAAGCAGCGGCTTGGGGCAAACGCCATCCTCGGCGTTTCACTCGCCGTCGCGCGGGCCGCCGCAGACGAGGCGGGCCAGCCTCTCTACGCCTTCCTGGGAGGCACCGAGGCGAGCGTGTTGCCCGTTCCGATGATGAACGTCCTGAACGGTGGCGCGCACGCGGACAACTCCGTCGACCTGCAGGAGTTCATGGTGGTGCCGGCCGGGGCCAGCGGCTACTCCGAAGGACTGCGGATGGGCGTTGAGGTGTTCCACGCGCTGAAGCGCACCCTGGCGGACCGCGGGCTCGCGACGGCTGTCGGGGACGAGGGTGGCTTCGCCCCGGATCTCGAGTCCAACGAGGCCGCGCTGGAGGTGCTGGTCACGGGCATCGAGGCCGCCGGCTACCGGCCGGGCGAGGACGTGTTCATCGCCCTCGATCCCGCGACCAGCGAGCTCTATCGGGAGTCAGACGGCTACTACGTCCTCGAGCACGAAGGTCGTGCCCTCAGTCCCGAGGAGATGGCCGCCTACTGGGCTGGTGTCCGCGAGCGCTATCCAGTCATTTCGATCGAGGATGGGATGGCGGAGGAGGACTGGGAGGGCTGGAAGCAGCTCACCGACCGCTTGGGAGATCGCTGCCAGCTCGTCGGCGATGACCTCTTCGTCACCAACACGGCGCGGCTCCAGCGCGGGATCGACGGCGGGATCGCCAACTCCATCCTGATCAAGGTCAACCAGATCGGCACCCTCACCGAGACCCTCGAGGCGATCGAGCTGGCCCGCCGGGCCGGCTACACGGCAGTGATGTCCCATCGCTCGGGCGAGACCGAGGACACGACGATCGCGGATCTCGCCGTCGCAACGGGTGTGGGGCAGATCAAGACCGGGGCGCCATCGCGCTCTGACCGGGTTGCCAAGTACAACCAGCTGCTGAGAATCGAGGAGGAGCTGGGCCAGCGCGCCACCTACCCTGGGCTCGAGGCCTTCGCCGGAAGGTAGCGAGCCGTCGACGGCGAATCGATGAGGCGTGACCGCACGCTCGCAGGCCGCCCGTGGCTACCGCATGCGACCGGCCCCTCGGCGGGCATCGCGTGGGCGGCCACGCAGCCGCATCCACTGGGACAAGCTGGGTCGCGTTGTCCTCGTGCTCGTCCTGTTCGCGATTCTCGTCTCGTACGTGGGCCCGACGCTGAAGTTCGTCGGGTCGTGGCGCGACGCTGGCGCGCAGCGGGCCGAGCTGCGTTCCCTCCAGCAGCAGAACACGCGTCTGCGCGAGCGTGCCGCAACGCTTGGCGAGTCCGCTGCCGCCGAGCGGGCCGCGCGCAAGCTCGGCATGGTCTCGGTCGGCGAACGCTCGTATGTGATTCGCGGCCTCGGCGACTAGCCGTCTCCCCGGCTGGGACCGCGGCGTGAGCGCGCCTGGTGACGAGCGCATCCTGACGGTCGGCGAGTACCTCGGCGGAGCGGTCCTACTGGCGCTGATCGTCGCGCCGATGGCGTGGGGCGCTTGGCGCGTGCGGGGCCGATTCATGCCGGGGTGGGAGGGCGCTCCGGCACGCCTGGCCGAGGCCGTGCTCACCGCCGCCGGCCTCATCTGGCTCGCCGAGATTCTCGGCACCTTCGGGTGGTTCGGGGAGTGGCAGATGGTCGTCGCCGCACTCGGCGGCGGGATCGGGGCGGGCTTGGCTGCCGGGCCCGAGCGCGGGGAGGGCCCGGTGCCACCGGCCCCCTTCCCGGGCACGATCGCCAAGTGGCTCGCGGCCCTGGCGTGTGCCGCGGTGGCAGCCGGCTGGATGGTCCCGACGCTCTCGAGCCTCGCCGGCGGCATGGATCGAGCCGACACCCTCTGGTACCACATGCCGCTCGCGGCGCGGTTCGTGCAGACCGGCTCCCTCGACCAGATCTTCTACTTCGACCCGATCTTCTTCGCGTCGTTCTATCCCTCGAACTCCGAGATCTTCCATGCGGTCCCGATTCTCACGTTCCACCGGGACATCCTCTCGCCGCTGATCAACATCGGTTGGCTCTCGGTGGGGCTGCTCGCCAGCTGGTGCATCGGGCGGCCGTACGGGCTCGCTCCGCAGGCACTGCTCGGCGGAGCGATCGCACTGGGGGCGCAGATGCTCGTCGAGTTTCAGGCAGGCGAGGCGCTCAACGACATCACCGGGGTCGTGTTCGTGCTCGCCGCCGTTGCGTTGCTCGTCAATGGCTATGCCGCGCGCCGGGTGACCGCGGCCGGTGCCCTGACCGACCCGCCCGCCGACGCCGCAGCTGGGGTCGAGGCGGGTGCGGTCACGGGCCGCCTGATCGCAGCCGGGCCGCTGGCCGTGGCCGGGATCGCCGCCGGCGTCGCCGCCGGGATCAAGCTCTCGTTCCTCGCTCCGGTGGCCGCGCTGACCCTTGGCGTGATCGCGATCGCACCGCGCGGAAGCCGCAGGCGCGTCGCCCTGGTCTGGACGCTGCCCCTCGTGGCCGCCGGCGCCTACTGGTATCTGCGCAATCTCGCCGCCGTGGGCAACCCCATTCCATTCGTCGCTTCGCTGGGGCCGATCGACCTGCCGGCTCCGGACCGCGACTTCGAGCTTCGTCCCGACTTCGCGGTCATCCACTACTGGAACGACTTCGACGTCTGGAAGGACTGGTTCATCCCCGGGCTCGATGAGTCGTTCGGGCTGCTCTGGCCACTGACCCTGGGCGGCATGGTCGGCGGAGCGGCCCTCGCGGTGTGGCGCGGCCGCGAGCCGGTGCTGCGGATGCTCGGTGCCGTGGTCCTCTTCACCACGCTCGCCTACGTGTTCACCCCCCTGACGGCGGCCGGGGAGGAGGGTGAGCCGATCGCGTTCGTGTGGAACGTCCGGTACATCGCCCCGGCGGCCGCCGTGGGGCTGGCGATCTTGCCGTGCATTCCGGCACTGCGTGCGACGCCGCAACGGCGTGCAGTCGTCACCGCCGCCTTGGGCATCCTGCTCGCGGTCACGGTGGGATCGCTCGTCCAGTGGAAGCAGGGGCACGCAAAGGGCGCGCTCGCCGCCGGCGTCCTCGTGTTCTGTGCCTTCGCCATCGCCGCCTGGCTGCGCTCGCGGGGCGTGACGTGGGCGGGTGGCCGCCGACGCTTGACGCTCGCCTTGGCGGCTGGAGCCCTGGTGCTCGTGGTCGCCGGCGGCTACGCCGAGCAGCGGCACTACCTCGAGCATCGCTACGAGAACACGAGCCCCACCCTGAAGCTTGCGGCGGCACTGCGTTTCCCGCGCGACCTGCGCGATCAGCGAATCGCCATCGGCGGGATCCGTGGCGTCTTCAACCAGTACCCGTTCTACGGGACCGACCTGTCGAACCACGTGCAGTGGCTCGGGATCAAGGGACCCAATGACGCGTGGCTGCGGATCCCGACGTGCTGGCAGTGGCGAACGGAGATCAACGAGGGCGACTACGACTACGTCGTCACGACCTACGATCCGTTCAATCCTGGGCGGCTGACCAACACGAAGGAGGCGGTCTGGACGCGTCGCGACCCCGGCGTCACCCAGGTCCTGCGCGACGGCCCCGTCGCGATCTTCAAGGTCAACCGCGAGCTCAACCCTGCAGGCTGCGCCGGCCTGCCCCGGCTGAGCGCGGCCGAGCTGAATGGCGAGTCCGTGAACGCCCGGCCGTTGGCGAATCAGCCGCCCGGGACCGGCCCGCGCCATAACGGAGCGACGCGTTCGAATGGGCGCGAGAAGCGCCGCGTGCTCCGGCACGTCCAGCGGCGCGCCGAGCGCAAGGACTGACGGGCGATGCCGGCGATCCTGATCACGGCGCTCCTCATCGTCGCCGCCTCGCTCGCGGCCGGGTGGGTTCTGCTCGCGCTGCTCGGTGAGTCGCGGCCGACACCGCTGGCCGGTGCGGTGGGTTTCGCCGCGCTCACGGTCGCCTGTCCCCTGCTGATCCGCCTGCCCGGCCGGGCAACGACAACTGCCATCCTGCTGCTCGCCGCGCTGGTGGCGGGCGCGATCGCGGTCCGCCGCCGTCCAGCCCGCGCGCAGGAGCGCGCCCGCGGCGAGTTCACCGTGGCGCTCGCCACCGCGCTCGTGAGCCTCGCCCTCACCTGTCTGCCGTTCGCGTTCAACGAGCACGTCGGGGTGCTCGGGGAGGGGATCTACACGAACGACCAGGCGGCCCAGCTCTACTGGACGGACTGGCTCCAGCACGGGTTCGGGCCGGAGCCGAGCGCCGTGCAGTTCGGCTATCCGACCGGGCCTCAGGCCCTCACCGCGACGGCCGCACAGGCAACGGGAGTGGAGCTCGACGATGCCTTCAACGGCCTGCTCGTCGCGATTCCCGTGCTGGCCGCCCTGGCAGCCCTCGGGGCCCTGCGCTCGCTGCCGTCCGCGCGGCGGGTGGCGGTCGCCGTGCTCGTGGGGTTGCCGTACCTGGCGGCGTCGTTCCTGGCCCAGAGCGCGTTCAAGGAGACGGTGATGGCGCTACTCGTGCTCGCCTTCGCGGTCGCGCTCGAGCGCGGGACGCTCGCCTCGGCCCGGGCGCGCGTCGGGACCCTTTTGATCCTGCCCGCGGCTGCCTTCTTCACCTACAGCGTCCCGGGGCTGGTCTGGTTCGCGGGGATCCTTGCCGTGTGGCTTGCGCTCGAGCTCGCGATGGGCGAGGTCCGCCTGCCCCTGGACGAGTGGCGCGCGGCTGCACGCGCCCATCGCCGCACGGTGGCCGTGGTGGGAGCCGTCGCCGTCGTCGTCGTCGTGCTTGGCGCGATCCAGGGCTCGGGATTCGTCAGCAAGATCGGCGACGTGCAGGCCTCGACCGGGCGCCTCTCATCGCCCGTCTGGCCCGGTGAGGCGCTGGGTATTTGGCCGGAGGGTGACTTCAGGATCGTTCGCGGCGACGTCGGCGGCGCCTACCCGGCGACCCTGATCGGCCTGATCGTGATCGGCGCCGGCGCGGGGCTCGCCTGGCGCCGCCGGCGCTTCGCGCTGCTGGCCGCGCTGGGCGCGGCTGCGGCCGTGTACGTCGGCGCGCGGTTGTTCGCGAGCATCTACGTCGAGGCGAAGGCGCTTGCGGTTCTCGCTCCCCTCGTCGCGCTCGTCGCGCTCGGCGAGCTCCTGACGCCCAGCCACAGAGAGCAGGGCGCTGCGCGCACCGTGCGCTGGCGGCTCGTCCTCGGGGCGCTTGCGGCGGCGGCCTTCGCGGTTTCGACGCTCCTTGCGCTGCGCGCCGCACCCGTGGGGTTCGGTGGGCGCGGAGCCGAGCTCGAGTCGCTGGCGGCCAAGGCGGACGGCCAGACCGTCGTGTTCCTGGGAGTCGACCGCTTCGCCGGTTACTGGCTGCGCGACACGCTGGCCGAGAGCCCCGGCGGCTACGTGCCCGCCGAGGTTCGCGCCCGGCCGGAGAAGATCTGGCAGCAGGGGGACCCCATGGACCTCGACACGCTCACCCCGTCGAAGCTCGACCGCTTCGACTACGCGATCACGACGAACGCCGCGTTTCAGAGCACGCCGCCACCCAACGTCGAGGAGGTGGCGCGCACCGACTCGTTCGTGCTCTGGAAGCGCACTGGCAAGACCCCGCCGCAGCGGGTGCTGAAGGAGGACGGCGATCCGGGTCGCGTGCTCGGCTGCGGCAAGGCCCACGTGGAGGTTCCGCTACCCGCGGTCTCGGCGACCGTCCTCGACGACCCGGTCGCCGGGGATCCTCTCGGCTGGAGCATTCCCTCCCCCTTCGACGCGCCGGCGAGCGCCACTCAGAGGCTGGACCTCGCGCCGGGCCGCTGGCAGCTCTCGCTCCAGTACGCGAGCCAGGTGCCGATCACCGTCGACGCGGGCGGCTCGAGCGTGGAGCTGCCCGCCTCGCTCGACGGCATGTACCTCACGCACCCGGGGGAGAACTCCTTTTGGGATGCCGGACAGGTTGAGGTGGCCACGAGGGAGCCGACGACCATCACCGTGCGAGCGAGCGAGCCGAGTGCGCTGCAGCGGGCGCTCGGCGTCGAGCGCAGGGTCTGGCTCGGTCACATCGCGGCGACGCACGGGACGCCCCGCGACGTGCCGATCGCCGACGCCTGCAACGCCTACGTCGACCACTACCTACCGGGCGGCCGGGGATAACCTCGTTGACGTGACCGGCAAGCTCGTCTTCGTCGGCGGCACGGGCCGCAGCGGCACCCACGTGGTCGCACACCTGCTCGGCCACCATTCGGGCTTTTGCGCCGTCCCCATCGAGTGCCGCTTCCACTGCAACCCGAAGGGCCTTGCCGACGTCGTCGAGGGTAAGGCCACGCCGGCTGAGTTCGTCGCCAAGCTGCGGCGCTTCTGGTGGCACCGGGTCCGGCTGGGGGAGCGCGCCACGATCCGGCTCCGCCGCATGGGGGGCGCTCGCCTTCCGGACGCCGGCCAGAAGGTGCGCGGCCTTCACAAGATCGTTCCCGAGGACCGGTTCGAGGACGCGGTCGGGCGGTTCGAGGAGAAGGCGGCGGGGGACGTCGTACGGGCGAGCCGCGACCTCTTCTACGACCTCCTCTGGCCGCTCGCGGAGGAAGCCGGGAAGCCGGCGCTGGTCGAGATGAGCTGCTTCACGGTCGCCGCGGCGCCTGGTCTCGGCCGCATCTTCCCTGAGGCGCGCTTCGTTCACGCGGTGCGCGACGGGCGGGATTCCGGCTCGTCGAAGGTCTCCAAGCGCCAGAAGCGCCACCACCCGACCGACGCCAGGTCGGGAGTCGAGTGGTGGGAGGGAAGGCTGAGCCTGGCCGAGGCGGGAGTGCGCGGCCTCGAGGCCTCGGACGAGCGCCTCGCGACGATCAGCCTCGATGAGCTCGTGTGGGGTGATCGCGAGGGGTCCTACTCGCACCTCCTCGGGTTCCTCGAGCTCGATGATGAGCCTGCGATGCGGGCTTTCTTCGACCGGGAGATGAATGCCGGCGCCGCCCACCGCGAGCGCTGGCGCGAGGGCCTCGATGCCGAAGACCAGGCGGCCGTCGACACCGCTTACCGAGCGGCGCTCGATCGCATCGAGCGCGAGGGCTACAGCTGCGCGGCCGTGCTCCGTCGCTCCTACGAGCGCGCTGCTGCGGCGACCGCCGAGTCGACGTGAGCGCGCCGGTCGTCTTCGTCGGCGGCACGGGCAGGAGTGGCACGCACATCCTCGGCCGCCTGCTCGGCACGCACTCGCAGTGGGCCGACGTCCCGATCGAGGCGCGCTTTCACTGCAACAAGCGCGGGATGCCGGACCTCCTCGAGGGCCGCATCGCCCTCGCCACGTACCTCGAGAAGCTGCGCGGCTTCTGGTGGCACCGCGTACGAGTCGACGGCGAGCCTCGTGGCCTCTACAACCTGATGACCCGCGCGGATTTCGACGCGGCCGCGGCGCGCTTCGAGGACTCCTACCACGCCGATCCGGTCGCGGCGTGCCGCCAGCTCTTCCGGGATCTCCTATGGCGGCTGCCGGACGAGGAGGGAAAGCCGGGGCTCGTGGAGATGAGCTCCCACAACATCAAGGAGGCGCCGACGCTGCGGCGGATGTTCGGCGATGCGCGCTTTCTCCACACCGTTCGCGACGGGCGCGATGCGGCCTCGTCGGTGACCACGAAAACCTGGGGCCCGGATCGGATCATCGCGGGCATCGACTGGTGGGCCGACCGCCTGCGCGCCATCGATGAGGGGGTACGGGCCGAGGACGACGGCACCTCGTACGCCCTGGGGCCCGGTCGGCTTCGTGTCGTGGTTTTCGACGAGCTCGTGGCCGGGGACCGCTACGCGGCCCTCGCGGGCCTGCTCGAGTTCCTCGGTGCGGAGGAGGAGCAGGCGACGCGCGAGTTCTTCGAGCGGTCGATGGGCACCGGAGCCGCGCACAAGGGGCGGTGGGCTGAGGGGCTCGGCGCCCTCGGCCGCACGCGGGTCCGGCGCCGGTACGAGCGGACGCTCGAACGCCTGGCCGAGGAGGACAACCACGTCGCCGAGCCCCTCATCGCGGCCTACGAGCGCCATGGCTGAGCGCGCGCGGATCTTGTTCGTCACGTCGAATGGGACGGGCCTAGGGCACCTGACGCGTTCGATGGCGATCGCCCGGCGCCTGCCGGCCGAATTCGAGCCGCTGGTCGTGACCCTGTCGGCCGCGGCGCCGGTCGTGCGCGAGGCGGGCTTCCCGGTCGAATACGTCGCGTCGTATGCGACCCCGGGCGCCGGCAGCGACTGGCGCTGGTCCCGACGCCTGCGGGGCAGGCTGCGTGCTGCGATCACGGAGGCGCGCCCGAGCGTTCTGGTCTTCGACGGCGCGCATCCGTACCAGGCCCTGATCGATGCCATGTCCTCCGGGCGCGGAATGCGCCGCGTCTGGTGCCGGCGCCCCCTGTGGAAGCCCGGCTCGAATCCGGGCGCGCTGGCGCGCGAGAGCTTCTTCCACGAGGTTCTGGAGCCGGGGGAGTTCGCGGCGGCGGAGGACCGCGGTCCGACCGTGGCCCGCCGAAGCCACGCGGAGGTGGTCGCGCCGATCGTGTACTGCCACGACTCCGAGCTGCTCCCGCGGGAGGAGGCCGAGCGCGAGCTGGGCCTGGAGCCCGGCCGCGTCAACGTCCTTGTCCAGCTCGGGCAGGGCGAGGAGGTGCGTGGGGCGGTCGATCGCTGCGTCCATCACCTGGCCGCGCGGGAAGGCGTTCAGGTCGCCGCGCTCTCGTCGGCGATCGCGACCCTCCTCGATGTACCGCCGAACGTCGTCCACCTGCGCTCGACCTACCCGATAAGCCGCTACTACCGCGCCTTCGACGCCGTTGTCGCCGCAGCCGGCTACAACGCCTACCACGAGCTGATCCGCTTCGGGGTTCCGGCGCTGTACATCCCGATGGCCCGCCAGACCGACGACCAGGCGGCGCGCGCGAGGTTCGCCGAGCAGGCCGGGGTCGGGGTGGCAGTCGCGGCGCCCGACTCACCGGAGCTCGAGGCGAGGCTCGATCTGTTGCTGGAGGGGGGCGAGCGCGAGCAGATGCGCGCGCGCCTTGCCGAGCTCCCCGCCCAGGACGGTGCCCTTGAGGCGGCCGAATGGCTCGCAGAGCTCGCCGTGCGCGAGCGACGCCCGATCGCCGCCGTCAGCACCTGGCGGCGATACCTGCGTCAGCCGCTGCGCTCGGCGCGGAACGCGGCACCGTTCGTCGCGCGGCTGCCGCTGCACGGCGCGGCCTTCGTCAAGCAGACTCTCACGCGGCCGCAGCCGCGGACGGTGGTGCTGGCGCTCGGCGCGCCCGGACAGGAGCTGGGACAGGCGGTTGCCGGCGCCCTCGCGCGCACTCCGGACCCTCCCGAGCGCGTCCTCGTCGTGACCGACTCGCTCGAGTTCGGGCCGCTTCGTGCAGCCGGGGTGGGCTTCGAGCACATCCCCGCACCCGAGGAGCCCGAGGCCGAGCTTGCGGGCGTCCCGTACGACGAGTTCGTGCGCCGGCGCCTCGCGCTGATCCTCGCCGAGCGCCGCCGCCCGCGCCGCGTTCTTGCGGCCAACGAGCGCTCGCAGGCGTTCGTCGGGGCAGTCGCCGTCCGCGGGTAGCGGCGGGCCGCTCAGGTACCCTGAATCGGTCCGATGGAGGCCTCGGCCCCCACTAGAACCCGTTCGCATGCCCGCCCCCGGGCGGGAGCGCGTGCGGCTACCCGAGCGCGGGAGGGGGCGCTGCCGAACCTCGTCGTCATCGGTGCGCAGAAGTGCGGTACCAGTGGCCTTCACTACCACCTCGGCCTTCACCCCGAGATCTCGATGTCCAGGCCGAAGGAGCTCAACTTCTTCATCGAGGAGCGCAACTGGAAGCGCGGGGAGGACTGGTACAAGGCGCACTTTGACGCGCGCGCGAAGATCCGGGGCGAGTCCTCGCCGAACTACACGGCCTATCCGCATCACCTCGGGGTCCCGGAGCGCATGCACGAGCTCATCCCCAACGCGAAGCTGATCTACGTCGTGCGCGACCCCCTGGAGCGGATCGCCGCCCACTGGGTCCACAACTACGCGAAGCGCCGTGAGAAGGGCGACCTCGCCGCCACCCTCGTCCATCCGAACACCTCGTACGTGATCCGCAGCCAGTACTTCATGCAGATCCAGCGGTTCCTGCGCCATTTCCCGCGCGAGCAGGTCCTCGTGCTCCAGCAGAGCGACTTCCGGCGGGAGCGCGGCGTGACGTTGCGCCAGATCTTCGAGTTCATCGGCGTCGATCCCGACTTCAGCCATCCGAGCTTCGAGCGCGAGCGACACGCCACGGCCCGCAAGACCCGCGCAACGCGCCTCGCGGCACGGCTCGAGCGCCTGTCACGCTCGCGTGCTGGGCGTCTGCTACCGCCCAAGATCTGGTTCGCCCTCGACGAGAAGCTGCCGCTCCGCAAGCCGATCGAGCGCCCCGACGTCCGCGGCGCCCTGTCGGACGAGGTGCTCGGGGTGCTGCGCGAGGACGCCGAGCGCCTGCGCGAGCTCACTGGGCGCACCTTCGAGACCTGGTCGATCTGGGAGTGAGTGCCGAGGCCGCGGGCGACGGCCAGGTCGGCGACCGCCCGCAGAAGAACAAGAAGAAAAAGGAGGGCAAGGGCAAGCGCAATCTGAAGCGGAACCCCGGCGGCTCGGGGGCTGTCTTCGGCGTCAAGGTGACGCGCAACCTCGGCGTCCAGGGCGTCTCGCTCGTCACGACCAACACGGCGCACTTCATCTCGCTGATCCTGGTCGCGAACTTCCTGAAGCCGTCCGCGCTCGGTACCTACAGCCTCCTGCTCTTCCTCAGCGGCCTGATCACCCAGGTCTTCCACCTGGCCTCGAAGCCGGGGACGATCCGCCGCGCGTTCGGGATGAGCGACGAGGACGAGGACGACGACGATGACGACGACGACAGCGGGATGGCCGAGAGCCCGCAGCACGCGCTCGGCGTCGGCCTTGTCTGGTCCGCGATGCTCGGCGTCCTCGCGACCGCTCTGGTCATCATCTTCCGCGACCCGATCGGGAGCTTCCTGCTGCGCGGTGACCAGGACGCCGCGCACCTCGTGCTGTGGGCAGGGGTACTCGGCGGCATCGGTGTCGTCTTCAAGCTGGCGTCGATCACGCTCTGGCTCGAGCGTCGGCCGCATCTCTTCCTGATCTCCGACAGCTCGCGCACGATCTTCAACCTGATCGCGATCGTGGCCTTCCTCGCCACCGGCTGGGGCGTGGACGGGGCCATCATCGGGGCCTGTGTGGGCACCGGTGCGGCGACGCTCCTGACCCTTTTCCTCCTCCGCGGCTCATTCGAGCTCGCCTTCGACTTCAAGGAGGCGCTGGAGATCACGAAGAAGGGCGGCCGCCGGGCCACGATCATCACCATGTTCTGGCTCATCCAGCAGGCCGACGTCTTCATCCTCTCGCGCTTCGTCGACCACACCGACCTCGGGATCTACAAGCTGGGTTCGCAGCTCGGCTTCGTGGTCTCGTTCCTGCCCCAGGGCTTCCGCATGTCGATGCGGCCCCTGCGCCGCGGGGCCGCGTTCAGGGCGATCAAGCAGGAGTACGGGCAGAAGGTCGCCTACGGGCAGATCCTGGGCTACTTCGTGTTGCTCTGCATCGGCGCCGTCCTGCTCATGGTGCTTGGCGGCGAGCTGCTCGTGCAGGTTGCGCCGGAGTCCTACGAGAAGGCCGCCCCGCTGATCCCGCTCACAGCGGCGGCGATGGTGATGCCGTCGATGTTCCGCACGGTTAACGGCAACACGTCCTATCCGACCAAGGGCAAACGCACCTTCCAGGGGCTGATCCTCATCGCGGGGGCGATCTATGCCGGCCTCTCGTTCTTCCTCGCCCCCAGAATCGGCATCTTTGCGCCCCCGATCGCGATGTTCGTCGGCTTCGGGATCGCGTCGGCCTACCTCTTCATCCGCTGCCAGCTGAGTCAAGAGCGGATCGTCTTCCCGTACCGGCAGATCCTGCTTGCGTTGGTCACGGCCGCACTCACGGTGGGGATCTACAAGGTGCTTCCCCAGCTCGACAAATGGCTTGAGCTTCCGATCATCGCCGCTCTGATGGGGCTCTGGGTCTTCGGGCTCTTCCGGCTTCGGGTGGTCCCGCGGCACCATTGGGCGGCGCTGGCGCACGTCGCCAGCTCGGCGATCAGCGGCCGCCCGGACAAGTTCAGTCCGCGCAAGGGGCTGCGGGCCCTCGATCCGGCCGAGCGCGAGCGGCTGCGCGTCGCCGTCGTCGAGAAGCTGGACCCCGAGCTCTTCGCCCCCGCGGGCAGCAACGGGGAGAAGAAGGCCGAGCTCATCGGAACCACGAACGGGGACTTCGACGCCGCCGACCTCGTACGAATCCTGCGTGAGGCGGCCGAGCACGGCGGAGTACCCGTGGCCGACCCGAACGAGCTCGATCCCTTCATGGCGAAGTTCCTGTTCGCCCGCATGCCGCAGGCGTCGCGTGATGCCACCATGCGCCGCCTGCTCTCGGACGGGGCGGAGTCCACTGACCTGACCGTCCTCGAGAGCCTCGTGAACCATCTCAGGAAGGCCCCTCCCGACGTCTGGGAGGGCGTCCGGGCGAGCGAGTCCGCCTACCGCACCCGTCGGCGGGTCGTCGGCGTCCACGGACGGCGCGCCGTGCGCAAGGTGGCCGACACGATCGTGCGCCGGCTATAGATGCCGGTGAGGGGCGTTGCGCCCCGAAAGCCGCATGTAAGGCCGCCGCAGGCGGCCGCAAGGGATTCAGCCCGAGCGCTTGATCACGATCCGGTCCGGCTCGATCGTGACCTCGACCTGACGGTGACCGGCCCAGTTCTCCGCATACACAGGGTCGTCCTGCACGGCTGGATCCAGCCACAGGCCGAACCCCTCGTCGGTCCCGTGATCAAAGGTTGCCTGGAGGCCGGCGCCGGAGCGCTTCGAGCGCCTGCGGCGACGCCTGCGGCGGGGGCGCCCTTCGCGCTCGTCGCCTTCCTCGGCCTCTTCTGAGCCGGACCCCTCCTCAGCTGCCTCCTCCTCGTCCTCCTCGCTCATCGTGGCCTCGATCTCGGCTTCGATCTCGTCGCGGAGATCGATCTCGCCGCCACCCTCGCCGTCGGCCTCGAGATCGTGGCGGCGGCGGAACTCGCGAAGCTCCGAGGTCGACACCTCGAGCTGATGCGCGATCCAGGCATCGGTACGCCCCTGGCGCACCCAGGCGCGAATCTGGTTGAGTTGGGAGCGGAGCGGTTTTCCGGCCATCTGAGAGGCTCGCGCGGCACGTGGGCACCGCGGAGCGCGCGATCTTATACGGCCGCGCAGACCGGCTCACGCCTAGTCGGCCGGCCAACGGTTGTCGGTGGCGCACGCCAGGACCAGCGGTTACCCTGAGGACACATCGCCGCGAAACGGGACCGCGGCGGCGACTCGAAGGGAAGCGAGATGCTGGTCCTCACCCGCAAGACCAATCAGAGCATCATGATCGGGGACGACGTTGAAGTGTCCGTACTGGCCGTGTCGCGCGACAAGATCCGGCTAGGGATCACCGCGCCGCGCGACGTGCCCGTCTTCCGCAAGGAGGTCTATCTCTCGATCAAGGGAGAGCAGATGAGCTCCGACGGAGGCGCGCACGAAGAGGTCGAAGGGGCGCTGGGGGCGCTCAAGGAATCCGATTGATGGGGTGGACGGTTGCCGCGAAAGCGGCGCCGTCTTCCACCTTGAGAGAAACCGTCTGAGAGGCCGCCGGGGGGCGGGCGCTCAGCCCATCAACCAGGCGAGGGTCTCGAACATCGCCACGCTCACGGTGACGACGGTCGCGGCGAGGGCGACGAAGAGGACGCCGAAGGCGACCTTGCCGCGTTGCTCGGTGCGCTGAATGCGGCGGGCCCGGGAGCGGGCGGCGGCCCGCTGGCGAAGCTGGGTGCGACGGCGGCGCTCCAGCGCAGCTTCCTGCTCGAAGGCAACCTCGAACTGATCAAGGCTCTGGTGCCTCCTCATCGTGCTGCCACTCTCGAGTGCCTGTGTCGCCATCGTTTTCCCCTTGGTCCCGCCGCCGAGTTATGTCCCCAACACCTACGAGGCCGAAACCTAGCAGACGCTTACACCAAAACAAACACTTGCTCACATAATGCCTTTCGGCACTTTTGGCAGAGTTCGGCGGCACCACCTCAGCACCTTCCCCACAGTCCCCGTCCGGCGTCGGCCGCGTGCTGTTGCAACCGCGCGAACTGATCGGCGTGAGCCGTGTTCGGTGGGAACACCAGCGTCCGCGCGTATCCCCGCCGAACGAGCTCGGCGTTCACCAGGCGCCCGTCCACACTCACGTAGGCGAGCAGCCGCCCGTAGCGGTCGCGGCGCTCGCGATCGAACACGAGGCGAGCCCGCTCGCCCTCGACCAAGTCGGCGTTGAAGCGGCTCGCCGCGTGGCCGTAGCAGCCGACGGGCTCGTCGGGGTCGACTGTCTCCGGAGTGTCGACGCCGATGTAGCGCACGTCCTCGGTCCCACCCTCGAGCTCGACCTCGATCGTGTCGCCGTCGATCGCGCGGACGACATTGGCGGTCGCGGTGTGCCCCGTCGGCTCAGGTGACTCGGCTTGCCGCGCACAGCCGTAGCCGGCGAGGGCCAGCCCAACCGCGGCGATAAGGGGGAGCACAAATGGCGGGCGCCTACCCCAGCGGCTCCGAGGCTTTTGGTCAGTTGACGGGCTTATGGCCCTACAAGTGACCAGAAGCGCCGGACTCACCCCCCTCATTGCCGTCGTTCGGCCGTCGCTTTGCCTTTCATGGCCTGGCCCTAGGCGAGCTAGGCTCGCCCGGTGAGCGAAACACCCGATCGGGCCCATGTGCGGCTCGCCGAGCTCGTCGCCGCGCTCTCGCTGGGTATCGATCTCGGCTTCGGGCAGCCGATGGAGCACGTGTTGCGCCAGTGCCTGATCGCGCTGCGCCTCGCGGAGCGGGTCGGCCTCGACGAGGAGGCGCGAGCCACCGTCTACTACACCGCCCTGCTCATCAACGTGGGCTGCCACTCCGACGCGCACGAGCAGGCGAAGTGGTTCGGCGACGACATCGCCGTGAAGTCCGGCAAGTACGAGTTCCCCATGGCCGGGATCCGAGGGGCGGCCGCCGGGCTGCGGATGATCGGCCAGGGCAACCCGCCGCTGCATCGCTTCCGGATCGGGCTGGAGTTCGTCGTCGCGGGGCACCGCGAGGTGGACGGAATGATGGAGCACCACGCCGCGCTGGCGGGGGCGCTTGCGGAGCAGTTGGGTCTTTCGCAGGCGATTCTCGAAGCGGTCAGCGCCGCCTATGAGCAATGGGACGGCAAGGGCTGGCCGAACCGGCTGAAGGGAGATCAGATCCCAATGGCGGCGCGCGTGGCACAGCTCGCGGAGTACGTCGAGGTCGGGTACCGAGTCGGCGGGATCGAGGGAGCGCGCAACGTCGCCAGAGAACGCGGCGGCAGGCAGTTCGATCCCGCCCTCGCGGACGTGGTCATCGACGAGCCGGATGCGGTGCTGGCCGACCTCGACGCGGTGGAGAGCTGGCAGGCGGTGATCTCGAGCGAGCCCGCGCTCGCGATCGTGGTGGCCGGCGAGCAGTTCGATGCCGCGCTGCTCGCGATCGCGGATTTCATCGACCTCAAGTCGCCCTACACCCTCGGCCACGCCCGGGCGGTCGCCGGCCTCGCGGCCGGCTCGGGTGCGGAGCTCGGGCTCTCGGACGCCGAAGTGCGGACGCTGCGCCGGGCCGGGCTCGTGCACGACTTCGGCCGCCTGGGGGTGTCGAACACGATCTGGGACAAGCCCGGTCCGCTGGGGGCCGGTGAATGGGAGCGCGTGCGGATGCATCCGTACATCACCGAGCGCATGCTCCACCAGTCCGAGGCGCTCGCCCCACTCGCCGAAATCGCGGTCCAGCACTGCGAGCGCCTGGACGGCTCGGGCTATCCCCGGGGCCTGCCGGGCTCCGCGATCTCGAGATCGGCGCGCGTGCTGGTCGCGGCCAACGCCTACCAGGCGATGCGGGAGCCGCGACCGTATCGCCCCGCCCGGGAGCCGGGCGACGCCCAGGCCGAGCTGCGGGCCGAGGTCAAGGATGGGCGCCTCGATGGCGACGCGGTGGATGCCGTCCTGCGGGCCGCCGGCCACCGCGTGACGCGCCGGCGGGAGGGCCCGGCCGGACTCACGGCGAGGGAGGTCGAGGTCCTGAGGCTGCTCGCACGCGGTCTGTCGAACAAGGAGATCGCCGCGCAGCTGGTGATCGCGCCGAAGACCGTCGGGAACCACGTCGAGCACATCTACTCGAAGATCGATGCATCGAACCGCGCCAGCGCCAGCCTCTTCGCGATGCAGCACGGGCTGCTGCCGGAGGAGGAGTACGTCGCGCCCGTGGCCTTCTGACCTGCGCCAAAGATGAGGCAAACGCCCCATGACGGGGTGCCGACTCAGGCGTAGCTTCCTCTCCGGTCAACCAAAGGAGACGCAATGCCGAACGCATCGAGGGAAAGCGCGGAGCTCGAGGACCACGGGGTTGTGGAGGATCGCCACGCCGAGTTCAACGGCTACACCGTGAACTTCGTGACGTTCCGCCAGGAGATCGACCACTCGGCTCTCCTGAAGGGGCTGCCGGACGATCGCTGTCATTGCCCGCACTGGGGCTACGTGTTCACTGGACGTCTCACGTACCGCTTCGCCGACCACGAGGAGGTCTACGAAGCCGGCGACGCGTTCTACGCACCGCCCGGCCACGACCCGGTCGCCGAGGTCGGTACCGAGATCCTTCAGTTCAGCCCGTCGAAGGAGCTGGGCGAAGTGTCCGCGGCGATCATGCGGAACATGAAGGAGATGCAGAGCGCCTGACGCGCCCAGCCGGTGAGATCGTCGAGCGGCTCTACGGGATCCGCGAGACGCTCGAGAGCATGATCTCCTTGATCTGCTCGACGATCTCCATTGCCTCGGAGTGCTCGCGCTGCCAGACGTTGCGCCCGTAGATCACGCCTGAGCCGCCCGCCTCCATGATGAAGCGCGTCTGCTGGAGCAGCTGCTCGTCGTCGATCTTCGATCCGCCCGAGAGGACCACCAGCGACCGCCCGGCCGACTCCACGACCTGGCGCACCGCCTCCTCTTGGGAGACCTGCATCTCGTTGTACGGGGCGGGTGCGTCCTTGTCCTTCTCGGGATCGATCTTCGGCATGTTCAGCTTGACGACGTCGGCGCCCATCTCCATCGCCATCCGGGCCGCGTAGTCGATCGCGTAGAAGGAGTTCTGGCCGCCCTTCTTGGCGACGTACGCCCCGCGCGGATAGGCCCACACGATCAGCGGCATGCCGAAGCGCTCGCAGTCCTCACGCACGCCCTTCAGCTGGTGGAGGTCGGCGTCCTGGCGGGGCGAGCCCACATACAGCGTGTAGCCGACGGCGTCGGCCCCGAGGCGCACCGCATCCTCGACGCTCGCGTTGGTGGTCGAGAGCGCCTCGTCCGATGGCGGGATGTCCGTCTTGCCGTTCACCTTGAGGATCAGTGGCACCTGCCCGGCGTAGTCCGGGTAGTACTTCGTCGCGAGGCCGATCTGGCACGCGATCGCCGAATAGCCTGCCTCAGCGGCGAGGTGGAACTGGTACTCCGGGTCCTTCGACGCCGGATTTGCGAAGAAGTCGCGCGGGCCGTGCTCGATTCCCTGGTCGATCGGCAGGAGCAGCAGGGTGCCGTTGCCCGGACCGAACTCGAACAACAGGCGGCGCAGTCTCGTGCGCTTGCCCGGCGAGATGGTGGCCAGAAGTGACTTCTGCTCGGTCGCGGTCTTGATCTCCATCGGCTCTGCGGCTCCTCCTTCGAAAGTCCGTTCTGACAGCAGGTTAGTGGCTATCCGCCCCCGGAACGTGCCCACGCCTGCTTAGCCGCCCGGCATCGCGGGTACGATCGGCCGGCCCCAATTCGGCACTGCCCCAGGAGACGTGGTGGAGCACAAATTCACCGGTCCGGCGTTCACCGTCGGGGTCGAGGAGGAGCTGATGATCGTGGCCCAGGACGGCCTCGATCTCGCTCAGGAGATCGAGGCCGTGCTCGCGGCCGTCCCCGAGGAGCTCTCGGGCCAGGTGAAGCCGGAGCTCATGCAGTCGGTCCTCGAGGTCGCAACCACGCCGTGCCCCGACGTCGCCACTGCGGGACGGGAGCTGGCGGACCTCCGCCGGGCGGTTGGCGCCATCTGCGAGGAGCGCGGGCTCGCGATCGGCGCAGCCGGGACGCATCCCTTCGCGGAGCCCGACGATCAGCTCATCGTCGACCGGCCGCGCTACCGGGAGCTCGCCGGCGAGCTCGGCTTCATCGCGCAGCAGGAGATCATCTTCGGCACCCACGTCCACGTCGGCATCGAGGATCCGAACCGCGCCATCTACGTCGCAGACGGCATCCGGCGCTACCTGCCGCTGATGCTCGCCCTGTCGTCCAACTCGCCGTTCTGGCGGGGCCAGTCCACCGGGATGATGTCTGCCCGCACAGCGGTCTTCCGCGCCTTCCCGCGGGTCGGCGTCCCGCCCCATTACGGGACGTGGGAGATCTACTCAAACCGGATCAAGACGATGGTCGAGGCGGGCGCGATCGACGACTACACGTACGTTTGGTGGGACGTACGCCCGCACCCCAACCTCGGCACGGTCGAGACGCGCATCTTCGACCAGCAGACCCGCCTCGAGCACACGATCGCGCTGGCCGCGCTGACCGTGGCGATGGCGCGCCGCGCCGCGCGGCTCTACGACGATGGCGAGCCGCTGATCGAGGAGCCGACCGAGCTGGTCGACGACAACAAGGTCCGAGCCGCGCTCCGGGGAATGGACGGCGATCTGTTCGACTTCCGGGCGGGGAAGCCGATCCCCGCCCGGCAGATGGCCAGGCGCCTGCTCGACGAGGTGAAGGAGCACGCTGAGGAGCTCGGGTGCGACGCCGAGCTCGAGGGCCTGCGCGACCTGGTCGACGGCAACACCGGGGCCCGCCGACAGCTCGAGATGTGGGACGGCAAGCACGACATGCGCGGACTCGTCCGCGAGATCGTCGATAAGTCGCGCGTCTAGTCAGAGCTGACCCGCAGCGGCCGCGCAGGCGCGCGGGGGTATTCTCGGGTGTGTAGGTGAGGGGGCCCTAGCCCCAAAACGAGCGTCTAAAGGCGGGGAAGCCGCCGCAGGAGATTGTGGGTACCGAGTCGTCGCCCGAGCTCAGCGTCGTCTGCCGCAGCTGCGGCTCGGAGGTGAGCCCATACGTCACCGAGTGCCCGTACTGCGGCACTCGCTTGCGCAAGCGGGCACCGAAGCTCGAGCGCCACGGCGACGAGCTCCTTGCCCAGGAGTCCCGGCGCGAGCGGCGCCGCCGTAAGGCCGCCGAGCGCCGTGCCGCGCGCCGGCCTCTCGCGATCACGACCGAGCGCCCCTATGTGACCGTCGCCGCGATCCTGATCCCGGCGATTCTTGTCGTGATCGAGCGGGCGACCACCCTCAGCGTGTACGACCTCGGCGCGATCGTCGGTCCCGTGGATGGGGAGAGCTGGCGATATCTCGCGGCTCCGTTCGTCTACGACGACCTCGGCTACCTCTTCGTGGTCGGGGTGGCGATCGCCCTGTTCCTGCCCGGGATCGAGCGCCGGACCGGACCGATCGCTGCAGCGCTCCTGGTGGTCGCCTGCGGCGCGCTCAGCATGCTCGCCGCCGACGGCATCGACTCCGCTCTCTCAGACGGGATCCCGATCGCGGCCGGCGGCAACGGCATCGCCCTCGGTGCCCTCGGCGCTTGGCTCGTGCTCCGCGAGCGCGAGCGGCGCAGCGACCCAACCTCCGAGTACGACCAGCTGGCGGTCGCAGTTGCCGCCGCCGTGCTGCTCCTGCTGCCGGTGGTCGAGGACTACGCCTCGGCGTGGGCGGGCCTGGCCGGGGGCCTGGCCGGCTTCGCCCTCGGGCTCGCCGCCAGCCGCCGAAGCGCCGGATGAGCGAGGGTAAGTTCACCGCGCTCGACGACGCGCTCTGGGAATACATCGTCGCTCACGCCCCAGGCGAGGACGAGGCGCTGGCGCGGGTGCGCAGCGAGACCGCGGCGATGGGGGACATCTCGGTGATGCAGATCGCCCCCGAGCAGGGCGCCTTCCTGACCCTGCTCGCTCGCACGATCGCCGCTCGCGAGGCGATCGAGGTGGGCACCTTCACCGGTTACTCCGCGATCTGCATAGCCCGCGGGCTCGATCCCGCGGGGCGGCTCGTCTGTTGCGAGCTGAGCGAGGAGTTCGCCGAGATCGCCGGCCGGAACCTCGAGCGGGCGGGCGTTGCCGGCAGGGTCGAGATCAGGATCGGGCCGGCGCTCGAGACGCTTCGAGCGCTGCCCGAGCGCGAGCTCTTCGACCTCGCGTTCATCGATGCCGACAAGCCCGGGTATCCGGCCTACTACGAGGAAGTGCTCGCCCGGCTGCGCGCGGGTGGGTTCGTGATGCTCGACAACGTCCTGCTCTCGGGCCGCATCCTCGACCCACAGCCGGACGACGAGGGTGCGACGACGATGGCCGCGCTCAACGATCGGATCGCCGCGGACGACCGGGTGGACTCGGTCATGCTCGCGATCGCCGACGGCATCACCCTCGCGCGCAAGCGCTGAGCACCTGAGGATGAGCACTAAGCTGGGCGGCGTGCCCGAAGCCTTCAGCGAGGAGCGGCTCGATGCCGCCATCGAGCGTCTCTCTGAGCCGGAGGCGCTACGCGAGGCGGAGTCGGTGATTGCAAGCGCGGCGCCGCAGCTCCAGCGCGTGCTGGCCCAGGCGCTCGAAGCCGGCGGCTGGTTCGCCGACTCGCACGAGACCGAGGTCCGCAAGGCGGCCGGTGCCGAGGACGAGGACGAACGCCTCCGCGCGGTGCGCACGCTCCTCGCGGAAGAGGCCCGCATCGGGATGATGGTTGGGGTCGCCGTCGGCTGGGCACTTCACGCTGAGCTGAACGCGCCCCAAGGCTGATACAGGAGGAACCACACAAATGGACATTCGCTACCACGGCCACGCCTGTGTCGAGCTGTCCGAAGGGACGGCCGACGTGCTGATCGATCCCTTCCTGAAGCCCAACAATCCATCCGCCGTCGCCACCGCCGACGAGGTCGACCCGACGCACATCCTGATCACGCACGGGCACGCCGACCATCTCGCCGACGCCGTGGCCGTCGCGAAGCGCACGGGCGCCCACTGCATCGCGATCGTTGAGCTGGCGAACTGGCTCGAGGGCCAGGGAGTCTCTGAGGTCAGCGACCCGAATCTCGGCGGCACCGTCGAGACCGACTGGGGCTCGGTGAAGCTCGTGCCTGCATGGCACACGAGCACGATTCCGGGCTCCAACGACCACCCGTTCAGCGCCGAGCACGGGATCCCGATCGGAACGGCCACTGGCCTGGTGGTCAGGATCGGCGGGGTGACCGTCTATCACGCAGGTGACACCTGCCTGTTCGGCGACATGAAGCTGATCGCCGAGCGCGATCCGGTGGACGTCGCGCTCCTGCCGATCGGTGGGCACTACACGATGGACCGCCACGACGCCGCCGTTGCGGCCGGGCTGATCGCGGCGAAGACGGTGATCCCGATCCACTTCAACACGTTCCCGCCGGTGGAGACGGATGCCGAGGCATTCAAGTCCGACGTCGAGTCGAGCACCTCTTCGAAGGTCGTGATCCTCGAGCCCGGCGCGAGCCATTCCGTCTGAGAAGTCCTGACACCCCGTCAGATAGGCTCCGCGACGTGGAAGCCGAGACGAAGCCGGCCACCCCCAAGCCGGTCGACACCCTCAGCTCGATCGCCGACCGCGAGGGCTTCCTCGCGACCTCCGATCCCGCGCTTCAGGAGTCCGCCGACCGTGGCGAGGCGAAGCTCCTCGGCTACACCGAGCTCTACAACCTGTGGGAGCGCCAGCAGTGGTCCACGCAGGACCTCGACTTCTCCCGCGACCGCACCGACTGGCATGAGCGCATCGATCCCGAGGAGCGATTTGCCCGGATGTACGGGCTCTCGGCGTTCTTCATCGGGGAGCAGCGCGTCGCCGACGAGCTCGGTCCGGTCATGCGCGCCGCCCCGACCGAGGAGCAGCGGATCTTCCTCTCAACCCAGATCGCTGACGAAGCGCGTCACGTGCGCTTCTTCGACCGCTTCTACGGCGAGGTCGGGGTGCTCGAGGGGACCGACGGGCTCGCCGACCGGCTGCGTGCAACCGAGGAGCACGTGAACGACTCCTTCCACTTGCTCTTCGACGATCTCCTGAAGACCCGCGTCGACCGCCTCGCGGCCGAGCCCGACGACACCAAGGCCCTCGTCGAGACGATCACGCTCTACCACATGATCATCGAGGGGGTTCTGGCGCTCACGGGCCAGCACTTCATCATCGACTACAACACCCAGCAGGACACGCTTCCGGCGTTCGTCGATGGCTTCCAGAAGGTCGCTCGCGACGAGCACCGCCACATCGCCTTCGGCGTGCGCTTCTTGACCGACATGGCGAAGCAGGACAACGCCCATCGCGATGCGATCCAGTCGATGATGGTCGAGGCGCTGCCGCTCGCCGACAAGGTCCTCGATCCCCCCTGGGCGCAGACCGACGAAGACTGGGAGATGTTCGGGGTCTCGAAGGAAGAGACCCACCAGTTCGCGGCCCAATGTCTGTCGCGGCGCCTCAAGGTCATCGGGCTCGCTGCCTGAACGTCCACGCTTTCCTTCCTCCGATCGATTGACCCGCGGCCCTCCGATCGGAGGACCGGACTGGCGTTTGATTCGGGCCGGTTGGATGGTGATTGCAGGCACGGTGCCGGGCATGATCTTGATCCCCCCATCAACGCTCGTTGCGATTGACGGGAGCACACCGTGGAACCGATCATTGATCACACCCCACGAATGAGTCTCGAGCTGGCACCGGGGCCGGAAGCTCAGGTTGCCGCGCGAGATGCTCTCGAATCACTTCGTGACGAGTTGGACGCCGTGATCCTCGAGCAACTCGGGGTTCTTATCGGCGCCCTGTCCCGTACCCAGCTGTCTCAGCTTGAGGCCAAGGATGGCCTTGAGCTGAGGCTCTGGGTCTTCCCCGAGGTGGTCCGGGTCGAGGTCCGCGACCACCCCCACGGGCTGTTCGCGGAGGAGGGGGAACTGGGCCAGAACGTCTCCAACGGCTGGCGACTCGGCATGGTCGAGCATCTCGCCGACCGCTGGGGCGTGATTCGCCAGGAGGACTCGAGCTTCATGATCTGGTTCGAGGTGGCCCGCGCCACCGCCGCCGTCGCGCCCCGCGCGATGGCCGGGTGAGCGTGGCGACGCTGCGGCTTGCTGCTTGACGCCGCGTCGTAGACTCGCAGTGTGAGCGCCGCCAACGACCGCGTCAGCGTGCTGGTCGCCGACGATCATCCCCTCTACCGGGAGGGCATCGTGCGCGCCGTGAAGGAGCGCCCCGATCTCGAGCTCGTCGGCGAGGCGAGCGACGGACGCGAGGCGCTCGAGGAGATCAAGCGGCTGCGGCCCGAGGTGGCGGTGCTCGACATCCGCATGCCCGGGATCGAGGGGCCGCAGGTGCTGAAGGCGATGAAGCGCGACGGCGTGAAGACGGAGGTGATCTTTCTCTCGGCCTTCATGGAGTCCGAGCTCGCCTACCAGACCGTTGCCGCGGGAGCCAAGGGGTACCTGTCCAAGGAGGCATCGCGCCAGGAGATCTGCGACGCGATCGCAGCGGTCGCCCGCGGGGGCTCTGCGTTCGCGCCCGAGGCTCAGGCGGGCCTCGCCGAGGAGATCATGCAGCGGGAGAGCACCGACGGCCCGCCCGAGCTCAGCCCGCGCGAGCGCGAGGTCCTGCGGTTCATCGCCGAGGGCATGTCAGCCCCGGAGATCGGCCGCGAGATCCACCTCAGCTCGACCACGGTCAAGACCCACCTTCACAGCCTCTACGACAAGCTCGGCGTCTCCGATCGCGCCGCCGCGGTTGCCGAGGCGATGCGCCGCGGCCTGCTCGAGTAGAAGCGGCGGACGCCCGGGCAGGACGCTCGCTGACGCCAGTGCCCGGGGCGGGACTCGAACCCGCAGAGCTCTAATGAGCAGCGCCTTTTAAGGGCGCGGACTTTGCCAGTTTGTCTACCCGGGCCGGTCGATCGTAGCGGCGCGTCAGGCCTCGCCGCCGGGGCCACGGCCCCCGCGCGCGGAGCCGCCGTCGTCGGCCTGAGGAGGCGCATCGGGCGGGTCGGCGGGATCGGGCGGCGGGGGAGGTGGCGGCTCGGTCTCGCCCACTTCGTCATCGCCCGACTGGTAGGTGCTGTGGATGGTGCGCCAGTGGCGCACCGCCTCCGGTGTCGAGAACCCGAGGCGGGTCAGCGGCGAACGCGTGTCGCCGGACTCGGTGGAGTCGCTGGAGCCGTCATCGGCCGGTTCCTCATCGCTCGCGTACGGCGTCTCCGTCGTTTCCGTTGTCTCGTCGGTGGTGGTCTCCTCGTCGGTGGCCGGTTCTGTGGTGGAGGGCTGAGCCGGCGCGACGGCGTCGCGCCGCGGAGCCGGCGCCGTCTCGTGTGTCCTCGGCACCGTGCGGTCCTCGACGCCTGCCTTCGGGGGCGTCTGAGCCGGGACGGACGCCACGGCCTTTGGCGCGGCGATCGCGTTCACGACGTCCGGCGGGCGCTGGTCGGGCGCTTGGGTCGGCCCGGGAACGTGGCTTGCGCCGGCACCGAGCAGCGTCGTCACCGCAACCGTGGCGATCGTCTTCGTGCCCGCGAGTCCGATGCCCCCGCCCGTGGCGGTGACCGATCCGCCGGCGCCTCCCGCGCTCCCCGCGCCCGCGCTCCCACCGCTTGCCTTCAGTCCGAAGAGCCGCCTGATCAGCGCCAGCGGCCCGAGCACCCCGAAAGGCGCGAGGAGGCCGAGCTCGCGCGTGCTCGATCGCAGGTGGGCGCGGTAGGCCTCGCACTGTGGGCAGTGGCGAAGGTGGTGGCGGGCCGGACCCGACGTCTTGCGCAGGCCCTCGGCGGCCTCGGCCAGCTCGAGCTGGACCTCGCCGCACGAGAGCTCCCGCGCCTGGCTAGCCACGGCCAGCGACATCCGCGCTCTCACCAGGAGCGACTTCACCGCCGGCACCGTCGTGTTCAGGGTCCGTGCGATCCCCTCGTATGAGAGGGCTTCGATCTCCCGCAGGAGCAGCGCGCTCCGCTGGGTCTCGGGAAGATCGCCGATCGCCTCCAGGAGGCCCCGCAGCTCGTCGCGCCGCTCCGCGCGGTCCGCCGTCGAGGTCCCGTTCTGGTGCGGCTCGGAATCGAGCTCCTCGCTAGCCTCGATCGTCGGGCGGCGCAGGTGGTTCAGGCAGCGGTTGCGCGCGATCCGGTAGAGCCAGGGTTTGACGGCGATCTCGCGATCGTCGGCGAGCATCGCGCGATGCGCGGAGGCAAAGACCTCCTGAAGCACGTCCTCGGCGTCTTCGGTAGACCCGACCATCCCCCGGCAGAACGCGAGCAGCCGCGGGCGGTAGCGCGAGAAGAGGGTGTCGAAGGCCCGCGCGTCTCCGGCTCGGATCAGTGCGACGAGGCGCTCGTCTCGCTGCAGTCGCTGGAACCGGAGGCGCCGACGCGGAAGGCCCCGGTCGAGCGGCAGGGCTTGGGTAGCGGGCGAGGCATCGGCCATTCGCGTGGAACCTCTCCTCTTGCGAACACGGTATCCGCTCACAAGTTGCGTTTCCAGCACGGAGCCGGAGACCTCGCTTGAGGCCCCCGGCTCTTCACTTCCGGTCCGCGCTTCGTTCCACGCGGTGGCGGACCGTCCCCGCCTCAGCCGTCGTGCCCAACGTCCCCGTCGGCCTCCGGCTCCTCGTCACCCGGATCCACGACCGCCCGGACGACCAGCTCGCACGATCCGTTCGGGTTGTCCGGGGTCGCGTCGGTGATCACGTCGAGCTCGTCGAGCAGCGCCCGGTCGTGATCGCCCTCTCCGCAGGTGATCTGGTCGGCCTCGCCGTCACGGGCGTGGATCGAATCGTTGTCCGGTCCGCCGTCCAGTGTGTCGACGCCCTCGACGTCCACGTCCGTGCGAATCAGACCCCACAGGTCGTCGTCGCCGGCGCCTCCGGCCGACTTGTCGGCTCCCTCCTGGGCAAAGATCAGGTCATCGCCCGGGCCGCCCCTCTGGGCGTCATCCTCCGAGCCACCGGCCATCTTGTCGTCGCCCTCGCCGGCGCCGACGCGATCGTCACCGGTCCCGGCCCGGATCCCGTCCCCGTCGGGTCCGCCCACGACACGGTCGTTGCCGTCTCCGCCCGCGACGTAGTCGCGTCCGTAGCCGGCCGCCACCGCATCGTCGCCCTCGCCCGCCAACACGCGGTCCGGGCCGCCGAAGGCCCGCACCTTGTCGTTGCCGGCCAAGGCCGAGATCCGATCGGCCCCCCGCGAGCCCACGATGTGGTCGTCGCCCCTTTGTGCCGATGATCGTGAGCGCCGCCGCGCTTGCCGTCACCGCGAGCGAGCCTGCGATCGCAAGCAACGTCGCTCGGCCCATCCGTCCCTTCAGCTCCGTCTTACCCGCCTTCATCCGCGTACCTCGCGCCTTTCGTCCGAAGCGCCCCGCCTCGGGTAGCCGTCTGCCATCGGCCCCAGAACACGAGCGGGTGGCGGAAAGTTGCGGTGGGGCGGGGCTCAGGCGGTGCGGTGGCCCGAACAACGGGCACGTGGGGGGAGGTGGATGTGGCCCCACGGCGACCCCTGACCTGCGGGCGGCCAGCGCAGCGTGCGCCGAGTTGCACGTAGCGACGTCATTGACGTCAGTTGGTGCAAAACGCCCAGCGATGGTCGCGTTAGCGCGTCAATGACGCGTTTTCTCGACCATCGCCGCCAGGCTCCGGCCCACCTCCCCCCACGTGCCCGTTGTTGAAGAACCGCCAGGCGCCGAGCCCGCGCGCTCGCGACCTACAACTGCGTCCAGACCGTCTTGGTCTCGAGGTAGGCGTCCAGGTTGGCGTGGCCCTTCTCGCGGCCGATGCCCGACGCCTTGTAGCCGCCGAATGGCGCGGCGGGATCGCCGCCGCCCCAGGTGTTGATGTAGACGCTTCCGGCCTGCAGCCGTGACGCCAGCTTGTGAGCGTTGGAGATATCGCGGGTCCACAGGCCTGCCGCCAGGCCGTACTCCGTGTCGTTGGCGCGGGCGGCGACCTCGTCCAAATCCTCGAACGCCATCGCGACCAGCACCGGGCCGAAGATCTCCTCGCGTGCGATGCGCATCGAGTCCTCGACGCCGGTGAAGAGAGTGGGCCGCACGAACCACCCGCCGTCGCCGTTGCCATCCGGCGGACCGCCGGCGGCGAGCTCGGCA
>JBKPNZ010000060.1:0-43341 GCA_046732895.1 Actinomycetota bacterium
GGCTCACGCGTAGCCCCCAGTTGCCGGACATCGGCGAGACGTGAGCGTTCGGGAGGCGCCGGATCGCAGCCAGCTTCACGCCTTGATCCAGCAGGGTCGTGAGCATCGCGGCCCCTACAAGCAGAAGGCCTGGGCTGTCCACGGCGTCAGCCTACGCCCACACTCGATGCGGCACAAGCGCCCTGCACACGTCCGCCCACTCCCCAAGCTCACCGTGGTTTACGTCGTCGTCGCGTGCGGACTACTGGGCGCAGCGGCTGCAGCTGGGCGGGCTCGTGTGAGGGGTTACCGCGCATGGGCGCGCGCCCCGCATGCGCGCGCCCATGCACTAGGTCTGTCGGTGCTGATCAGCCGCCCTACTGGGTGGCGCACTTGATGCCGGCCTGCTGTGCCGCCTTCGTCACCTCGGGGGTGAGCGAGCCGCTGTTGATCACCTGCTGGATCTGCTCGTCGGTGACGTTCGCCTGCAGCTCCTTGATGACGCAGTCAGCGACCGTCCCCGAGAGGCCCTGGGTCCCGGTGAGGTTCTGCTGGAGGAGGTCATCGAACTGCGCGCGCAGGTCGCTGGCATCGGAGGAAGTGGAGGCTGAGTCGGAGCTCGAGCTGTCGTCGTCACCACCTCCGCATGCGGCGAGTCCGAGGCCGGCGGCGACGGCGAACGAGAGCGCACCGACGCGCAACTTCGTGAGCTTGTTGGCGGTGGACGAAACCATGGGTGGACCTCCTGCGATTGACACGGCGGACAGCTGGCGGCGGAAGCCTAGCCTGCCGAGCGGCCGGTGCCCGCAGTGGCGGGACGTGCGACTGGCCCTGCGGGTAGGTTGGGCGACGACGATGAATGGGAGCGGGGCAACCGGAGCAGAGACGCTGCGAATCGCGGCCGAGGCGTCGGCCACGGTGGGGGAGACGCCGATGGTCGCTCTTGGGAGCATGACCGAGGGCCTCGATGCCGAGGTTGTCGCCAAGCTCGAGTATCTGAACCCGGGCGGCTCCGTGAAGGACCGCATCGGGGTCGCGATGATCGACGCGGCCGAGCGTGAGGGCCTGATCGAGCGCGGGAACTCTGTGATCGTCGAGCCCACGAGCGGCAACACGGGGATCGCGCTGGCTCTCGTCTGCGCGGCGCGGGGGTACGAGCTCGTGCTCACGCTGCCCGAGGGGATGAGCCGCGAGCGCACGAAACTTCTGCGCTCCTATGGGGCCGAGGTGCACGAGACCCCATCGCTCGGCGGAATGGGCGAGTCGATCGAGCTGGCGCGCCGCTTCGTCGCCGATCGCAAGGGCTTCATGCCCCAGCAGTTCTCGAACCCCGCGAACCCCGAGGTCCACCGGCGCACTACCGCGGAGGAAATCTGGCGTGATCTCGACGGGGACGTGGATGCCCTCGTGTGCGGTGTCGGCACGGGCGGGACCATCACGGGCGTGGGCCAGGTACTGAAGGAGCGCCGCGCTGGCGTGCGGATCGTGGCCGTTGAGCCGGCCGGCTCGGCCGTCCTCTCGGGCGGTGTGCCCGGGCCGCACAAGATCCAGGGGATCGGCGCCGGCTTCGTGCCCGAGGTTCTCGACCGCAGCGTCATCGATGAGGTGATCACGGTGGGCGACGAGGACGCCCTCGCGACGGCCCACGAAGCTGCCAAGCGTGAGGGGCTCCTGGTGGGCGTCTCCTCCGGCGCGGCGATCTGGGCGTCCCTTCAGCTCGCGACCCGCGGGGAGATGGCCGGCAAACGCATCGTGACGATCGCCGCCGACGGGGGCGAGCGCTACATGTCCCTGCCGTTCTTCGCGCCTTAGTAACTCCGCCACCTCCTCCGCTCCCGCTCGAACAACCTGCCTGCGGCTACGCCGCAGGCTTTTTGATCTGCTCCCGCGTCCGGGGGTGGCGGCGGTCGGCCATGCGTCATCCTTATGACCATGCTGGGCCTCGGCACCCTCAACCGCGTCGTGCGCGAGATCGGCTGCGATGTCGCCTCGGCGCGCGATCGCGATCCCGCCGCACGCGGCGTCGGGACCGTCGAGATCCTGACCAGTTGGGCGGGCGTCCAGGCGTTGCTCGCCCACCGCGTCGCCCACGCGCTATACGAGGCCGGCACGCCCCTGGCTCCCCGCACGATCGCCTTCGCGACCCGCGCCGTCACCGGCATCGAGATCCATCCCGCGGCGAAGATCGGCGACGACTTCTTCATCGACCACGGATCCGGCGTGGTGATCGGCGAGACGGCCGAGATCGGGGATCGGGTCACGCTCTACCAGGGCGTCACGCTCGGGGGCACCGGATTCGCACGCGGCAAGCGCCACCCGACGATCGAGGACGACGTCACGATCGGTTCCGGTGCCAAGCTCCTCGGCCCGGTGACCGTGGGGCACGGCGCCAAGGTCGGCGCGAACACGGTGGTCGTGCAGGACGTTCCCGCGAACTCCACGGTCGTCGGCAACCCGGGCCACACCGTGCGCGTCGAGGGCCGCCGTCCCGAGGGGCCAGACGCCGACTGGATCCACCTCCCGGACCCGGTCGCCGACGCGATCAGGCGGCTCTCGGAGCGGCTGGGAATGCTCGAGCGCCGGCTCGAGGAGCTCGACGGCAAGCCCGCCGAGGGCGAGGTGCGCGAGCTGCGCCCGAAGCAGGGCCCCTCCTCGGCCGGGGGCTGAGAGACCGCCCGCACTCCGGTCTATCCTCGCCGGGGTGACTATGGAAACGACCTTCGGCGCCCCGGTGACGCCCGGCGCGAGCCAGGTGGAGCGCCTGCTGGCCGACCTCAACCCGCCCCAGCGGCAGGCGGTGGAGCACGGCGAGGGGCCGCTGCTCGTCCTCGCCGGCGCGGGCTCCGGTAAGACCCGAGTCCTGACGCACCGCATCGCCTATCTCGTGGCGACCGGCCAGGCCCGACCGTCGGAGATCCTGGCCATCACCTTCACCAACAAGGCCGCGCAGGAGATGCGCGAGCGGGTCGAGGCTCTCGTCGGCGGCGTCTCGCGCCTCATGTGGGTGATGACATTCCACTCCGCCTGCGCCCGGATCCTGCGCTCGGACGCCGAGCGCCTCGGGTACAAGCGTGCCTTCACGATCTACGACCAGGCCGACTCGCTCCGGATGGTCAAGCGCTGCATGGAGGAGCTCGAGGTCGACCCCAAGCGCTTTCCCCCGCGGGCGGTGCAATCGCAGATCTCCGGGGCCAAGAACCGCCTCATCGACGCCGAGTCCTACCGCGAGCAGCAGGGCTCCTTCTTCGAGGAGACCACCGCCGACGTCTATGCCCTCTACGAGAAACGGATGCACGAGGCGAACGCGATGGACTTCGACGATCTCCTCGTGCGGGTGGTCGACCTGCTCGAGCTGTTCGAGGATGTCCGCGACCGCTACCGCCGGGCGTTCCGGTGGGTCCTCGTCGACGAGTACCAGGACACGAACCGCCCGCAGTACCGGCTGCTCCAGCTCCTCTGCGAGGAGCATCGCAACCTCACCGTCGTCGGCGACGAGGACCAATCCGTCTTCGGCTTCCGGCACGCCGACGTCAGGAACATCCTCGATTTCGATCACGACTTCCCCGACGCCGACGTCATCAAGCTCGAGCAGAACTACCGCTCGACCGGAACGATCCTCGACGCCGCGAATGCGGTGGTGGCACAGAATCGCGAGCGTCGGCCGAAGCACCTGTGGACTGACGCCGGCCGTGGCGACCTCGTCCAGGTCTCGGAGTTGGAGGACGAGCACGCCGAGGCGCGGTATGTGGCCGCCGAGGTCGACCGCCTCTGCTCGGAGGAGGGCCTCTCCCGTGACCAGGTTGCCGTCTTCTACCGCGTAAACGCGCAGAGCCGTGTGCTCGAGGACACGCTGGTGCGCTTCGAGCTGCCCTACCAGGTCATCGGCGGTACCAAGTTCTACGACCGCGCCGAGATCAAGGACGCCGTCGCCTACCTCGCCCTGCTCGCCAACCCGGCCGATCCCGTCTCGTTCGCGCGCATCGTCAACTCGCCCCGGCGAGGCATCGGCCAGCAGACGCAGGGACGCCTGCTCTCACACGCAAACACGATGGGCCAGGACATCTGGGACGTGATGGTGGATCCAGCGGGAGTGCCGGGCCTGGGCTCGGCCGCAATCCGTTCCGTCTCGCGCTTCGCCCAGACGATGGAGGGGCTGCGCGACCGGCTCCTCGACGCCCCGGTGGCCACGCTCCTCGAGGCGGCGCTGCACGAGAGCGGCTACCTGGAGGCGTTGGAGGCGGAGCGGACGATCGAGTCCGAGGGACGGATCGAGAACCTCCAGGAGCTGGTCGGGGTGGCCGGCGAGTTCGATGCCAACCGTGCCGTCGAGGGCGAGAGCGACACCTCGCCGCTCGAGGAGTTCCTCGCCCAGATCTCCCTGCTCTCCGACCAGGACTCGATGCGCGACGGAGAGAGCCTGATCACGCTGATGACGCTCCACAACGCGAAGGGCCTGGAGTTCGACGCCGTCTTCATCATCGGCTGCGAGGAGGGTGTCTTCCCGCACTCGCGCTCGATCGAGGAGGGGAACCTCGAGGAGGAGCGACGCCTGTGTTACGTGGGAATCACGCGCGCCCGCCAGCGCCTTTATCTGACCTGCGCCCGCCGCCGCAATCTCTTCGGCGGCGCCGGTCACAACCTGCCGTCCCGCTTCCTCGGTGAGATTCCCACCGAGCTGACCGAGCGTCACGTGTCGGCGCCGCGCATGGGCTGGCCCGCGGGGGGCGGCCGAGATGCGGTCCTCCAGGGGAGCTTCAGCTCCGGCGGCGGCCTCACGATGCCCCCGCGCAAGGAGCCCTCGCCACCGCTCGCAGCCTTCCAGATGGGCGACGACGTGGTCCACGCCACATTCGGGGAGGGCGTGGTGACGGCGGTCGAGCCCGGCTCGGTCGTGGTGGTCCGCTTTGCGGCGGACGGGGCCGAGCGCAAGCTGATGGCGGACTATGCGCCGCTGAAGAAGCAGTAGGCAGGAGGCGGGAGACAGACATGGGTGCCAAGGTCATCGATGGGAAGGCCGTTGCCGCAGCAGTGCGCGAGCGGGTTGCCGCGGGGGTGAAGGAATTCGCGGCGGCGAACGATGGGCACGTGCCCGGACTCGCGACCGTGCTCGGGAGCGACGATCCGGCGTCGGAGGTCTACGTCTCCAACAAGCGCCGCCTGACCGAGGAGGTGGGGATGCGCTCGATCCATCATCAGCTCGATCCGGGCGCCCCGGCCCCGGAGCTTCTCGACCTCGTCGCCGAGCTTGGGGCTGACGACCAGGTCGACGGCATCCTCGTGCAGCTCCCGCTGCCAGATCAGCACGACCAGGATGCCGTGATCGCCCGGATCGACGCGGCCAAGGACGTCGACGGCCTTACGGCGACGAGCGCCGGGCTCCTCGCCCAGGGGCGGCCGGGGCTGGTTCCGTGCACGCCGCAGGGCATCGTCGAGCTCCTGACGCACGCCGGCGCCGAGCTCGAGGGCGCCGAGGCGGTGATCGTCGGACGCTCGATTCTCGTCGGGCGCCCGCTGGCGAGCCTGCTCACGAACGCCAATGCCACCGTCACCGTCTGTCACTCGCGCACGCGCGATCTGGCCGCGGTCTGCCGGCGGGCCGACATCCTCGTGGCCGCCGTGGGTTCGCCGCGCCTCGTCACCGCGGAGATGGTGAAGCCGGGTGCCATCGTGATCGACGTCGGGACGAATCGCACCGACGACGGCCTCGTGGGCGACGTGGACTTCGAGGCCGTGGCCGAGGTTGCGGGCGCCCTCACGCCCGTGCCGGGCGGGGTTGGCCCCATGACCATCGCCATGCTCCTGGCGAACACCCTGCGCGCTGCCGAGGAACGTGCAGGGGCGCCGCTTGGACAGGTGTCCGGGTAAACCCGTCGAATTCCGCTTTCCGACGCCTCTCGGCTGTAGGCTGCGCGTGCGCTCGACGAACGGTCAGCGGGCAAGCCGCGAATCCGGGTCGAGGAGCGTCTAGACAATCGGTTCCCTAATCCCTAGACGGGGGAGAGTGAATGGACGTAAATCGACTCGGGACAGGCGAGAAGATCGCCGGTATCTCCGGCATCGCGCTGATCCTGATCATGTTCATCTTCGACTGGTTCAGCGTGTCCATCAGCGGTACGGGGGGCTTCGGTTTCAGCGCCTCCGCAGGCGGAAACGCATGGGAGTCCTTCGGGTTCATCGACATCGTTCTGTTCGTCACCGCGGTCGCGGCGATTGCGCTGGCGGTCACGTCGGCGAACGCCACCGAGCTGAACGCGCCGGTTGCGCTCAGCGCGGTGGTCGCGGGGCTCGGGATCCTGTCGGTGCTGCTGGTCCTCTTCCGGATCATCAGCCCACCTGACTTCGGCGCTCCGGACGCGCTCGACGATGCGATCGACGTGAGCCGGAAGATCGGTGTCTTCCTCGGACTGCTCGCCACGATCGGCATCGCCTACGGCGGCTGGACCGCGATGCAGGAGGAAGGAACCAGCTTCGGAGGCCAGGCCGACCGCATGCGCGGCGGTGGCGACGCGCCACCACCACCACGTCCGCCGCCGCCTGCCGGTGGCACCCCGCCGCCCTCGAGCGGTGGACCCGCCGCCTAGAGCCGGTAAGTCCCGGGGCGCTGCCCCGGGGAGGAGAGGTTGTGAAAGGGCCGCCGCAAGGCGGCTCTTTCGCGTTCGGGGCCGCTCAGCCGAGATCGTCGGCGAGCTGGCGGGCGACGCGAGAGGCCATCGCGATGATGGTCATCATCGGGTTCACGCCGAGCGAGCTCGGTAGGAGGCTGCCATCGGCCACGAACAGTCCGTCCCAGCCGTGGACGGCCCCGTCCGTGCCCACCACACCGCGCGTCGGGGAGGCGTCCATGCGGGCGGTGCCCATGGGGTGGAAGGCCTCCAGTCGGAGCTCCGAGGTGCGCGGGGGAGAGCTCTCGAGCTCGGCGATCCGGTTGGGCTCGATCGTCGGGATGCCGGAAATCTGCGGGTAAACCTCGCGCGCGCCTGCGGCGTAGAAGAGCTCGGCGGCACGGGCGATTCCGAAGGTCAGGTTGGCGGCGTCCTCGCGCGTGAGCCGGTAGGTGATGCGCAACGAGCCGTCTGGAGCGAGGCCGATCCTGCCGCTCGAGCGATCGGAGAGGTGAACGCCGGTGGAGGCGATGTGGTCGTAGGCGAGCACTCGCCGCTGGTGGTCGGTGCCGGTGCCGGGCAGCCATTGGGCGCCGAAGGCGAGCGGCGTGAAGGTCGCCTCGAGCAGGAGCCCTCGGTCCTGCCACTCGTCGACCGCGTAGCTCTGCATGATCCCGTCCCAGCCGCGAACCTCCTCGTCGAAGCGGGCGCCCACCCAGCACGCGGGGTGGATTCGGAGGTTGCGCCCGAGCTGCCCGCTCGCGGAGCGCACCCCCGAGCGCAGCAGCAGCTCCGGCGTGCCGAAGGCGCCGCCGGCCAGGATCACCGCGCGGCGGGCGCGGAGGACGTATGGGGCGGTGCGGCCATCGTCACCCAGGCCGTTGAGGGTCGTCGGCGCCCCGTTCTGCCGCCAGGCGACCCCGGAGGTGCCTTCGACGGCCACTGCCCGTCCCCGTTCGAATCGGACTCGCCGGGCCTCGACCCCGGCCCGGACACGGGCCCCGGCCGCGACCGCGCGCGGCAGATACGAAACGTGCATCGCCTGCTTCGCGTCCAGCCGGCAGCCGCCGGGGCAGGAGCTGCAGCGTACGCAGTGGCCGGCGTTTCGACGAAGGGGCTCGTGGCTGACCCCGAGTGCCTCGGCTCCCGCTCGCAGGAGCTGGCCGTTACGTCCCATGCGCTCGGGATCGACCGGCGTCACGCTGAGCATCTCCTCCGCCTGGGCGTAGTCGGGGCCGAGCTCCGTCGCCCACTCGATCCCGTGCTCGGAGCTCCAGCGGGCGAGGATCTTGGGCGGTGTCTGGTAACAGGTGCCCGAGTTGATCACGGTCGTTCCACCCACGGCGCGCCCGACAGGGGTCGGGATCGCGGGCCGGCCCTCGGCCACGGTGAGCCCGCCGTCGCGGTAGAGGGCGGCGAGGGCCGCGAGCGGCTCGTCGGGATACGTGTCGCGGTTCAGGTACGGCCCTGCCTCGAGCACGACCACGTCCAAACCGGCCTCGGCGAGGACCGTGGCCGCGACGGCCCCTCCGGCCCCCGAGCCGACGATCGCCACGTCGCAGTCCTCGCCGCCGGGTGGGGGCGTCAGGTCACCAAGGTGGTGATGTTGGCCGTTCGCTGTCCGCTCGGCCGGGCCCGCACCGTCGTCTGTGGCCGCCACCTCGCACGTCGCCTCCACGCCGACGGCGGCGCGCACGCGCGGATCGTTCGCATAGCCGAGGCCGCTCAGGACCTTCAGGAAGAGCAGCAGGTCGCGGATCGGCGCGATGGCGGAGCCCTCGATCCGCGCGAGGAAGCCCTGGCGCGCCTCCAGGCTCGCGCGCGAGAAGCGCCATGGGAACGGGAGCCGGTCGAAGACGCGCAGAGCGAGACCGAGCCGGCGGACGGTGCGCGACGGCAGCGTCGCGAGATAGGTCTGAAGCGTGCCGGCGACGTCGACCGCGCCGGCGCCGCTCCGGCCGTCAGCGGCGGATGCCGGCGGCAGGCCCTCGAAGCCGGGCGCCATCGCCTCGGCGACGGCGCGCAGCACGCGAAGCTCGGCGGACCCCAGCCCCGGTGCGCGCCTTCAGGAGGGAGCCGCCGGCGCGCCGACGCGCCCGGCCACCGCGTACAGGACGAGCGCCACGCCGACCAGCGAGCCGTCAACGAGGAAGTTGAGGAGCCAGGGGAAAGCGTCGGTGTCGAACAAATAGAAGCCGAGCGAGGCCAGCGACGAGGCCGCCTTGCCCGCAGCGAGCACGAGCAGAAGCGGCCGGTAGCGCACGACGTCCGCCTGCACGACCAGGCAGAGCCCCGTGATGACCGTCATGTAGGCGAACCCGAGCGCCAGCCACAGCTGCTCCTGGGTCTCCGGTGCCGGCGAGAAGCTCCCGAGCGGCAGCCAGTCGCCGAAGTCGTCGAGGACGTTCAGCGTCCCGTCGGGCGCGGCGATGAAGAGGATCCCGACGACGGCGAACGTGACCGCGAGCAGCCTGACGCTCACGACCACGAACCTCTCGGCGGCGTCCCCCGTCACGGAGCGGGCATGCTATCCGGGCTTGTGGGGGCGGGAGGCGGTGCCCCAACGGTGGGCGTCTTGCACGTAATGACGACATTGACGTCGGTGTGTGCAAAACGGTGGGCTTTTGCAGATACCTAGAATCCGCTCCGTGATCGATCGCGAGCAGGTTCTCCACGTCGCGCGGCTCGCGCGGCTTCATCTGGACGACTCAGAGCTCGAGCGGATGGCCGGCGAACTGAACGCCGTCCTCGAGCACGTTGAGCGGATCTCCTCGCTTGACCTCGAGGGCGTCGAGCCCACGTCGCATGTGGTCGCGCTCGAGAACGTCCTGCGGCCGGACGAGCCCGAGCCATGCCTGCCGCGGGAGCGGGTCCTCGCCTCCGCGCCCGATCCGGCGGACGGCGCCTTCCGAGTCCCGTCGCCTCAGGCGTGAGGTGAGGGGCTTTAGCCCCGAAAGCAGCATGTAAGGCGGCGTAGCCGCCGCAAGAGATTCAGCGAAGTGAGCAACGAGCTAAGAAAAATGACGGCGGCGGAGGCGATCGGCCGCATCGAGGGCGGGGAGATCTCGGCGGACGAGATCCGCAGCGCCTATGCGGAGGTGGCCGCCGAGGATGAGCTGAACGCCTATCTCTGGACGTCGAACGGCGAGCAGCCGGCGGCCAGCCTCAGGGCGGGCGAGGGCCCGCTTCGCGGCGTTCCGGTCGCCGTGAAGGACATCTTCTGCACCGAGGACATCGCGACCACAGCGGGCTCGCGAATCCTCGAGGGCTATCGCCCGCCGTATACGGCGACCGCCGTGACGCGGCTCGCCGAAGCGGGCGCGGGCGTCCTGGGCAAGACGAACATGGACGAGTTCGCGATGGGGTCCTCGAACGAGAACTCGGCCTACGGGCCCGTTCTCAGCCCCTGGGATCGCGAGCGGGTTCCCGGCGGCTCCTCGGGCGGCTCGGCCGCCGCCGTGGCGGGGCGGCTGGCCCCGTGGGCGATCGGCACCGACACCGGCGGCTCGATCCGCCAGCCGGCGTCCCTCTCCGGCATCGTCGGCCTGAAGCCCACCTATGGCGCCATCTCCCGCTACGGGATGATCGCCTTCGCCTCGTCGCTCGATCAGTGCGGGCCGCTGACCCGCGACGTGACGGACGCCGCGCTCCTCCTGCGCGCGATGGCGGGACGCGACCCGCACGACTCGACCTCCGTCGGGATCGACGGAGGCGTGGCGCTTCCCTCGCGGGAGGACCTGAAGGGGCTGCGCTTCGGCGTCGCCCGCGACTTCTCGCACCGTGCGGAGGGAGTCGAGCCCGGCGTCGCGTCCACCTTCGAGCGGACGCTCGCCCTGATCGGCGAGCTCGGCGGGGAGATCGTGGAGTGCGAGGTCCCGCACGCCGATCATGGGCTGTCGGCCTACTACGTCCTCGCCCCGGCGGAGGCATCGGCGAACCTCGCTCGCTACGACGGCGTCCGGTTCGGCATGCGCGCGGATGGCAAGGTCGACCTGACGGTGATGTACGAGTCGACGCGGGCCGCCGGCTTCGGCGCCGAGGTAAAGCGCCGGATCATGCTGGGCACCTACGCGCTGTCCTCCGGTTACTACGACGCGTACTACGGCCGCGCCCAGCGAGTCCGAACCAAGATCGCCGAGGATCTCGCGGCCGCGTTCGCGGATGTCGACTTCCTGGTCACACCAACCGCGCCGACAGTTGCGTTCAAGCTCGGCGAGAAGGCCGAGAACCCGCTCGCGATGTACCTGTCCGACTACTTCACGGTGCCGATGTCACTGGCGGGGATCCCCGCGGTCTCAATCCCAGCGGGCCTTGCCGAGCCGGATGGCGGCGGCCCTGAGCTTCCGGTCGGCTTCCAGCTGGCGGCCCCGGCATTCGCGGAGTCGAGGCTGCTCGACGCCGCCTACGCGCTCGAGCAGGCGATCGGGTTCGAGGGCGCGCCATGAGCTGGGCGGAGCGCTACGAGCCGGTCATCGGGCTCGAGATCCACGTCCAGCTCGCCACGCGGACGAAGATGTTCTGTGGTTGCGAGGTCTCGTTCGGGGACGAGCCGAACACCCACACCTGCCCGATCTGCCTCGCTCATCCCGGGTCGCTGCCCGTGCCGAATGAGCAGGCCGTGCGCTACGCGCTGCAGATCGCCCTGGCGCTCGAGTGCGACGTCGCGCCGCGCTCGATCTTCGCCCGCAAGAACTACTTCTATCCCGACATCCCGAAGGGCTTCCAGATCAGCCAGTACGACGAGCCGCTCGCCACCGGCGGACGGCTCGGCGACGCCCGCATCCACCGGGTCCACATGGAGGAGGACACCGCGAAGTCGATCCACGTGGGCGAGTCTGGGCGCATCCACGGCTCGGCCGATTCGCTGGTGGACTTCAACCGGGCCGGCATCCCCCTGGTTGAGATCGTCACCGAGCCGGATCTGCACGATCCGGCTGCCGCCCGGGAGTGGGCGCAGCTTCTGCGGACCACGATCAAGCAGCTCGGCGCCTCCGACGTGAACATGGAGGAGGGAAGCCTGCGGGTGGACGCGAACGTCTCGCTCCGTCCCATCGGAAGCGAGGAGCTCGGCACCAAGGCCGAGCTGAAGAACATGAACAGCTTCCGCTTCCTCGAGCGGGGGATCGCCGCCGAGCTCGAGCGCCAGGCAGCAATGCTCGATGCGGGGGAGGAGGTTGTTCAGGAGACCCTTCACTTCGACCCGCGCAGCGGCGGCCTGACCGCGCTTCGCTCCAAGGAGTACGCACACGACTACCGCTACTTCCCGGAGCCCGACCTGGTCCCGCTCGCGCCGACGAGCGAGATGATCGAGGCGGCGCGCTCCGCGCTGCCCGAGCTGCCGGCGGAGCGGCGGGAGCGGTACCTGTCCGAGCTCGAACTGCCGGACAAGCAGGCGACCCAGCTCGCCTTCGACGCCGAGCTCGGCGACTACTTCGAGGAGGTCATCGGTGCCGACGAACGCGCCCGCCCGGCGAGCGCTGCGAATTGGGTCACTGGAGAGCTGGCCGCGGCCAAGCGTCAGGACGGCGCTGAGGACGGCGATCGAGTGCCCGCCGCGGCCCTCGCCCGGCTGATCGCGATGGTCGACGCGAAGGAGATCTCACACGGCGCCGGCCGCCAGGTGCTGGCCGTGCTGGTCGCCGAGGGTGGCGACCCGGCCGACATCGTCGAGCGCGAGGGCCTGGCGCAGGTCTCGGACTCGGGAGAGCTCGAGGCGATCGTCGAGCGGGCGCTCGAGTCGGACCCCGAGGCCGCCGAGCGGGTCCGCGGCGGCAACATGAAGGCGATCGGCCCGCTCGTCGGCTTCGTCATGCGCGAGACCCGCGGTGCCGCGGACGGTGGCGAGGTCACCCGCCTCATCCGCGAGAAGCTCGGCCTCTGAGCCCTAGTAACAACCTGTTACAAGCGGAGCCGCTGGCCTAGACTCAAGGTATGGCCTGGAACGTGGTGATCGCCGGTGGTGGGTTCGGCGGAGCGCACGCCGCGCACCGGCTCGAGCGCCTGCTCCCGAAGCAGTCCGCGCGGCTCATCCTCGTCAACGACGTCAACTTTCTCCTCTACACGCCGTTCCTGCCCGAGGCCGCGGCGGGGACGCTGGAGCCGCGCCACGTCGTCACTCCCCTCCGCGACATCCTGAAGCGCACGTACCTGCGTCTCGGCGCCGTGACGGCGCACGACCCGGCGTCGCGGACGGTCGAGATCACGGATCACGAGGGCGAGGTCAATGAGCAGCGCTACGACCAGCTCATCCTGGCGCTCGGGTCGGTCTCGCGCCTCTTGCCCGTGCCCGGCCTTGAGCACGCGATCGGCTTCAAGAGCCTCGCGGACGCGATCTGGCTGCGGAACCACGTGATCGAGACGCTGGAGTCCGCGAACGCGAGCGAGGACCCGGCGACGCGCGATGAACTTCTGACCTATGTGTTCGTCGGCGGAGGCTACGCCGGGCTCGAAGCCCTCGCGGAGCTTCAGGACTTCGCCGTCGACGCGATGGACGTCTATCCGCGAGCGCGCCTGCACGGCATGCGCTGGATCCTGGTCGAGGCGACCGACCGCGTGCTCCCCGAGACGGATCTGAAGCTCGCCGAGTACGCCATGCGCGAGCTGCGCGGGCGCGGAATCGACATCCGCCTGGGCACGAGGCTGGACGCGCTCGAACCCGACGCGGTAACCCTCTCGACAGGCGAACGGATCCCGTCGCGAACGGTCGTCTGGACGACCGGCGTCGCGCCGCATCCGAGCCTCGCCCGGCTCTCCGTGCCGCTGAACGAGCAGGGCCGGGTGCCGGTTGATCGCTTCATGCGGGTGGCGGGCTCGGACAGCGTCTGGGCGATCGGCGACGCCGCGGCCGTGCCGGATCCCTCGCAGCGCTACGCGAAGCCCACGCCGCCCACCGCCCAGCACGCGATCCGGCAGGGCCGCGCCGTTGCGCGGAACGTTGCCGCGGCGCTCGGCGTCGGCACGGCGCGACCGTTCACGTACCGGAATCGCGGGTCCTTCGTGAACTTGGGGCGGTACAAGGCCGTCGCTCAGGCCGGTCCCCTCAGGTTCCGCGGCTTTCCCGCCTGGTGGATGGCGCGGACCTACCACCTGAGCCAGATCTCCGGCACGGCGCGGAAGATCCGCGCCGTGGTCGACTGGACGGTTGGCCTTCCGTTCGGGCGCGACGTCGCGGAGGTGGGGTCGATCGGACATCCGCGGCCGCTGCGGGCGGAGGAGTACGCGCACGGCGGATCGCATCGCCCGATCGGCTGAGCCGTGCAGGCGCTGCTCATCCTCTCCTGCTTCGGCCTGGCAACGGGCATCATCGGCAGGGCGAAGGGGAGCTACTTCTTCGTCTGGTTCCTGGTCGGCTTCTTCCTGCCGGTTCTCGGCCTGATCGCCGTCATCCTCTACCGCTTCGAGAAAGCCGAACCCGAGCGCAGGTGCCCGCGCTGCGGCTCGGTGCAGAAGCTCTACGTGCAGGTGTGCAACGTCTGCGGTGAGGAGCTCTACCTGCCGGACCCCTCAGAGGTCCGGCATCCGACCGTCTAGCTCATCGAACGTGCGTTAGTGCCCCCTATAGGCGGCACGTTCGCACGTTCGGTGTGCGTTTAGCGGAGCCAGGTCCTGACGATCGCGTTCGCGAACCCCATGCCGTAGCGGACCACAGCCGGCTTCTTCGAGTGGCCGTGCAGCCGGCTGACCACGGTGACCGGCACCTCCTTGGCGGGAACGCCGCGCTTGATCGCCTCGATCATGAACTCGGAGGTGTGGAACTGCTCCTGGCGCAGGACGAGGGTGGGGAGGACGTCGGCGCGCACGGCCCGGTATCCGTTCGAGCAGTCGGTCACCTTGGTGCGAGTGATCAGGCTGACGACCCGGTTGAAGAAGACGATGCCGAACTCGCGCGCTCGGTGGTTGGCATCAGCCTCGCCGAGCACGCGCGACCCGTGCGCGACCGCGACCTCGCCGGAGAGCACGGGCTCGACCAGGCGCTCCATCTCCGAGGGAAGGTGCTGCCCGTCGGCGTCGAGGGTCACGACGATGCGGGCGCCGGAGTCAGCCATCAGCCGGTAGCCGGTCCGCAGCGCGGCGCCCCCACCACGATTGATCACGTGTCTGGCGACGACGGCGCCGTGGGCAGTGGCCACGTCATCGGTGCCGTCGCGAGAGCCGTCGTCCACGACCAGTATCGCCGTGTCCACGCCGCACACCTCAGCAGGAATCCGGTCGAGCACCGTCCCCACGTTCTCCGCCTCGTTGTAGGCCGGGACGACGACGGCGATCTTGTCGCGGAACTGCCGCGGATAGCCCGCCACTCGGAACTGCTCCCAGGCGAGGCCCTCCAGCACGGCCGAGAGCTCCCGAGTGATCCGCGATCCCTGCGACAGCGCGCGCAGCGTGAGCCCGAAGAGGATCAGGATGGCGAAGACTGCGACGCCGACGATGCGCGTGCCGTTGGAGCGCTCGAACGAGAACGCCGACAGCAGCGAGTCCAGGAGCTGCGTGCCCGACACCAGCGCCAGGCCGAGCGCGATCAGCAGCAGAATCAGGACATCGGCGTTGCGAAGCGATCGCCGGCGCAGGATCGCGAACCCGGCGATCAGGCCCGCGAGGACCAGGCCGACCGCGCGGATTGCGGTCAGCTCGGGCGGAAACAGGTCTGCCACGGGCACGGGCATGGGGGCGAGCAGGATAGAAGCCGTGACCCCGGCGCCTGCGGATCTGCCTTGCAAGCGGGGATCGAGTCTGTGGCTCTCAGGCCGACAGAGTCGACACTCGGCTATCCGGTGGCCGGCTTCGCTACCCTCGCCGCCTCATGCGCGTCCTCATCCTGGGCGGTGACGGGTATCTGGGATGGCCGACCGCGATGCGGTTCTCCGCGCGCGGGCACGAAGTCTCGGTTGTCGACAACTTCTCCCGCCGCCGCTGGCACATCCAGCACTCCACAGATTCCCTGACCCCGATCGGCTCCCTGGCCGACCGCATCGACGCCTGGCGGGACGTCTCGGGGAACGAGATCCGCGCCTTCGAGGGCTCGATGGAGGACGGCGAGTTCGTCGACCAGGTGATCGCGGAGACGACGCCCGAGGCGATCGTCCACTACGCCGAGCAGCCATCGGCGCCGTACTCCATGAAGTCACGGCACGCGGCCGTCGAGACCCAGTACACCAACGTCATCGGGACGCTCAACCTGCTCTTCGCCATGCGGGACCAGGTCCCGGACTGCCATCTCGTGAAGCTCGGGACGATGGGCGAATACGGGACCCCGAACATCGACATCGAGGAGGGGTTCATCGAGATCGAGCACAAGGGCCGGAAGGACACGCTGCCGTTCCCGAAGATGCCCGGCTCGCTCTACCACCTCTCCAAGGTCCACGACTCCCACAACATCCACTTCGCCTGCCGGATCTGGGGCCTGCGCGCCACCGATCTGAACCAGGGCGTGGTCTACGGGATCGAGACCGAGGAGTCGGCCGACGACGAGCGCCTGGTGACCCGCTTCGACTACGACGAGTACTTCGGTACGGTTCTCAACCGCTTCTGCGTCCAGGCGGTGATCGGCCACCCGCTGACCGTCTACGGCGAGGGTGGGCAGACGCGTGGCTTCCTCAACATCCGCGACACGCTGCAGTGCGTCGAGCTGGCGGTCAACAATCCCGCGAAGCTCGGCGAGTACCGGGTCTTCAACCAGTTCACCGAGCAGTTTTCGGTGGCGGAGCTCGCTGAGCTTGTGAAGCGCAGCGCCGCGGAAGTCGGATTTGACGTCGAGGTCCGAAATTTCCCGAACCCTCGCATCGAGGCCGAGCGCCACTACTACAACGCCACCAATACGAAGCTCCATGACTTGGGCCTCCAGGATCACCACCTGGGCGAGGAGCTCGTCCGTTCGATGCTTCGCATCATCGAGCGCCACCGCAGCCGGGTGATCGAGCGGGCGATCCTGCCCAGCACAACCTGGAAAGCAGGGGAGCTCGAGGGTGAGCTTCCGGCTGCAGAGCCCCATTAGGCCGCGCGCTACCATCGCCTGTCCTATATGCGAGCTGCCGACGCACTTTGCGAAGCGCTGAAGGCCGAGGGCGCCGAACATGTCTTCGGCATCCCGGGCGGTGCGAACCTGCCGACCTACGACGCCCTGTATGACGCGGATCTGATCCACGTCCAGGCTCGTCACGAGCAGGGGGCCGGTCACATGGCCGAGGGCTACGCCAAGGCGTCGGGCAAGGTTGGAGTCGCCTTCGCGACGTCAGGCCCAGGCGCGACCAACCTGGTGACGCCGATCGCCGACGCGATGATGGACTCGGTTCCGACGGTGTTCATCACGGGCCAGGTGCGCACCGACCTCATCGGCACGGACGGCTTCCAGGAGGCCGACGTCACCGGCATCACGATGCCGGTCGTCAAGCACTCGCTGCTCGTGACCGACCCGCGCCAGATCCCTCAGTACATCCACGAGGCCTTCCATATCGCCTCCACCGGGCGCCCGGGGCCGGTCCTTGTCGACGTTCCCCAGGACCTCTCGCGCGCGGACATCGAATACGAGCCGGCCGAGGGGGCGCCCGACCTGGCCGGCTACAAGCCCACCACCGAGGGCAACATCAAGCAGATCCGCATCGCCGCCAAGGCGCTGGCGAACTCCCGCCGACCGGTCATCTACGCCGGCGGCGGCGTCATCAACGCGAACGCGGCCGAGGAGCTGCGCGACTTCGCCACGTCCGATCGCTTCCCGGTGACGCTCACCGTTATGGGGCTCGGCGCCTTCCCCGCCCCTCACGATCAGTGGCTCGGCATGCTCGGCATGCACGGGACCCGGACCGCGAACTACGCGATGGATGATGCCGATCTCATCATCGCCGTGGGCGCCCGCTTTGACGATCGCATCACGGGCAAGCTCTCCGAGTTCGCCCCGCGTGCGAAGTTCGTGCACATCGACGTCGATCCTGCGGAGATCTCAAAGAACGTCGCCGCCCACATCCCGATCGTCGGCGACGCGAAGGACGTCCTGCCGAAGCTGACCCGCGAGTACCGGGCCCTCAAGGCGGACTCCTCGCGTCTGGAGGACTGGTGGAAGCAGATCAGCGAGTGGCAGGCGACCTATCCGCTCCGGTACGAGGACTCAGCCGACTCGGAGATCAAGCCCCAGTTCATGGTCGAGGCCATGTACGAGGCAACCGAGGGCCAGGCGATCATCACATCAGACGTCGGCCAGCATCAGATGTGGGCCGCCCAGTACTTCCATTTCGGCCGGCCCCGCCAGTGGATCAACTCCGGCGGGCTCGGCACGATGGGCTTCGGGCTCCCGGCCGCGATCGGTGCCAAGGTCGGCTGCCCTGACGAGACGGTCGTCTGCCTGGCCGGTGACGGCAGCCTGGTGATGGTCTGCCAGGAGTTCGCAACCGCCGCCGCGCACGACATCCCGGTGAAGGTCTTCCTGATGAACAACGGGCACTTCGGCATGGTCCGCCAGTGGCAGGAGCTCTTCTGGGACGGCCGCTACAAGTCGGTCGAGATGGGTCCCAGCCCCGATTGGCCCAAGCTCGCCGAGGCCTTCGGGTGGACCGGCATGCAGTGCACCGACAAGGGCGACGTTCGCGACGCGATGCGCAGCGCCCTGGAGACCGACGGGCCCGTACTGCTCGACGTGCACGTCTCGAAGACCGAGAACTGCTTCCCGATGATCCCCGCGGGCGCTGCCGCCCGGGACATGGTCGGCTGAGCGATGGAAGCCGGAACGCCAGACCTCGTCAAGCTCGAAGACCTCGAGGCGACGCGGACGCTGAGCGGCCGCAAGCACATCCTCTCGCTCACCGTCGAGAACAAGCCCGGCGTCCTCGCCCGGATCGCTGGGCTCTTCAGCCGCCGTGGGTTCAACATCGACACCCTCGCGGTGGGCCCGACCGAGGACCCCGACGTCTCGCGGATCACCCTGACCCTGGACGGCGCGGTCCACCCGATCGACCAGGTGACGAAGCAGCTCCACAAGCTTGTCAACGTGATCAAGATCCGCGACATGGAGCCGGATACGACGATCGCCAGAGAGATGGCGCTCTTCCGGGTCCAAGCCGCCGTCGAGAGCCGTGGCGAGATCATGCAGTTCGCCGAGATCTTCGGCGCCAAGATCGTCGATGTCTCGCGCCGAGCGCTCACGATCGAGGTCACGGGAACCCAGGACAAGATCGACTCGTTCGAGCACATGATCCGCCCGCACGGCCTGATCGAGATGGCGCGCACGGGCGAGGTCGCGATCACGCGTTCGCGTCCGGAGGGTTAGGCTCGGCACCTCACGAGTAGTCGGGCGGGCCATGGACGGCCCAGGCGTCGTCCCGAACGCGAACCGAGCGGGGCGAAGCACCGGCGAATGGATTCTCCGCTGTCTTGACGCCCAGCTTCGGCTCTTATCTCGCAGGTTCGCTCTCGCTGGTGGCGATGGCTGGCGCCCTGGGCTACGGCGCCTACCACCTACGGCGCTGGATCGTGCCCGAGTTCTCGGGCGCGCTTGCGCGGCTGGCCGAGCTCGTGTTCGCGATCTCGCTGCTCGTGTTGACGCTTCAGCTCGTCGGCAGCGCCGGTCTGCTGAGGCCGGGCTGGATCCTCGCGAGCTGCGCGGTGGCCGGCATCGCGGCAGGGCTCCTCGGCCGGGCTCGGGCACCCGCCGGGGCGGGGCGACCCGTGCGGCCGCCGCGGGTTTCGCGAGCTGCGTTGCTGGTCGCCGTCGGCGTCGCCTCATGGACCTTCGCCGAATGGAGCATCTCCTCGGGGGTCGCCCTCGACCGCGGGATGTTCGGCGGCGACACCACCTGGTACCACATGCCGTTCGCCGCCCGCTTCGCGCAGGACGGCTCGATCCTGGAGCCCCTGTTCACCGACCCCTTGCGGCTGGCGGTGTGGTTCTACCCGCAGACATACGAGCTCCTGGACGGGGCCGGGATCGTCCTGCTGCGCTCCGACTTCCTGGCGCCGCTGATGAATCTCGGCTGGCTGGCCTTCGGCTTCCTCGCCGCATGGTGCATCGGCCGGCCGTACGGCGTCGCCCCCGCGACACTCGTCGCCGCCTGCCTCGTCTTCGACTCCGGGGTGATGTGGGAGACGCAGGCCGGCGAGGCCCGCAACGACATCATGGCCCTCGCGCTCCTGCTCGCCTTCGCCGCCTTCATCCTCAACGGGCACCGGATCAAGGGTTCCGCGGGCGGGGACGATCTGCGACGCGGCTCGCTGATCGATACCGGCCCTCTGATCGTGGCCGGCCTGGCCGCGGGCCTGGCGGTGTCGGTCAAGCTCACGATGCTGGGACCGGTGGGCGCAATCGCGATCGGCGTCGTCGTCTTCAGCGACCTGCGCGCGAGGCTGCGGACGCTCTGGGTCCTCGGGGCGGCCCTGTGCGTAACGGGCGCCTTCTGGTACGCGCGGAATCTCCTCGAGTCGGGTAATCCGCTGCCGCTTGTCAAGGGGATGGGGCCGATTGCGCTACCGCACCCCGATCAGATGCAGCTCTCCCCGCGCCCGCCTCACAGCGTCGCGGGCTACCTCTTCGACCCCTCCATCTACCGCCAGTGGTTCTTTCCCCAGCTGGACCACGCGCTCGGCCCCCTGTGGGTGGTGCTGCTGATCGGAGGTCTCACGTCAGCGGTCTACATTCTGCTGCGGGCGCGCAACCCTGTGCTGCGGGTGCTGACAGGCGCCGCCCTCCTGACCGCCGTTGTCTACCTCTTCACTCCGATCACGGCCTCGGGGCCCTACGGGCAGCCGAAGGGATTCTTCACCAACACGCGCTACCTCATGGCAGCGCTCGTGCTCGGCTTGACGCTGCTACCGCTCGCGCGGCCCCTGCGGGCTACCGGGCGTCGCCGCCAGGTCCTCGCGCTCGTCACGGCCACCTTCGGGATCACCGTGCTCACCACGCCCGCTTGGCGCCCGGCATACATCGGCGGGGCGCTGTTCCTCACCGCGTTGGTGATCTGGACCCCGGTGGCCATCGTCAGGCTGCGCTCCGAGCGGGGCCTCGGCCGTCTCGCGGTTGCAGCGACGGCGCTCGCGGCAGCCGCGCTCGCGATCGTGCTCGGCCGTGCGCAGGAGGTGCAGTACGCGGAGACGCGCTACACCGACCCGCAGCCCTTCTTCAGCGAGACCGCCGGACCGGTCAAGGCCTTTGCCTGGGCGCGCGACACTCGTGACAAGCGGATCGGGCTAGTCGGGGCCGGCCAGGTGTTCTTCACCCAGTACGGGTGGTATGGACGCGACCTGTCGAACTACGTGCAGTACGTGGGTGTCCCCGGCCCGGACGGAGCCTTCACCGTCCCGCGCACCTGCCGCGCGCTCCGCACCAGAGTCAACGCCGGGAACTACGACTACCTTGTCTCCACGAGGTACGGGACGAACGATGAGGACATGAAGGAATTCCCGGTGCGGGCCTGGCTGAAGGACGACCCGGCCTTGAAGCAGATCGTCGCCGAGGAAGTGACCCCACAGGCGGACTGGGTGTACCGCGTGGAGGGCAGGCTCGACCCGGGCGGCTGCTCCCGTCCCGACCGTTAGTACGAGTACCCGCCTCCGCCGCCGGAGCCCGTCGTGGCCTCCGACGAGTTGCTCGGGCCACTGACGGTCACCACATGCCAGACGAAGTGGTCGCCGCCGAAAGCGTCCTTGAAGCCATCGCCGGTGACATCACCCGCTCCGTCCTCGGTGAAGGTGTAGAGGGGCGCGCCGTCGAGCGTGACCTGGGTCGTCCCGTCGGGACGCTTGATCGTGCCGAGATCGCCGCTGACGTCGTCAGGCGCCGTCGGCGTCTGGCCCTTCGCCACGGTCATCGGCACCCAGATCGAGGCGCACTCGCCGGTGCAGAGGATCTTGCCGTTCTGCTCCTGGTCGGGTGTGTAGAGCGCCGCGCCGTTCGGGTTGACGAGCACGTCGCCGGTGTCGCCGATCGACTCCACCGAGACGGTGTCCGCACCACCTCCCGACCCGCCGGAGCTAGCCGTGCTCGTGTTGTCGCTGCCGCATGCGGCAACCCCAACCGTCGCCGCCAGCATGATTGCTCCCACTGTGATCCTGCCTTTGAGTCCCATGCCCGGTGTACGCCGGACCGGCGCCGAGGGTTCAGCCGTACGCTGTCTGCGTGGCGATCGCTGCCGTAGATGAACTGATCGGATCGCTCGAGTCGCTGGCCGCCGGAGCGCCGGGGCGTCGCCTTGTCTCGATCACGGCACCCGTCGACTTCGAGGATCCGACCGCGGCCGTATTCACCTCCCGGCTTGCAGGCGATCGCTGGTTCTGCTGGGAGCAGCCGGACCGCGACGGATTCGCTCTCGCGGGCGTCGGGACCGCGCACGAGGTGGTCGTCCGCGGGCACGATCGCTTTGGCGATGCGGCTGCCGCCTGCGCCCTTTTGACCCGAGATCGCCTCTCAGATGAGCCGCGAGACCTCCCCCTCGGCGCCGGGCCTGTGTGGACTGGCGGGTTTGCCTTTGCGCCGGGTGGAGGCGCCTCTGCGCACTGGTCGACATTCCCACCGGGCCTTCTCGTTCTCCCCGAGCTCCTGCTCTCGCGCGCCGGCGGGCGAACGCTCGTGACGATCTGCGCCATCACCGGGATTGGGGTGGAGAGCCGACTCGCCCGCCTTCGCGGCAGGCTTGCCGGGCTTGCCCCGGCGTCGTTGCCCCTGCTCGATCCCCATCCCACCGCCACGACGCAGATCAGGAGCGTCGACCCTCCGAGCGCCTACGAGCACGCGGTGGCGAGCGCCGTGAAGCAGATCCGGGCCGGCAGCCTCGACAAGACCGTGCTCGCTCGTGAGGTGACGGTCGACGCCCCCGCGGCCCATGATCCCGCTGCCGTTTTCGGCGCATTGCGCGACCTCTTCCCGTCGTGCTTCTGCTTCTGCTGCGGCTCGTCCGAGGGGGCGTTCCTCGGCGCCAGCCCTGAGCTTCTCGTCAGGCGGAGCGGGGCGAGCGCGGCGACCGTGGCGCTCGCCGGCTCGACCCGCCGCAGCGCCGATCCCGCGGTCGACGATCACCTTGGGGAGCAGCTGCGCACCTCGGCGAAGGATCGCTCCGAGCACGAGATCGTCGTCCGGCGTATCGCGCGTTCCCTGCGGCCCCACTCCGTGTGGGTCGAGGCCGAGCGGGATCCCGTGCTGGTGAAGGTGGCCAACATCCAGCATCTCGGCACCCCCATCCACGCCCAGCTTGCCGAGCCGCGCTCTGCCGTCGAGCTCGCCGGGCTCCTCCACCCGACGCCGGCCGTCGGCGGCGAGCCCAGACGCGAGGCGCTGGGGGCTATCGCCGAGCTCGAGCAGCTCGACCGGGGCTGGTACGCGGGCCCGGTGGGCTGGATGGATGCGGCCGAGGACGGTGAGTTCTGCGTCGCCCTGCGCTCGGCCCTCCTGCGCGACCGCACGGCCCACCTCTTCGCGGGCGCTGGGATCGTCGCCGACTCCGATCCGGCCGCAGAGCTGGCCGAGACCGAGCTGAAGCTCGGCGCAATGCTCCCGCTGGTGGCGGGCTAGGCGGCGCCCTGGTACACGGAGCGCTTCAGCGCCTCGACCGACGTCGGCGGGCGCCGCGAGAGACGCTCCCCGGCGTCGATCGCGACGTCGAGCAGCCGTCCCGCGGTGACCACCTTGTTGACAAGGCCTACCGCGAGGGCCTCCTCTGGTGCCAGGGTGCGGCCCTCGAGCATCATTTCGAGCGCGCGGCCCTCACCGATCAGCTTCGGCAGCCGCTGGGTGCCGCCGGCGCCTGGCGCCATCCCAGGTAGGCCGATCCGGTCGGCGTCCTCGGCCATGTAGCGCAGGTCGCAGGCGAGGGCTAGCTCACATCCTCCACCGGTGGCTGGGCCATTGATCGCGGTGATGAAGACCTTGCCGACCTCCTTCATGCGGTGGAAGAGGTCGTGGAGGTCCGGTGTCGCCGTTCCCTGGCCCTCCGACGTCGCGACGATCTCGCGCTCGTCGTCGTGCGTCACGTACACGCCGGGCCTGGCTCCGGTGATCACGACGGCGCCGGTCCCGTCGTCGCCCGCCGCCTCCTCGACCAGGGCAGCGAGCTCCCGGACCATGACGCTGGTCATGTAGTTGTGGGGTGGATAGTCGATCCGCCAGATCTGGACTCGATCCTCGCGCTCGACGTAAATCCGATCCCGAGCCGGGGCTGGATCGCTCATCCAGCCTCCTCGGTCGCCTTCGTCGTCTGCTCCACCGCCGCCGTGGCCGCGGCCGCGAGCCGCCGGTGGAGCTCAACGTTCGCCCGGCGATCGACCGGCACCTCGATCACCCCGGTTGCGGAACCCGCGGCGCGGAGCTCGGTCAGGTGCTCGAGGCGCGTGTAAGGGATCCCATGCAGGGCGGCAATCCCGGCAGGGTCGACGCCGACTGCTGTTCCGAACAGAGCCTCGAACTCGTCGCGGTCGATCTCGCTCGCCTGGGGAAGGAATTCGAAGATTCCACCGCCGTCGTTGTTGAAGACCACGACGCGGACCGGGGAATCCGCCGTACGCAGCGACTCGAGGGCGTTCATGTCGTGGAAGAGGCCCAGATCCCCGGTGAGGATCCAGGTCGGGCGGCCGCTTGCGGCCGCTGCGCCGATGCCGGACGAGATGAGGCCGTCGATCCCGTTCGCTCCCCGGTTGCAGAGGAAGCGAACGTCCTGAGGACCCATCCCGAGGAACCCCTCCTGGTCACGGATGGGCATGCTCGAGGCGGTGTAGACGAGGTCGCCGTCGCTGTAGATCTCACCGAGGAGCGCGTGGACGCCGGGCTCCGTTGGCCGCGCTTCGGCATCCAGAATCGACTCGATCGCCGCACCGGCCGCGGCGTGAGCCCGTGTCCAGCCCTGTGCCCACGCACCATCACTGGCGGCCACCTGCCCAGCGAGCTTCGTCGCCAGCGCCACCGGGTCCACGCGAACTATCACCGCCGCTTGGCGTGTGGGCTCCTTCCAGCCGAAGGAGTGGTCGACCACCAGCTGCTGAGCATCGGGCAGCTGACTGAGCCACTGGCGAAGGGCCTTGCTGGTGGGGAGCTCGCCGAAGCGCAGGACGAGGTCCGGCTCGAGTGCTGCGGGCTGGACCCGGGCGATTGTGTCGTAGCGCGAGATCACGAGCGAGCGATCGTGGGGACCGAACCGGAGCTGTGAGGTCGGCTCGGCGACGATGGGATATCCGGCGGCGCGCGCGAGGGCCGCCACCGGCTCGGCCAGGCTTCGGTCCAGCTGCCGTCCGCACACGATGAGCCCCCGTGGGCAGTCCCGAACGTGCCCGGCCATCACCTCGAGCAGGGCGTCGCCCGGCGCCGGGGCGCCACCGCCCGGGACGGCGGTGAGGGGGCGCTCCCCGCGGCCCGCGAGCGCCAGCTCCGAGGTGGCGGTGACGTCGTCCGGGCGCGGCTCCGGTCCGAGCGGATCGCGCCAAGCGAGGTTGAGTTGCACTGGGCCGGGCCGCGGCTCCCCCCGCGCAGCGGCGTACGCTCGGCAGGCGGTCGAGCGCAGGTGCAACAGACCGTCGTCGTCAGCATCGTGGGTCCCGACCTCGCTGAACCAGCGGACCGCACCGCCGTAGAGCTTCAGCTGGTCGATCGTCTGACCCGCGCCGATGTCCCGCAGCTCCGGCGGGCGGTCTGCCGTCAGCACGATCAGCGGTATCCCGGCCTCGTCTGCCTCGCACACAGCCGGATGCAGGTTCGCCGCGGCCGTTCCGGAGGTGCACAGGACGGCGACGGGCGACCCCGTTGCCTGCGCCGCGCCCAGCGCAAAGAAGCCCCCCGAGCGCTCGTCGACGACGACGGTCGCCTCGATCGCCGGTGCGCGCCAGAGCGCCAGCGCCAGCGGGGTCGAGCGGGAGCCCGGAGCGATCACCGCGTGGCGGAGTCCGCAACGCGCCAGCTCCTCGACGAAGGCCGAGGCCAGTGCCGTGTTGCGATTGGTCGGGTCCATAGTCTGGAGTGAGCCGCTCTAGCGGCGAAAGCGGCATGTGCCGGTAGTGATGTTCATGAAGTGAGCCGCTTCAGGGCAAAAACGGCATGCGCCGGTGGTGGTGTTCTCTAAAACTAGAGCGCGAGCTTCTCCAAGGCGCCCTCGTCGATCTCGACGCCGAGTCCGTTCCCTTCGGGCAGGTGGAGGTCGCCGTCACGGACCACGCAGGCGGCGCTGGCGACCTCGTCGGCGAATAGCTCCTGGGTGGCGAGCCCGTGATCGAGACCGGGGTTCTGCCGCCCGCTGTAGATCGCCTGGGCGAGGTGCGCAGCGGCGGCGATCCCTACCGGGCCGTCCAGTGCGCTCGACAGATAGACGGGGAGCTGACCCGCGATTGCGACCGCCGGGCCCATCCCGCCGACCTTCGCCAGCTTCACGGTTGCATAGGTGCAGGCGTTCTCGCGAACGGCTCGCTCGGCGTCCTTCGCGTCGTTCACGCTCTCGTCCGCCGCGATCGGGATCCGGGTCTCGGCTGCGACTCGGGCGAGCTCGCGCAGGCTCGCCGCGGGCTGCTCGGCCAACTCGATGTCGAGGGGCTCGATCTCGCCGAGTAGGGCGATCGCATCCGGAACGCTCCAGCTGCCGTTCGCATCCACGCGCACCCGGGCCGCGGTGCCCACCGCGCTGCGGACGGCCGCCACCTGCTCGAGGTCGTCGCCGGTGCCGAGCTTCAGCTTGAAGGTGCGAAAGCCGCGCTCGGCCCACCCCGCGGCCTGCTTGGCCACTTGATCCGGGTTCCCCGCCACAAGCGTGGCGTTGCAACGCACGGGGGCCGCCTCCTCGGCGCGCAGTAGTCGCCACAGGGGCGAGGCGGATGCCTTGCCCGCGAGGTCGAAGAGCGCCATCTCGAGCGCGGCCTTCACCGGGGCCGCGTAGCGGCGCCCAGGCAGCTGCGCGACGATGACGGCGACGGCGGCTCCCAGGGGGTCGGCCCCGGCGAGTGCGGTGACGTCCGTGCCGGCAAGGCGGTGCGACGCGCGCTGGAGCTGCCGCCACACCTTGTCCAGGCGCTCCCCGCCGCGAAGCGACAGCGGCACCGCCTCGCCAAGACCGATCACGCCCTCGTCGGTGTGAATCCGGATGAGGACCACCTCGCGGCGATCCAGCGTGCCGCTGGCGGTCACGTACGGCTCACGGAACCGAAGCGCAAACGGGACCGCCTCGAGCTCGGTGATCTGCATGCCGGCGTCAGCTCGCGATCAGCAGGCCGGCCGAGACGAGCAGGCTGAACAGCCCCAGGAGCGCACCGGTCCCGGCAAGCGCCCGGTTCAGCGAGGGCCCGTCCTGCGTGCCGAGCACGGCCCGCGCCGGCTTCACGGCGAGCGGTGCCGCCAGCAGCCCGAGGAGCGCCCAGCCGGGACCGTCTGCGGCCGCGAGCGTCACGACCAGTGCGACGAACGCGCCGGCGACGAGGGTCACGTACAGGCGCCGGGCGCCCGTCCGGCCGATCCGCACGGCGAGCGTCATCTTGCCGGCGCGGCGATCGGTATCCAGGTCGCGGACGTTGTTCACCACGAGGATCGCCGTCGCCAGGCAGCCGACGGCGACCGACAGCCCGAACGGCAGCCAGTCGAGCTCCTCGAGCTGGACGTAGTAGGAGCCGTTGACGGCGACCAGGCCGAAGAAGAGGAAGACGAAGAGCTCCCCGAGGCCTGCATATCCGTAGGGGCGGGGGCCGCCGGTGTAGAGGACCCCCGCGAGGATCGAGGCGGCGCCCACGACGAGGATCACCGCGCCCGCGACCGTCGCCAGGTAGATCCCGCAGGCGACGGCCACGGCAAAGGCGATCCAGGTCGCCCACAGGACCCGCCGCGGAGCGACGAGGCCCGAGGAGGTCACGCGCACAGGCCCGAGCCGGTCGGCGCTATCGGCTCCGCGGCGGGCGTCGGAATAGTCGTTCGCGAGGTTCGTCCCGATCTGGATGAAGATCGACCCGACGAGCGCTGCGGAGAAAGCGCCCCAGCGGAAGCCATCGGCCTGCCACGCGGCAACGGCACTTCCAACAAGCACGGGTGCGATGGCTGCCGGCAGGGTGCGCGGCCGCGCGGCCATGAACCAGATGCGCGGATTCAAGGTCGGCGGGGGTATTTGGAGAAGTCGGGCGAGCGTCCCTGCTGGTAGGCGTTGCGCCCCTCCTGGCCCTCCTCCGACATATAGAAGAGCAGCGTCGCGTCATGTGAAAGCTGCTGGAGGCCAGTGAGCCCGTCCTCCTCGGCGTTGAAGCTCGCCTTGAGCAGGCGCAGGGCGAGGGGGCTCAGCGCGTTCATCTCGCGACACCAGGCGACGGTCTCGCGCTCGAGCTCCGCAAGCGGCACGACCGTGTTCACCAGGCCCATGTCGAGCGCCTCGTCCGCTGAGTAGAGGCGACACAGGAACCAGATCTCCTTGGCGCGCTTCACGCCGACGTTCCGCGCCAGGACGCTGGCGCCGAAGCCCCCGTCGAAGCTGCCCACCCGGGGCCCCGTCTGCCCGAAGCGGGCGTTCTCGGCCGCGATCGTCAGATCGCAGACGAGGTGCAGGATGTGCCCGCCGCCCACGGCATACCCGGCCACCATCGCCACCACGGGCTTCGGCAGGCGCCTGATCTGGACGTGGAGCTCGCCGGCGTCGAGGCGGCCGACGCCCTGCTTGGCGACCTCGTCGTCGCCGATGTAGCCGTCGTCCCCGCGGATGCGCTGGTCGCCGCCGGAGCAGAAGGCCTCGTCGCCGGCGCCGGTGAAGATGATCGAGCCGACCTCGAGGTCGTCGCGAGCACGCCCGAACGCGTCGCGAAGCTCGGCGAGGGTCTGGGGGCGGAACGCGTTGCGCACCTCCGGGCGGTCGATCGTGATCTTGGCGATCCCCTCGGCCTTCTCGTAGAGGATGTCCTCGTAGGTGCCCGCGCTCGCCCAGCTGATCGGCGCGTAGAGTTCCGGCTCGGGAGGTGCGTCTTTGTGGCGCAGCGGCATTTTCGGAATTATCCCTGGCGATGATCCTGGACAACTGGCTCGCGCAACGCGCCGCGACCTGCCCCGACAGGCCGGGGCTGATCGCGGGCGGTTACGAGATCGCCTACGCCGAGCTTGACTTCGAGGCCAGCAGAGCGGCGCGCCGGCTCGCAGCGCGCGGTGTGCGACGGGGAGCGACCGTCGCCCTGGAGCTGACGCCGGGCCTCGATTACGTCCTCCTCCTGCATGCGTTGATGAAGCTGGGCGCGATCGCCTACCCCATGAACACCCGCCTTGCTCCCGGCGAGCGGGAGGCCGAGCTCAACCGCGCCGCGCCGGCGTTGGTCATCTCCGACACCGGTGACGCCGGGCTCACCGAGGCCGACCTTCCGCTCCTCGGCGAGCACGACCTCGACGCCCTCCATTGCCGGATCCTCACCAGCGGGACCTCCGGGCACCCCCGGCCGGTGGGCCTCACCTATGGCAATCACCTGTGGAGCGCCGTCGGGTCGGCCTTCAACCTCGGGGTGGAACCCACCGACCGCTGGCTCTGCTGCCTGCCCCTCTTTCACGTCGGCGGCCTCTCGATCGTCATGCGCTCCGTCATCTACGGCACCACCGCGGTCGTTCACGAGGGGTTCGACACCGACCGCATCGCTGCATCGCTGGAGGGTGACGGGATCACGTTGATTTCGCTCGTCGCCACGCAGCTCGTGCGTCTCATGGAGGCGGATGTGGACCTGTTGCCCCTCCGCGCCGTCCTGGTCGGCGGTGGACCGGTCCCCGAGGACGTCCTCGAGGAGGCCGTCGGGCGCGGCGCCACGGTGGTGCAGACCTACGGCCTCACCGAGGCGGCTTCGCAGGTGACGACGCTCGCTCCCGGGGAGGCTCAGCGGAAGCTGGGCTCGGCCGGACGCCCGCTCCTCACGACTCACCTGCGGATCCAGGATGGCGAGATCCTCGTGCAGGGTCCGACCGTGGCGCCGGGCACCGCGGATGAGGACGGCTGGCTGCACACCGGCGACCTCGGCCACATCGACGACGAGGGTTTTCTCTACGTCGAGGACCGGCTTGGTGACGTGATCGTCACGGGTGGTGAGAACGTGCTGCCGGGCGAGGTGGAGGAGGTCCTCATGCGCCATCCGGACGTGGTCGACGCCGCGGCGGTGGGGCGGAGCGACGCCGAATGGCAGGAGGCGATCGCGGCGGTGGTCGTCCTCCGCGACGGCGCCGGCACCGACGCCACCGAGCTCCGGGCGCACTGCGCCGAGGCCCTGGCCGGATACAAGGTCCCGAAGCGCTTCGAGTTCGTTGCCGAGCTGCCGCGAACGGCCTCGGGAAAGCTGATGCGAAGCGCGCTGCGCTGAGGGGAGGAACGATGGAGAAGGCCGACGTGAACCGCTGGCTGGAGGACTACGTCGAGGCGTGGAAGACCTACGACCGCGACCGGATCGTGGCCCTCTTCAGCGAGGACGTCGAGTATCGCTATCACCCCTACGACGAACCGGTGAAGGGGCGCGATGCGGTCGTCGAGGCGTGGCTGGGCGAGGGTGAGCACGAGGGGGCGTCGACCCGCGACGAGGAGGGGACCTACGACGCCGACTACGAGGCGGTCGCCGTCGACGGCGATGTCGCCGTGGCAACGGGCTCGAGCAGCTACTCCGATGACCCCGGCGGTCCCGCGAGCAAGGTCTACGACAACTGCTACGTGATGCGCTTCGACTCCGAGGGCCGCTGCCGCGAGTTCACGGAGTGGTTCATGCAGCGCCCCAGCCTCTAGAGTCCCGCGCCATGCCTGACGACGGAATCTTCTACGACGCCGATGCCAACCCCGACGCGCTGAAGGGCAGGACGATCGCGATCCTCGGCTACGGATCGCAGGGTCACGCCCACGCGCTCAACCTCCGCGACTCGGGATACGACGTCGTGGTGGGCCTGCGCCCCGGCTCTTCGAGCCGCGCGGATGCCGAGGCCGAGGGCCTCGAGGTCCTCGACGTCGCGGACGCCGCCAGCCGCGGCGACGTGGTGATGGTCCTGCTGCCCGACGAGCGCCAGCACGAGGTCTGGGAGGCGGATATCCGCGACGGGATCGCCGAGGGGAAGCTCCTGATGTTCGCTCACGGCTTCTCGATCCACTTCGGCGAGGTCGAGGCGCCGCCCGGTGTCGACATCGGAATGGTCGCGCCCAAGGGCCCCGGCCATCTCGTGCGCCGGCAGTTCGCGGACGGCAGGGGCGTTCCCTGCCTGATGGCCGTCCACCAGGACGCCACGGGAGGTGCGCGCGAATTGGTCCTCGCCTATGCCTCGGGCATCGGCGGCGGACGCGCCGGGGTCATCGAGACCACCTTCAAGGACGAGTGCGAGACCGATCTCTTCGGCGAGCAGTCGGTCCTGTGCGGAGGGGCGACGGAGCTGGTCAGGGCCGGCTTCGAGACTTTGGTCGAGGCCGGATACGACCCGCGGCTCGCCTACTTCGAATGCCTGCACGAGCTGAAGCTGATCGTCGACCTCATGTACGAGAACGGCATCCAGGGGATGCGCCACTCGATCTCCAACACCGCCGAGTACGGCGACATGACCCGCGGCACCCGCGTGATCGGCGAACCGACGCGCGAGGCGATGCGAAAGATCCTGGCCGACATCCAGTCCGGCGAATTCGCGCGGGAGTGGATCGCGGAGAACCGCGCGGGTGGCGAGAACTTCCAGCGAATGCGCGACGAGGCCGCCGGCGCGGAGATCGAGAAGGTCGGTGGCGAGCTCCGGTCGATGATGCCCTGGATCGAGTCCGACTGAGGGAGTAGGCTGCCGCCGCTGACTCGCGTTCCGCGATTAGGGAGGCCGAATGTCCGACGCACCCGCACCGCCGCCGCCGCCACCGCCCGAGCCCGCGGGCGCACCCCCGCCTCGCGCCGAGGATGCCGTTCCGGAGGAGCTCGCCTCCTATCCGGTGCAGCTCTCGGTCGAGCGCCAGGAGGAGTACAGCCGCTTCATGCCGCTGATCAAGTGGCTGCTGGCGATCCCGCACTTCATCGTTCTCATCGTCCTCGCCATCGGCGCCCTCTTCGCGATCATCATTGCCTGGTTCGCCGTCGTCTTCACCCGCCGGTATCCGCGCGGCCTCTTCGACTACGTCGTCGGGGTGCACCGCTGGGGATTTCGGGTCGGCGCCTACTACCTGCTGATGGTCGACCCGTATCCGCCGTTCTCGCTGGCCGATGATCCGTCCTATCCGGTCCGCTTCGACATCGCGTATCCCGAGGACGGAGTCGACCGCTGGCGGCCCTTCTTCGCGTGGCTGCTGGCGATCCCGTACCTGATCGTCGCCACGATCCTCGTGTATCTGGCCGAGATCCTGACCTTCTTCGCCTTCTTCCTGATCCTGTTCACGAAGAAGTATCCGGAGGGCATGTTCCGGATCGTGCTGATCGCGATGCGGTGGCAGGCGCGCGCGAACGCGTACGCCTACTTCATGACGACGAAGTACCCGCCGTTCGCCTGGGGCTGAGTAAGAGGACCTACTCGCCCAGCACCTTGATCACGAGCCGCTTCGGGCGGCGCCCGTCGAACTCGCAGTAGAAGACAGCCTGCCACGGACCGAGGTCCAGCCGTCCGTCGGTGATCGGGAGGATCACCTGGTGGTGGACGAGCAGGTTCTTCAGGTGGGCGTCGCCGTTGTCCTCGCCGCCCCGGTGATGGCGGTAGTCGCCAGGGTCCGGTGAGAGCTGCCGGGCGACGTCGCTCGCGGGCTCTGACCAGCTCGGCGGTGCCAGCTTGTCGAGCCACTCGAGGGCGTCGGCCTGGATTCCCGGTTCGTCATCGTTGACCCAGACGCCGGCGGTGATGTGCATCGCCGAGACGAGCACCATTCCCTCGGCGACGCCGGCCTCGGCGACCGCCGCCTCGACGTCCTCGGTTATGCGCACGAACTCGCGCCGCTCGGGGGTCTCGAAGGTCTTGTAGACGGTGTGGGAGCGCATGGGATTCGTCACCTCCTGAGGTCCTGTGTCCAGCGCTGGCCGTCCCACCAGCGAGTGGCGTTCTCGCCGAGGGGATCCGGGTACCACCCAGCCGGGGGCAGGTGGCCGGTGACCTGGAACTCCGCCGGCGTCGGCGGGTCCTGGCCTGACTTCTGCTTCGAGTTCTCGCTGCGGTTGGCAACGTAGGCGAGGAACACGGGGGGCCCGAGGTTGACGGCGAAGGTCGGCCACCAGAACGACGAAAAGCCCCGCGCCCGGCAGTCCTCGTACACCTGCAGCGCGAAGACGAGGATGAGGACGAGCGACAGCGGCCAGACGGGCGTGAACGCGAGCCCGATCGCCGCCGCGAAATACACCCAGCCCACCCAGAGCTGAAAGATCCAGGCGGGCGGCGGGCGCAGCGCCCGGGGCTCCCCACGCATCAGCCATGCCCAGCGCCGCCTGAACCACGCGCCGATCCGCGTCCATCTGCCGTCGCGCTCGAACGGGTCGTCGGGCGCGTACCTGGCCCACAGGGCGTTCAGGTCCGACTGGACGTAGCCCGGGATCGCAACGAGCAGGAAGAAGGTGATGACGAGGATCGCGACCAGCCAGCCGCTGGTGAGGCGGCCACCGCCGATCTGCTCGGCGCGCCGCACGCGTCCGACGAAATTCCAGAGCGATGCGATCGCTGGGATGAGCACGATCAGGCCGACGGTCATCGCAACGAGCGAGACGACGGGCTTCGACTCGGCCAGCTCCCGGTCCCCGTAGGCGGCGCCGAAGTCCCGGAGCTCGCGGTTGGTTCGGTAGTACCAGACGGCGAAGTAGACGCCGAGCGTGATCAGGGAGAGGAAGAAGACTCCGGCGGGGCGCCGCACCTTGACCGCCGCGCCATGGACCTGGACTTCGTGGGCCACGCCGGCTCCTCGGTCAGGCGATCAGGCACCCGGGGGTGTGCCGTCGCCGAAGCGGCTGGTCTCGCCCTCAGGCAGGTGTCCATCCCGGCCGACGTATCCGCCCTTGCCGCCCGTGACCACGTAGACGGCATCCTCGGTGTCCGACAGGTTGCGGACCCGCCTCACCGTCGACGCGCTCACACGAGCCATGCCGCCTTCGCCCAGCACGTATCGCGACCCATCGCCGAACTCGATCTCGACCGTCCCGCGGTGGACGAAGTAGAGCTCCTCCTGCTCCTCGTGGAAGTGGCGGCCGGTCTGATAGCCGGGCGGGATCACGATCGCGTTGACCCCGAACGCGCTCACCCCGAGGCCCTTGCGGATCTTCCGGAATCCGTAACCTTCCCCGAGCCCTTCGAGGCTCGCGACCGCGAAGCCGTCGCCCTCGATGGGCTCTCTGACTTCTTCCCCGCTCATCTCGGGCACCTTAATAGACCTCCCGCCCCGCTCACTCTCGATGAATTCGTCTGCACGGATACCCGATGAACTGAAGCCCGCCGACGGGCGCTTCGGCTCCGGCCCGTCGCGGGTCCGCCCCGAGGCCCTCGCGAGGCTGGCCGAGCGGGCCGACCTGATCGGGACGTCGCACCGCCAGGCGCCCGTTCGCGAGCTCGTTGGGCGCGTCCGCAGCGGAGTCGCCGAGCTGCTTCGCATGCCCGAGGGCTACGAGGTTGTCCTCGGCAACGGCGGCACCACCGCCTTCTGGGATGCAGCCGCCACCTGCCTCGTGCGGAAGCGTGCCCTCCACCTGAGCTACGGCGAGTTCTCGAGCAAGTTCGCGAAGGCGACCGACGGCGCCCCGTTCCTGGACGACCCGATCGTGATCGAGGCCGAGCCGGGCGACGCGCCGGAGCCGGCCGCGGACCCCGCTGCCGACGCGCTCGCATGGGCCCACAACGAGACCTCGACGGGCGTCATGGTCAACGTCGTTCGCCCGCCGGATGCGAGCGACGCGCTCGTGCTGATCGACGGGACCTCGGCAGTAGGCGGCCTGCCGCTCGACGCGAGCCAGGCCGACGCGTACTACTTCGCGCCGCAGAAGGGGCTTGCAGCCGACGGGGGCCTGTGGCTCGCGCTGGTGAGCCCTGCGGCGATCGAGCGCATCGGGGAGCTCGACGGGGCATCGGATCGCTGGCAGCCGGCGTTCCTCTCGCTCGCGACCGCGCTCGAGAACTCGCGCAAGGAGCAGACCTACAACACACCCGCGCTGGCGACGCTGCTCCTGATCGACGATCAGGTGGACTGGATGCTGAGCGCCGGCGGCTTGGAGTGGTGCGTGGAGCGCTGCCGGGCGTCGTCGAGCCATCTGTACCGGTGGGCCGAGGCCTCGGACTATGCGTCGCCGTTCGTCGCCGACCCCGCCAAGCGCTCGCTGGTCGTCGGCACGGTCGACTTCGAGGACGCGATCGACGCGGCAGCTGTTGCTGCGGCCCTGCGCCAGAACGGGATCGTCGACGTCGAGCCGTACCGCAAGCTCGGGCGCAACCAGCTCCGGATCGCGATGTTCCCGGCGATCCCCACCTCGGACCTCGAGGCGCTGACCGCATCGATCGACTGGATCGTCGAGAACGTGCCGGAGGCGCAGCGATGAGGGTCCTCGTCAAGGAGAAGATCGCCGAGTCGGGCGTCGAGCTGCTGCGGGAGGACTTCGAGGTGGAGCTGGGCCTCGACTGGGACGACGAGGACTTCAAGCGGCGCCTCGGCGAGTTCGAGGGGATCATCATCCGCTCGGCGACGAAGATGACGCCTGAGCTGATCGCCCTCGGTGAGAACCTCCAGGTGATCGGCCGAGCCGGCACCGGCGTCGACAACGTCGACATCGAGGCTGCGACGAAGCGCGGGATCGTCGTGGTCAACGCGCCGGAATCGAACTCCGTGGCGGCTGCTGAGCACACGCTCGCGCTTGCCCTCGCTCTTTTCCGCAACGTGCCTCAGGCCCATGCCTCGCTCGTGGGCGGTGAGTGGGCTCGGTCGCGATTCGGGGGCAATGAGCTGTATGGCAAGACGATCGGAGTCATCGGGTTCGGGCGCATCGGGCAGCTCGTCGCCAAGCGCGCTCAGTCGTTCGACATGGAGGTGCTCGCCTACGACAAGTTCGTGGCACCGGAACGGTTCCGGGAGCTCGGCGTGGAGGGGACCGAGACCACCGACGACCTGTATCGGCGAGCGGACCTCATCACCATCCACCTGCCGAAGACGCCCGACACGATCAACTGGATCGACCGCGATGCCCTCGCCAGGATGCGGGACGGCGTGCGGATCGTGAACTGCGCCCGAGGCGAGCTGATCGACCTCGATGCACTGACCGAGGCGCTCGAGTCGGGCAAGGTGGCGGGCGCTGCCCTCGACGTCTTCCCGTCCGAGCCCTTCACCGAGCATCCGCTCTTCGGTCGTGAGAACGTGGTCGTGACGCCGCATCTCGGGGCCTCGACGGCCGAGGCGCAGGACCGCGCCGGCACGATCACCGCGGAGCAGGTCCGTGCGGCCCTGATGGGTGGCGTCGTCACCAACGCGGTCAACATCGCCGCGGTCCGGCCGGAGGAGATGGAGGCCCTCGCACCGTTCGTTCCCCTCTGCGAGAAGCTGGGGCGGCTTGCGCAGGGGCTTGGCAACGGTTCGGTCGATCGCGTCCACGCGGAGTTCCGCGGCCGGATCGCCGAGCACGACACCCGGTTACTGGGCATCGCCGTGCTCGTCGGCATCCTGCGCGGGCACACGGAGGAGCAGGTGAACCTGGTGAACGCTCCGGCAATGGCTGAGGAGCGCGGAATCGAGCTGATCGAGGTGAAGGATTCGGTCTCCGAGGACTTCACGGAGCTCGTCACCGTCCGGATCGGCGAGGGCGATGCCGCAGTCGAGGTCGCCGGCACCGGCGTCGGGCCGCGGAACGTCCCGTACCTCGTCTCAGCTTGGGGCGAGGGCTTCTATCTGCCCTTCGACCGCCACATCGTCGCTCTCCGCTACACGGATCAGCCGGGGATGATCGGGCGCGTCGGCACCGCCTTCGGCGAGGAGGGCGTGAACATCGTCTCGGCGGCCGTGGGAGCGGAGCCGGGCGGGGACACCGCAGTGATGGTCCTCACCACCGACGCCCCCGTCCAACCAGAGACCGTCGCTCGCATCCTCGAGCTCGAGGGATTCTTCGACGGTCGCGCGGTCAGCGTCTGAGCCGGATGCGTGCCGTGGTGATCACCAGGCACGGGTCGCCCGACGCGCTCCGGGTGGAGGACCGGCCCGATCCGGCCGTCGGGCCGGGGCTGGTGCGGGTCGCCGTCAAGGCGGCCGGCATCAACTTCGCCGACACGATGGCAAGGGCCGGCGTCTATCCGGATGCGCCCAAGCCGCCGTGCGTCGTCGGTTACGAGGTGGCGGGAGAGGTGGAGTCGATCGGCGAGGGCGTGGACACGGTGAAGGTTGGCGATCGGGTCTTCGCCGGCACTCGGTTCGGAGGCTATGCCGAGCTCGTCTCGGTGGCCGCGGAGCAGGTCCAGCCACTGCCTGCTGATGTCAGCTTCGAGCAGGGCGCGGCATTCCCGGTGAACTACGCCACGGCCTACGCGGGTCTGGTCCTGATGGGAGGGCTGAAGCCCTCCGAGCGAATGCTGATTCAGGCCGCCGCCGGTGGAGTCGGCATCGCGGCCACCCAGATCGCACGAAACATCGGCGCGGAGATCTTCGGCACCGCCTCGGCGGCGAAGCACGACGCGATTCGCGAGCAGGGGGTCGATCACCCGATCGACTACCGAACCCAGGACTTCGAGGCCGAGGTGAACCGGATCACGGACGGTGAGGGCGTCGACGTGATCATGGACGCGATCGGTCCGTCGAGCTTTCGGAAGAGCTACCGGGCGCTGCGCCAGGGCGGCCGCCTGATCATGTTCGGCCTCTCAGAGGTGCAGAGCGGCGATCGGCGCGACATCCCCGCCGTCCTGAAGGGGCTTGCGCGCATGCCGCTGGCGACCCTGCCCTGGTGGAAGAGCCTTGCGGTGATGAACGAGAACAAGGGGGTCTTCGGCCTCAACATGCTCCACTGGTGGGACCGCGAGGGGAGCCTCGACCGCGTGCTCGAGCCGCTCCTCGGCGATCTCGCCGCCGGCCGGCTCGTGCCGGTCGTTGCCGAAGTCTTCCCGTTCGATCGCGCTGCCGAGGCCCACCGCTACATCGCGGAGGGGAAGAACGTGGGCAAGGTCGTCCTCGTGCCCTAGCCGGGCAAGGGCCGCCTCAGCCGCCGCTACGCTGGCGCGGTGACTGCCCTTCACGTCGCGAGCATCGGCAGCCTCTATGAGCGCGCGATCGTCGACACCGGTCGCCAGGCCGAGTTCCTGTTCTTCGTCGCCTTCCTCGGCAGCTTCGGCTTCATCCGCGGCAGCGCGCACATGATCCGCGCTCAGGTGAGCTGGTGGCCCGGGAACGTCCAGGTCGGCGGCACCCATATCCACCACCTGGTGTGGGGGATCCTGCTGCTCCTGATCTTCGGCTACGTCGGCGTCGCCATCCAGCCGCCGTCGCCGTGGCACGAGATCGTGGCCGTCGTCTTCGGCATCGGAACGGGTCTCACACTCGACGAGTTCGCGCTCTGGCTCAATCTCGAGGACGTCTACTGGTCCCAGAAGGGCCGCCGGTCGATCGATGCCGTCATCGTCGCCGCTGCGCTCTCCGGCATGGTCCTGGTCGGGTTCGCCGCCTGGCTCGACGTCGCGAAGGACGTCGAGGACGGGGTTTTCGCCGTCGTCGGAGCGTTCGGCGGCACCGCCATCGTCCTCGCGCTGATCAACCTCTCGAAGGAGAAGTTCGGGATGGCGCTGGCGAGCCTGGTTCTCGTCCCGGTCGGCCTCGTCGGCGCGTTCCGCCTGGGCAGGCCCGGGTCGCTGTGGGCGAAGGTCTTCTACCGCAGCGACGCCAAGCGCCGGCGGGCGAGCGAGCGGTTCGCCGAGGCCTAGATCGACGCGCCGCGGCGTGGTACGGTCGGCCTGGGAGCCCAGGGATGAGGCTGAGCGTCAACCGTCACCTTCTTGCAGGCGTGGCCTTGCTCGGTGCCTTGACGGCCGGGGCAGCCACCGCCTTTCTCGCGAGCGGCGCCTCGGGCCCACGGGTCGTGACCCTGGTCGGGAACGAACAGAAGGTGGTCACGATCAAGGGCTCGGACGGGAGGGACGGGCTGACAATCGCCGGGGCGGCGCCGAACTCCATCACGATCGTCGCGAATCGAACGATCTCGAACATGCGGACCGACTGCGACGTGGGACCGATGAGCACGACCGCGTTCTGCGGTCCCGACACCAAAGGGGAGACAGTCGGCGAGACTATCGACGCCCGACTGGGGGAGGGCGGGGACGGGCTGAGCTTCTCAGACTCCTTCAGCGAGGACAGCAAGGCGGTCCGGTTGATCGCCCGGGGAGCAGCCGGTGGTGACGCCCTGAAGGGCTCTGACTTCGACGACGAATTCGACGGCGGCGGGGGTGATGATCGGCTCCGCGGTCGTCCGGGCGCGGATGACCTCGATGGCGGGACCGGGAAGGACAGCTGCAAGGGCGGTCCCGGGCACGACCAGATTCGGCGCTGCGAGTAACGACGCCGCGTGCCTGCGCTAACCTGCGCGGACCGAATGACGCCCCGGCTCGACACCCTCGCGCTTCTCCTTCTCCTCCCCCTGCGGGGGGAATAGCGCTGGGCGGCGCGAGAGCCGCAACGTCAGAGGTCAATCGGTTTCAGAGGAGAAGGAGGGGAGCCCATGAGCGGCCCCGAGCAGGTAACTGACGTACCCGACTCCAATCGGGTCTACATATTCGACACGACGCTGCGGGACGGCGAGCAGTCGCCCGGCATCTCGCTGAACACCCAGGAGAAGGTCGAGATCGCGCAGCAGCTCGCGCGCCTGGGCGTCGACGTCATCGAGGCGGGGTTTCCGATCAGCTCGCCCGGCGATTTCGAGGCGGTCGAGGCGATCGCCCGCGGCGTGCAGGGCCCCGTGATCTGCGGTCTCGCCCGCACGCACAAGGCGGACATCGATGCGGCCTGGAACGCGATCAAGGACGCGGAGCGTCCGCGCATCCATACGTTCATCTCCACCTCCGACATCCACATCGAGCACCAGCTCCGGACCACGCGCGAGGACGTGAAGGGCCAGGCGCGCGCCGCGGTGGCCCTGGCCAGGTCCTACTGCGAGGACGTCGAGTTCTCGCCGATGGACGCGACGCGCGCGGACGTGGAGTTCACGGCGGAGGTCTGCGCGATCGCGGTCGAGGAGGGGGCGACCGTGGTCAACATTCCCGACACGGTCGGCTACACGACACCGGAGGAGTACGAGCGTTACTTCGCGCGGCTCTACGAGCTCGCGCCGTCGCTGCGAGGCGTCTGCACCTCGGTCCACTGCCATGACGATCTCGGGCTCGCCGTCGCCAACTCGTTCGCCGGCCTGCGTGCCGGCGCACGGCAGGTCGAGTGCGCCATCAACGGCATCGGCGAGCGCGCCGGCAACTGCTCGCTCGAGGAGATCGTGATGCTGCTTCGTACCCGGCGCGACGAGCACGGCCTCGATACCGGCCTCAATACCCGCGAGCTGGCCCGCACGAGCCGCATGGTCTCGCGCTTCACCGGCTACGCGGTCCAGCCGAACAAGGCGATCGTCGGACGCAACGCGTTCGCGCATGAGTCGGGCATCCATCAGGACGGCGTCCTGAAGGAGCGCACGACCTACGAGATCATGGACGCGCGCGACGTCGGCCTCGACTCGAACTCGATCGTCCTGGGCAAGCACTCCGGGCGCCACGCCCTGCGCGACGCGCTCGAGCAGCTGGGGTTCAAGGTCGAGGGCAATGCGCTGAACGACGCGTTCAAGCGCTTCAAGGCGCTCGCTGACAAGAAGAAGCAGGTGACCGCGCTCGACCTGGAGGCGATCGTGTCCGACCAGGTTCGCGAGGGATCTGAGCGCTACGAGCTGGCGTGGTTCGACGTCGAGGCCTCGTCGCGGCGCGAGCCGCACGCGAAGGTCGCGGTGGCGCTCCCCTCCGGTGAGGAGGTGGTGGGCGAGGCCGGCGGCGACGGCCCCGTGGATGCCATCTTCGGAGCAATCCAGCGGGCGGTCGACACCGACTGCGAGCTGCACCAGTACACGGTCTCGGCGGTGACCGAGGGCGGCGACGCGCTGGGTGAGGTGACGGTGATGCTGCGCGCCCACGGACGGCTGGCCTCGGGCCAGGGCGTAGCCACAGACATCCTCGAGGCGTCGGCGCGCGCGTACGTCCGTGCCCTCTCGAACGCGCTCGAGGGCGCCGCGATCCGCGAGGCTGAAGGGGTCACCGCGGACGCGGCGAGCGAGCCGGCGACGCCTGGGCCGTAGAGTCCCATCAATGGCGGGCTCACTCGAAGATCGCCGCGTCCTGATCACCGGCGCTTCATCGGGTATCGGCGAGGCAACGGCGGTGGCGATGGCCGCAGAGGGCGCCCGCGTTGCCCTGGGCGCGCGGCGCAAGGATCGCCTCGACTCGCTCGCGGAGCGGATCGAGGCCGACGGCGGGAAAGCGGTCGCGATCGAGTCGGACGTCGGCGACGAGGGGCAGGCCAGGAGCCTCGTCCAGACGACCACCGAGGAGCTCGGCGGCCTCGACGTCCTCGTGAACAACGCCGGGGTGATGCTGCTCGGGCCGGTGGCGGATGCCGATACCGATCAGTGGCGGACGATGGTGAACGTCAATCTCCTCGGCCTCCTCTACTGCACGCATGCCGCGCTGCCGGTCATGACCGCGGGTGGGGGAGGGCACATCGTCAACGTCTCGTCGGTGGCCGGCCGCTCCGCGAATGCCGGCTCCGCCGTCTACAACCTGACGAAGTTCGGCGTCACCGCCTTCTCGGAAGCGCTCCGCCAGGAGGTCCTCCACGACAACATCCGCGTCACGTGCGTCGAGCCCGGCTACGTCGAGACGGAGCTGCAGAGCCACAACACGCACCCGGCCGCCGTCGAGGGCCTGAGGAAGATGCGCGACAGCCTGACGCCCCTCACCGGCGAGGACATCGCCAACGCGATCGTCTACGCCGCCGCACAGCCGGAGCACGTGAGCATCAACGAGGTGCTCGTCCGACCCACCCGCCAGTCGCGCTGACTCTCCAGCGAGCAGCCGTCCGTACGTGATAACGTACAGCCCGTGAGTACGGCCACGCCTGAGCAGAGCGAGGGGACGGCGGCGCCCGCAGTGGCCGAGATCGGCCCGCGCGTTCGTGCGCTCCGCGAGTCCATGGGCCTTTCGCTCCGCGACCTCGCCGCGCGCACGGGTGTGAGCGCGCCGATGCTCTCCCAGGTGGAGCGCGGCGAGACGAGCCCGACGCTCGCGGTCGCCGGCCGAATCGCGGCCGGTCTCGAGCTCAGCCTCTCGCAGCTCCTGCGTCTCGACGAGGGCGGCAACGCCGTCGTCGTGCGTCGCGGCCAGGGTCGCAGCCGCAGCCGCGGCGGCCATCGCACAGAGGAGCTGACGCCGCCACTGCCAGGCCAGCGCGCCGACGTCTCACTCCACACGCTCAAACCCGGTGCCACGACTGGTGGAGCGGCCGACCCGCCGCTGCACGAGCCGGGCAGCCGCGAGGTCGCGGTCGTGCTCGGCGGTGAGCTGACGCTCTACGTGGACGGCGAGCGCCATCTGCTCCGCAGGGGCGACAGCGTGACCTTCGACGCCGATCTGCCGCATCACTTCGAAAACGACTCCGCTGCCGCGACGACGTTCATTGCCGTCGTTGCGGCCGGCCTCAGGAGGGGCTGATGGCCCGCACGCTCTTCGACAAGATCTGGGATGCCCACGAGGTCGCCGATGGGCTCATCTACGTCGACCTCCATCTGGTGCATGAGGTGACTTCGCCCCAGGCCTTCGAGGGCCTGCGCCTCGAGGGCCGCAAGGTCCGCCGGCCCGACAAGACCATCGCCACCGCGGACCACAACGTGCCGACGGATGGCACGCCGGCGGCACGGCTGATCGCCGACGCGCTCTCCCGCACCCAGGTCGAGACCCTCGAGCGCAATTGCGAGGAGTTCGGCATTCCCGCGTACTCCCTCGGCTCCGATCGCCAGGGGATCGTTCACGTGATCGGTCCCGAGCTCGGTCTGAGCCAGCCGGGCATGACCATCGTCTGCGGGGACTCCCATACCTCTACCCACGGTGCCTTCGGTGCCCTCGCCTTCGGCATCGGAACCTCTGAGGTCGAGCATGTCCTGGCGACTCAGTGCCTGGGCCAGCGGCGGCCGAAGACGATGCGGATCTCCTACTCCGGCTCGCTGCGTCTGGGTGTGACGCCGAAGGACCTGATCCTGGCGACGATCGGCCGCCTGGGCACCTCCGGCATGGTCGGCCACGCGGTCGAATACGCGGGCCCGGCGATCGAGAGCCTCTCGATGGAAGGCCGGATGACGATCTGCAACATGACGATTGAAGGGGGCGGCCGCGCGGGCATGATCGCCCCGGACGAGACCACCTTCGAATGGATGGAGGGCCGGCCCGCGGCTCCGGCCGACCTCGGCGCGGCCGTGGACCGGTGGCGGGCGCTGCCGACCGAGCCCGGCGCCACTTTCGACAACGAGGTCCGGGTCGACGCCGGTGATCTGGCCCCCATGGTCACCTGGGGAACCAACCCGGGCATGGTCGTGGAGGTGACCGATGCGGTGCCCGATCCGGACTCGCTCGATTCACCGGTGGAACGCGAGGTCGCGGAGCGGGCCCTCGCTTACATGGCGCTCGAACCCGGCACGCCCATGCAGGAGATCGAGCTCGACCGCGTCTTCATCGGCTCCTGCACCAACTCCCGCATCGGGGATCTGCGCGCCGCCGCCGAGCTGCTCGCGCAGTCGGGCCGCAGGGCTGCGAAAAGCGTCGAGGCGATGGTCGTACCGGGCTCCGCCCAGGTGAAGGCGCAGGCCGAGAACGAGGGCCTCGACCAGGTCTTCCGCAAGGCGGGATTCGAGTGGCGCAGCGCAGGCTGCTCGATGTGCCTGGGCA
>JBKPNZ010000061.1:0-15546 GCA_046732895.1 Actinomycetota bacterium
GCCGTGGGGCGGGCGGCGCCGGCCGCTCGCGCGACGGCGCGGCCGCCCGTGCGCTCGCGGTCGGCCGGCTCCGGGCGCGTCTCGACCATCGTGTTCCACTCGCCGCAGCCCCCGCAGCGGCCCGACCACGCATGCGAGCGGTGCCCGCACTGCTGACAGACGAATTGCGTGGAGGTCCGCGCCACAATCTCCTGCGGCGGCTACGCCGCCTACGTGCTTCCGCCGAGACACTTTGTGTCTCGGCCCAACATGCCTGATCGTCCCAAGCCCGGAGGACGCCATCACGCCCCGGGGTCGCTACGCGGGAGGCTGCGGGCGGCTAGGTGTCGTCGCGCGGGTCCGACGGATCGCCGCCCGCGGCGCCGTCAGGCTCGTCGGCGGGCTCGGGCGAATCGGGTTCGCCACCGCCATCGGCGTGGGGCTCGGGGGTCGTGGGCTCGTCCTCCGACCCACCGCGGGCACCCACCGCCGCCGGCTCCTTCTTCTTCGCCGGGCGCTTGCGCGGCTTCACCAGCTTCAGCTTGAGTGGCATGTCCTCGCCGTCGCCGGGCTCGTTGCGCTCCACCACCACGGTCGTGCCGGGCACGATCGTGTCGGGGCCGGCGCGCAGCACCTCGTCGGCCAGCGGGTCCTCGATGTAGCGCTGGATCGCGCGGCGCAGCGGTCGGGCGCCCATCGCCGGATCCCAGCCCTTGTCCGCGAGGAGCTCCTTCGACTCGTCGGAGAGATCGAGCTGGAGCTCGTGCTCTGCGACCTGGGCGCGGACACGGGTGATGAGCAGGTCGATGATCTCCTTGATCTCGTCCTTCGAGAGCTTGTGGAAGACGATGACCTCGTCGATGCGGTTCAGGAACTCGGGGCGGAAGACCTTCTTCAGCTCGCCCATGATCCGTTCCTTCATGTCCTCGTAGGACGCGCCCATCTCGTCGGAGGCGCCGAAGCCGAAGGACACGTTGCGGGCGATGTCCTTGGCGCCGATGTTCGAGGTCATGATCACGATCGTGTTGCGGAAGTCGACCGTCCGCCCCTGGGCGTCGGTCAGCCTTCCGTCCTCGAGGATCTGCAGGAGGATGTTGAAGACGTCCGGGTGGGCCTTCTCGATCTCGTCGAGGAGCAGCACCGAGTAGGGCTTGCGCCGCACGGCCTCGGTGAGCTGCCCGCCCTCGTCGTAGCCGACGTAGCCGGGCGGTGAGCCGACGAGGCGGCTGACGGCGTGCTTCTCCATGTACTCGGACATGTCGATGCGCACCATCGCGTCCTCGTCGCCGAACAGGAACTCGGCGAGCGTACGGGCCAACTCGGTCTTGCCGACGCCTGAGGGGCCGAGGAAGATGAACGAGCCCGCGGGGCGCTTCGGATCCTTGATCCCGGCGCGGGAGCGGCGGATCGCCTTCGAGACGGCCTCGATCGCGACGTTCTGACCGATGACCCGCTTGTGGAGCTCCTCCTCCATGCGGATGAGCTTCTTGGTCTCGGCCTCGGTCAGCTTGAAGACGGGGATGCCGGTCCACATCGAGACGATGTCCGCGATCTCCTCGTCGCCGACCTCGGGACGCTCGCCACCGGCCTCGCCCGAGTTCCACTTGTCCTCGAGCTCGTGCTTCTTGTTGGTGAGCTGGCGCTCCTTGTCGCGGAGGTTCGCGGCCTTCTCGAACTCCTGCGCCTCGATCGCGGCCTCCTTGGCGCGCCGCGTCTCCTCGATCTCCTCCTCGAGATCGCGGTAGACGGGCGGCTGGGACATCGACTTGATCCGGATCCGCGAGGCTGCCTCGTCGATCAGGTCGATCGCCTTGTCGGGCAGGAAGCGGTCGGAGATGTAGCGGCTGGCGAGCTCGGCGGCGGCGGCGAGGGCGTCGTCGGTGATCGTCACGCGGTGGTGCTCCTCGTAGCGCTCGCGGAGGCCCTCGAGGATCTTCACCGTGTCGGCGATCGACGGCTCGTCGACCTTGATCTGCTGGAAGCGGCGCTCGAGGGCGGCGTCGCGCTCGAGGTACTTGCGGTACTCGTCGAGCGTCGTCGCGCCGATCGTCTGGAGCTCACCCCGCGCCAGGGCCGGCTTCAGGATCGAGGCAGCGTCGATCGCGCCCTCGGCGGCGCCGGCGCCGACCAGGTTGTGGAGCTCGTCGATGAAGAGCACGATGTCGCCGCGCTGGGTGATCTCCTTCATCACCTTCTTCAGGCGCTCTTCGAACTCACCGCGGTACTTGGAGCCGGCGACGAGGGCGGCCAGGTCAAGCGTGTAGATCTGCTTGTTGCGCAGGAGCTCCGGGACCTCGCCGCTCGTGATCCGGGATGCCAGGCCCTCGACGATCGCGGTCTTGCCCACGCCGGGCTCGCCGAGCAGGACGGGGTTGTTCTTCTGGCGGCGGGAGAGGATCTGCATGATCCGCTCGATCTCGGTTTCGCGGCCGATCACGGGGTCAAGCTTGTTCTCCGAGGCGAGCTTCGTGAGGTTGCGGCCGAACTGGTCGAGCAGCTTCGAGGACTTCTTGCCCTCGCCGCTCGACGAGCCGGTGCCCTGGCGGCGACCGCCAGGCCCGGAGAGCATCCGGATGACCTCGTTGCGGATCTTCTCGGAGTCGGCGTCGAAGTCGAGCAGGATGCGAGCGGCGACCCCCTCGTTCTCACGCACGAGGCCGAGCAGGATGTGCTCGGTGCCGATGTAGTTGTGGCCGAGCGAGAGCGCCTCGCGGAGGGCCAGCTCGAGCACCTTCTTGGCGCGCGGGGTGAATGGGATCTGGCCGGAGGTCACCTCCTCGCCGGAGCCGACGATGCGGACGACCTGGGCGCGGACCCGCTCGACGGTGATGTCCAGCGACTCGAGGACGCGGGCGGCCAGGCCCTCCTCCTCGCGCAGCAGGCCGAGCAGGATGTGCTCGGTGCCGATGTAGTTGTGCTTGAGCGTCCGGGCCTCCTCCTGGGCGAGGACGACCACCTGACGGGCCCGCTCTGTGAATCGCTCGAACAAGTCTCTTCTGCCTTGGTTGGGTCCTGGGTCCTGACTGGGTTACGCCTTGAGGGTAGCCATCGGCTCAGTATTGCCTACGAGGTGGTCGCCTCCGGCGGGTCCACGGGGACGCAAAATCGCCGGAGCCCTATCCACATCTTCGGCTGCGAATCGCCGAGGGATTAGAACCTCCGGTTGTCGACTACGGCGAGCGCTCAGTATATCGGTGCTCTTTTCGGTCCCGTGAGCATGCCGTTGGGCGTCAGTTAAGCGCGGGAGAAGATCATCCGGAACGTGCGGGATCGTTGGGGGCGGGGGCGGGATCGTTGGGAGCGCAGCGGGGCGCCGGGACGAACAACGGCGCGCTGAAGGGGGTCACCCGGGCAGCAAGGGGGGCACCAGGCGCGCGTGTCGACTTATTGCGGATATGCCGAAGTTTCTCGACACGCACCGGATTCAGGCCGCTGTTGCGGCCATCGCCGCCCGCCAGCATGGCGTGATCACGACGGCCCAGCTGAACCACTGCGGACTGAAGCCGAGCCAGATCACCGATTGGGTGCGCGCCGGCCGCCTCCATCGGATCCACCGCGGCGTGTACGCCGTCGGCCACCCCGGCTTGAGCATCGAGGGAGAGTGGATGGCGGCCGTCCTCGCCTGCGGCAAGGGCGCCGTTCTCAGCCACCGCAGCGCGGCGATGCTCTGGCGGATGCTCGAGCCGAGGAGGGCTGTTCCCCACGTGACGGTGACGAACCGCAACGGCCGAGCCAACCGCGAAGGCCTCCGCCTCCACCGCTCCTCGACCCTCTCCACGAGCCAAACTACGCACCAGCTCAACATCCCCGTCACGAAGCCGGCGCGAACGCTGGACGACCTGCGCCGTGTCGGCCCTCCGAGCGAGTACCGCCGCGCCCTCCGTCAGGCCGAGTTCCTCCAACTCCCGACCGGGGACCAGCCCGACGCCGACCGCACTCGCAGCGATCTGGAGACCCGCTTCCTCGCCTTCTGCCGTCGCCACCACCTCCCCAAGCCAGCGGTCAACGCCAGGGTCGGCCCATACACGGTCGACTTCGTCTGGCGGCAAGAGCGAGTCGTCGTCGAGACCGACACGTACCGCACCCACGGCGGCGAGCTCGCCTTCGAGGAGGACCGGCAGCGCGACCTCTGGCTCGCCGCCAACGGATACGAAGCCGTTCGCGTCACCGACCGCCGCCTTCGACGCCGAGCCGATGGCGGTGGCCGCCTCCCTCCGTGCTGTCCTCCTCGCCCGGCGGCGACTCGATTCTTACCTTTCCTTACGTTAAGGGCGCAGCAATAGGAGGAACGAATGAGGCATGGTCGGGCGCCGGATAGGTCGGGGGATCGCGTCCGTCGCCGTGGTTTGCGTCCTGGCGAGCGGCTGCGGCGGTGACGACGGCGCGAGCACATCAACCGCCGGCGATCACACGACGAAGACGCAGGCCGCGAGTCACCACCCCGCGCGGCCGTCAGGCCCCGAACCGGTCGCGAGCTGCACCGGGGGCGGATCCGGCTGGCGCTCCCTGCGCGCGGGTGAGGGCGCCTCGCGCGTGCAGGCCGCGGTCCTCGGCGACGAGGGCGCGGCGGTGGTGCTCGCCAACGACAGCGGCAACCAGGCGTGCGACTGGATGCCGTTCACCCAGGCGCTGGCGGAGCGCGGATTCGCGGTGGCGCTCTTCTCCTACACGCGCGTAGGCAATCCGAACGACGTGGCGGCGGTGGCGCAGGCGCTGCGCCACCGCGGGGCTACGAGGGTCGCCGCAATCGGCGCGTCGGCCGGCGGACGCGCCGTCGTCCAGCTCGGCGCTCTATCCAAGCCGGGCGTCGACGCTCTGATCAGCCTGTCGGCGGAGCGGGAGGTCGGGCCGCAGTACCCCAACATCCTCCCGCAGGCGAAGCAGGTTCACCTCCCAAGCCTCTACATCGGCTCTCGCAAGGACGGCTACACGTCATTCGGGAAGGAGACCGTCCAGCTGCACGAAGCGACGCCCGCGAAGACGAACGAAATGCTCCTCGTTTCCGGCAGCGATCACGGTGTCGACTTGGTCAGCGGCCCGGAGGCAAAGCGCGTCCGGCCGGCGATCTTCGCGTTCCTCGAGAAGCTGGGCTTCGGCGAGAAATAGGCCCGTACTCCTACGTCCGCATCGCCGGAAAGAGCAGAACCTCGCGGACCGTCCGCGCCCCCGTGAGCAGCATCACGAGCCGGTCGATACCAAGGCCGACGCCGCCGGTCGGCGGCATTCCCTGCTCCAGCGCCTGCACGTAGGACTCGTCGTAGGGCTGGACCTCCGCGTCACCGCGCGCCGATTCGGTCTGCTGCTGCTCGAAGCGGCGGCGCTGATCGTCGGGGTCGTTCAGCTCGGTGAACGCGTTCGCGATCTCGATCCCTCCGACGAATGCCTCCCAACGCTCGACGAACCCATCCTCCGTGCGATGGCGCTTGGCGAACGGCGACATCTCGACCGGATAGTCGAGGATGAACGTCGGCTCGGCGAGATTCGGCTCGACCTCCTTCGAGAGCAGCCCGTCGACGAGCTTGCCCCACCCCTCCTCTGGGTCCGCCTCGGAGCCCATCGCCTCTGCAAGCGCCTCCCGGGTCGGATGCTCGGCGATGTCGACGCCGGTCCGCTCGCGGATGGCGTCGCGCAGCGTCAGCCGGCGCCACGGTGGAGCCAGGTCGATGCTGGCGCCCTCGCGCTCGATCACGGTCGTGCCGTTCACACGCTCGGCGACGAACGCGACCAGCTGCTCCAGGCGCTCGGCGGCGTCTGAGTAGTCCGCGTAGGCCTCGTACCACTCGACCATCGTGAACTCGGGGTTGTGCTTGTGGGAGACCCCTTCGTTGCGAAAGTCCTTCCCCACCTCGTAGACGCGATCGAGCCCGCCGACGATCAGCCGCTTCAGGTAGAGCTCGGTCGCGATCCGCAGGTAGAGATCCCGGTCGAGTGCGTTGTGATGGGTCACAAACGGGCGGGCCAGCGCGCCGCCGTAGAGCGGCTGCAGCACAGGGGTCTCGACCTCCAGGAAGCCGCGCTCGTCGAGCCACTCGCGGGTCGCCCTGACGGCGGCGGCGCGTTTAGTGAAGAGCTCACGCGTCTCCGGGTTGGCGATGAGGTCGAGCTCGCGACGGCGATAGCGCGTCTCGGTGTCCTCAAGACCGTGGAACTTGTCCGGCGGCGGGCGCAGGCTCTTCGCCAGGAGCTGCCACGCCGTGAGGCTCAGGGAGAGCTCGCCACGACGCGTCTTGAACGCCGTTCCCTCCACGCCGACGAAGTCCCCGAGATCCAGATGCAGGAGCTGATCGAGGCTCTCCGCGCCGAGCACATCGGCACGGGCGTGGAGCTGCAGCCGGCCGGTTGCGTCGACGAGATCCAGAAACGCCGCCTTCCCGTGGCCGCGGCGGGCCACCAGGCGGCCGGCGACCTTGTAGGAGCTATGGGTCTCCTCCCCGTCGGCGAGGTCCGCATGAGCCTCCCGTACGGCCGCGATCTCGCTTCGCCCGGCGAAGTCGTGCGGGAACGGATCGATCCCTGAGGCGCGAAGCCGCTCAAGCTTCTCGCGGCGCTCGGCGATCAGCGCCGACTCGTCGCGCTCTTCCTCGGGGGGTGCCTGCCCGCTTTGGTCATCGCCGGCCATGAATCTCCTGCGGCGGCCACGCCGCCAAATCACTTGCGGCCGCTGCGCGGCCTTACCTGCTAGAGGCGAGACACTCTGTGTCTCGCCCCAACGTAACTGCTGCTGCCGAGAGACCTTGTGTCTCGGCCCAAACGGCCCCGCGAGCCTACGCAACAACCGCGCTACGCAGCTTCGATCTTGGTGATCTTGAGCTTCTTCTTGGGGCCGCGGGGGGTCTCGACGGTGACGACCTCGCCCTTCTTGTGGCCCATGAGCGCCTTGCCGATCGGCGACTCGTTCGAGAGCTTCTGCTCCGCCGGGTTCGCCTCGGCGGAGCCGACGACGTGGAACTTGCGGGAGTCGCCCGACTTCTGATCCTTGACGTGAACCAGCACGCCAACGGAGACGACGCCGGTGTCGACCTTGCCCCCCTCGACCACGCTCGAGCGCCGCAGCCGGTCCTCGAGCTGCGCGATCCGCTGCTCCAGGAGCGCCTGCTCGTTCTTGGCGTCGTCGTATTCGGAGTTCTCGGCGATGTCGCCGAACTCGCGAGCCTCCTTGATCCGCGTCGCGACTTCGCGCCGCTTCACGGTCGAGAGATGCTCGATCTCCGACTTCAGCTTCTCAAGCCCTTCCGGGGTGATGAGCGATTCCCGAGCCACTGTCCCTAGTACCTCATCCTCTGCGATATCGGGCCGCGCTGGGCGGCCCCTTTCCCTCACTAATAAACCCGAAACGCGGCGCACGCGGGCGCTCGCGGAGTCGGGCAGGCGGGCGATTATAGCGAGGTCTCCCCGCGGCCCAAAGGCGCGGGGAATTCCCTGCAAATCCACTCAGAAGCGCGAGGCGAGCGTAGGCGGCTGAGCGCTGAGGCGGGCAAGCATCTCGCGCACTTCTTCCAGCGTGTCGGTGCGCTGGAAGGCGTCGGCCTGCGGCCCCGTGATCCCCAGGCGCTCGACGTACCAGGGGTAGAACTTGCGCAGGTTGCGGGCCGCGCGCTCCGGCCCCCAGTGGCGCTCGGCGTCGGTGATCACGCGCTCGAGCTCGGCCACGATCTCCTCACTCGAGGGCGGCTCGTTCCGACGGCCGGTCAGCTCGCCGAAGATCCACGGGTTGCCGAGTGCTCCGCGCGCGATCATCACGGCGTCGGCGCCGGACTCCTCGTAGGCGCGCGTCGCGGCGTCGGCAGTCCGCAGACCTCCGGAGATGACGACGGGCACGTCCAGGCGCTTCCGCAGCTCCCGCGCCAAGCCGTAGTCGGGACTCCCCTTGTGATGGACCGCCGCGGGCCGCGGGTGAAACGCGAGCGCCGCGACGCCGGCCTCTTCCGCGAGGCGCTCGGCCAGGTCGAGCCCGGAGCGATCTCCCGGTTCGAGCCCGGAGCGAAGCTTGGCCGTCACGGGCAGCCCCGACCCTTCGCGCGCAGCCCGGGCCACGGCGACGGCGCGATCCGGGTCGCGCAGCAGTGCGGCCCCGGCGCCCGTCTTGCAGACCTTGGGCACCGGGCACCCCATGTTCAGGTCGATCAGGTCGGGACCGGCCTGCGCGGCGATCGCCGCCGCCTCGCGCATCACATCGGGATCGGGGCCGAACAACTGGATCGAGACCGGGTGCTCGCCCGGCTCGATGCGGAGCATCTCGTCCAGAGTCCGCCGGTTGCCGTTCGCGATGGCGTAGCTGGAGACCATCTCCGAAACGGCCAGTCCGGCGCCGTGGCGGCGGGCCTGCATGCGCACGAACCAGTTCCCGATTCCGGCGAGGGGCGCGAGCAGGATCCGGTTCGCGATCCGCACCCCACCGATCTCGAACGGCGTTGTCAGTTTGGGCTGTGGAGAGTTCATTGTCATTCGTGAATAACTTGCGGCCGCCTCCGGCGGCCTTACATGCTGCTTTCGGGGCTAAAGCCCCTCAACTCACCTATTCATCTCCCAGATCAGGCGCAGACCGGTGAGCGTCAACAGGTCGTCGACTTCGTCGATGCGCTCGCAGAAGGGAACGATGGCTGCGGCGAGTCCGCCCGTGGCGACGAAGCTCGCGTCGGTCCCCAGTGCTCGCTCGACCCGTGCGGCGATCGCGTCGATGGCCCCCGCGAAGCCGTAGACGATCCCCGACTGGATGCTCGCCTGAGTCGTCTTGCCGATGACGCTGTACGGCTCGCCGATCGGCTCGCCGAGCTCCACCGGCGGCAGCTTCGCGGCGCGCTGCGCGAGCGCTTCCATGGAGATCTGCACGCCCGGGCCGATGACCCCGCCGAGATACTCACCGTCGGCCGAGACGACGTCGAAGGTGATCGCGGTGCCGAAGTCGACCACTGCGCAGGCACCACCAAACCGCTCGTAGGCGGCGACCGCATTCACCAGGCGGTCCGCCCCGAGCTCCCGCGGGTTGTCCATCCGGATGGGCATCCCCGTCTTGAGGCCGGGACCGACGATCAGGTGCTCGCCCGCGAGGTACGCCTCGAACATGGCGACGTACTCCCGCGTGAGCTGCGGCACGACGGACGAGAGGATCGTCCCCTCGACCTCTGCGAGGCCGAGCTCGCGCAGCGCGAGCAGCCCGCCGATCCGCGCCGCGAGCTCATCGGAGGTCTCCGACGCGGCGGAGGCGAAGCGCCAGTGCTGGCGCAGCCGCTCGCCGTCGAAGGCGCCGATATGGGTCTGGGTGTTGCCGACGTCGATCGCCAGAAGCATTCGACCGACGATTATCGCCGCCCGTTGCCGCAGCGAGCGCATAGGATCACCCGCCGTGGAAGCGAAGCTCTATGTGATCCCCGGCTCGCATCCCTCGATGACCGCTCGCCTTGCGCTCGAGCAGAAGGGCATCGCCTACAAGCGCATCGACCTGATGCCGGTCATCTCAAAGGCCGCCCTCCGCGCCCTGGGGTTCCCGGGCGTGACCGTGCCCGCCCTTCGCCTCGACGGACAGCGGATCCAGGGATCGCGCGAGATCGTTCGCGAACTCGATCGGATCCAGCCCGACCCGCGGCTCGTCCCCACGGACGACGACGAGCGGGCCGCGGTCGAGGAGGCCGAGCGCTGGGGCGACACCGACTTCCAGGCGCCGGTCCGCCGCATCCTGTGGAATGGCCTCCGCAGGGATCGCTCACCGCTTCGCAGCTACTCGGAGGGTGCGAAGCTGGGGATCCCGATCGGCCTCGCGGTGAAGACGGCCGCGCCGATCGTCGCCGCCTCGGTCCGGTTCAACAAGGCGAGCGACGAGAACGTCCGCGCCGACATCGCCGCCCTCCCCGGCCAGCTGCAGCGGATCGACGACTGGATCGCCCAGGGGGTGCTCGGCGGTGAGCACGCAAACGCCGCCGACATCCAGATCGCGCCGAGCGTCCGCCTGGCGATGACGATGGACGACCTGCGCCCGGCGATCGAGTCGCGGCTCGCCGGCGAGCTCGCCATGCGCATCTGCCCCGAATATCCGGGCCGTATGCCGCCGGTCCTCCCGACCGCCTGGGTCGAGCCGCTGAAGGTTCCCGCCGCGGCCTAACCGGGCTGTTTGCCGGCCCACTCCGGGCCGCCAACGAGCTCTGACCGCTGAGCGGGACCGAGCTCCGCGAGGGCCTCGTCGAGCCTGGTCCCGTCCGGCAGGGCGAGCTCCGGATCGAGCTCGAGCAGGGGAGCGAGAACGAAACGCCGTGAGGTGACCTCGCGATGGGGCAGGCGCAGCCGCTCGGTCTCCAGCTCGATGTCACCGAGCAGAAGCAGGTCGACGTCGATCGGGCGCGGTCCGTGACGTGGGCCGCCGAAGACGCGGCCGAGCTCGACTTCGACCGCCTTGCACACGTCCAGGAGCTCCTCCGGCCCGAGCGCGGTGCGGATGCGAACGACCGCGTTCAGGAAGTCGGGCTGATCGAGGATCTCCCCGACCGGCTCGGTCTCGTAGAGGGACGACGCCGCCTCGACCTCGACGCCATGGCCGCGGAGCTCAGCGACCGCCCGGCGGAGGTTCTCCTCACGCTCGCCGACGTTCGATCCGAGCCCGAGGTAGCCCCGTCTACTCGGGCCGGTCATCGTCGTGGTCCTGACGCGCACGCTCCTCGACGACTTCGACCGCGACCTCGCCGAGCGCGAGCGGCAATGGCGGCTCCGGCTTCGCCGCCCGGACTCTGACCTGCTCGCAGCCGAAGCGCTCCATGAGGCGCTCGCCGATGACGTGGCCCAGGCGCTCGAGCGTTCGGTAGCTGCGCTCGGTGGCTGCGAGGGCGACGATGTCGCAGACCTCGGCGTAATCGATCGTGTCGTCCAGGCGATCGGTCAGGACCGCGTCGCACTCAGGGACGTCGAAATCGACGTCGATCTCCAGGCGCTGGCCGATCTCGCGCTCGGCCTCGGTGACGCCATGATGTGTGTAGATCGAGAGGCCGCGCAGCTCGACCTGAACGGAGGTCTCAGGACCGTTTTCGTGCGCCTCCACGAGGCAAACGTATCGCCGTGCGGCCGGCCGGGGTCAGTGCCGCGATGTTGCCGCACTACGCCAGTCGTGCTCCCCGGTGATCGCACAGGTGGCCACGAGCGCCTCGCGCATCGGGCCGACGTCATGTACGCGCAACATCTGAGCGCCTGCTCGAGCGGCGAGGACGTTGGAGGCGATCGTTCCACCCAGGCGCTCGTCGACCTCGCGCCCGGTGAGCTTGCCGATGAACGTCTTGCGCGAGGTGCCGACGACGAGCGGCCGCCCGAGCTCGCCCAGCTCGCCGAGGCGGCGGAGCAGCTCGAGGTTGTGCTCGACGGTCTTGCCGAAGCCGATTCCGGGGTCCACCCAGATCCGCTCCTCGGCGACCCCCTCCTCCATCGCGAACTCGATCCGCTCCGCGAGGAACGCCTTCACGTCTTCCACAACGTCATCGTAGGTCGGGTTCTGCTGCATCGTGCGGGGGGTGCCTTGCATATGCATAAGCACCAACTCGCAGGAGCGCTCGGCGCAGAGGCCAGCGAGCTCAGGCTCGGCCACGAGCGCGGTGACGTCGTTCACCATGACCGCCCCGGCATCCAGTGCGGCGGCCGCGACCTCGGCCTTCGAGGTGTCGATCGAGACGGGGATCTCGGCATCGGTCAGCTCCGCAACGACGGGACGGGTGCGCTCGAGCTCCTCGTCGGCCGGAACCTCGGCAGCTCCGGGCCGCGTCGACTCGCCGCCGACGTCGACGATCTCGGCGCCTTCCGCGAAGAGCTCTTTGCCGTGCTCGATCGCGCGCTCGGCATCGAGGAAGAGCCCGCCGTCGGAGAACGAGTCGGGCGTGACATTGACGATGCCCATCAGCCGGGTCACGGGCTGACCCTACTCCGCGCGGATCAGCTCGCCCTGCGGCGTCAGCTCGACGAAGTGGTGCGCCTCGCCCTCGCGATAGCGCTGGCACTGATTCTCCGCCTCATCGTCGACGGGCTGGCGCGGGTCATGGGCGATGTCGGCGACCCAGTCGTCGAGTCCGGGCAGCGTCTCGGCGACGCAGGGCCCTGAGGTCAGGTCCACCCCGCCCTTCTTCGCCCGCTCAAAGGCCTGATGGGCGGCGGCGACGGCCTGGTCTGTCTCGCTCTGGCTGACGCTGTCTCCGCCGCCGCAGCCGGCGACGCCAACGGTCAGAGGCACTAAGAGGAGGAAGGAGCAAACGCCGCGTTGGGCATCGATGGTCGAGAAAACGCGTCTATGTCGCGTTAACTCGACCATCGGTGGAGAATGATGGCGGGCGCGCCGCCCCTCCGATCCCTCGAGGCTAGAGCGAAGGCTGCGGCGGATCGTCCGCCCGCATCTCGGCGGAGCCGCCGGCGAACCCGGGGCGGGGCTGTGGCCGCGGCCGCGGGCCCTCGCGCTGGGCGCCCTTCTCGGGCTCGGGGGGCGCCTGTGGGGCCTCGGGCTCCTCCTCGTCGCCGAAGACCTCGTCCTCGCGCTTGCCGGCGAGGAGCTGCTCGAACTCCTCCGCGTCGATCGTCTCGCGCTCGAGCAGGATCTTCGAGATCTCGTCGAGCTGCGAGCGGTGCTCGAGCAGGATGTCTTTGGCGGTCTGGTGAGCCTCCTCCACGATGCGGCGGATCTCGTCGTCGATTTCGCGCGCGATCTCGTCGGAGTAGTCGGGCTCGGCGGAGAACTCGCGTCCCAGGAAGGGCTGCGAGCGGTCGTGGCCGAAGACGCGCGGGCCGAGGCGCTCGGACATGCCGTAGCGCATGACCATCTGCTTGGCGGTCTCGGTCACCTTCTCGAGGTCGTTGGAGGCGCCGGTCGTGATCTCGCCGAAGATGATCTCCTCGGCGGCGCGTCCCCCGAGTGTCATCGCCATCGTGTCCGTGAGCTCCGCGCGCGTCGTCAGGAACTTGTCCTCGGTCGGCAGCGAGATCGTGTAGCCGAGGGCCTGGCCACGGCTGATGATCGAGATCTTGTGCACCGGATCGCAGTTGGGAAGGACGTGCCCGACGATCGCGTGGCCGAGCTCGTGGTAGGCGGTGACCAGGCGCTCCTTCTCCGACATGACGCGGGTCTTCTTCTCGGGACCCGCGATCACGCGCATGATCCCCTCCTCGAGCTCGATCATCGTGATCTCGCGCTTGCCGGAGCGGGCGGTCAAGAGGGCGGCCTCGTTGATCAGGTTGGCGAGGTCGGCGCCGGTGAAGCCTGGGGTCTGGCCGGCGAGGGCGTCGAGGTTGATCTGCTTGGCGAGCGGCTTGCCGCGGGTATGGACCTCGAGGATCTTCTTACGGCCGCGGCGATCGGGCCGGTCCACGACGATCTGCCGGTCGAAGCGGCCCGGCCGCAGCAGGGCCGGGTCGAGGATGTCCGGGCGGTTGGTGGCGGCGATGAGGATGATGTTGTCCTTCATCTCGAAGCCGTCCATCTCGACGAGCAGCTGGTTGAGCGTCTGCTCGCGCTCGTCGTGACCGCCCCCCATGCCGGCCCCGCGATGGCGGCCGACGGCGTCGATCTCGTCCATGAAGATGATGCAGGGAGCGTTCTGCTTCGCCTGCTCGAAGAGGTCGCGCACTCGCGAGGCGCCCACGCCGACGAACATCTCGACGAAGTCCGAGCCCGAGATCGAGAAGAAGGGCACGCCGGCCTCACCCGCAACGGCGCGAGCGAGCAGCGTCTTGCCGGTGCCGGGCGGGCCGTAGAGCAGCACGCCCTTGGGGATGCGGGCCCCGAGTGCCTGGAACTTCTTGGGGTTCTCGAGGAACTCCTTGATCTCGTGGAGCTCCTGCACGGCCTCGTCGGCGCCGGCCACGTCGCGGAACGTGATCTTGGGAGCGTCGACCGACATGCGCTTCGCGCGCGACTTGCCGAAGCTCATGACTCGGGATCCGCCGCCTTGCATCTGGTTCATCAGGAAGACCCAGAATCCGAAGAAGAGGATGAAGGGCAGGATGTAGGTGAGGATCGAGAGCAGACTCGAGCCGCCGGTGCCCTTGACGTTCGTCTCGATGTGCTGGCGGCGCAGCGAGTTGACCAGCGACTCCTCGGTGTTCGGCGGGTAGCCCGTGGAGTACTGGTTGCCGTCGGCCTCCGTCACGTCGAGCGTGTTCGTCTTGGTGTCGAGCGTGACGTCCTTGATCGAGTCCGGCGAGCGGTCGATCTGCGTCAGGAACTGGCTGTAGGTGGGCGGCTCCTCAGAGCTCGACGGGCTGATCAGGCGCTGCGCGAAGAACGCGAGCACGATCACGATCAGAATCGGAAACGCAGCGCTTCGGAAGAATCGCCTCATTCGGGCTCAACCTGGGGTCGGATTTTCGGCATGCCTAAGGGTTACGACGCCCCGCAGCTTCAGGATCAGCGTACCAGGGGGAAAATCGCCCGCCAAGCGGCGCAGCCGCGCATGCATGCGCCTGCTCGCTCGCTCCGAGCCTCGTGAGCGCCGCTCTCAGCCCTCGAGCGCGGCCACGTACGGGAGGTTGCGATAGCGCTGAGCGTGGTCGAGGCCATAGCCGATCGCGAATCTGTTGGGGATCTCGAAGCCCACGTAGCGGATGGGCAGGTCGATGCGCCGCCGCTCCGGCTTCGTCAGCAGTGCGCAGACCTCCAGGGAGGCGGGGTTTCGCGCCCGTAGGTTCTTCATCAGGTAGTGGAGGGTGAGGCCGGAGTCGATGATGTCCTCGACGACCAGGACGTCGCGCCCCTCGATCGACGCATCCAGGTCCTTGAGGATCCGGACGACACCGGAGGAGTCGGTCGAGGAGCCATAGCTCGAGACCGCCATGAAATCGACCTCGCACGGCACCGTGAGCTCGCGCATGAGGTCGGCGAGGAAGAGGATCGCGCCCTTCAGGACCCCGATCATCACGAGGTCGCTGTCCTCGTAGTCGGCGCTGATCTCGGCGCCGAGCTCCTTCACGCGGCGCTGCAGGTCTTCCTGGCCGACGAGCGTCTCGCCGATGGCACCATCATCCACGCGCGCAGGCTAGCTGCTAGCTAGTCCAGCTCGCGCGCCGAGATCACGGCGACCGTCTGTGTCTCGGGGCCGAGGCGGAAGTCCTCCGAGATTGCGATCCCGGCGACCCAGGCGACCTCGCCGTTCACAGTGACGACCGGCAGCCGCCGCCGTTCGGAGCGCGGGACGCCGCGGTCGGTGAAGAGGTCCTGGAGGCTCTTGGTGCCGTCCATCCCAAGCGGACGGATGCGGTCGCCTTCACGCCAGGTCCTGACCTCGATCCGGCCGGACAGCGCCCCGGCGTCGATGGTCGCAAGCTCAGGTCCCGCGGGCTCGACCGGCCCGGGATGGAGCTCCGCCCTCACCTCCCAGTCGCCGAGGCGGGCGCGCCCGGGGATGGTGAGCGCAACGGGCTCGGGTGCCGCTTCGACCTCCGAGGCGGTGACGAACCGCACCGTGCCGGCCTCGCAGATGGCGCTGATGCCCCCGCCCAGCTCGATCTCGCCCCCGCCGGGCGTCCCCGCCAGGCGGGTGATCGCAGCGGCGCGTGCCCGCCCGAGGGCGACCGGGCGGCCGGCGGCGCGCTCCGCGAGCGTCCGCAGCGCAAGGC
>JBKPNZ010000062.1:0-52190 GCA_046732895.1 Actinomycetota bacterium
AGGCTGGAGAAGGGCAGCATCAGGATGATGAACATGAGACAGACGAACACGACCGCCACGCCGTTGATCCACTTGTAGCGGGCTCCCAGCGTCCAGGAGCGGGGCTCGAACGAATCGCCCGCCCGCCAGCGCAGGTAGACCGGCGTCACGTAGGCGATGTAGAGCCCGATCGTGCCGATCGCAGTCACCGCGAAGAAGGCGACCGGCGGCACATAGGTGTCGGACGCGAACAGCGCCGGCAGCACGATCAGGAAAGCCAGAGCGCAGCTGCCGAGCACTGCCATTACGGGCACCCCGCGCACGCCGCTGACCTGGCTCCACAGCCGGTGGCCCGGAACGGCACGGTCGCGGGAGAACGCGAAGAACGTCCGCGAGCAGCTCGTCACGCAGGCCATGCCGCAGAAGAACTGGCCGACACAGGCAATCACGAGGATCGCCTCAGCCCAGTTCTGGTTCATTTCGGCAGAGGTGAACACCGCGATCGAGGTGCCGAACCCCTTGTTGACGGCACCGACGTTGGTGGCGGCGAACAGGATCGCGAGCAACACGAACCACCCGATCACGGCTGAGAGCGCGACCGACTGCCAGATGCCCTTCGCCGCTGCCTGCTCGGCGCCCACGGTCTCCTCGGCCACGTGTGCCGAGGCGTCGTAGCCGGTGATCGTGTACATCGTCAAGAGGAAGCCCACGGGCAGCACGAGGAACCAGTACGTGCCGCCGCCGATGGCCCCGTCGGCGAACCCGGAGTTGTTGATCTTCTCGGTGAAGACGAAGTCGGCGCTCTGATGAGAGTCGGGAACGATGATCAGAATCCCGATGATGATCAGCACCCCAATCACGTGCCACCAGACCGAGATGCTGTTGAACAACGCGAGCAACCGGTGAGAGAAGATGTTGAGCAAGGCGTGCAGGCCGAGGATTACCGCGTACAACCAGAAGATCTCCTGGATGACGTGCTGGTCGTCGGCGAAGTTGATGAAGCCGAGGTCCCAGCCCCAGAGGCCGAACAGCTGCGTGAGGAAGAACGAGAGGATGTAGTCAACCGAGGCGACGATCCCGATCAGCCCGAGGACGTTGAACCAGCCGGTGAACCAGGACCACCCGGCACCTCCGAGATTGTGGGCCCACCAATAAGGCCCGCCCGCGGTCGGGAACGCCGAGGCGAGCTCGGACATGCTGACGGCGACCGCGAGGATGATCAGGGCGATCACCGGCCAGCCGATCGAGATCGCGATCGGCCCGCCGTTGTTCCACCCCACGTAGAAGACCGTGAAGCAGCCGGCCAGTACTGAGATGATCGAGAACGAGATAGCGAAGTTCGTGAACCTCGTCCAGCCGCGATCGAGCTCCTGCTTGTAGCCCAGCTCGGCCAGCCTCTGCTCGTCGCGATCACGATCAGCTTGCGATCTGGCAGCTTCCATCCGTGCCTCCTCCTCTTGACCAGCGCGGTCTCAACCTGAAAAGGTACGACCGCCCGACCTATGGACGAAGCGAGCCTAAACCCAACCCCGGACGCTCGTCAAGCCCTGGATCCGGAGATTGTCCGGATCATCGAGCAGCTGGAGCCCATCTTGGGCGAAGCGGTGGGCGATATCGCGCCCCTCGAGGGCGGCATCACGAACCGCAACTACACCGCGCGGCTCGGCGGGCGCGACTACGTCGTCAGGGTGCCGGGCAAGGACACCTCACTGCTCGAGATCGACCGCGGCGTGGAGCGCCGCGCCAACGAGCTCGCCGCCGGGCTGGGTATCGCCCCGCAGGTGGCGGCCGCGCTCGACGACCCCGAGTGCATCGTCACCCTCTTCGTCGAGGGCGTCGGGATGAGCGCGCCGGGCCTTCGCGAGCCGGAGGTGATCGCGATGGTTGCCTCCGCCCTGCGCACATTTCACGATTCCGGGGAGGATCTCGGCGCCGCGTTCGATTCGTTTCGGATCGTCGAGACCTACGCCGAGACGGCGCGGAGCCGGGAAACGCCCATCCCAGACGCCTTTGACGGCGCGCTCAGGCGGGCCGCCGAGATCGAGGCGGCGCTGACCGGCAGGGAGCATGCGCCGGTTCCGTGCCACAACGACCTGCTTGCCGCGAACTTCATCAATACGCCGGAGGGCATTCGGATCGTGGACTGGGAGTACGCGGGCATGGGCAACCGGTTCTTCGATCTCGCGAACTTCGCGATCAACAACGAGCTCGACGAGGCTCAGCAGCACGAGCTCCTGGGCGCCTACTTCAGCGAGCCGCCGACGCCTGCCCGGATTGCCGCGCTCGGGCTGATGCGGTTCATGTCCGACTTCCGCGAAGCCATGTGGGGCGTGGTCCAGTCCGGCGTCTCCGAGCTCGACTTCGACTTCAGGGACTACGCGAGGACGCACTTCGAGCGGATGCAGAAGACCGCCGCCGACTCGAGCTTCGATCGGTCGCTGGCGGAGGCCCGTGCCGCCGAGGGCTGAGCTTCCGGGCTCAGCCCGCTGCGTGATCGTCGGCGGCGGCGTCGGCGGCACCTCGATCGCCTACCACCTCGCCGGGCTGGGCTGGGAGGACGTCGTTCTGCTTGAACGGGCGCAGCTGACGGCCGGCTCGACCTTCCACTCGGCGGGCCTCGTCGGCCAGCTGCGCGGATCCGTCTCCCTGACCAAGATGATGATGCACTCGGTCGATCTCTACCGGCGGATCGGCGCCGAGTCCGACTTCGATCCCGGATGGGTCGAGTGTGGCGGAATCAGGCTCGCCTCGAGCGAGGATCGCCTCGAGGAGCTTCGACGCCAATCCGGGTGGGCCAAGACCTTCGGCCTGCCGCTCGAGCTGATCTCCGCCGATGAGGCGAAGGCGATGTTCCCGCTCATGTCCACCGAGGGCGTCCTCGGCGCCGCGTGGCTGCCCACCGACGGGTACATCGACCCTTCGCAGCTGACGTTCGCGCTCGCCGAGGGCGCTCGGCAGGGAGGGTGCAGGGTGTTCACGAACACCCGGGTGACGGGGATCGACGTCCGCGACGGGCGGGTCCACGGCGTCCAGACCGACCGGGGCAGGATCGAGGCCGAGGTCGTCGTGAATGCCGCCGGCATGTACGCGGCAGAGGTGGGCCGGCTCGCAGGAGTTCGGGTGCCGCTGATCCCGATGTCGCATCAGTACGTGGTGACGCAGCCGTTCCGCGAGCGGAACGGCGAGCACCTTCCGACGCTTCGAGATCCGGATCTACTCGTTTACTACCGGGAGGACGGCGGCGGACTGGTCATGGGCGGCTACGAGCGCGACTCGGCGCCGGCATTCGTTCCCGACGGCCCGGACCGGCTCGATCGCATCCCGGCCGACTTCAATGCCCGGCTCCTCGAGGACGACCCCGACCGGTTCGAGGAGATCGCCGAGAACTCGAAGCGGCGCGTGCCGGTCATGGAGGAGGTCACCGTGACCCGCCTGATCAACGGGCCCGAGGCCTTCACGCCCGACAACGAGTTCTGCCTTGGCGAGAGCGAGGTGCGGGGATTCTTCGTCGCGGCCGGCTTCTGCGCCCATGGACTGGCGGGCGCGGGCGGCATCGGCAAGGTCGTCGCGGAGTGGATAGCGGACGGGGAGCCGAGCCTCGACCTCTGGCAGATGGACATCCGGCGGTTCGGCAGTCAGTACCGCTCGCCGTCATACACCCACGCCAGGATCAAGGAGACCTACGAGACCTACTACGACATCCGCTATCCCAACCACGAGCGAACGGCTGGGCGGCCACTTCGGATCTCGCCCGCGACCGCCTGGCACGGCGAGCACGGCGCCGCGTTCGGGGAGAAGTCGGGATGGGAGCGGGTCAACTGGTACGACTCGAACGCGGATGCCGGAGACGAATCGCTGCGCCCACGCGGCTGGGCCGGCCACCACTGGTCTCCGGCGATCGGCGCGGAGCACCTGGCATGCCGCGAGGGAGTCGCCCTCTTCGACGAGACCTCCTTCGCGAAGATGGACATCGTCGGCCCCGGGGCCGCGGAGCTGCTCGAACATCTCTGCGACAACGCCGTCGCACGCGGGATCGGGCAGATCACCTACACGCAGATGGTCAACCGCCGTGGCGGTATCGAATGCGATTTCACCGTCGCCCGGCTCGGCCAGGATCGCTTCTCGATCGTCACGGGCACAGCATTCGGCAACCATGACCGCGAGTGGATCCGCAAGCACCTCCCGGCCGACGGCAGCGTGCAGGTGAACGACGTCACCTCGCAGTGGGCCTGCTTCGGGATCTGGGGGCCGCGGGCGCGGGACGTCTTGGGTCCCCTGACCCCACAGGACCTCTCGAACGATGGGTTCCCGTACATGTCGGTGCGGGAGATCACGGTGGGACACGTCCCCGTCCGGGCGCTCCGGGTCACGTACGTCGGCGAGCTCGGCTGGGAGCTCTACTGCCCGACCGAATATGGGCTCGGCCTATGGCGGGCCCTCTGGGAGTCGGGCGAGCCTCATGGGATCGTTGCCGGCGGCTATCGCGCGATCGACTCCCTGCGGCTCGAGAAGGGTTACCGCGTCTGGGGGGCCGACATCACGCCCGATGAGACCCCGTACGAGGGCGGCGTGGGATTCTGCGTGAAGCTCGATAAGGACGGCGGCTTCCTCGGACGGGACGCGCTCGCAGAGGCACGGGAGCAGGGTCCACGGACGCGCCTCTGCTGCCTCCTGCTTGGCGACCCCCGGTCGGTCGCACTCGGCAACGAGCCCGTCCGAATCGGCGATGAGATCAAAGGGCGGGTGACGACCGGCGGCTATGGCTATACCGTCGAGCGGTCGATCGCCTATGCGTACCTTCCACCCGAGCACTCGGAACCCGACACCGCCATTGCGGTGGAGATCTTTGGACGCTGGGTGGAGGGCACGGTCGCCAAGGAGCCGCTCTTTGACCCCAAGGGCGAGCGCATTCGCGCCTGAGCGCCGGCGAGCGATCGGGATCGCCGCCGCGGCCATGGTGGTCGCCGCGATCACGCTCAGCGCATGCGGGAGCGACGAGAGCAGGGATTCGCCGGCGACGACGCGGTCCGCTGGCAATGCGCAGACTTCGCTTCCCCCGGCGCCGCCCGTCGAGCGCGCGCACTGCCCGCCCGACGCGAACAACTGCAGCGTGGCCTCGGGCCGCGTTCTCTACGTCGAGGCCCACGATCCCGACGGCGACGGGGATGCCCATTTCGTCCTGGCGAGCGCCGACAGCATCACCGGTCCCGGGATCTCGGTGATCGACGTGGAGCGCGCCATGCGGCCGCACCCGCTGCCCGTTCGTGGCACGGAGGTGAGCGCGGCGGGTCCGGTCTACCCCGGCTCATACGGGCAGCGCCAGATCCAGGCGACCGAGCTCCACGTGGCCGGGGGCAGATGAGTGATGCCACGGTATCCGGCGTCATCCGCGTGCGTGAAGTCGTGGGATCACTCATCTAATGCGCGTTCGCCCTGCGGGGAAGGAGTCCGGCGAGGATGTGCTCGGTCCCTTCGATGTGCTCGCGCATCAGGGCGACGGCCTTCGAGGCGGCCTGCTTGCGGAGCAGAGCGACGAGCCGGCGGTGCTGCTCATTGGAGTGAGTGAGCACCTGGTCGGGATGGGCGATGAGTGCGATCAGATCGCTCATCTGCCCCTGGACCTCGGTCATCTCCGCCACCAGCCGCGGCGAGGCCGCCGCCTCGGCCAGTCCGATGTGGAAGCGCATGTCGGCGCGGCGGTAGTCCTCGAAGTCGCTCGCCGCGGCCATCTTCTCGACGAGATCGTCGAGCCGCTGGAGGTCGGGAGCGCCGGCGCGTTCGGCCGCCAGGATCACGGCTCCCGTCTCGATCGCGACGCGGTGGTCCAGAACGGCCCAGCCATGCTCGTCGAGCGGCTCGTCGTCGAGCTCAGCGAGGGGCGGCTGTTCCGTCACGAAGGTTCCGCCCGATCGCCCGCGGCGCGCGACCAGGTGTCCGCTCTGCTCGAGCGTCGTGAGGGCCTGTCGCAGGGTCGAGCGCGAGATGTGGAGCTCGGTCGCGAGATCGCGTTCGGGCGGCAGCTTGGTGCCCGGTGCCAGCAGGCCGAGCCTGATCGCGGTGCCAAGGCGCTCCACGGTCTCCTCGAACGTCGTGGGCGGCCGCACCGGCTTGAAGATGGCCTCGACGGCCGCATCTCGCGCCATGCGCCTACCGTACCGCGGCCTCCACGGTGAACGCGTCAGGCGCCCGCGCCGTATACCGGCTGCGGCCGCAGTGGCCGAGCGACGACGATAGGAGCCGGAATGAGAGACCGATCGAAGACGAGGTTCGCGGCCGTGGCTGCGGCGGTGATCGCGCTGGCGCTCGCAGGCGCCGGCTGCGGCAGCTCGGACGATTCGAGCAGCTCGAGCGGGGCGGCCGCCCCCTCCACTTCCTCGAGCACAGGGAGCACCAGCACCGGCTCGTCCACCACGAGCTCGGGGAGCACGACGACGGACTCGGGCGGCGGTGGCGGCGGCGGCGGGTACGGCTATTGAGAAGAGGGCTCGCGGGAGGCCTCGTCGCCGCACTCGCCCTCACCGGCTGCGGCGGTGGTGACTCGCAGCCGGCGGCGAGTTCGGACAAGGCGGCGTTTGAGGCATACATCCGGAAGGTCGAGCCGATCAGGCTCGGCACGAACCGCCTGCTCGACCGCGCGGATCCGATCCTCTCGGCGTATGCGGAGCATCGGATCGGTCCCGCCGAGGCACAGCGACGCGTCGATGCGCTGGAGCGGCGCTTTGCCGACTTCGCCGTGCAGATCGCCGCGCTGCGCCCGGTCCCGCCGGCCATCCGCCCGGAGCACGAGGCCTACGCGCACACCTACATCTTCGAGGACTCCTACCTGAGCGCGCTTGCCGAAGCCGTCCCCGACCGGGAGTTCGACGACCTGCCCGACACACAGGATCGCCAGCGGGCGGCGATCATCGCGTGGCGAACGCGGCTCGAGGTCGTCGCCGAGCGCCTCGGGGTGACCCTCCCGGAGGACCTCCAGGTCGCCGGTCGCGGGGAGATCGCGCCATCCCCGGTGGGCGACTAGAAACCCGATCCGAGCGACGGTTCTGTCAGAGTTGTGCCCGGGACAGATGGGCACGCTCGACGACGGCTACTTCCCGCGTGGCAGGTCGGTGCTCCGCCACGTTCACGAGCAGCGCGCGGTCGGCCTCTTCTACGGCCAGCGCGCGCTCATGATCGGGGCGCTCAACCCGCGCGCATTCGTCGGGACGATTCAGCACACGCGCGGGCGGGTGCGGCCGTTCCGCCGCCTCGCCCACACGGCAAGCGCCTTCGAGACGATCTTCTTCGGAACCCGGGCTGAAGCCGACGAGGTTCTCGCCACGGTCGCCAGGATGCACGAACACGTTCGCGGGACCTTGCCCGAGGACGCAGGGGCAACGCCCGCGGGCTCGACTTACTCCGCCTACGACCCGGACCTGATGCTCTGGACGATGGCGGTGATCGCCGACTCGGGGCCGGCCTACTACGAGGTTCTGGTCGGCCGCCTCGACGACGACGAGCGCGAGCGCCTGTGGCAGGACTACGTGCGCTTCGGCGAGCTGTTCGGAATGCCTCGCAAGGCGGCTCCATCCACCTGGCGGGAGTTCAGGGCGTGGTTCGAGGCCGAGTTGGTCAGCGAACGCATGCATCTCACCCCGGCCGCTCGGTACCTGGGGCATGCAACGGCCCTGGAGATCCCCCTCCCCACGCTGCTCCAGCCTGCGAAGCGGGTCCACGACCTGATCACGCTCGGCGCGCTGCCGACCGCCGTCCGCGACCACTACGACCTGAGCTGGACGCGGGCGCACGCCGCGGCATTTCGAGCCGTGGCCGCCGCGATCCGCGCTGGACGGATCGCCCTCCCGGGCTCGATCCGCGAGGGCCGGAACACGGATTCGTTCAAGCTCGTCGCACGCACGGAGCGCGAGCGCATCGCCGACGGCCGCGAGACCCCGCAGCTCGCGGGCTGAACGAGCCGCCGAGGCCGACCACGCGGATCGGGTCGCCGCGTCAAGAGGTCAGACCCCTTAACAATTGTCGTAGGTTGTCGGCGTGGGCACGCTGGAGGCCAGCTGGGAAGTCGTAATTGACGCGCCGCGCGAGCGCTGCTTCGAGATCGCTGCGGATGTCGCGAACGCCCCGAAGTGGCAGGGGACGCTCGAGGAGGTCGAGATACTCGAAAGCGACGCCGAGGGGCGACCGGAGGTGGTCGAAACCGTCTCGGACGCCGCGGTGAAGAAGGTGAAGGCCCGCCTTCGCTTCACCTACGACCGACCGGCGAGCATCACCTGGGTGCAGGAGAAGGGCGAGCTCAAGTGGCTCAGGGGCTCGTGGGAGTTCACCGAGCTCGGCCGGGACCGCACGGGTGCCGTGTACGCCCTGCATGCGGACCCGGGCCGAATTCTCGGCCTTCTGCTGCGCGGGCCGGTCGAGGGCAAGGTGAAGGAACTGCTCACCAAAGGCGCGGCCGAGGGCCTCAAGGAGTACGCGGAGCGGGAGTGACGGCCTGGGCCACCCCACCCGTGGGGGCGCCGTCGCCGGAGGCGAGCATGGCCTCGAGCAGATCGCCGACGTCTCGGCTTCGGACCAGCGGATGCCGCAGGGGAAGCTCGTCAACCACCTCGTATCGGTTACGCCGGCCCTCCCGCTCGCGCAGGACGTAGCCCTCGGCGACGAGCTCCGAGAGGATCCGGTGGGCGGCGCGCTCCGTGATGCCCACCGCCGCTGCGATCTCACGCAGCCGAATGCCGGGGTCGGCAGCCACGCACATCAGCACGTGTGCGTGATTCGTCAGGAAATCCCAGCGACCGGCAGCAACAGATTCTTGACGCTGATTTCCTGAAGCGGAATTCATGAATTTATGGTACCGTATTTCACGGGGTCCGATCGGGAAGTCGATTGGCATCCCTCAACCCCGAAGAGGAAGGAACGAGATGCCTGAGAGCGTCACACCAGACCAGGTAGTAGGAGCGGCCAAGGAGCTCGGCAAGGATGAGTTCAGCCGCGATGACCTCCAGCAGAAGCTGGGAGTCGAGCGGCCGCAGCTGAAGCCCGGATTCAAGGCGGCCCGCCAGGACGGCCGGATCGAGAAGGTCGGACAGGACTCCCAGGGCACTGGGCAGTTTCGCCTGACCGGCCAGTAGCGCAAACCGCCGGGTAACCGGCGCGCACAGGGTCCTCGCAGGCTAGGCTCCTGCCCGTCTCGGACTGGGAGTCGATGTGGGGGAAGCCCTGGACAGAAGCCGCGTCCGCGCGGCCGAAGCTGATCGCGATCACGGTCGCCGTCATGGCCATCGTGGCCGGCGTCGCTTCGGCGGCGCCGGGCGCGCGTGCCGCAAGCGATCTGCGCCACGTCCTCTTCGTCGGCAACAACTGGGACGGGACGGCGACGGTGGTGCGCCCGCGTGGCGACTTCGCCGCCCTCGGCGAGGTCAACATCATCCCCGACATCGACGAGCGGATGCTCGAGATCGCGACGAATCCCGAGCGGCTCGGGTACTTCCTCGCGGTCCGCGAGCTGATCGGCGAGGGGCACGACCAGTTCGTCGACGACATGTTCACGTCGAACGACGGCCGCTGCTGATCGTCTCGCGGCCGAGCCTCGCCGACGTGGTCGGCATCGATCTCGCGACGGACGAGATCGCCTGGCGCTTCCCCATGACCGGCCAGCGCTCCGACCACATGGGCCTCTCGCCGGACGGGAAGCTCGTCGCTGTCTCCGACTCGACGGCGAACGTCGTCCACGTTCTCGACACGGCGACCGGTGAGGAGCAGTGGAGCTTCCCGTCAGGCGACTCGCCGCACGAGAACAACTTCTCCGAAGACGGCAGCCGCATCTACCACGCCAGCATCGGCTTGGTCTTCACCCCGGCCGACCAGCCCGAGCTCGACTCGACCAAGGGCGATCGCTGGTTCGAGGTGGTCAACACGAAGACCCACGAGGTCATCGACCAGATCGACATGGGCCAGAAGCTTGCCGAGGCCGGTTACCCACACATGAGCTCAGCCGTGCGCCCGATGGCGCTCTCACCCGACGAGCGCTACGTCTACTTCCAGGTTTCGTTCTTCCATGGCTTCGTCGAGTACGACTTCAAGCGCGAGAAGGTGACGCGCGTAGCGAGCCTGCCGAATCTGGTGCCGGACATGCCGCGCGAGCAGTACCTCCTCGACTCCGCGCATCACGGCCTCGCCATGAACCCCCGGGGCAGGCGCCTCTGCGCCGCCGGGACCATGGACGACTACGTCGCCGTCGTCTCGCGCCGCAGCTTCAAGTACAAGCTCATCTTCGGCGGCACGAAGCCCTACTGGGTGACGAACAGCGGCAACGGCCGCTACTGCTTCGTCTCGTGGTCGGGCAGCGACTCGATCTCGGCGATCTCCTACAAGTCCCGCAAGGAGGTCGCCACGACCCCGGTCGGCGACCACCCGCAGCGGATGCGCATGGGCGTCGTGCGGGCGAGCTGGCTGCGCGGGCTCGACTAGTCGCCCCCAGCGGCCCCGAAGGATCCGGCCAGCGCGTCGGCGAATCGCCGCAGCGTCAGACCCTCCTCGTCCCCGTGGAGGGGATTGAGTTCAGTCACGGTCAGCGAACTCAGTCGCTCGCTCTCACACAGCACCTCCAGCGCCCGCATCGCCGTATCGAACGCCAGCCCTTCGCCGCGACCGGTGTTCTCGGAGAGCGGGGCGTCGTTGAAGTCGATCGTGTCGACGTCGAAGTGAACGAGCAGACGCTCGAAGCGCGAGGCGAATCCTGAGATGACCCGGCCGGCGGCGCCGCCGGGGTCGGCCGCGACTTCGTCGACAGACACCCGTTCAAGGCCACGCTCCTCCATCACCTCGAGCTCGAACGGACGCGCCTGCTCCGGTCCATACGCGAAGAAGAGGACCTGATCATCAGCGAGCAGCGGCGTGCGCGGCCCAACCTCGACCAGCTCTGGCGTGGCCCCTTCGACGGCCAGGGCATGGGCCATTCCCATCCAGTCGAGGGCACCCGGACGCACTGAATCGGGCGTGTTCAGATCCGGGTGGACGTCGAAGTAGACGAGCCCGATGTCATCGCTTCCCGCCAGATGTCCCGCGATCGTCCCGAGCTCGATGGTGCAGTCGCCTCCCAGAACGAGGGCGAGCTCCCGGCTGTGACCCGCCTGCTCGACCCGCGTGGCGGTGTCGCGCACACTCGCCACCACGGCCCCGACGTTCTGGGCTCGAGGGTGCTCCGGGTCTGGGCGCCAGCGCCAGACGGGCGAGTCGCCTCGGTCGTTCACATCCCGCCCTTCTTCCCGGAGCCGATCCGCAAGGCCGGCCCGGCGGAGCTCTGCCGGTGCGCGCTCCTGGCCCGGCGCGAACGCCCCCGCGCTGGTCGGGACGCCGATCAGCGAGATGGGCGCGGCCAAACTCAGCCGGCCTCGGAATAGGCGGCGTCCGCGGCCGCCCGCTCGTCCGGCGCGCCGGGCGCCTCCTGGGGCGCCGCGGCCGGCTTCTCGAGAACCGCGAGCGCGACGCCGATGGCGACAGTGACGAGCACGGCGCCGATCACGAACGCGAGGTGGTAGCCCGAGTTGAGCGCTTCGGCCTTCGAGTCGCCGTCTGCGAGCAGGCTGTCGGTGTGAGCGGTAGCGACGGTGGCCAGCACGGCAAGGCCGATCGCGCCGCCCACCTGAACGGTCGTGTTGACGAGGCCTGATGCCAGACCCGCGTCGCTCTGCGTGGCACCGGACATCGCCAGCGTCATCAGTGCGGGGAACGCCAGGCCGGCACCCGTTCCGAGCAGGAGCATCACGGGCAGCACGTCGATGACCCAGTTCCCGTCGACCGGCGCACGGGCGAAGAGCAGGAGTCCGACCGCCGCAGCGGCGAGTCCGCCGACCAGCGCGGCCCTCGGGCCGATGCCCATCATGAGCTTCTCGGCGTACCCGAGCGAGAGGGTGCCCATCACGATGCAGGAGGGCAGGAAGGCGAGTCCGACCTGGAGCGCGTCATAGCCCAGGATCCCCTGCAGGTAGAGAGCCCCGAGGAAGAACATGCCGAAGAACCCGACTACCAGCAGCGCCATCACGAGGTTGGCGCCGGCGACGTTTCGCGAGCGGAACAGACGGAGCGGCATCAGCGGGTTCTCGATCCTCGCCTGCCGGGCAACGAACGTGACCAGGAGCGCGATCGCAATCCCGCCCAGCCCGAGGGTCTGAAGCGAGCCCCAGCCGTTGTCACCCGCCTCGAGGATGGTGTAGACGCCAAGCATCAGGCCGCTGGTGATGAGCACCGCGCCAGGCAGGTCGGCGCCTGCCTTCAGGCCGATACCGTCACGGCCCTCGACCAGGCGAACGGCAAGGAGCGCCACGCCGACGCCGATCGGGATGTTCACGAAGAAGATCCAGTGCCAGTTGATGGTCTGGGTGAGAATGCCGCCTGCCAGCAGCCCGATCGAGGCGCCGGCCGAGGCGACGAAGCTGAAGACACCGATTGCCTTCGCCTGCTCCCGCGGCTCCGGGAACATGGTGACGATCATGCCCAGGATCACGGCCGAGGCGATCGCGCCGCCGGCACCCTGCACGAACCGGGCGCCGATGAGCATGCCCTGGTTCTGCGATACCGCGCACACGGCGGAGGCGCCGGTGAAGACCAGGAGCCCGATGAGGAAGATCCGCCGCTGGCCGATCAGGTCGCCGAGGCGCCCGGCCAGAAGCAGCAGGCCGCCGAACGCGATCAGGTACGCGTTGACGACCCAGGCGAGGCTCGACTGCGAGAAGCCGAGGTCGTCCTGAATCGTGGGTAGCGCGACGTTCACGATCGTCGCGTCGAGCACGATCATGAGCATCCCGCCGCACAGCACGTAGAGGGCGAGCCACCGTGTGCGGTCGGTCTTCGTATCAGCTGTCACGTTTCTCGATCTCCTCGCTCTCAGGGTTCCGAAGCGTTCACCCATAAAGACCGCCCGCCGTCCGGAAACTCATCGGCCAAAGCGCCGAGGCACGACGCGGCCCCCACCGCTCCCCGGCTCTAACCTGCAGGGTAATGAGCACGGCACCCAGAACGCGCGCAGCGGAGGATCAGGAGCTGCTCGAGGCGGCCCAGAAGGGGGACGAGAGCGCGTTCGGCCGCCTGATCGACGCACACCGCTCCGAGCTTCGTGCGCACTGCTACCGGATGCTCGGCTCGACGCACGATGCCGAGGACGCCCTCCAGGACGCAATGTTGCGCGCGTGGCGGGGGCTGCCCCGGTTCGAAGGACGCAGCGCCGTCCGCTCCTGGCTCTACCGGATCGCCACCAATGCCTGCCTCGACATCATCGCCCGCCGCCCCAAGCGGGTTCTGCCCGTCGACTACGGGCCTCCGGCGGATCCGCATGACGGGCCGGGCGAGCCGCTCGTCGAAACGGTCTGGATCGAGCCGTACGCCGACGAGCAGTTCGGTCTGGAGGACGGCCTCGCCGGCCCCGACGCTCAGTACGAGCAGCGCGAGGCCGTCGAGCTCGCCTTCGTCGCGGCGCTCCAGCATCTGCCAGCGAACCAGCGCGCGGCGCTGATCCTGCGCGAGGTGCTCGGATTCTCGGCGCGCGAGGTCGCCGAGTCCCTCGACACCACGACCGCATCGGTGAACAGCGCGCTCCAGCGGGCACGCAAGACGGTCGAGGAGCGGCTCCCGGAACAGAGCCAGCAGGAGACGCTTCGGTCGCTCGGAGACGCGCGCCTGAACGAGATCGTCGACGAGTACATGGATGCCTGGGAGCGCGGGGACGTCGAGACCGTCGTCGAGATGCTGAGCGAGGACGCCTCCTTCTCCATGCCTCCACTCGGCACCTGGTTCCGCGGCCGCGAGGAGATCGAGGTCTTCCTTAGGGGCTCGCCGATGTCGGGCCAGTGGAAATGGCGCGCCCGTCGCGCGCACGCCAACGGCCAGGTGGCGCTCGGGTTCTACAGCTGGGACCCCGACGAGCAGGCCTACCTGCGCTTCGCGCTCAATGTGCTCACTCTGCACGGTGAGGAGATCAGCGACGTCACCGCCTTCATCACGCGGGTTGCGCCGAACGACGATCGCGAGGTCGTCGCGCGCATGCCCGAGCATCCCTTCGCGGCCAACATGCTCGCCGCCGCGTTCGAGAACCTCGGCCTTCCTGAGCGCCTGACCTAGGCGGTCAGCCCGGGTCAGCCGATGAATTCCAGGCCTCCGGCGGGTCTTAAACAGCGGACCCCATCGAAGGCGCGCTGCTGCGTGCCTGGAAGGAGGTAGGACCGATGTTGGAGACAAGCAAGGCGTTCAGCGGCTTCTCGGTCGACGACATCCCGCGCGCCAAGGAGTTCTATGCCACAACGCTCGGGCTCGAGGTCACCGAGGAGAACGGCATGCTGACGCTGCATCTGGCCGGCGATCGGCCGACGCTCGTGTATCCGAAGCCCGATCACACGCCAGCCTCGTTCACGATCCTCAACTTTCCCGTCGAGGACATCGAGGCCGCCGTCGACGAGCTGGCCAAGCGGGGCGTGAGCTTCGAGCGCTACGAGGGCACGGACCTCGAAACGGACGAGCGGGGGATCTTCCGGGGCGGCGGCCCGCCCATCGCTTGGTTCAAGGACCCCGCCGGCAACGTGCTGTCCGTCATCCAGGACTGAGCGCGCGGCTCACCCCGAGGGCTTGCGCGCAACCACACGCTCGACGATCCCCCACTTGAGCCGCTCGACGCTCTCGATGGCGAACCCCACGCCGCCGAGGTAGTCGAGCGGCTCGCGGGTGAGGTTGTCGCCCTCGAAGCGCAGTGAGAGCGGGTGAAGCGCGCGCTCGACCCACCGCACCGGCGCCACGGGGCTCCGCACGTGCTCGAGCAGAACGAGCCGGCCGCCGGGGCGCAGGACGCGGTGCGCCTCTGCCGCCGCGGCGCGGTCGTCGGGGATCGTGCAGAGTGCCAGGGTGATCAGGACGGTGTCGAAGCTCGCGTCGCCAAACTCGAGCGCTTGGGCGTCACCCTCGCGGAGGTCGAACTCGAGGCCGAGGTCCGCGGCTCGCCGGCGGGCGATGGCGAGCATCTGCGGTGCCAGCTCGATCCCAGTGACCTTCGCGCCGGGCGCGTAGTGCTCGAAGTTGCGGCCCGTGCCGACCGCGATCTCGAGCACGTCGCCCTGGACCTGCCCTGTCGCCCACTCGCGCCCGTCAGCGAAGAGGACCCGCTCGAAGAACGAGATCTGGCGGTCGTAGTGCGGTGCCGTGCGGTCCTGGATCGTGCGGATCCGCTCGGTCTCGGCGCGGCTGTCGGCAAGGGGCTTGCTCAAGCCGCTTCACCGTAGCTCAGGGCTGCGCTGCGGACCGCCCCTGGGCTGCGAAGCGTGTGCGACCGGAAGACGATCGTCAGGGTGGCGAACGTACCAACGACGCCGGCGAGGACGAAGGCGGCGGCGGGTCCACCGCCATCGGCGAGGGAGCCCGCGAACGCGGCGCCGGCGGATGCTCCGATGGCCGCGGCGGTGGCCAGCCAGGCGAAGGCCTCGGTCGCAGTCCCCTCCGGGGCGGCGTCGTCGACCATCGCGTAGACCGTCGCGTAGGTCGGGGCGATGGCGGCGCCGGCGAGCAGCAGCACCATCCCGATCGCGACCAGGCTGCCGGCCGCGGGGACGAGCGCCAGATGACCGATCGTCAGCGCTCCGAGGACGATTGCGAGGCCGGCTGCCGTCCGCGCACCGCCTCCGAGCCGTGCGGCGACCATGCCGCCCAGGAGGGACCCAGCGCCCCAGACGCCGAGCAGAGGGCCCGCCGAAGCGGTGCCTCCGAGTGTCTGCGCCGACGCTGCGACGCCGACCTGGACGGCTGCGAACAGGGCGCCGACCGCGGTGAGGGCGATGACGAGCGTGCGCATCGCGGGGGACCTCATCGCGCTGCCGCGGCGGCGGGGAGCCTCATTCACGGGCCTCCAGGCGCGCGAGGCCGGCTCGAGCGCGAACGCCAGCGTCCCCGCCACGAGAATGGCTCCAGCGGCCGCGAGTGCCGTACCGGTTGAGATGGCGGCGCCGATGGCGAGGGCGAGCGGCGGACCGACGATCCAGGTGAGCTCGACGACCGTCGCGTCCACCGCGTAGGCGGCACGGACCGCCTCGGTGCCCCGCAGCAACCCGGGAAGGAGCGCCCGAAGGCCGGCCCCGACCGGAGGCGTCGCGAGCCCGACGACGGCAGCGAGCCCGACGAGTCCCGGGAGCGGGACACCGGACGGCAGGAGGGCGATCCCGCCCAGGGCGAGTCCGGCCACCAACCCGCTTGCGAGCAGGACCTCCGTCTGGCCCCGGCGGTCGACGAGTTGCCCCAGGAGCGGGCCGCCGATAGCCAGCGATACGGCGTAGGTGCCGTCGACCAGCCCCGCCGACCCGAAGGACCCGGTCAGATGCTGCGCGTGGATCAGTATGCCGATGCTGATCATCGTCAGCGGCAGCCGTGCGATGACCGAGATCGCGAGGAGGCGGCGGGCCCCGGGCGTTGCGTTGATCGCTTGCATGGGAGCCAATGTAGGCGCGAACCGGCCCGTTGATAAGGTCCAATTCCGTGTCGATTCAGTGGGCCGGTTTGGGACCCGAACTTCTTCTTCGTCTCGACCGCGAGGGCGACGAGCCGCTTCGCGTGCAGCTCGAGCGCGGACTCAGGCAGGCGATCCGTTCCGGTCGGCTGGTGCCCGGCGAGCGGCTCCCGTCCTCGCGTGAGCTGGCCCGCGAGCTCGGCGTCTCACGCGGGCTGGTCCTCGAGTGCTACACGCAGCTTCAGGCCGAGGGGTTCCTGACGGCGCGCACGGGCTCGGCGACGCGGGTCGCGGCCTGCGCACAGGAGGAGCCCGAGGAGGTCGCAGCTCCCGCTCCGGCCCCCCGGCTTGCAATTGATTTTCGCTCAGGCCGCCCAGACCTCGCGAGCTTTCCGCGTGGCGACTGGATGTGGGCGCTGCGCTCCGTGAGCCGGACGACCGCTGCCGACGAGCTCGACTACGGCGATCCGCGCGGCAGCGCGCGACTGCGAGAGGTGCTCGCCGCCTATGTGCGTCGAGTGCGCGGAGCCGTCGCCGGCCCCGAGCGCATCGTCATCTCAACCGGCTTCGCCCAGGGCTTCAACCTGGTGCTCGCAGCGCTCGCTCGTCAGGGCTTGAAGCGGCTCGCGTTTGAGGATCCGGGTCATACCGAGCAATTCGAGGGTGCCGCGCGGCTCGGTGTCGATGCCGTTCCGGTTGCGATCGACGATCAGGGGATCGACGTGGAGGCGCTGGCGTCCAGCGGGGCCGGCGCCGTCCTGCTCACACCCGCCCATCAGTCACCGACCGGGGTCGTCCTCGGCCCGGAGCGGCGGCAGGCACTCGTCGAGTGGGCGGCGACCAGCGACGCCATGATCATCGAGGACGACTACGACTCCGAGTTCCGCTATGACCGCGAGCCCGTCGGGGCGCTCCAGGGACTCGCGCCTGACCGGGTGGCCACGCTGGGAACCGTCAGCAAATCGCTCGCGCCTGCCCTCCGGTTGGGGTGGATCGTCGCTCCGGCAAGCCTCGCCGACGCGATCGCCGAGGAGAAAGACCTGGCCGATCGCGGGTCTCCGGGACTCGACCAGCTGGCGCTCGCGACACTGATCGAGTCGGGGCGCTTCGATCGGCATCTGCGGCGCATGCGGGGCGTCTATGCCGCGAAGCGAGAGGCACTGATCGATGCGCTTGCCCAACACGCACCCGACATCGAGCTGCGCGGCCTTGCCGCCGGCTTTCACGCGGTGGCGCCGCTGCCCGACGGGTCCGATGAGCGCGCGATCGCCGATGAGGCGAGAGCGCGTTCGATCGGCCTCTACCCGATGAGCGAGTACCGCTTCAGCGGGGCTGTGACCCCGCCCGAGCTCGTCCTGGGATTCGGCAACCTCACGGAGAGCGCGATCCGGCAGGGGATCGAGAAGGTCGGCGACCTTCTGCGCGGCTGATGGGCCGCAGGGACTAGGACCCTGCATCGTCGCCGACCCGGATACGGATGTCGTTGCTGTCGAGGACGAATAGCTCCGAGGCCGTCGCGCGATAGAGCCGAAGCGTCGCCGGCACCCGGACGTCCTCGGGCGCGAATGCCTCCAGCCCCTGTTGTTGGGATCTGCGGGAGAAGACCTCGACGCCGTGAGGGACATCCTCGTCCGGAACCTCACCGGCCACCGCCTCCAGGTAGAGGCCGCCCCCCGTGCCGGCGGGAACGGTGGAGTCGAAGATCACGATCCCGAGCTCGGCGCGAACGGCGAGGTTCTGCGAATGCCGTGCGCCCGGCTTCGAGACCCAGAAGAAGTCGCGATAGTCCTCCTGCGCGAACCAGACGGGGGACGCCCAGGGACGTCCCTGCGCGTCGGCGGTCGCAAGCGTCATATAGCTGTTGGCGTCCACGATCTGGCGCGCCTTCGCCGCAACCGACGATTCCTCGGCCATCACGCCTCCTCCCGCTCGCCGATCCGCGGTCCAACGCGGGTCACCTCCGGGGTCGACTTGAGCGCCCACTCGGGCGGGTCCACCCCTGCCTGCTCGGCCTCGACCTTGGCGAAGTACCGCTCGAAGGCGCCAGGGGTGCAGACGAGCACGTAGCGGGCCTCGGCGTCGCTGAGGTTCGCCAAGGTGTGATGAGCACCCCGCGGCGCGAAGACGAGGTCGCCGCCCTGCGCCGTTCTCAGCGCATCGCCCAGCTGAAACGTGAGCTCGCCTTCCAGGACGTAGAAGGTCTCGTCGAAGTCGTGGTGGTGGAGCGGTGGTCCCGCCCACCGGGCCGGAACGGTGTTCTCGATCACTCCGATCTCGCCCTCGGTCTGCTCGCTGTGGAGCAGGACCTTCGGTCGGAACGGCTGTGTGGACACGGCGCCTCCTGGAGGAATCGCGGGCGAGCGTCGCAAGCTACCTGGGCGGGAGCCCCGCGCGTCCCTTCATCGTCCCTTCATGCTTCGGGGGTAGACCTCGTGAAGCGCCCCGCCGGTTGCCAGTGGCCTGGAGGAAATGATGGGCTTGGAAAACGCACGGGCATCACGAACGGCGACGGCCCTGGCGGTCGTTCCGCTACTTCTGCTGGCGGCGGGCTGTGGTTCGAACAGCGGGGGATCGTCCACGACAACCACGCCGGCGGCATCGGCATCGGATCTCGCTCCCCTCCACGGGAAGTACGCGCCGAGGATCGATCCCGCGAACTTCGTCACGACGATCGACAACCGCTACTGGCCCCTCAAGCCGGGCACCGCATATCACTACGAAGGCGTTCGCGGCACGACCCCGCAGACCGATGACGAGATCGTCACCGACAAGACCAAGCAGATTCTCGGCATCCCGTGCACCGTGGTCCGGGACACGGTCTCCGAGCGCAGCGGGCCGGTCGAGAGGACGTTCGACTGGTACGCCCAGGACAAGGATGGGAACGTCTGGTACATGGGCGAGGACTCGCTCGAGTTGAAGCACGGGCACTTCGTCACCGCGAGCGACTCATGGGAGGCTGGTGTGAAGGGCGGCAAGCCCGGGATCATCATGCCCGGCAACCCCCAGCCCGGGGACGCCTACCGCCAGGAGTACTACCCGCCCGGCGAGGCGCTGGACCAGGCGCGCGTGCTGAGGACGGACGGGAGCATCACGGTCCCGTACGGCTCCTACAACCACCTCCTGGTCACGAGCGAGCGCAGCCCTCTCGAGCCCCAGACCGAGCAGAAGTACTACGCGCCAGGGCTGGGCGAAGTGGAGGAACGCGTGGTCAGGGGCCACCACGAGGAGTTCAAGCTCGTCGATGTGACCCACTGAGCGGGGGCGCGGACGAGGACTAGTCGCCTTCCTCGCCTCGCCACAACGACTGCGGCGGGGCCGAGGCCAGCGCGCGCCGCAGCAGCTCCAGCAGCTGACGCCGGTCACCCGGAGTTAGCCCGCCAAGGACTTCGTCTTCCACCTGCATCGCCATCTGCCGGCATGTCTCCAGGGTCCGGCGACCCTTCGCGGTGATCGAGACCTCCCGTGCGCGGCGGTCCTTGGGATGGGGCCGGCGTGCCGCCAGCCCCGCTCGCTCGAGCTCGTCGATCAGGGAGACCATCGTGCTCGGATCAATCCCCATCGATTTCGCGATCTCCTGCTGGATCACTCCATCACGAGCCCCGAGGACGTTCAGCACGCCAAACAGGGCAGGCGTCAGGCCAATCGAATCGAGCGCCTCCGCGATGCGGGTGTGCGACGCGCGCCAGAGCCGGAAAAACAGCTGGCCGGCGAACTCGGTGACCTCGGTGTCTGTGTATGGGGGGGTCGGCACTGTGTGATCTTTGCACGGTTTCTGGATTTCGTCAATAATTGATGCTACAAACTATGGATGAACTCCAATAAAGCCGAAGACCCGGGAGGTCTCAGATGGCGTCAGCAACTTCTCCACCCTCGTTTCTAGCTACCCGTCGCGGCAAGCTCACTCTGGCCCTCCTGGCCGCCGTCGCCTTCCTCGACTTCGTCGACGCGTCGATCGTCAACGTGGCCCTTCCGTCGATCCGCCGCGACCTGGGTTTCTCCGAGCAGAGCCTTCAGTGGGTGCCGAGTGCCTACCTGCTCACCTACGGCGGGTTCATGCTGCTGGGCGGGCGAGCTGCCGACCTGCTCGGCCGCCGGCGGATCCTCGTCGCCGGCACGGTGCTGATCGGAGCCTCGTCGCTCATCGGCGGATTCGCGGAGAGCGGCGCGGTCCTCATCGGAGCACGTCTCGCGCAGGGGGCCGGCGCGGCGATGATGCTTCCGGCCGCGCTCTCGATCCTGACCACGTCGTTCAAGGAGGGCTCCGATCGCAACAAGGCACTCGGGATCTGGGGCGGAGTTGGCGGGCTCGCCTCGGCGGCCGGCGTGCTCCTCGGTGGCCTCTTGACCGACGGCCCAGGTTGGCGCTGGGTGATGTTCGTCAACCCGGTGGCCGCCGTGCTCGTCCTGGGAGGCATCTTCTGGCTGCTCAGCGGCGAGCGTAGGCGGGCACGGCTGGCGGACTTCGACATTCGCGGAGCCTTGCTGGCCACGGCCGGAATGCTGTTGCTGGTCTTCACCCTGGTGGAGGCGCCCGATCAGGGCTGGGGCTCGACGCTCACGATCGCCGAGCTCGCCGCGGCGTTCGCGCTGCTGGGGGCATTCGTGGCGGCTGAGCGGCGGAGCCGCAAACCACTTCTGCCGCTGTCGATCTTCCGCACCAGGGGGCTCGCCGCGGCCGACGCCACGCAGCTGGTCGCGTTTGCGGGGTTCCTCGCGATGTTCTTCTTCCTCACCCTCTACATGCAGAACGTCCTCGGGTACTCGCCGATCCAGACCGGCGCCGCGTACCTGCCGCTGACGTTCGGCGTCGGCGTCGCCGCAGGCATCTCCTCACAGGTCCTGGCCCGAGTGGGGACGCGGCCCGTGATCGTCGGCGGAGCGGTGATCGCCGCCGGCGGCGTCTACTGGCTCTCGCGGATCCCCGTAGACGGCTCCTATCTCAGCAACCTGCTCCCCGGGATGATGGTGATGTCGATCGGCCTGGGCGGCGTGTTCGTCGCGGTCACCACCGCCGCGAACGCCGGCGTGCCAGCCGACAAGGCCGGGCTCGCCGCGGCGCTCCTCAACTCCTCGCAGCAGGTCGGCGGGGCGCTCGGGCTGGCGATCTTCACCGCGATCGCGACGTCGCGCACCAGCGATCTGTTGGCAAGCCATGCGTCGCCTGCCGAGGCGCTCACATCGGGCTTCCAGCGGGCGTTGCTCGCCTCCAGCCTGTTCCTCCTGGCGGCCGCCTTCGTCGCGCTCCGGATCACCAACACGCGGGGCGAGGAGGATCAGCCCGGTACGCATGAGGAGACAGGGCTCCAGCCACCGGAGCCGATCACCGATGAGGCGGTCGTCGCGCCCACCTACTGAGAGCGCTCAAAAAAGCGCCGATGTCGGGGTTCTGGCGCAGCTCGCCCCGCTGGTCGCGCTCGAGCGGGATGGGGCCGTCGGCCTGGTTGACCGCCGGGCTGCCGGCCTCGAGCGCGATCGTGTCTCAGATTGGGGCCCGAACTGGACCACGAGCCGACGGATGAGCGTGCCCGGATGCAGGTGGCGAACTCGAGCACTGAGCCTCGCGGACGCCGCCCCGGCGACCAGCAGGAGTGCCGGACCGAAGAATCCAAGCGTCTCTTCGATGGGGATGCCGCCGATGTGCGCGTCCGGGAGGCCCGTCACTGGAAGATCTCCGTCGTGCAGTCGCCGCCCTCCAGCCGCACTTCATGCGCTCGCGCCGGGCCGTCGGGCCGGTCATGGAAGTCGATAAAGAAGTCGCGATCGACCTCCATGCCACCTTCCGGGTCGCAATCCACCTTGAGCAGCCACGACTGAAGCCCCGGATAGAACTGGTTATCCCAGCTCGAGTACAGCGAGTTCGTGACGTAGAGCCGGCGCCCGTCTAGCGAGAGCTGGATCATCTGCGGTCCCCCGCTCAGCTCCCGCCCGGCGTCGCTCGGCTTCCCGAGCAGCCCACCCAGCCACAGACGTGCGGTCATCCTGGGGTGCTCCGGATCCGAGACGTCGTAACGGCGCAGGTCGCCGTGCAGCCAGTTCGACATGTAGAGGAAGCGGTCGTCCATTGAGACCACGATGTCGGTGATCAGCGCGGGCACCCCGCCGGGGAGCGGCCAACCGTCGAGCTCCTCGTTCTCCACCTCGATCACTGGCTCGGCCTTGAATCTGCCGTTGGCGCGATGGAAGCGGAGGACATTGCTGGCCAGCGTGGCGCCGACGAACCCTTCCTCGGAGTCGGGGTCGTGCAGCCACCGCACCTCCAACGGAACGAGACCCGCCTCGCCGAGGTCCAGGGTCTGGACCAAGCGGCGCTCCGCCAGATCCCAGAAGTGGATCCGGCGCCCGTATCGTCCCGCCTGCACGTCCTCGATCTCGAAACCCGGCTCGTAGGCGTTCGGCTCGCCGAACTCTGACGAGATGAGCATGTTCTTGCGCGGCTGGTACCAGAAGTCGTAGTTGAGCGCCGGTGTCGCGCCGCCGTCCTCCCAGCGCCCCTTCACCTCGAAGCTGCGCGCGTCGAGGCAGGCGAACCCGCCGGCGCCGCCCCCTTCGCGATCGCCGAGCATGCTCACCACCACGTTGTCACCCGGCATGCAGTGGACCGTGTGCGGGCGGCTGTAGCCGGTCTTATCGGCGAGCTCCTCGGGCTCGATCACCTTCTCGATCCGCGGCCGACGCGGATCGTCCGCCACGTTGAGAACGTGGATCCGCGAGGAGCCGAATCCCGGCACGACCAGATGGGAGCGATCGGGCCCGTGGCACGCCGAGCTGCAGCGGTTCCAGCCGAAATGGTGGAGCTCGTCGCCGACGTTCGGCATCGGGGCCTCGTGGATGACCTGTCCACAGCGGCCGGATTCGGGATCGGCGTCGACCACGGCGATGAAGTCGGGCCGCTCGACACCCGTGCCATGGTGCAGGCATGCAAGGTAGAGGAGTCTTTCGCGAGGAGCCCCGGTGGCCGCTTCCGCGGGCGAGGCGTAGAAGGATGCGGGTCGATGCTGATGTTCCGAGCGTTCTGCCATCGTGGCCCTCCGTGGGGTTTGCCGACTCTGTCGGGGGACGATCGAGCCCCGGCGCTTCAATTGCCTTGGCAGGCGCTTGGTGGGAGCTTGGTGCCGAGGACACCGTCTCGACTGGTCGGGATCGGGGTGCGTTCTTAGAGCGGTTCCTTCGATCGTGTTCGGGGCCTTCAGCGATTCGAGTGAGCTGCTTCATCTCGAGCGTGAGCTCGTCCGACTCCGCCCGTGGCGATCCGGACGACGTCGGCAATCGACTGCTCCCGCGCATTCAGAAGATCGTCTCCAAGTCATCCGCCTTCGCGAGGGCCTCCTCCATCGAGTAGGTCGCGTGGATATTCGTTGTGTTCCACTGGATGAGCCGGCTCTGCACGACGAAGTCCCTGACCTTCTCGATGTCGTTCGCCTCGACGACCGCGAGCACGATGTGATCGGGTCCGAAGATGCGCAGCGTGACGATGTCGACACCGAGCTGCTCGGCTAGCTGCGGGATCTGCGTCGCACCCTCCTTCAACATCTGCCGCGTCTGGGCGTTGGAAGTTGGGCACAGATCAGGCGGATGCTCGGCGATGACGGCGAACGTTGCCATGACATACCTCCGTTGGCGATTGCGGATCAGATTTGTCCTAGGCGCCTTCTGGCGCACGAAGGAATGTTCTCCCCGAGCGCTTCCATCGCCTTGGGAGGCGTTTGGCGAGAGCTTGGCGCCGGGGGACATCGACACGGCAATGCACGCCCTTGGGAGCGGGCCGGCGCGACGATGTCTACGCGGTCAGACCTCTTCGGCCATCGCCAACAGGTCGTCCCGGGACACCGTGCCCGCCATGTCCGGATGGACCTCCTCGATGTGGCGGTTGGCCTCCTCCACGAGCTCATCCTCGGTTTCACCCCGAGAGACGTAGCCGCAATCGCAGCTGATCACGTAGGCCATTGTTCGCCTCCTTTGCTGGCATTGCTCCGGTCCGAGCAGACTGTCACCGGTGGGCTTTGGCGGTAGCTTGGAGCGGTGCCTGATGGGCGGCCACAGCGAGGGGAAACGCGGATCCAGCTCTGCGGGCGCTTCGTCGCACGAGTGGCTGGGCGGCGGATCGAGCGAGAGCTGCCCGGCCGGCAGGGACGCCTCCTGTTCGCGTATCTCGCCGTCAATCGCGATCGAGTGGTGAGCCGTGACGAGCTCGCCGAGGCACTCTGGCCGCTGGGGCTGCCCTCGGCTCCCGACCTGGCGCTCTCGGCGCTGCTGTCGAAGCTGCGGCGCGTGCTCCCCGACGGCGCCCTCGAGGGCCGTGGCGCGATCCGGCTGGGGCTGGGACGCTACGCGAGAGTTGACGTCGAGGCGGCGCGGGATGGACTTCATCGTGCCGAGGCGCTTGTCGCTGCCCGTGACTGGTACGCGTCAATCGGCCCCACCCTCGTCGCGCACAACATCAGCCAGCGTCGCTTCCTGCCGGGTGAGGAGGGTGCCTGGATCGACGAGCTGCGACGAGAGCTCGAGGACATCCAGATCAAGGCTCTGGAATGCACGGCGCGGCGGAGCCTCGGCATCGGCGGACCCGAGGTCGCCGTGGCGGAGCGCACGGCCCGGCGCCTGATCGATCTCGCCCCCTACCGGGAAAACGGCTACGCGCTGCTGATGGAGGCGTTCGAGATAGAAGGCAATATCGCCGAGGCCCTGCGGGTTTACGAGAGCCTCCGCGGCCTGCTCCGCGAGGAGCTGGGCGCCGCCCCTTCGCCGACGGTGCAGCAAATGCACGAACGCTTGCTCACTCACGAGTCCGTCGGCTGAGACATGACGCCGTCGCGTCGCGGCCCGCCACGCCGGGTAGCTCATAGGGTGTCGCGCATGGCTCACGGCACGCACGACTCCGAGGTCGATGCGCGCAACGAGCGCATCCTGATCTGGGTCAACGGCGAGCTCGTGCCACGGGAGCGGGCGGTTGTATCCGTGTTCGACGCGGGCTTCGTGCTCGGCGACGGCGTGTGGGAGGGCCTGCGCGTGCGGGCGGGTCATCCCGCCTTCCTCGAGCGCCATCTGGACCGCCTCTTCGAGGGCGCGAAAGCCATCATGCTCGACATTGGGCGCAGTCGACGTGAGCTGACCGAGGCGATCTACGCCACGCTGCGGGCCAACGAGATGACCGACGGCGTGCACGTCCGGCTGATGGTCACCCGTGGTGTCAAGCGCACGCCCTACCAGGACCCGCGCGTGACGATCGGGCCCGCGACCCTGGTGATCATCGCCGAGCACAAGGAGCCGCTGCCGGCGACTGTGACCGAGGGCATCACGCTGTTCACGACGCAAGTTCGCCGCGCCGCGCCGGACACGCTCGACCCCAAGCTGAACGCGCACTCCAAGCTCAACGACATCATCGCCTGCATCCAGGCGTACAGCGCCGGCGCCGACGAGGCGCTGATGCTTGATCCGCACGGGTTCGTGGCGACGTGCAACTCGACGAACTTCTTCATCGTCGTCGGACCCGAGGACGCGCCCGAGGTGCTGACATCCGACGGCCGCTACTGCCTGGCGGGGATCACGCGCGCCAACGTGCTGGAGATCTGCCGTGCCAACGGCATCCCGGCGCGGGAGGCGACGTTCAGCCTCACCGACGTCTACGCCGCCCGCGAGGCGTTCGTCACCGGCACCTTCGCCGGCGTCGTGCCCGTCCGGTCCGTGGACGCGCGCACGATCGGCGATGGCCGCCGCGGGCCGGTGGCCGAGCGCCTTCAGGACCTCTACCGCGAGCTCGTCGACTCCGACGTGGCGGCGCGCGTTGCGCCATGAGCGACGTCGTCCGCGTGGCGATGTGGTCCGGCCCGCGGAACATCTCGACGGCGATGATGCGCGCTTTCGAGAACCGCCCCGATACGGTCGTCGTCGACGAGCCGCTCTACGCGGCCTACCTTGCCCGCACCGGCATCGATCACCCGGTGCGCGAGGCGGTCATCGCCTCCCAGCCCACCGACCTCGCCACCGCCATCGCCGGCCTATCAGCGCCGCTGCCGCCCGGCCGGCGCGTCCACTACGCGAAGCACATGTCGCACCACGTCTCCCGCGACATGGACCTGCGCTGGACGCTCGAGTTCCGCAATGTGCTGCTCATCCGCGACCCGGTCGAGGTCGTCGCCTCGTACGTGCAAAACCGGGAGACCTGTGAGCCGGAAGACATCGGATTCCCGCAGCAGGGGTGGCTGATGGAGCTGTGGGACGAGCACGACGTCGAGGTGCCCATCCTCGACGCGAGGGATTTCCTGGGCGCGCCCGAGGCGCATCTGCGCCGCCTGTGTGACTGGCTGGGGATTCCGTTCACCGACCGGATGCTGTCCTGGCCTGCGGGCCCGCGCCCATCCGACGGCGTGTGGGAACGGCACTGGTACGCCTCCGTTCAGTCCTCAACCGGGTTCAAGCCCTGGCGGGCGCGGGATACGACGAGCCTCTCCGACCACGACGCCGCCGTCGCCGAGGCGTGCCGTCCCATCTACGACGCGCTGCACGCCCGGCGGGTGCGCGTCTAGCAGTGGGTCAGTTGCTCACCTTGACACGAGTCGGCACCCGGCCCACCGTTGAGCTGGTCCACGCCGCGACCACCCCAGAGCCCGTCAGGTCCTGCGCCGCCGCGGAGATGGTCGTTGCCGGCATGACCGTGGATCTTGTCCGGACCCCTCCCGCCGGCCGCCTCGTCCTGGCCGCGATTTGATCGCAGCACATCGTTTCCCTGCTTGCCGCGCAGGGAGTCATCGCCAACCTCCTGGTCACCGAACATGGCGCGACCGAGGTCGTCGCCACCCGGTCCGCCGACGAGCCGATCGTTCCCCAGACCACCCTGGAGCTGGTCGCTCCCCGGGCCTCCGCTCAACAGGTCGTTACCCGCTGCTGCGGCGGCGAGGACGTCGTCGCCGGCATCTCCGAAGATCCTGTCGTTGCCCGGGTCGGCTTGAGTCAACCCCGCAGCGACGAAGTCGTCGCCCTTTCCGCCCCTCACGAGATCTACTCCCCGCTCCCCGTTCACCGTGTCCCCGCCACGCCCGCCGTTGTCGACGTCGTTCCCGTCGAGCGACTGGATGAAGTCCCTGCCGCGCCCTCCGCTCACCCTGTCGCCCCGGTCGGGGGTTTTCTCGCCGTTCTGGGCGAGCACGGCAATGTGGTCGTCACCACCGTCCATGTAGTCCGCGCCGGCGCTGCCGATCTCGCGATCCGTCCCCGCGCCCCCGCAGATCGTGTCGTTCCCGCCTCGAGCCTTGATGCGGTCATCGCCACCCAGAGCGATGATCACGTCGTCCCCAGGGGTCCCGACAAGATGATCATCGCCAGCGGTACCTGGGATCGTCCCGGGCATCCCATTGCAGGTCCTCGCCCGACGAGCGCTCTTCGACGTGACCCGCTCGTCCGATCGCAGGCGGTACAGGTCGAGCTTCCGGGCACCTGGGTCGGGAGGGGCCGCCGACGCCGTCGGACCGCCGAATGCGCCGAGGACGGCGGCGGCGGCGGCGACGGACACCAGCGCCCCACCCGCCATGATCGGGACCAGTGCGGCGATCCCGCCTTGGTTCATTCTCAGTCCTCGTTGTCCGTGCTCACGCCCCATACGGCACCCCTCCGTTAGCTCGAGCGGTTATGGCGCCCGCATTGACTTCGAGGCTCCCACCCTAACGTCGCGGATTCGTTACGGCGCCGTCTGAACGGTTGTGAGCCTGAGCGTTCCGCGTTAGCGGCGAGGCCCTGCGGGTCTACGAGAGCCTCCGCGGCCTGCTCCGCGAGGACCTGGGCGCCGCCCCTTCGCCGTCGGTGCAGCAAATGCACGAACGCTTGCACCACGTCTCTCGCGACATGGACCTGCGCTGGACGCTCGACTTCCGCAACGTCTTGCTCATCCGTGACCCGTTCGAGGCCGTCGCGTCGTACGTGCAAAACCGGGAGAAGTGTGAGCCGGACGACATCGGCTTGCCCCAGCAGGGGTGGCTGATGGAGCTGTGGGACGAGCACGACGTCGAGGTGCCCATCCTCGACGCGAGGGATTTCCTGGGCGCGCCCGAGGCGTATCTGCGCCGCCTGTGCGACTGGCTGGGGATCCCGTTCACCGACCGGATGCTGTCCTGGCCGCCCGGCCCGCGCCCCTCCGACGGCGTCTGGGCAAAGCACTGGTACGCCTCCGTGTGGGCGTCCACCGGTTTCGAGCCCTGGCACCCGCGGGAGGTGAGCCTCTCCGACCACGACGCCGCCGTCGCCGAGGCGTGCCGCCCGATCTACGCGGCGCTGTACGCCCGCCGGGTACGGGTCCGAGCGTCTCTCCGCGGCACGCGAAGCCCGTCACGTCACGACTTGTACGTGAGAATGGCCACCCCGGGTGGAATCACCGTTGTGTCGATGAGCTCAAGGGTCAGCTCGACGCCGTTCTCGAAGAAGGTCCGTCCCTTCCCGAGCACGTCCGGATAGAGCCAGAGTTGGTACTCGTCGATGAGATCGTGCTCCAGCAGGCTCTGCGTGAGCTCGTGGGAGCCGTACACGACCAGGTCCTGACCGGGCTCCTGCTTGAGCTTGGCCACGGCCTCCGGGACATCGCCTTCGATCAGACGGGAGTTCTCCCACTCCAAGTCGTTGAGCGTGGTTGACGCGACGTGCTTCGCGATGCCGTTCATCCGGTCGGGGAACTCTCCCGATCGCGATGGCCAAACGGCGGCGAAGAACTCGTAGGACTTGCGGCCGAGGACCAGGCCATCGCTGTGACTCAGAAGCTCGGTCTGATGCTTGACGAACTCCTCGTCGTCGCCCGGGAGCGCCCAGTCGCGGACCTCGTCCACTCTCCCGTCCAGGGTCACGCTGTTCGAGACGATCAACTTCCTCATGCTTGCCTCCTTTGGGTTCTCGTCTGTTGAGACACCGCCCGGGGCGATAACGGAACGCTCGGTCCGTTCCGGCGCAAAATGGTGTCCTTAGGGGTGATGACCGAGACCGAGGCCATGCTCGCGCGGGCGCGCGCCGGAGACGAGGGGGCGTTCCGCGAGCTCATGGAGCCCCACCGGCGCGAGCTGCAGCTGCACTGCTACCGCATCCTCGGCTCGGTGCAGGACGCCGAGGACCTGGTCCAGGAGACGCTGGTGGCCGCCTGGCGCGGTCTCGAGACGTTCGAGGGGCGCGCTTCCGTGCGCTCCTGGCTCTACCGGATCGCGACCAACCGCTGCCTGAACGCCCTGCGGGCCCGGTCGCGCCGGCCTAAGGAGGTGCAGACCATGAGCGACGCGCTGGAGCCGACCCGCCTGATCGAGCCGGTCTGGCTCGAGCCCTATCCGGACGTGCTGCTGGAGGGACTCCCGGATCGCTCCCCGGGGCCGGCGGCGCGCTACGAGGCGAGGGAGTCGATCGAGCTCGCGTTCATCACCGCGCTGCAGACCCTGCCACCGCGCCAGCGCGTGGTGCTGGTCCTGTGCGACGTGCTCGGCTACCGCCTCGCCGAGGCCGCCGCGATGCTTGACGCGGGCGAGGTCGCGATCAAGGGCGCCCTGCAGCGGGCGCGTGCGGCCCTGAGAGAGCGGCTTCCGGCCGCCGACCGAGAGCGCCCCTCGCGTCCCGACTCCGCCGGCGAGCGCAGACTGGTCGGACGCTTCGCGGACGCGGTCGAGAACGGCGACGTCGCCGAGATGGTCTCGCTGCTCACCGACGACGCCCGGCTCACGATGCCGCCCCTGCCGCTCGAGTACCAGGGCCACGACGCGATCGGCGGCTTTCTCCGGCACCGGGAGAAGGTGCGTGGCCGGCCTTTGCGTGTCGTGCCGACCCGGGCCAACACGCAGCCCGCCTTCGGCTGCTACCTGCCCGATACGAGAACGGGGATCGCGCACGCTCACGCGCTGTTCGTGCTGACTCTCGACGGCGACCAGGTCTCCGCGATCACCTGGTTCGGCGACAAGAGCGTCTTCCCTCATTTCGCGCTGCCGCCCACGCTGCGAGAGTAGGCACGGCCTTCCGGGGAGGTACCGATGAGGAGCGGCCCCGCCGTATCCTGGTCCGATGGACCCCGGCCGAGGAAGGCGGTCTCGATCCAGATCTGGACAGGGGCTGGGATTCGGCCTCGTCTGCGTGGTGGCGCTTCTATGCGCCGCGTGGGGCGGCCCGACAGCCGCTTTTGCCGGCGAGCGAGCGGCGGCCGACAGATCGCTCGACCGCGCCCTGGAGGGTCTGGTGGGGTTACCCGAAGGCCCGCCCGGTGCGATTGCGGTGATCCAGCGCGGAGACGACCGCGACGTGCACGTTGCAGGGGTCGCCAACGTGAAGACCGGCGCCCCCCTTCGGGCGGAAAAGCACATGCGGATTGCGAGCGTGTCCAAGGCCATCTCCGGCGCGGTGGCGCTCGCCCTCGTCGACCAGGGGATCCTCTCCCTCGACGACACCATCGGCGAGCTCCTGCCGGGCCTCCCCCCGGCGTGGGATCAGATGACGCTTCGAGAGCTGCTCCAGCACACGAGCGGCATGCCGGACTACACGCAGACCCAGGGATTCGCCGACGCGTTCAGCGACTCCCCAGCGGTCGCTCCCCCGCCCGGCGACCTGCTCGGATACGCCGCGAGCGATCCGCTCAGCTTCCCGCCGGGGACGGGTTACAAGTACTCGAACTCCGAGAACATCGCGGTGGGGATGATGGTCGAGGCGGTGACCGGCGCCAGCTACGAGGACGCCATCCGGACGAAGGTGACCACGCCGTTGCGCCTGCGGCGGACCCAGATGCCGCAGGGCATCCTGCTCCCCGATCCCTTCATCCACGGCTACCTGTGGGACCAGGGAGCTCCCGTGGACTACAGCCAGTGGTTCCCCCCGCTCGACAGCGGGGTCGCCTGGGGCGGCTGGGCTTGGGCCTCGGGCGGGGTGGTGTCGACCCCGGCTGACCTCAACCGATTCGTCCGCGGCTATGTGAGTGGCAAGCTCTTCGGCGGCGAGGCGCGGGAAGAGCAGTTCCAGTTCGTCGAGGGCGGACGGTCTGACCCGCAGGGTCCTGGCCGCAACGCCGCGGGCCTCGGCCTGTTCCGCTACCGCACCCGCTGTGGCACGGTCTACGGCCACACCGGCTCGATCCCGGCTGGATATACCCAGTTCGTCGCCTCGACACGGGATGGCAAGCGCTCCGTGAGCTTCACGATCACGATCCAGTTCACCGAGGAGATCCTGCCGGCCCTGCGACAGGCCGAGGTGAAGGCGGTCTGCGCCGCGCTGGCTCGACGGTAGACCGGCCCGCGCACGCGTAACCGCACCGGCGTTTCTGAGATGCGGTTGACGCAGGCTCCGCAGCGGAATAGGGTCGCTTCACACCTCAAAGAAGGGAGCGACCATGGCGTGGCGCATCTCGGGAACTTATGTGGCGACCTGCAACTGCCACCTCCTCTGCCCCTGCCCCGTCGACAACCCGCCGACGAGCGATGAGGGTGTATGCAAGGGGGTGGGCGTCTTTCACATCGCGGACGGCAACCTGGACGACACCGATCTCTCTGACGTGAACGTCTGCCTCGTCAACCTCTTCCCGTCGAACCTGACCTCCGGCAACTGGAAGCTCGGAATCGTGGTCGACGAGAGTGCCTCCGATGAGCAGACGAGCGCGCTTGAGCGAATCTTCGGTGGCGAGGAGGGCGGCCCATTCGGCGACTTCAAGCCGCTCGTCGAGGAGTGGCTCGGCGTCGAGCGTGGCCCGGTGAACTTCTCCGACGGCGGTCAGCCGTCCGCATCCGTCGGCGGCACCGACTATTCGTTCGAGCCGCTCCCCGGGCCGGAGGGAGCCGGAGCTGACACCACCGTTCGCAACGCCGCCTTCGGCTTCGCGAATGAGTTCAGGGTCGGCAAGTCAAATGGCCACTTCCGTGCCCACGGGATCGAGTTCGACGCGATCTATGCCGAATCGGCCGACTACGAGTTCGCCAGCGAGATGGCGGAGGGAGCCGCCGCCGGTCGCGGCTAGCGACCCGGGCGCGGAGCCGCCCACGAGCCATGGAGTCGGCGACGATCCGCCGAACGCCGCCCCTGCCGAGTCTGATCCGACTCGGCCTGATCTCGATGTTGCTGATCCTGGCGGCGCTCGCGTGGGCGGTTGCCGACGACCGGATGGGCGCGATGGACGCGGGCCCCGGCACGGACCCCGGGGCGCTCGGGTTCTTCGTCACGGTCTGGGTGGTGATGATGGCCGCCATGATGTTCCCGTCGATCGCGCCGATGGTGGTCATGTACGCACGGATCCACGCGAGCAGGCGCGAGCGAGACCACGAAGCCGGAGCCCTCGCGCTCTTTGTTGCGGGCTACTTGTTGAGCTGGACGGCAGCCGGCCTCGCCGCCTACTCGTTATTCGAGCTTGGCCGGTGGCTGTTCGGCGGGACGTTCTCGTGGGAAGGGGCGGGTCCCTTTCTCGCCGGCGGGGTCGTGGTCGCCGCCGGCGTCTACCAGCTCACCCCGCTCAAGGACGCATGCCTCCGCAAATGCCGCAGTCCGTTCATGTTCCTGCTCACAGCCTGGCGTCCCGGCCGGACCGGCGCGCTTCGGATGGGGGTCGGGCACGGCGCCTGGTGTGTGGGCTGCTGCTGGGCCCTGATGGCTGCCCTATTCGCGCTCGGCGTCATGAGCCTGGGATGGATGGCGCTGATTGCGGCACTGATCGCCGTCGAGAAACTCCTCCCTTGGCGGGTCCTCGCAACTCGGGGCGTCGCGGTCCTGCTGCTCGCGCTCGGCGTCGCCATCGCCTTCAGCGCACGTGACGTTCCGGGCCTCACGATCCCGGGCTCACCAGAAGCCGTGCGGGCCATGCAATCGATGGGGATGAAGGCCTCAGGCGACCACAACGACACGAGCAGTTCGATGCGGCAAGGTGACGACGCCGGCATGGGCAGAGGGAGCGGTGGCATGCGCTAGCCGCTATGCCCGCGGTCCGCTCGGCGAATCAGGCACGACCCCGATGGTCTCACCACCGCACTTGGAAGGCGGGTACGGGTTCCCGTACTTCGGGCGAGGGGAATCCGCCCCACGGACGCCAGGTTTCCGCATTTGAACGGGCCTCCGTTGCTGGGAGCCTGGACGGGCACCGATCGAACCAGAAGGAGCCACCCCATGCCCCGCATCCACTTGCCCCGCACCTCCCGCCTTTCGGCCCTGACTCCGGCCCTGGGGGCGGTGGCAGCGATCGCGATGGTGGGCACGGCGCCCGTGGCGAGTGCGCACGACACCTATGTCGACCACACCGATGGCAGCAATGCCTCCACTCAGTGCCGAAGGGCGAGCCCCTGCGCCACGATCGGCCGCGGAGTCGACAAGGCCGGCCGCGCGGACACGATCTTCGTCGGCGGCGATCCGGTCGCCTTCACCACCCCGGTGACACTCGGGAATGGCAAATCGCTCGTGCACCGCGACTTCTCGACCGACCCCGCGATCGACACCTCCGGCCCGGTGTACATCGACAGCGGCTCCGACCCGAGGCCGGCGATCACCGTCGCCTCCAATGCGGGAGTTATCAGGGACCTCTTCATCAACTCCGCAAGCACCGCGCTCGAGATCCAGGCCTCCGTGGCGGCGACGGACAACGTGTTCTTGGAGGAGGACGCGATGAGCGGACCGGTGATCGACATCGCTCCTGACGCACACGGCAAGGCGGCGATCAAGGACAACTCGATCTACGACACGACGCCGGTCCAAGGTGTGACCCAGGTCGGCATCAGCAACCGCTCCGCCACCGCGCCGCTGATCTCCGGGAACACCCTCGGCGACTTCACCACCGCGATCTCGACCAAAGGGCGACCGAGGATCCGCGGGAACTTCATCAAGGGCACCCATCCCGGCGGGAGCTTCACGGGCACCGGGATCATCGTCCGGCACGGCAGCAGGGCGACGCTCTCTGGAAATCAGCTCTACAACCCGGACACCAGCGGCAACCCGATCACGGGCATCCTCGTCCTCGGGAACGCACGCTTCAAGAACAACCAGGTGCTCGACTATGACGTCGGGATCGCGCTCGACGACACGCCGAACCCGGTCGACCTCACGGGCGACGTGATCCGGACGATCGCGGGGGCGAGCTCCAGAGGGCTCAGGGCCGTCGACAGCACCGATAGCCCCGGCGTCAGCGACCCGCACGCCACCAACCTGACGATCGTCGGGCCGGGCACGCAGATCGCGCTCGACTCGGTCCGGCTGCGGCTCGACTCGAGCATCGTCGGCGACACCCCTGGCTCTGTCATGTCGCTCTCCGGCGGCTCGACCTGCAAGATCACCTACTCCCGCAGCCAGCACACCGGCAACTCCACGGACGGCTGCACGAACTTCCAGACCACGAAGGACCCGCTGTTCAAGCCCGACGGTTACCACCTGAGGCGGGTGTCGCCGCTCATCGACAAGGGCAATCCGGACGTCCCGCCCCGGCAGGCGCGGGACCTCGACGGCGATCGCCGAGCACTGGACGGGCCGGACGGCGGCAACTGTCACGGCGCAGCCCGGCGTGACATCGGCGCCGACGAATACGCCTGCTGACCTACTCGATCGCCGCCGGTCGGTCGAGGAACTCGGCGAGGAGGTCGCCAGGGCTCGGCCGCCTTCTCCGGGATGAAGTGGTCGCTGCGGCGGCGTGAATATCGCCACTCCACGCTCCCGCCTCGAGAGCGCTCGTCGATCGGGTTCTCACTCAGTCGGGGCGACTGGATTTGAACCAGCGACCTTTCGGCCCCCAGCCGAATGCGCTACCAGACTGCGCCACGCCCCGGGTATCGCTCGCGAGTCTACGCCAAGAGGCGCCGTCTCCCCGGCCGCGCAAGGTGGCGTGGACTCGAAGCGGGCGACGGGGCTCGAACCCGTGATTGGAGCTTGGAAGGCTCCGGTGTTACCAACTACACCACGCCCGCAGAGCCGCCGAGTATAGGTCGAGGCGCCCTACTCGCAGTAGGCGCGACCGCCCGACGGCGCCGGGTCGCGGCCCTGGATGCCGCGACAACGGTCGAGGTCCTGCAGGCGGTTCGCAAGCGCCTGCTCCTGCTGACCGGCGCCTCCCCCGCTCCCGTCGAGGTTGTCGAGCTGGAACGGATCGGAGCCGAGGTCGTAGAACTCGGCCTCGTCGGTGGAGTGGCACAGGTGGCGGCCATCCGGCTGGGGAAGCCGGCGGTATTCGACGTAGCTGTCGCTCTTCGTCCGGATGCCCTCGAACTTGCAGGGGCGTGAGGGCGTACGCCGATCGCGCGTGAGGTCGAACTCGAGGGCGACGCCGCGGTCTGAGGGCCATCCGGACCGGCCGCCGCCGATGAGGTCGACGAGCGAGCGTCCGTCCATGATCCGGCACTTGCCCCCGTGTCCCGGGCAGGAGTCGGCGTTGGCGAGATCGAGGAAGGTGGGCGCGATGTCGATGTTCGCGGCGACGTCGCCGACGTGCGCTGAGGCTGGTCCCGGGAGATAACGCCCGGGCACGTGGATGAGGAAGGGCATGTTCATGATCTCCTCGTAGGGGATCTCCTTGCCCTGCGGGATCCGGTGCTCGCCGAAGAAGTAGCCGTTGTCGGAGATCAGGGCGATCACGGTGCGCCCGGCCTCGTTGTGCTTACGCACGGCGTCGTAGATGTGCTCGACGCCGCGGTCGACCTCCCGCAGGGAAGCCAGCGCGCAGCGGTAGCGGTCCCTCATCGCGCCGGCGACGCTGTGCCCGAACCGGCTGTAGAGCTTCATGAATGAGGGCTTGTCGGATATGTCGTCCTCGTTGTAGGAGGGCGGCTTGGGTAGGGGCAGACCGTCGTAGCGGTGCTCATCGCCTGGGGCGGGAACGGCTGCATGCTGACAGTGGCCGGAGCCGCCTCCACCCGTGTGTGGCGCGTACTGATCGAGCTCGAGGAAGAAGGGGCGGGTCTTGCGCGAGAGCCTCGAGACGACCTTCGTCGCCGCTCGGTTGAGCACCGTCGTCAGGTAGTCGCGGCGACTCGATCCGTAGGACCGGATCTTGTGGCCGACCTGGAGGTCGTAGTCGTAGTAGCGATGCGGCTCGAGGGCGACATTCAGGCGGTCCCACTCGTCGGGGACGGGGGATGGATGCCCTTCGAACGATCCATTGAGGTACTTCCCAACGTGCGCCGTGGTGTAGCCGGCATGCTGGAGCCACGCCGGGAGGATGTTGTGCGGGGAGACGAGGGCGCGGTAGCCGGGACGGTTGTCCAGAACGCCCGTGTTGTGCGGGTACTGGCCCGTGATGAGGCTCGCCCGTGAGGGACAGCAGACCGGCGCCGTGACCATGTAGTCGGAGAAGCGGGTCCCGCCTGGCCCGGCGACGCGCTCAAACGTGCGGGGCATGGTCCGAGAAGTGACCATGGCGTTGGTCGCGTCGTCCAGCTGGATGAGGATCAGGTTGGGGCGCTTCGCGTGCGCGAGCTCCTGGGCGGGCGCTGCGCCGGAGCCCAGCCAGGCGAGCGCCAGCGCCCCTGCCAGAAGCGCCGTTGCAAGCGTTAGCGACCGCATGCGGCCGGCGCCTCGAGCCGGTCCCGTCGGCATCGCGGAACCGTAGCAACCGTCCCTCGACGGCTTCGCTGCTCAGCCCGAGCGCATCCCGAAGTCCAGCGTGTAAATGCCTCCGTGCGCGTGCGGGTTCGAGGGACTTCCCTTGACGAACCCGACGCCCATGTCACGGAAGGTGCCGGACAGGATGTTGGCGCGGTGCTCGGAGCTGTTCATCCATGCCTTGACGATGTGGTGCGGCGTGCCCCGGCGCTTCAGGCCCCAGCCGATGTTCTCGCCATAGGCCCACCGGCTCAGACCGCCGCTCAGGTAGCCGGATGACTGGAGGCGTCGTTGGGGGCTCTTCTCGCCGCCGCACTGATGGTCGAAGCAGTGGTGGCGCTCCATGTACTCGGAGTGGTTCTGGGCGGCGCGTTGCAGGCGCTTGTCGCGGTGGAGGCCACCCCGGTTGTGGGAGTGGCGCTTCTGGTTGACCAGGCACATGATCGCCTTGCGCGCCTGGCCGTGGCGAAGTGAGCTCGGGTTGTCGTTACCCCAGCGCTTGCAGGCGTTGGCACTCGCCGAGCCGCTCATCGGCGGCGCGAAGAGAAGCGCGGCCACGGCGGCCGCGAGCACCGCAAGGAGCGGCATGACTATGTCCCGCCTTGTCAAGGCCATCGGTATCTGAATCGAGACCGGCGTTCATCCTCTTGAGCCAAGCGGACGAGTTACCGAGGTCCCGTTGGCCGCTAATAGTGCTCGCGCGGGCGGTCGTTCAAACGCCTTTTTTCGCGAAAGCCGGAAATTAGGGCTTGCGCCAGGCGAAGACGGCCGTGAAGGTGGTGAGGGCGTTGTTGTTGTTGCAGCTCCCGTGAGGGACGCCCTTGCCGGCTCCCACCCCGATATCGCGGTACTTCGACTTGAGGATGTTCCTGCGATGGAAGGGGGTGCCCATCCATGCATGCACCATCTGTTTCGGCGTGCTCTCGCACCCGAAGCTCTCCGAGTAGTGCCAGCGGGTTGCGCCCTGCAGGTAGCCCGTCTCGCGGATGCGCCCGCCGAGACCCGGCTCGCCCGGGCACTTGTCCTGGAAGCAGTCCTTCTTCAGCATCTGCCTCGTGTGCCGGCCGGCGGCCTGGTCGAGCTTGCCGTTGCGATCGAGCTGATGCTTGCCGCGATCGTGGCGCTTGTCGTTCACGAGGCAGAAGATCGCCCGTTTGAGGTCCTTGAGGGACGCCGTGGCGTGCGTGTCGTCGGCGTGGCGGCAGGTGGCGGCGGCGGCATTGGTGGCGGCGCCACCAATGGCAAGCACGGCAAGCAGCGCGAGCAGACCAGCTGTTGCGATCGCCCTGCCGATGTGAATTGGTCCCGCCACGGCATCAGAGACTAATGAGATGCGGCTCAGCGGGGCAGCCAGGACTCGAACCTGGAATCCCCGGTTTTGGAGACCGGTGCCTTAGCCAATTTGGCCACTGCCCCGAGGCGATCCATCGTAGCCCGCGGAGCCGGGTCGGGCGCCTGGCGGGCCGAGTGCGGACTTGGGGGCCCCGATCACGCACTCGATCGTTCGATGCGGACGAGAGGACTCGAACCTCCACGGGCCAATGGCCCACCAGGACCTAAACCTGGCGCGTATCCCAATTCCGCCACGTCCGCAGGCGCTCTGATGTTAGGCCACGCGGTGAGCCGCTCCTGCACCCCTTTAACCGTCGCGCGGAGCCGCTTCAGCGCTTAGACTTGCCCCATGGAGGCCACTGAGGTCCGACAGGGCTACGAGCTCTGGCGGCCGAACAGGGAGAAGGCCCAGTCGAAGTCGATGAAGGCTCTCATCGCCTTCGTCCTGCTGGTGTCGGCAGGCATGGTCTTCGTGATCACCATCGGCGGCTGGGAACGCCTGCAGGGCCCGAGCGTCGGCGCGATGTCGCTCATCTACGCCGGCATCTACGTGCTCTTCGCCTTCCTCGTCGCCCGCTGGAACCGCGGCGTCCTGCCCGTCGCCTCGGCACTAGCCGTGATCCTCGCGATCTTCGCTGCGATCGCCGGACCGGCATGGTTCGATCGCTCCAAGGACGGGCTGAGCGGCCCGGCCCTCCCCGACGACCTTCTCGGCCTGCTCTGCCTGTTGCTCGTTCCCGTCCAGCTGATCCTGATCGTCGTCTCGATGATCGGGTTCAACCAGAACTGGCACGTCGAGGAGGAGCGCCCCATCGGCGGTGTGCCGCTCCACGGCGAGGACGAGGACGACACCGGGCCTGAGCCGGCGCCCGCCTAGGGGTCGGTCCGAACAGGCAGGGCTGGGAACCTGGCGGGCGCTAGAGCGCGTGGCGGGACCGGCTGAATAGCCGCTGGGCGATCCCGCGGACGGTTTCGATCCCATAGGCCATCGTCGGCTCTCCGTCCGTGAGCACGGCGACGCCGGCCTCGCGGCGCCCGCGCTCGAGCCGTGCGACCTGATGCACGAGTTGGCCCCGTTCGGTTCCGCGCCACCCTCCCTTGAAGCGCACCCGCCATCCCTCGGGCGCCACGCCTGGGATTCCCCATCGCTGGTCTGGAACGATCGCTGTCAGCAGTCCAGCACCGAAGTCAGCATCGGGGCCGATCAGTACTTGGTCGAGCCCGTCCATGAGGCTGGCCATGTCGCGGGCGCTGATCTGAGCGTTCGCCCAGTACCCCGAGACGGTGAAGTCACGTAGGTGCGCGCGCCGGGCTACGGTGAACAGACCAGCGTCGCCAACGCGCTGGTAGATCGCGTCGGCGGCGGCGTTGTCGCTGTAGGTGATCATTGCCGACAGCAGGCTGCGGGTCCCAGGATCGAGCCTTCGGCCTTCGGCCCTGAACTGGTCGAGCTCCGCGGCGAGCAGCATCACCTTGACCACACTGGCCGAGACGTAGCGGCGCCCTGCCGCGAGCCCGCGGCTGCGTCCGCGCGAATCGACCACCGCAAACGAAACGAGGCCAGCACGCGAGCGCGCGTACCGACGCGCTGCAGCGATTCCGTATGCCCGCGGGAACCGTCTGGGAGGGCGGTGGGCGGCGGGCGGCGGGCCATCCTGCATTCGGTAGGGGCGGACCACTGCGATGGCGCGCGTGGGGGCGGCGATCCCTACAGGCCCACTCGCGCGATGCGCAGCAGGGGAGGCGAGGCGACCATCGCCCCCGAGCGCCAGGGGGAGGGCGATGAGAATCGCAGCCGTGACTGCGCCCGCGATCCCGGCCCTCGGGAATCCGCGAGCAACCCCGGGCGGCCGGCTCGCTCGGCCATGCCGGCGACGTGAGCGAGAGCGCTGCGTGCTTTCCTCACAACGCCGTCGCAGCTCCCCGATGTCGTTGTTCTGGGGTTGAGGTGGCCTCGCCGCCGTTGCGACCCAGCCACCCTCGCCGTTGACCCTTCCATGGCCCACCGGAAGGCCGACGCTACCACTCGTCGTGCTCACCTGAACTGCTCGTGACAGCCTCGGTCGCGTGCGTCAATTCCCCAACCCGAGTGCCAGGACCAGAGAACCTCAAAAAAGGCTCTTCTGCTCCTCGCGGGGCTCGATCAGGTGCGGCCCGTCGTCGCGAACGTCGTTGACGAAGTCACCGACCTCCCGGACGACGAGCAGATCCTCCGGCGCCGGAACGAGCAGGCCTCGGAGGTCATCCACCTCGGCCTCGGGCGCCAGCCAATCGCCCTCGACGTCGGGAGCGAGCACCACAGGCATGCGGTCGTGGATCGGACGGATGAGCTCGTTCGGCTCACACGTGACGATCGTGCACGAATGCGTCACCCCGTCACCCGAGCGCTCGGGCAGGCCCGCCCAGAGGCCGGCGAAGGCGAAGAGCTCTCCGTCGGGGCGTGAGACCCACACCGGCCGCTTCCCCTGCTCATCCTCGAGCCACTCATAGAAGCCATCGGCGGGGATCAGGCAGCGTCGCTCCTCGAACGACTCGCGAAACGCCGGCTGGCTCTCCAGAGTCTCGGCGCGAGCGTTGATGAGCGGCCTCCCGCCCTTCTCGGCCCACCGCCCTGGAATGAGCCCCCACCGCAGCCTGCCGAGCTCGCGCGTGGCGTCCTCCCTGCGCCGAACCGCGAGCACCGGATCGGTCGGCGCGATGTTGAAGCGCGGCTCGTCCTCCACCTCCACCGACTCGGAGACGTCGAAGCGCACGCGCAGCTTCGCCGGGTCGGGATTAGTGAGCGTGTAGCGCCCGCACATCTCACGTTCGAGGCTAGCGCCCGCCGCACGCGTCAGAATTGGGCGGCGAGCGGCGGTGTCCAAACTGGTAAAGGAGATGGACTCAAAATCCATTGCGCGCAAGCGCTTGTGGGTTCGAATCCCACCCGCCGCATCAGAACTGACGGTCCAGCGATAATCCCCCGCTCGTGAACGTCAGCGAGCGCATGGACGTGATTCGCGAGCTCTGCTCGTTCGAGGGCAGGCGCGCGGGCACCGACGCCGAGCGGCGGGCGGCCAACTGGCTCGCCGGATCGCTGCGGGACTCCGGGCGCCGGGTCGAGATCGAGCCCACATCCGTGCACCCCCAGTACGCCGTCGTACACGCCGCGCACTGCGTCCTCGCCTTCGCCGGCAGCCTCGTCGCCGTCGCATCGCCGCCGGCCGGCTTCGCGATGGTCCTCGTCGCGGCCACCTCGATGTACCTGGACCTGAACTACCGCCTATACCTGCTCCGCCGCCTCTTCTTCCGGCGGGCCTCCCAGAACGTCCTCGCCCACGGCCACAGGCCCGACGCCCCCGCTCGCCTCTTCCTCGTCGCCCACATCGACACCGCCAAGACCGGCGCCGTCTTCAACCCCAGGCAGGCCCGCCGCATCGCCGCCCTCTCGCGATCCCTCCAACTCCCGCTCGGCCCCTTCCGAATCGTCTTCTGGTCGACCGCTCTCCTGCTCCCGATCCTTGGAGCTCGCATGGCGGGCCTCGACTCAAACGCGATCTCGCTCCTTCAGCTCCCCTCCACCCTCATCCTGCTCGTGGCGATCTTCGCGCTCGTCGACATCGAGCTCTCCGACGTCGTCCCCGGCGCGAACGACAATGCCTCCGGCGTCGCCACGGTCCTCTCGCTCGCGGAGGAGCTCGACGCGAAGCCTCCCGTGAACCTCGACGTCGGCGTCCTCCTCACCGGCGGGGAGGAATGCCTCCAGGAGGGAATGCGCGCCTTCATCCGCGCCCACCGCCGCGAGCTCGATCCCGCGAACACCTTCTTTGTCTGCCTGGACACCCTGGGCCGAGGCCGCGTCCGCTACGAGGCCGGCGGCGGCTGGGTGCTCACCTACACGATGGACAAGCGCCTGGTCGAGCTCTCCGAGGCGATCGCCGCCGCCGACCGCGAGGGCGACAATCGCTTCGGCGCCCGCCCCCTCTTCCATGGCTACGCCTCCGACGCCATGCCGGTCCGCCTGCGCGGCTACCCAGCGACCACCATCTCCTGCCTCACCGACGCGGGCATGGTCCCCGGCCAGCACACCGACGCCGACACCCCGGACCTGGTCGACGAGGCGGCGCTCGAGCGCGCCCACGGCTTCACCCTCGAGCTGATCCGTCAGCTCGATCGCGATGTCGGCCGCCGAGCCGTCGGCACCGACGACGCCGAAACGGGCGAATCGGCCGAACCGCCCTCACCCCGAAGCCGCAAACCCACATCGCGGCGTCGTCGCGGCGGCCGCCGCTCCAAGGCGTCCGGATAGGCTCAGCGGCATGCCCGTCGTCGACTCCGCAGAGCGCGGCGTGAAGCTCTGGGAACCCTCTGCCGACCGTGTCGAGCGCTCGCAGATGACCCGCTACATGCGCTGGCTCGAAGTCAACCGCGACCTGCGATTCGACGGCGACTATCACGCCCTCTGGCGGTGGTCGGTCGAGAACGTCGAGCAGTTCTGGCAGTCGATCTGGGACCACTTCGACGTCATCTCCTCGCAGCCGTACGAGCGGGTCCTCTCGAGCCACGAGATGCCGGGCGCCAGGTGGTTCGAGGGCGCACAGCTGAACTACGCGGAGCACATCTTCCGTAACCGCGACGACTCCGCCTTGGCGCTCCAGCATCATGCGGAGGACGGCGAGCTCGGGCAGATCACCTGGGGCGAGCTCCGCTCCCGCGTGGCGGCGATGGCGGCCGCGCTGCGCGAGCGCGGCGTCGGGCGCGGCGACCGCGTCGTGGCCTACCTCCCCAACTCTCCCGGCGCGCTGATCGCCTTCCTCGCCAGCGCCTCGCTCGGCGCCATCTGGTCCTCGTGCTCCCCGGACTTCGGGGCACGCTCGGTGATCGACCGCTTCGCGCAGATCGAGCCCAAGGTCCTCTTCGCCGTTGACGGCTACCACTACGCCGGCAAGGACTTTGACCGCATGGACGTCGTCGCCGGCCTCGAGCGCGAGATGCCTTCGCTCGAGCGCACAGTCCTGATCCCGTGCCTCGACCGGGATGCCGATCCGGCTCGCCTCGAAAAGGGCGTCCACTGGCGCGATCTCGAGGACTCGGGAAGGGGCGCCGAGCTCGCCTTCGAGCAGGTGCCGTTCGACCACCCCCTCTGGGTCCTCTACTCCTCGGGTACCACCGGCCTTCCCAAGGCGATCGTCCAGGGGCACGGGGGCATCCTGCTCGAGCACCTGAAGAAGATGAACCTCCACGTCGACGCGCGGGCGGACGACCGCGTCTTCTGGTTCACCACGACCGGATGGATGATGTGGAACTTCCTCGTGTCGGTTCTGCTGACGCCGGCATCGATCATCCTCTACGACGGCAGCCCGGCCCACCCGGAGCCCGACACCCTGTGGGACCTAGCGGAGCGCACGGGCATGACCTGCTTCGGCACCTCCGCCTCCTACATCGCCGCCTGCATCAAGGGCGGCGTCGAACCCTCCTCGGGCCGCGACCTCTCGCGCCTCGGCGCGATCGGCTCCACCGGCTCCCCCCTCGCTCCCGAGGGCTTTCAGTGGATCTACGACCACGTCGGCGCCGACACCTGGCTCTTCTCGACGTCGGGGGGAACGGACGTGTGCACCGCCTTCGTCGGAGGGGTGCCGCTGCTTCCCGTCTACCGCGGTGAGTTGCAGGGCCGTTCATTGGGCGCCAAGGTCGAGGCCTTCGACGAGAACGGGAACGCGGTCATCGATGAGGTCGGTGAGCTTGTGATCACCGAGCCCATGCCCTCGATGCCGGTCTTCTTCTGGAACGACCCCTCGGGTGAGCGCTATCGCGAGAGCTACTTCGAGATGTACCCGGGCGTCTGGCGCCACGGCGACTGGATCGAGATCACCTCGCGAGGCACGGCGATCATCTACGGGCGCTCCGACTCCACGATCAACCGCGCCGGTGTCCGCATGGGCACGAGTGAGATCTACCGCGCGGTCCTCTCGTGCGAAGAGGTCACCGACGCCCTCGTCGTCGACGTTCCTCGGCCTGGCACCGAGGGCTGGATGCCCCTCTTCGTGGTCCTCGGCGAGGGCGCCGAACTGACCGACGAGCTGATCGCCGACATCAAGCGACGCGTGCGCGAGCAGTGCTCTCCGCGCCACGTCCCCAACGAGATCTTCCAGATCGCCGAGGTCCCGCGCACGCTCTCTGGGAAGGTGCTCGAGGTCCCCGTGAAGCGCATCCTCATGGGCACGCCCGCGGAGCAGGCGGCGAGCCGCGACTCGCTCGCCAATCCCGCCGCGCTCGACTGGTTCGTCGAGCTGTCGTCCAAGTTGGAGTCGGCGAGCTAGCGGCTCCCGGCCGCGCCGAGGCGCCCGAGACGCGATTGCGCCTCGGACGCCTCGGACGCCGGGTCGCCCCTACGGAGTCGGATCCGCGCTGACCCCGGCCCAGATGTCGGTGTTGCCAAACGTCGGGTCGCAGTCGGTCAGCGGCGCCGGCGCGGTTGCGTCCTCACCGCTCGCGATCGCCGCGCGGTAATCGTTGATGTCGTCACACACGGCGGCATCTCGCGCGTCGTTCCAGACGGCCACCGCGCCGTCGTCCGTCGAGTCCACCTCGTTGTAGTCCCCGATGAACTCGTCGATCAGCGCGTTGGCGCTGGACGCCCTCGCGTCCCCGATCGCCCCACGCTGAACGGTCGTCGTCCCGCTGAGGGTCGTTCCGGAGACATTGGAGTGACGCACCACTCCCTGGAAGCGGCGCGGGTCCGTCGTGTTGTCCTGGAAGTCATCCAGGAAGCCGTCGTACACCGTGTACAGGTCGGTGCCGTCCGGCGCGATCGAGAGGAAAGCGAAGTCCGGCCGATCGCCGGCCTGCTCGACCTCCTCGGGGTCCGTCCAGGTCTCGCCTTGGTCGTCCGAGAGCTGGACGAGCGCGTGCTCGTCGTTCAGGCCGTCCGACCCGTCCGACCAACCGAGCGCCAGGGTGTCCGGAGCGTCATCCCCGGTCGGCGTGCCGTTGGCGATGTCGAGACTCGGGAAGGAGCTCGTCCGCGCCCCGGCGATCCCGTCGAACGAGATCGAGCGCACGTTGTCGAAAATGCCCACATCGGTCACGTGCGCGACCACCTGGGGCTTCTTCTCCCAGGTGACGCCGCCGTCGAACGAGCGATCCATCAGGAACACCGAGCTGTGCTTGCGGGTGTCCTCCCAGATCGCGTACGCGACACCTTGGCTGTCCGTTGCGATCGAGCAGCCCTGACGGCCCGGCTGCGCCGGGCTGTTGAACGACGGCGTGAGGCGGTGTGGCTTCGACCAGGTGTCCCCGCCGTCAGTCGACCTGCTCACATGGATCGCGACCGGCTCGCTGCCGGCGGACTGGAACCTGCTGTAGCAGACGTACGCGTTCCCGAAGAACGGGCTGCTCTCAGCGTTGTCGGCGGTGATGTCCTCCTTGTCGGAGAACGTCGCCGAGCTCTGGTTCCGCGCGGTGACGATCGCCGGATCGCTCCAGGCGGACGCGTCGTCCGCCGCCGCGGCCGCTGCGTCGTCCGTGTGGGAGACCGCGATCGCCTCGAACCCCTTGAACGTGAATTCCTTGCGCCGCGTGTTGAAGTTCGACGTCAGGTTCGCGTAGTAGGCGCGAGAGCCGTTCTCCCAGCTGAAGTCGCCGTTCTCGTCAGGCGTCGGGCCCCAGGCGAGAACCGGATCGCCATCGGAGACGAGTCCGTTCTCGTCGTAATGCGGCAGCGTTCCGATCGGACCGGGCCCTGGGGTGCCATCACGACCGCTGTACCCCTGGTAGGTCGGCTGGGTCCAGCTCAGCCCACCATCGAACGAGAAGTACACACCGGAGTTGCCGATCCCCTGAACGAACGGGCAGTCAGAGCCGTCGCACGGCGGCTCGTCGAACTCGTCGTTGGACCCGGCAACGACCACGTCCGGGTTGTTCGGGTCGATCGCCACCGAGGGCTCGTTCTGCTTGTTCTGTGGGAACGGCGATACCGGGCTGTCCGAGGTCACAAGCGATTCGCTGGCCGCCTGCGCCGCGACCGCGCCGACGAGCGCAATCGCGATGGCCAGCAGAAGGACCGCAACCATCGATCTCTTCTTCAAGGCACTCTCCTCTCCATCGATCTGCCTCCCCCGGGACGTCTAATGCCCAGAAGCGACGAATCTCAGGGTGTAGTTGCGTACAAAACTGCGCCCGCGTTTGGGCCAGTTCGACGGCTACGCCGCGGCTCGATCGGCTCGAGGCGCATCGCCCGGCTCACGTACGCGTTCGGCCGGCGCGCGTCGTGGCGCCGCGTGGAGGCGCTGCTCCTGGCGCTCCGGGCTGATCCGCACGACGTTTCGAACGAGCCCGAGGCGCTCGAGCCCCGCAATCACCAGGCCCGAGATGTCCACCTCCCACCAGCGCAGACCCTGGATCGCCGAGCGCGGGAACGCGTGGTGGTTGTGATGCCAGGACTCGCCGAGCGAGGGGATCGCCAGCCAGAAGACATTGCGTGACTCATCGTCCACCGGAAATCGCCGCGTGCCCATGAAATGGCAGATCGAGTTCACGCTCCAGGTGACGTGATGGACCAGGAAGACCCTCACCAGGCCTCCCCAGAGGAGCCCGGTGAGGGCGCCGAGCGCGGTACCTGTGAGCGCGAAGCCGAGCGCTGCCGGGATCAGGAGGCCGGCCAGGACCAGCCAGGGGAAGTTCCGGTTGATCCATCGCATGCCGCGGTCCTCGAGCAGATCCGGCGCGAATCGCCGGGCCGCGGCGCGTCCCTGCGAGCTGAAGAGCCAGCCGACGTGTGCATGCCAGAGGCCGCCCAGGACCCCGCGCACACCGTCACCATGGTTGTGAGGCGAGTGCGGATCGCCCTCGTCGTCGGCGAAGGCGTGATGCTTGCGATGGTCGGCGACCCAGCTGATCACCGGACCCTGCACCGCCATCGAGCCGAGCACCGCGAGCCCGTAGCGCACGGGCGTAACGGCCTCGAACGCGCGGTGGGTGAGCATCCGGTGATACCCGACGGTGATCCCGATCGCGCTGGCGACGTACATGACGCCGAAGATCGCGATGTCGTTCCACCCCACCAGCCGGTTCCACAGGAGCGGGATCGCCGCCAGCGTCGCCACGAACGGCAGGATCACGGCGGCCAGATTCACCCGCTTCTCGATCTTCCGCATGCATTGAGCGTACGGCTAGGGATTTCCTGATAAAGCGCATCTGACAACATTCTGAGGGCGGAGAATTAGACGATTGAACAAAAACGTTGAAAATCGCGGCAGGCGGACCTGGGAGGAGCTGGATCCGGCCCTCGCCAACGCCCTCCGCCCCGCCCTCGACCCGCTCGTCGACGACGTGATCGCCGTCGTCGAAACCACGGTCCCGGCCTATCGCGGGGTGCTGGAGCGCAACGTGCGTCCCGGCGTCCGGCAGGCGCTCGAGGGCTTCCTCGAGCTCGTCGTCGCCGGCGAGGATGCCCAGCTGCCCGAGCGCGACGTTTACGTCGCCTTCGGGCGCGGCGAGTATCGCGAGGGCCGCACGCTCGACGCCCTCCTCTCCGCCTACCGCGCCGGCGCCCAGGTCGCGTGGCGGGGGCTCGCCGTGGCCGGGGATGCGGCCGGGCTCGAGCCCCGCTCGCTCTACAAGCTGGCGGAAGCGATCTTCGCCTACATCGACGAGATCTCGGCTGCGTCCGCGGAGGGCTTCGCGCTCGAACAGTCTCGCGCGGCGGGCGAGGAGCAGGAGCGGCGCCGCCGCGTCGTCGAGCTCCTCCTGCGCGAGCCGCAGGCACCACCGACGGCGATCGAGGCGGCCGCCCGTGAAGCGGGCTGGACCCTCCCGCCGCGGCTCGCGGTGCTTGCATTCGACGGCGAGCGCCCGGATCGCGCTGCGGCACGACTCCCCGCGGACGCGCTGATGGCCCGCGTGAGCGGCATCGACTGGGCGATCGTGCCCGACCCCGACGGGCCAACCCGCCGCGCCCAACTCGAGCGGGCCGTGGAGGGCACGCGCGCGGTCCTGGGGCCGACGGTTGTGCCCGCGCAGGCTCCGCGTTCGGCCCGGCGTGCGCGGATCGGCATGCGCGTGAGCGGCCTTGGCGGCCGTGGCCTGGTCATCGCGGACGAGCACCTGCTCGAGCTCATGCTGGAGGCCGACGAAGAGCTCGCCCTCGACCTGGCGCAGAAGCGACTCGGGCCTCTCGACGACCTTGCGCCCAACGCGCGCGAGCGCCTGCTCGAGACCCTCGAGGCCTGGCTCGACGCCCACGGCGAGGCGCGCCCGGCGGCCGAGCGCCTCCACGTCCACGTGCAGACCGTCCGCTACCGCCTCGGCCAGCTGCGCGAGCTCCTAGGCGATGCTCTCGACGATCCGCTGGCCCGCCTCGAGCTTGCGCTCGCGCTCCGTGTCGAGCGCTCTCAACCGAGCGCGTAGGCGAGCCTGATCCCGGCGGGGCGCAGCTCTCCCGCGGCGATCGCCTCCCGCTCGGCCGCCTCATGCTCGGGACGCCCTGCTTCACGGGCCAGGTAGGGCACGGGCTCGTCGGCGAGCACGCGAAAACGGCGCTCGAGGCCATGCCGCAGCGCTTCAAGCGAGATCACCTCGTGGACGTGGCTCTCCTTGATCGGCTCGACCAGGCTCCGCGCACGCAGCCACTCACGAGCCGCGTCATCCACGCTCTCGACCACGAACTCGAAGAGGATCAGATGAGCGCCGTCTACAAGGGAGCGCGCAAGGACATCGACGCCCGTATCCAGGTCGTTCAGATGGTGGAGAGAGCGGATCGCAACGGCGCCGGCAAACGGATGCGGATCGTGAAACGACTCGAGCGTCGCCCGCGTGAAGCCCGGCTCGGCCGGCGCCTCCGGATCGACTCCGATCGCCTCGTGACCGAGCTCCCGAAGCCGGCGCGTCGACTCGCCCGGCCCACAGCCCACGTCAAGCACGCGCACGGGCGGCTCGGGCAGCCAGCGCTCCACGAACTCCCAGAGCTCGGCGCTCTGGTGCACCGCCTCAGGGCTCACGGCGTGGGGGCACGATGCCCAGTCCTCGCGCCCGCTCGACCGCGTGCGCGACGATCTCCTCCTCGCCTTCCACCCGCCCCCCTCGCATGAGGACGTGCCCAGCGACCACCGTCGTGTCGACGATCGAGCCGGAGGCCGCATAAACGAGACCCGCATCGAGGTCGCCGACGGCCAGCTCGGGCGAATCCGTGCGTACCAACAGGAAATCGGCCGGAGCGCCGTCCTGGAGCTGGGCGCCCCCCAGGAGCGGGGAGCGCTGACCGCGAGCGAGCGCGAGCGTCTCCCTCGCGGTGACGGCCGCTGGATCGGACGCTGCGTTCTTCTGCAGCAGGGCAAACGCCTTGGCGTCGGCGAGGAGGTCGAGCGAGTTGTTCGACCCCGGTCCGTCCGTGCCGAGCCCAAGGCCAACGTTCCGCTCCCGCGCCCGAAGGTAGGGAAAAAGACCGCCCACTGCGAGCTTGAGGTTGGCGACGGGATTTGTCACGACCGTTGCGCCGCGTTCTGCGATCAGCTCGAGCTCGCGGTCGTCGAGGTAAACGCCATGCGCCAGGACCACGCGTTCGGAGAGCAGGCCGCAGCGGTCCAGCAGCTCCGCCGGTCGCATGCCGTGTTGGGCGACGCAGTTTTCGACTTCATCGGCCGTCTCCGACACGTGGATCTGCACCGGGGTGTCCAGCTCGGCCGCCCGCTCGGCGACCCACCGCAGCGAGCGTTCGCTCACCGAATAGACGGCGTGGGGGTTGAAGGCGGGGCGAGCCAGGCTCCCGCCCGCCTCGCTGATCTGCTCGAGGCTCCGATCCGCGTCCGAACACGCGCGCTCCGACTTCCCCGGGTCGGCGTCGTCGATCAGCGGCGCCGCTGTCACCGCACGGACTCCGGCGTCCTCGACCGCGCGCGCCGCAGCATGCGCGTGCCAGTACATGTCCCAGAACGACGTCGTCCCCGTGCGGATCATCTCGACGCACGCAAGCCGCGTGCCCCAGTAGACGTCCTCGTCGCTCATTCGCTTCTCGACCGGCCAGATGTGCTCGGTGAGCCACTCCATGAGCGGCAGATCGTCCGCGTAGCCGCGGAACAGAGTCATCGCGGCGTGAGTGTGGGCATTGACGAGTCCGGGAACGAGCGCCATCCCGGCGCCATCGATGACCTCGTCCCCCTCGCGCGGTGCGACATCGGTGCGCATCTCGGCGATCAGGCCGTCCTCGCAGCGCACCGACACCTGCTGGCCCTCCCAGATGACGTTCGCGATTGTGAGGCTCACGCGCCCTCCTCGGCGAGCAGGGGCAGCACCGCATCAAGCGCGGTTCGCAGACGCTCCCGGGTCTCGGCCTGCCCGGCCTTGACCTCGGCCATCGTCAGGCTCTCCTCCCCCACGCCATTCGCGTAGTTGACGATGACGCAGATCGCCGCGTACGCCAGGCCCAGCTCCTGGGCCGCCGTCCACTCGGACGCCATCGTCATCCCGACGAGGTCGGCGTACTGGGCGATCAGGCGCACCTCAGCCGCGGTCTCGAGGCGCGGGCCGATCGACTGCCAGTACGTCGCGCCGTCGACGAGGGGCGGCTCCCCCACCTCGGCCCACTGCTCCAGCACGCGGCCCCGCCAGGCGTCGTCAAGGGCGGGCACCGTGTGCGCGGCACGGCCCTCGAGCGCGGTCGGCGAGGGCCCGAGCGAGATGAAATCGTCGGGGCAGGCGAAGGTGCCGGGTCCGAACTGCGGCTGCGCGCCTCCCACGGAGCAGATTCCGAGGACGCGGTCGCAGCCCGCGTCGACTGCCCGCCGCATGTTCGCGACGTGATCGATGCGGTGTGGCAGGACGTACTCGCCCGAGCCGTGGCGCTCGATCGCCGTCCACACGGCTCCGCCCAGGTCGATGCGCTCGGTCGCGTTCCCGCCGACGACCGCGAGCCCCGCCATCTACGCCGGCGTGACCGGGTTGCGCCGTTCAGAGAAGCGGCGATCCTTGCCCTCGGCCATGGCGAAACGCCGAATCAGGTCGGCTCGCAGATCATCCGGCTCGATCACGGCGTCGACGACCAGCTCCGATGCAAGGTGCAGGATGTCGATGTCGGCCGAGTACTCCTCGCGCTTCTGCGCGACGAAGCGCTCACGCTCGGCCTCGTCTTCGATCGCCTGGATCTGGTTGAAGAACACAGCGTTGATGGCGGCCTCGGGCCCCATCACAGCGATCGACGCCGTCGGCAGCGCGATGCAGCAGTCCGGCTCGAAGGCCGGGCCCGCCATCGCATAGAGCCCGGCGCCGTAGGCCTTGCGCACGATCACGGACAGCTTCGGCACGGTCGCCTCGGAGACCGCCGAGATCATTTTGGCGCCGTGACGGATGATCCCCTGGCGCTCGACGTCCGTGCCGATCATGAACCCGGGCACGTCGGCCAGGAAGAGCAGCGGCACGTTGAAGGCGTTGCACGTGGCGATGAACCGCGCGGCCTTGTCGGCCGAGTCCACAAACAGCACCCCGCCCTTGAACTTGGGCTGATTGGCGACGATGCCGATCACCCGCCCATCCAGGCGCGCATAGCCGACCACGAGCTCCTTGGCCCAGCGCTCGTGCACCTCGCAGAACGAGTCCGCGTCGACGAGCGCCGCGATCAGCTCCTTGACGTCGAAGGCCTCCTTCTCGTCGGATGGCACGATCTCTGCGACGGTGCGCTCAGCCGAGGGCTCTGCCGGCGGCGTGGTCGGCGGGGCCTCCCGCCAGCTCTGGGGCATGAACGACAGGTAGCCCTGGGCGACGTCGATGGCCTCCTCATCTGAGGAGACCAGGAAGTGGCCGCAGCCGGAGACCCCGGTGTGCATCCTGGCCCCGCCCATCTCCTCGAGCGTCACCTTCTCGCCGATCACCATCTCGGCCATTCGCGGCGAGCCCAGGTACATCGACGCGTTGCCGTCGCGCATGATCACGACGTCGCAGAACGCGGGGATGT
>JBKPNZ010000063.1:0-30571 GCA_046732895.1 Actinomycetota bacterium
GCCACCGCCTGAGATACCGCGGACTGGGTGTAGGAGAGGGCGTCGGCGGCGGCCGAGAACGAGCCCTGGCTGCTGACCTCGCGCAGGATCTTCAGGCGTTGGGGACTCAGCATCAGTATCTCTAATTCAAAGGATAACCACAAGTACTTGCGCTGATGCAGGCGGTGGCCGACGATGCGCGTATTCCCACTTCGAAAGCGAAGCCGAGAAGAAGAGAGGCTGAGAAATGAGTCCCAAGATCATCGTCAGCTACGACGACACCGACAACGACCGCGACGCGCTGGCCCTCGGCCGCCTGCTCGCGTACTCCGGCGGGGAGCTGTCGCTTGCCTACGTGCGGCACTCACACGAGACTGACGCGGACCGCGAGGCGCTCGCGCAGGATCGGGCCGAAGCGCTCCTCGAGCATGGGGCGCAGACGATCGGCGCCCCGGACGTGCCGCGCCACGTCGTCGTCAGCGCATCCACCGGCGAGGGCCTGATGGCGCTGGCCGGGCGCGAGGGCGCCGATCTCGTCGTCTTCGGATCCGAGTACCGGACGGCCCCGGGGTCGGTCGTTCCCGGCACCTCCGCCAAGCGCATGCTGAGCGGCGGCCGCACCGCGGTGGCGATCGCACCGGCGGATCTTCGCTCGCGCTCGAGCGTGACCGTCTCCCGCATCGGAGTGATCGCCCAGGAGGGCGACGACGCGGCCGGCGAGACGGCGAGCTCCCTGGCCGGCGCCCTGGGGGCGACGGTCACGGATGCCGAGGGCCACGTCGACCTGCTCGTCCTCGGGTCGCGCGAAGGTACCCCTGAGGGCCGCCTCGAGCTCAGCGCTGCCGCCGAGTACGCGATCGAGACGTCCGCGGCGCCGGTGCTGGCAGTTCCGCGCGGCGCAGCTGTGCGCTTCACAGCGCTTGCCGCCGCGACCGCCTGAGTAGCAGCGCTAGCGCAGCCGCGCCACGAGGGAGGTGACCGAGCGGTCGTCGTCCGGGTCGAGGGCGGCTGCGTGGAGGTCGCCGAGGGCGGCCGGTGCGGCCGCGCCGTCGAGGCACGCCACGAGGACGGCGCCCTGCAACGCGCCCGCGGCGAGTCCGGCGTCGAACAGGACCTGAGCGCTCGGCGCCTTGTCCCGGAGCGCGACGACGACCGCAGCTGCGCCCAGTGAGTCCACCCGGCCCGCGATGATCGCGGCCTTCAGCTCCGACCACCTCAGCGTCTCGATCCCGTGCCGTGCGAGCGCAGCCTCGAGCCGTCGCTCATCCACATCGCCATCGGCGAGCACAGCCACCCGCAGAATCGCGGCCTGCGCAAGCACGTCGGCGGTGATGTCGCGGGCCGACCGCCGCGCGTTGTCCCACCCGCGCCCATGAGCCAGATCGGGGGTCGCGAGCTCGGGCCCCTCGATCACCGTCAGGCGCGTGTCCCGCGGCTCCCACTCGCGATCGCCGAGCTCGATCGGATTCCCCTGCAGCCACGGGGCGAGGATCTCGCGATTCAGGCGATCGCCGTCGAGGTTGAAGAGCGCAGCCCGGCGGTGTCCGCGCTCGACCTGGACGTGAAACGGCATCGACCGGACTCTAGGCGCCGAGGAGTGTGCGGCGGGCTGCTTCGGGGGCGACACCCTCCACGTGGATCGTCTTGTCACGCGAGCGCCGGCCCTTCACGACGCTGACGCGACCGCGGCCCACGCCCAGGCGCTTCGCGATGAGCTTGCAGAGCGCCTCGTTTGCCCTGTCCTCTACCGGCGGCGCGGTTACGCGGACGACGATCGCACCCGCGCGCTCGCCGGCGATCTCGTTCCGGCCCGCCCGCGGTTGCAGGCGGATCCGCAGCGTGGGGTCGCTCAGTTGAGGCGCTCGACGACCATCGCCTCGCCCTGGCCGCCCGCGACGCACATCGTCTCGAGGCCGATCTGGTGGTCGTCGGTCTCCATTGCGTTCAGCAGCGTGGTCATGATGCGGGCGCCGGTCATCCCGAAGGGGTGACCGAGGGCGATCGCGCCACCGTGCGTGTTGAGCTTCTCCAGCGGGATGTCGCACTCGGCCATGATCGGGATCACCTGGGCGGCGAAGGCCTCGTTGAGCTCCACGACGTCGATGTCGGACATCGACATCCCGGTGCGGTCCAGGACCTTCTTGATCGCGCCGATGGGCGCCACCCCCATGTACTCCGGCTCGTTGCCCCAGGTGGCGGCGCTCGCGATCCGCGCCCGCGGCTCGAGGCCGAGCTCCTTCGCCTTGGTGTCGGACATGACGAGGACGGCGGCCGCGCCATCGTTCAGGGGACACGAGTTGCCGGCCGTCACTCCTCCGCCACCTTCGAACGCCTCGGGCAGCTCGGCGAGCTTCTCGAGTGTCGAGCTCGGCCGCGGACCGTCATCCTTGGCGACCTCGTTGCCCTCGTGGTCGGCGACGGGCACGATCTCACGATCGAAGTAGCCGGACTCCTGGGAGGCGACGGCGAGCTCCTGCGAGCGCTGCGCGTACTTGTCCATGTCGGCGCGGCTCACCTCGTAGCGCTTGGCGACGTTCACGGCCGTGATGCCCATGTCGATGTAGGCGTTCGGCTGGCCGTCGTTGCCGAGAAGATTCTCGTTCCGATCGTCGACCCCGGCGGGCTCGGTCCGCTCGTTGTACCGGCTCACCCACTCCACGCCGGCGGCGATGTAGGCGTCGCCCTCGCCCGCCTTGACGGCGTTGGCGGCATGGCGGATCGCGTCGAGGCTCGAGGCGCAGTAGCGGGACATCGTCACCCCGTTCGTCTCCTGCGGGAGCTTCTCCGAAAGGAGCACGATGATGCGGGCGATGTTGAATGCCTGGAGGCCCTGCGGCATGCCACAGCCGCAGAAGACGTCCTCGATCAGGGCGGGGTCGACGTCCGGGTTGCGCTCGACCAGCTGGTCGACGACGAAGGTCGCCGTCTCGTCGGGACGCAGCTGAGCGAGCGACCCCTTGAAGGCGCGCCCGATCGGGCTGCGGACGGCGTCGACGATCACGGCTTCGGGCATGAGTTCTTCTCCTTGTTCCGATGGGCCTTGCCGGCCCGGACGAGGTCGAGCGGGGCCGAGACGTTAGCGAGGCCTGCTCGGGCGCGCGTCAGGAGGCGGGGAGGGCCGCGAGCCGGGACACTAAGCTGCGCCCATGACCGACGAGGCGGCCCTGACCGAGGCCCAATTGGCGCCCGAGCGCGTCCGTGAGCTGGCCCAATCCGGCGAGGCCGAGCTCATCGACGTCCGCCGCGACTACGAGTGGGAGGCAGGACGGATCGAGGGCGCCCGCCATATCGAGGTGAACGACCTGACCGCCCAGGCGGACGCGATTCCCAAGGACCGGATCGTGATCTTCTACTGCCGCGGCGGCAGCCGCTCCGGCATGGCGGCCGACGCGTTTCGTGAGGCCGGCTATGACGCCCACAATATGGCCGGCGGCCTGCGCGCCTGGGCCGAAGCGGGGCTGCCGCTGGAACCGGAGGACGGCGAGGTCGCCGAGGCGCGCCCGGTGTAAGGGTGGAAGCCACACCTCCACAACCGCCGCCCGCGCCGCGCCAAGCCCAGTCGCCCACAGGGTCGCAGCCAGCCGCGCCGAGAGCCGACCCCCACGAGCGCATCGACGGTCTGCGCGCCTGGCTCGCGCAGGTCGACCGCAAGGTCGGCATCCGCACCTACGCGCTCGGCGCCGCGGCGATCCTGGCGCTCGCGGCTGGGATCGTCGCGGTGGTGCTCGCCCTTCAAAACCAGGACGACACGACGACCGTGCAGGACGACGTCCAGGCGCTGCGCACCCAGATCGGCGCCGTCGACAAGTCCGCCTCCCAGGCCGCCGACGAGCAGGTGCAAGCGCTGACGGGACGTCTCGATCAGCTCGAGAACCGCATCAAGGCGCTCGAGACCGAGGGCCGCACGAGCGACCAGCGCCTGCAGGTGGTCGAGGACGACATCGACGACCTCCGCAACCAGATCTCCGATCTCGAGACGAGCGCCTCGAGCGGCGCGGGAGGCGGCAGCGGAGGCACGGGCACGCCCTGAGGCCTCCCCGCCACCGGCGCGTTCGTAACAATCGATACGTAAACTGCCTGTCGGCGTCCGACGGAGGCCGTACGGTCGCGCTCGACGCTTGGGTCGAGGGGCCGGGAGAGCCACTGTCTCGGGCGGCGCACGCACACACAAGTGCTCGAAAGGAGTGCATCCATGCCTGAGGGCTACTGCGTGAAGGAACGCAAGAAGGTCGAGATCAAGGACCCGCAGCAGGTGACCATGAAGAACGGTCGCCCGGCGATCCAGGGCACGTGTCCGGACTGCGGCACCAAGATCTTCAAGATCGGCAAGCTGAACTGAACTGACCCGAGGGCGTGGGCGGCCGGTTCCGGCCGCCACCCGCCTCAGCTTTTCGCGCCAGCGCCGAGCTCGGGTCTCGGCGCCGCTAAACGGTGGTCAGGCTGCCTGACGGCTGCGTGCGCCGATCTCTCGAGCTCGCCCAGGCGTTGCTGGGCCGCCGCAAGCTGCGCGGCCAGCGCGTCGCCATCCCGAGAACCGGGCACCTCGGTGCAGATATCGGCCCCGCGATCGCCGGGCTTGAGCGCTGAATCCCGTGAACCGAAGGGCGAGAGAGGCAGTATTCAGTGCAGGTGGCGATCGATGGCCTCAACGCCCATGCCCGTGGATGAGCACTCACTGACACGTGAGCGCGGCATTCGCGAGGCATATGCGGCCCACGCGGGCGAGCTCTACGGCTTCGCGATGCGGTCGCTGAGCGATTCCGGGCTTGCGGAGGAGGCCGTCCAGGAGACCTTTGTCCGCGCGTGGCGCGCGGGCTCGCGCTACGACCCCGAGCTCGGCTCGCTGCGCACCTGGCTCTTCGCCATCCTGCGCAACGTCGTCATCGACCTGGGACGCGCCCGGAGCACCCGGCCGGTCCCCTCGGACGCCGAGCCTGTCGAGACGGGCCACGAACCGCTCGAGGAGCTCTTGGTCACGTGGCAGGTCGAGGAGGCGCTGCGCCGCATCGGGGACGCTCATCGCCACGCCCTCGTGGAGACCCACCTCCGTGGACGCAGCTACACGGAGGTCGCGTCCGAGCTCGGCATTCCCGAGGGAACGGTGAAGAGCCGCGTCTACTACGGCTTGCGGGCGCTGCGAAACGCGCTCGAGGAGATGGGATATGACGGCTGAGGGATGCCGGCAGTGGCGCGAGCGCCTCGGGGCGTTCGCGCTTGGGGGGCTTGACGAGTCCGAACGAGCGGCTGTGCAGGCGCACGTCGACGGCTGCGCCGAATGCCGGGCCGAGGCCGAGGCCCTGGCGCCGGTGGCGCGACTCCTCCTGAGGGCGGACCCCGAGCACCTCGAGCAAGTCCCCCGTCCTCCCGCTCGGGTCGGACGCAAGGTCCTCGCGAGGATCAGGGCCGAGCGGCGCCTGGCCAGGCGCCGGCGCACCCGCCTTGGCCTGGCCTTCGCAGGCGCCGCGGCCAGCCTCGCGGTCATGGTCGTGGTCGCCGTGTCGTTGCTCGGCGGCGAGCAGCAGGCGGCCCCTGTGCAGCACGTCGACTTCAACACCGGCGGCTCGAGCCTCGAGCTGAGCGCCGCAATCGAGCCGCGCTCGTGGGGCACCGAGGTTCACATGTACGTGCACGGCGCCCGCAAGGGCACCCTCTGCCGCGTCTGGCTGCGTCGCGACGACGGCAGCCGAGTGGCGGCGGGCTCGTTCCGCTACCGCTACGAGGATCCGGACGATGCCGCCGTCCTCACCACCGCGGTCCCCGCCGACAGGGTGAGCGCCGTCGCGCTCGACGTCGGCGACCGCCGCTACGTCGCACCCGTCCCCGACGAGCCGGGCGCCGAGTCTTGACGATGACAACCACCACACGAGGAGGACAGGGATGCTGAAGAAGGGGGCACTACTCGCAGTGCTGATGGCGCTCGGCGCCTTCGCGATCGCCGGATGCGGCGGCAGCGACGACGACTCGGGCTCGAGCTCGACGTCGGCCGACACGACCGAAGAAGCCGGCGGAGGAGGCGGCGGCGGAAGCACTGGTGGCGGCGGCGGGGAGACGCTCAACGTGAGCGAGACGGATTTCAAGCTCGACCCGGCCGAGCCCACGGTGAACGCCGGCGAGGTGACCATCAAGGCCACCAACGACGGTCAGACCACGCACAGCCTCGAGGTCGAGGGCAACGGCATCGAGGAGACGGAGCTGCCGAACGACCTCGCCCCGGGCGACAGCGGGGAGCTGACGGTCGACCTCTCGAAGCCGGGGACCTATGAGTGGTACTGCCCGATCAGCAATCACCGCGATCTGGGCATGGAGGGCGAGATCACGGTCAAGTAGCTCGGCGCGCTCCTAGGGCGGCGTGTCGCGGAACATCGTCACGCCGCCCAGGACGCCGACATACGCGGTCGCGTCGGGGGCGATCGTCACGGGGGCGTAGTTGTTGTTGAAGCCCAGGCCGACTCCGGCGAGGCGGCTCCAGCGGGTCTTGCCGTTGCGGAAGTCAAGGGCCGTGAGGTACCAGGCGTCTTCGGCGTGGTCGCGCTCGGGCTTCGTGTAGGTGTAGACGAGGCCGTCGCCGAGCGAGAGCTTCGGCACGACGGACGGCGCCCGCTCGTCGCTTCGCCAGACCGTGTGACAACCGCGTCCGTCGCGATCGACGTCGACGCGCTGGAGCCCCGGCTCGGTCGTTCCACCGAGCTCCGTGGCTGCGATCGAGTACCCGTAGTTGTTCTCGGCGATCAGCGAGCGGCCCGCGCCGATCAGCGACTGGTCGGTCGCCGACGCCCCCGGCTCGAACAGCGGTTCGCGGCAGACCACTCGCCGTCCATGTGGCCGGCGGGCGCGTTGGAGCACGACGGCGTGCATGGGATCGGCGTTGTCGGTGATTGCCACGTAGCGCCCGCCCGCAAGCAGTGTCGGGGTGGTCCCGGACCCGGCCTGGGTCTGACCCGGTTTGACGATGCCCGTGTTGGCGTAGCCGTGCCTCCAGATGGTGCGCACCTTGCCGTGGCGAGCGCGCAGGCGATAAAGGGCGGCGTCACTGACGATGTAGACGCCGCCGAGCTCGTCGACCGCGAAGGAGTTGCCGATCGGCTCACCGAGCGCCCGGGACTGCACGTGGCCGCTGTGCCTGCCGATGTAGCCGACCACCCCGTCCACCGAGGCGAACCAGATCCGCCCCCGCCAGTCAGGGAGCGCGGAGATGATCTTGTCGCCGTCCGCGACGGCGCCGGTGAGGTCGTAGTCATGACGGACCTCGAAGCCGGGCTCCTGCGTCTCCGCGATCACCAGGACGTGGCGTGTCGTGGTGGGCGCCACGGCCCGGTCGCGCTGGTCCAGGTAGAAGTAACCGCCGCCGCTGAAGTCCGTGAACGGGTTGCCGCCGCCCACCGAGCGCGGCGGCAATGCGAAGGTCGCCAGCGGCTCGAGCGTGTCGGGGTCGAGGAGCGCGAGCACGGGGCGGTCGAGGCCGACGCAGATCGTGACCAGTCGCCCCTGGGAGTCGAACGTGATCGACGCGCACTCACGCGCAAACAGAGCGGAGTCGGTGGACGGGTCCACGCCCAGGGGGCCTGAGTGGCGATAGGTGTCGGTCTGGTAGGCGTCGTCGTGGATGTTCGAGAGCCCGTTGGGCGCCATGAAGGGATGGCGCGGCACGGCGGACGCGTGCACGCGGTGAGGCGTCGCCGCCGATCCGGTGAACTCGTCGACGCCGGTCGCGAGCGGGTCGGTCGGGATCGGCAGGGGCGGCGCACCGGCGGTCTGCGCCGGCGACGGCGACGGCACGAGGGCGATCGCGGCAAGGCTCCCGACGAGAGCCGCGGCCAGCTGCCCACACCTCTTCCCCATCGCCGCGAGGGTAGTGAGGTGAAATCTGCCTCGCGCCACTTGCGTCAATCCGCACGCGCAGGGTCCGATCGGTGGAAGAATGCCTGCGGCATGAAGAATTCGCAGCGTCCGCTCGAGCTGATCCTGGCTCGAAACCTGATCACCAGCATCTCCACCCCCGCCTTCCTGCTCGACCACGAGGCTCGCCTCGTCTTCTACAACGAGGCGGCCGGAGCGCTGCTGGGGGCCTCGTTCGAGGAATCGGGGCGGATGGATCCCGAGGAGTGGACCTCGACCTTCGGCCCCTTCGATGACTCCGATCAGCCGATCCCGCTCGACGAGCTGGACACGACCAAGGCGGTTGGCGAGGGGCGGCCGACGCACTCGCGCTTCTTCATCCGAAGCGCACACGGAGAGCGGCAGGAGATCGAGGCGAGCGCGTTCCCGATCGTGGCCTCCGAGGAGGGCGCCTCGGGCGCGATGATTATGTTCTGGGCCTTGGACGAGAATGGGAACAAGCCGCGGGGCTGACGTCGCGGAGGCTGAGATGAAGAGGCAGGCGAAGCGGTGAAGGTGAAGGTCTGGGGCTCCCGAGGCTCCGTGCCCGCGCCCGGCCCGGAGATGAATCGCTACGGCGGCAACACCTCGTGCGTGCAGATCACGCTCGCGAGCGGCGAGGACCTGATCCTCGATGCCGGCACGGGGATCCGCACCCTCGGCATGCACCTGGCCGCCGCGCCCGAGGTGCGGATCCTGCTGACCCACCTGCACCTCGACCACATCCAGGGCCTCATGTTCTTCCCGCCCTGCTTCCGCTCCGAATCGGAGATCACGATCTGGGGCCCGGCGTCACCGGAGGCGTCGCTGGAGGACCGGATCGCGCGCTATATCTCGGCCCCGCTCTCGCCGGTCGAGATTCGCGAGCTCCCGTGCGACGTGTCGTTCCGCGACACGCCCGCCACCGAGTGGCAGCTCGGCTCTGCGCACATCCGAGCCGAGGCGGTCACCCACCGCGGACCCACGCTTGGCTACCGGATCACCGAGGGCGATCTGACGATCTGCTACATCCCGGATCACGAGCCGGCCCTGGGGGCATCGCTCGCGCAGCTCGAGCCCGAGTGGATCTCGGGCTTCGACCTCGCCCGCGACGCCGACCTTCTCATCCACGACTGCCAGTACGCCGACAACGAGTACCCCGCGCACGTCGGCTGGGGCCACTCCGCGGTCAACGACACGCTCACCTTCGCCCGTCGCGTCGGCGCCCGGCGCCTGCTGCTCTTCCACCACGATCCACTCCACGCGGATGATTTTCTCGACGAGCTCCACTCGGGTGCGCGACGCCGGTGGGAGGAGCTGGGCGGCGACCCGACCGAGGTGGAGATGGGCGCCGAGGGCGCCGAGCTCGAGGTGAGCCCGGCCATGCGCCAGCCCGTAGCCGTTGCCGCCGCGCCGGACACGGCGGGCGCCGCGACCATCAGGGCCACGCCCCCCGGCCGACAAACCTAAAGGGTCTGACCCCGTTCAGGTTTCGGGGTGGCCCTCCGGTCCACCGCCGCACGCACGCGCCCTACCGCTCGTACAACCCGGGCGCCATAAGTCTCGACAACGGGACAAAGACACAGCGCGACGCCGCGCCTACCTTGGTCTGCGATTCCTGGAAGCGCGACGGCCGGGGCTGCTCGGTAGGCAAGGAGGGTGGATCGGATGAGACGTAGGTACGCGGCGGGACTGCTGCTGGCGGCGGTCGCCGCGGTGCTTGTGGTCCCCGGCACGGCGTTCGCCGATGCCACCGACCTCGACAGGGCAATCGCCGGAAAGCTCGACCCCTCGGTGGGGATCAACACGTTGTGGGTGATCGTGGCAGGCGCTCTGGTGATGTTCATGCAGGCTGGCTTCGCGTTCCTGGAGATCGGCTTCTCGAGGGGGAAGAACGCAGGCACGGTGGTCGCGAAGATCCTCACGAACTTCTCGATCGCCGCGATCGGCTGGTGGGCCGTCGGGTTTGCTTTCGCGTTCGGCGGGCCGCTCGGAAGCTTCATCGGGCACGACGGAGGCTTCTTCTTCTCGAACCTGGGGGCGTATTCGGCGACAGCCGACGGGGTCACCGCGTACCACCCGAGCTTCCCGGTCATGTCCCTGTCGGACGCCACGATCGAGTCGAAGTGGTTCTTCCAGTTCGTGTTCTGCGCGGTGTCGCTTGCCATCGTGTGGGGCACCACGCTGGAACGGATCAAGTTCGGCGTGTACGTCATCTACGCGATCGTGTTCAGCACGATCATCTATCCGATCGGCGCCCACTGGGTGTTCGGTGGCGGCTTCCTCCAGAACGGGGATTGGCTCGGGCTGGGGATCACCGGCATGCAGGACTTCGCGGGCTCGACGGCCGTCCATCTGATCGGGGCCACGGGCGCCCTCGCGGCCCTGCTCCTCCTCGGACCGCGTAAGGGCAAATACGGGGCCGACGGCAAGCCGCGGGCCATTCCAGGCCACAGCATGCCGCTGTTCGGACTGGGCGTGCTGATCCTGTGGCTCGGATGGTTCGGGTTCAACCCGGGATCGACGCTCAATGCGCTCGACGGGCGCTTCGCCGAGATCCTCCTCATCACCAACCTGGCGGCGGCCGCGGGCGTGCTCGCCGCGGTGGCGACGGCGAGGATCAAGACGGGCACGATCGACATCGGCATGGCCGGCAACGGCGCGATCGCGGCGCTGGTCGCGATCACGGCCCCGTCGGGCTATATCGAGATCTGGGCCGCGCCCATCATCGGCGCGGTCGCCGGCGTGATCGTGGTGCTCGGCGTGTATGCCATCGACAAGCTCATCGACGACCCGGTCGGAGCGCTGTCGGCGCACGGCCTCGCGGGGATCTGGGGAACGATCTCGTGCGGGATCTTCACGGCGCCGCGCCTGGCCCAGTACAACGCCTTCGGCGATCCGAACGGTGGCCTCTGGTACAGCGGCAGCTTCGACCAGCTGATCGCTCAGGTGGTCGGGTTCACGATCGCGTTCACGTTCGTGTTCATCATGAGCTACTCGACGTTTTGGCTGATCCGCAGGACGTACGGCCTCCGCGTCTCGGAAGAGGAGGAGGATGCCGGACTCGACATCTCAGAGCACGGCATGTACGGCTATCCGGAGCAGTTCATCCCGCAGCCGGAATACCCGGGAGCACCGGCACACGTGCCGCCCGCGCCCGCGCCGGTCCCGGTGACCGCGATGGGCGCCGAACAGCCCAGCGAGGCCTGAGGAAGGGGATCGCATGAAGAAGATCGAGGCATACATTCGCCACGAGGCATTCGAGCCGATCAGGGCGGAGCTGCTCGAGCGGGGGTTTCCGTCGCTGTCGATCGGCGAGGTGAAGGGATCGGGCCGCCAGAAGGGCATCGTCGAGACCTATCGGGGATCGACGCTGACCGTCAACGTGCGCCCGAAGCTGAAGCTCGAGTGCGTCGTGGAGGACAAGGACAAGTCGCTCGTCGTGGAGACGATTCTCAGGCACGCGCGAACCGGCGACGTCGGCGACGGCAAGATCTTCGTGATCCCCGTCGAGGAGGCAATCCGGATCCGAACGGGTGAGGAGGGCCACGAGGTCCTCCAGGCCCACACCGGAACGGAGGTCCCCGCGTAGGGCCTCTTGTCAAACACCGCAAGACACAAGGAGTGAGTTAAGGACATGGCAACCGTTACCGAAGGCAGGTCCAGCGCGAAGGACGTGCTGAAGCGCGTCGATGACGACGGCGTTGAATTCATCCGCTTCTGGTTCACCGACATCCTCGGCCAGCTGAAGAGCTTCGCCGTGGGCAAGGACGAGCTCGAGGGCGCCCTGGAGGAGGGCATGGGATTCGATGGCTCGTCGATCACGGGCTTCAACGCGATCGAGGAGTCAGACATGATCGCGATGCCGGACCCCGACACCTACGCAGTGCTGCCGTGGCGCGACGATGGCGGCACCGGCAAGGGCAACGTCGCTCGGCTCTTCTGCGACGTCCTGCGTCCGGGCGGAGAGCCGTACGTCGGCGATCCCCGCTACGTGATGCGCCGCGCGCTCGCGCGCATGCAGGAGATGGGATTCGACACCTTCAACATCGGGCCCGAGCTCGAGTTCTTCTACTTCGACTCCGACGACCTCGGCGAGGACGGAGTCCCGAAGATCCTCGACAAGGGCGGGTACTTCGACCTGACGACGCTCGATGCGGCTTCGGATCTGCGCCGCGAGACGGTCAACGCGCTGAAGGCGCTGAACATCCCGGTCGAGTACACGCACCACGAGGTTGGGCCGTCACAGCACGAGATCGACATGCGCTACGCCGAGGGCCTGCGGATGTCGGACAACGCGATGACCTACCGCACGGTCGTCAAGGAGGTGGCCCATCTGCACGGCGTGTATGCGACCTTCATGCCGAAGCCGCTCTTCGGTGAGAACGGCTCGGGGATGCACACCCACCAGTCGCTGTTCGCCGATGGGCGGAACGCGTTCTACTCGGAGGGTGAGCACTACCACCTCTCCGACACGGCGCGTGCCTACATCGCCGGCCTGCTCAAGCACGCGCGCGAGATCGCCGCGCTGTTCGCTCCGAACGTGAACAGCTACAAGCGGCTCGTGCCCGGCTACGAGGCGCCGGTCTACTGCGCCTGGTCGCAGCGGAACCGCTCGGCGCTGGTGCGGGTGCCGATGTACCAGCCGGGCAAGGAGCAGGCCACCCGGTGCGAGCTCCGCTGCCCGGATCCATCGTGCAACCCCTACCTCACCTTCGCGGCGATGCTGCATGCGGGCCTCGAGGGCATCGAGAAGGGCTACGACATCCCGGAGCCGATGGAGAAGAACCTCTACGACCTCTCGCACGACGAGCGGGTCGAGCGCGGCATCGAGCAGCTCCCGGAGACGCTCGGCGAGGCGATCGAGGTTCTGGCCTCCTCGGACCTGGTCCGGAAGGCCCTGGGCGACCACATCTTCGAGCGCTACGTGGAGATCAAGCGCGAGGAGTGGGAGGAGTACAGGGTCCAGGTCACGAGGTGGGAGCTCGAGCGGTACCTGCCGATCCTCTGAGCGGAGCGGCGCGGGCAACCGGCGACGGAGGTTCCAAGTTGCGCGACCTCCACGCCCGGATGCTCGCCGCCCTGCTCGACGGCGAGGGCCTGCGGGGCCTTTGCGAGCTGGCAGCAGAGGAGACGGGCGGGCCGGTGGCCATCGTGCTGCCGGCCCGCGGTCTAGCCGCGGCGTCGGACGAGTCCGTTGCGCTCGATGAGCTCGTGGACTTCGCCGCGGAACGGCTTCGCGATGAGGATGCCCCGACACCCGATGGACTGGATCTGACGCTCCCGGTGCAGGTCGGGCCCGAGCACGTGGGCTTCGTCCTGGCCCTGCAGACCTCGCGCAATGGCCTGCCCCGGGTCGCGGTCGACCGCGAGGAGGCGATGCGGACGACGGCGCTGGCCGCGCTGACGGAGGTCGCAGTGGCCGACGCCCGCGACGAGGTCGCCGGCGAGGTCCGCGGCACCTTGATCGAGGATCTTCGCACCGGTCGCGTGGACGCCGCCAACGCGACTCGGCGCGCCGCCCGCCTTGGTTGCGACCTCGGGAGGGGCGCTGTCGCCCTCGTCGCGGAGGTGCGCTCGTCGCGTCCGCGCCATGCTGCGGCGCTCATCAGCGGCGAGTACCCGGGTGCGATCGCCGAGGTGCTCGAGCACCACGATGCGGAAGTGCTCGAAACCGTGGGCGACGGAAAGACTGGCGCGGCCACCCGGGTCTACGCGATCCTGCCGGCGCGAGGCGGAGACGATGCGCCGGAGCGCACGCAGGCGTCGGCCCGGGCGCTCGCGGCACGTCTTCGGCCGCACGGGCCCGCGACGTTCTCGTCGTTCTGCTCCGACCCCGCTGACCTCGATCGCGCGATCTCGGAGGCCGAGCTGATGCTCGAGGTGGTCGCCCGCGACGAGCGGATGGCGGAACAACTCGAGAACGGGATCGGCGGCGGTGTCTACCGCTTGCTCTTCCGGGCGATGGCAACCGATCCGGCCGAGGTGCGCCGCTTCTTCGAGGACACGGTGGCGCCGCTGGTCGAGCACGACCGCCAGTACCGCACCGACCTTCTGGCGACGCTCGAGTCGTACCTCTCGAACGACTGCAACATGAACGCGACGGCCCGCGCCGTCTACGCGCATCGACACACGGTCGCCCACCGCCTCGCCCGGGTGCGGGAGCTCACCGGCCTCGACCCTGGCGTCGGCGAGGACCGCGAGCGCCTCGGCCTCGGCATCAAGGCCTACCGGATCATCTCCCCGACGCTGCCGCGGTAGGGGTCGGTCGGTCCCGCCCTCAGCGGTCATCCGCCGGCCGAGCGTGGTGCCAAGTTGCCGAGCCTGGGCCGGCTTGACCTCACTTGGCCCCTCGGCTAGTCCCTGCCTCCTTCCAGTGGCGGCGGCGGCTTACGCCCCGCCCGGCGCATGCCCTCCTCGATCCGCGCGATCACGGTTCTGATCACCTCCACGCGCGCGAAGCGCTTGGACTCCGCCGCGATCAGATCCCATGGCGCGTGGGGCTGGTCGGTCCGGGCCACCATGTCCTCGACCGCCTCCTGGTACGCCGGGCGCTTCTCCCGGTTTCGCCAATCCTCGTCGGTCAGCTTCCAGCTCTTCAGCGGATCCTTCTCGCGCCGCTTGAAGCGCTTCAGCTGCTCGTCCTCGGAGATGTGCAGCCAGAGCTTCACGAGGATCATGCCCTCGTCGACGAGTGACTGCTCGAAGCGAATGATCTCGTCGTAGGCACGCAGCCATTGCTCACGGGTGGCGAAGCCCTCCACCCGCTCGACCAGGACGCGGCCGTACCACGAGCGGTCGAAGATCGCCATCCCTCCCCATCCGGGAAGGACCGGCCAGAAGCGCCAGAGGAAGTGGTGGCGCTTTTCGTCGTAGGTCGGCGCGGCGAACTGCACGACCCGCACGTGGCGGGAGTCGATCTCGGCGACGAGGCGCTTGATGGCTCCCCCCTTTCCTGAAGCATCCCAGCCCTCGAAGATGACGCAGACCGGTGGCCCGAGCTCGCGCTCGCCGATCTGGCCGCCGAGCGTCAGCCGCAGTTGGGCGAGGCGGGCCCACCCGCGCTCGAGACCCCGCTCCTCCTCCTCGCGCGATAACGACTTGGACAGGTCAACCTGGTCGAGCCGGCCCAATTTCAGAAATCCCCCGAGACCGCCATAAGGCGATCCTCTCAGGAGGCAGGAGGGGGATCAAGGGATGATCGTGCCGCTGCCGGGCACACCCGAGCTCCCGGAGTCGTTTCCCAGCACGAAGAGAGCGGCGGCCAGCAGGATCATGAGGATCCCGAGCGCGACGGCGAGAGGCACCTTCGCGGACTGCCCCCAGGCGCCAACCAGGAAGCCGAGGGCCATCACGACGAGGTACGGCCCAAGGTCGGAGAGCGTCTGGGCGAGGGCGAGGACGAGCACGGCGGCGGCAGGCATGCCCACGCATTATCGCCCCGCGGCGGGCCGACGCGGGACGGCTGCTCCGTATCATCGCGGCATGGAAGCCTCGTCTCAGGACCGCGGCATGCCGCAGAGCGTCGCGGACGTGAAGGAATCGCTGAAGGGTGTCGGCTACCTCGCCGACGAGCCCGCTGCGCTCGTGGCCTATCTCGCGCTGAAGCTCGGCAAGCCCGTCCTCGTCGAGGGGCCCGCAGGCGTCGGCAAGACCGAGCTCGCGAAGGCAGTCTCACGCGCGACCAGCCGCGCGCTCATCCGCCTGCAGTGCTACGAGGGCCTGGACGAGGCCAAGGCGCTGTACGAGTGGAACTACCGCAAGCAGCTGCTGCGCATCCAGGCGGAGTCCGCCGGCGAGGGTGACGATGATCCGACCTGGGACCACATCTTCAACGAGGAGTACCTGCTCACCCGGCCGCTCCTCGCGGCGATCGCCGCGCCAGATCCCGTGGTGCTCCTGATCGACGAGATCGACAAGACCGACCAGGAGTTCGAGGCGATGCTGCTCGAGGTCCTCTCGGACTTCCAGATCTCGATCCCGGAGCTCGGCGTGATCGAGGCCCGCACCCAGCCGGTCGTGGTGCTCACCTCGAACAACTCCCGCGAGCTGACCGAGGCGCTGAAGCGCCGCTGCCTCTACCTGTGGCTCGACTACCCGGGCATCGATCGCGAGATCGAGATCGTGCGCCTACATGCCCCTGAGCTCGACGAGGCCCTGGCCCGCCGGCTCGTGGAGGTGGTGCACATGGTCCGCCAGCTCGACCTGAAGAAGCCGCCCTCGATCGCCGAATCGATCGATTGGGCGCGGGCCCTGCTCCTCCTCGGCGCGGATGACATCGACAGCTCCGTGTTCGAGCGGACCATGAGCATCATCGTCAAGCACCGCACCGACATCGACCTGGTCGCCGACCGCGTCGGCGTGAAGCTCGGCGGGCCGCAGCTCGGCGAAGCGGCGGGATGAGCCAGCTGCCTCCCGGCCTCGCCCCGCGGCTGGTGGCGTTCTGCGACGAGCTCCGGCGCGAGGGCCTCTCGGTCGGGACATCGGAGATCCTCGACGCGTTCGAGGCGCTTCAGACCGTCCCGTGGACCGAGCCGGCCGACTTCCGCGAGGCCCTGGCCGCGACCGTGGCCAAGTCCCAGGAGGACCGGCGCGCGTTCGAGCTCCTGTTCGACCGGTACTTCTTCCGCGCAGCCGAGGCCGAGGCGCTCGATCGCGACCTCTCCGAGGACCGCCGCTACGAGGGGTCGGAGCGCCTCGACCTGGACCAGCTCCGCGAGGCGATCCGGCAGGCGATCGCCCAGGGCGACGACGGCGAGATGCGCGACCTCGCGCGGCTCGCAATCGCGGCCTTCGGCCGGCGCGGCGAGGGCTCCGGAGTGATCGGCGTCGACGTGCAGCGGATCCGCCGCACCCTCGGCCTGCAGACGCAGCCCAGGCCGGACGCCGAAGGCGAGGCGCTCGATCGTGAGCAGGTCGCTCGCTTCGAGCGGCATCTGCGCCGCGAGCTCGAGCGTGGGCTGATCGAGCGGACAGGACAGCTGCCTCCGTCGCGCCCGCTGGCCGAGCTCGACCGCGCGCTCCCCACCAGCCCCGCGCAGGACCTGACCGCGGTCCACCGCGCCGTGACTCAGCTGAAGCGCCGGCTGGCAACGCTGGGACACGAGCAGCGCGGCCGCCGACGGGGCGCCGTCGTGGACATGCGTCGGACGATGCGCGCCTCGCTCGAGACGGGAGGCGTTCCTCTGCGGCTGCGCTATCGCCCGCGGCGACCCCGCCGGCCGGAGATCTACGTGCTCTGCGACGTCTCGACCTCAGTGACGTCGGCGAGCGTTTTCTTCCTCTCGGTCCTACACGCCCTGCACGACTCGTTTCGGAAGCTGCGCAGCTTCGTCTTCATCGAGCGGATCTCGGAGGTCACCGACGTCTTCGAGCGCGAGCGGGACTTCCGGGTGATCGCGGAGCGGATCAGCCGCGAGGGAGGCGTCGCCGACGTCTCCGGCTACACCGACTATGGCCGCGTCTGGCTCGAGTTCGGCGAGCTGATCGCCGAGGACCTCGATCCACGCTCGACCGTGATCGTGCTCGGGGACGCTCGCACCAACGGCCGCGAGCCCCACGCAGAGGTCTTCGCTCGCATCGCCGAGCACGCCGGGCGCACGTTCTGGCTCAACCCCGAGCCGCGCCTTTACTGGAACTACGGCGATTCGGTGATGGCGGCGTACGAGCCCCACGTGACGGCCGCCTTCGAGTGCTGGACGACGCGGCATCTCGAGAACTTCGTGAACGTGATCGCCGGCGGGAAGCCGCTGGCCGAGACGTAGGCGGCCGTATCCGGGCGAGGGTGCCCGCGCGGGTAGACTGAGCCTCAAGAACAGGGGGGCTCGCGGGTAGCGGGCTGAGATAGCGCCTTTGTCCCCAGACACCTGGCGCTGACCCTCATCACCTGTCGCGGTAATGCGCGCGGAGGGAGCATGCAATCGATATCCGAGGCTCCCGTGGGGGAGCCTCACATGGTTGAAAGCACCGGAACGCGTTCGGTCCCGGTCGAGACGCACGGGGCTCGCCATGCCTTCGGCGAGCTGGAAGTGCTCACGCCGCTCGATCTCCAGGTCGGTCCGGGCGAGGTCCTGGGGCTCGTCGGCCCGTCGGGCTGTGGCAAGTCGACCCTGCTCGAGCTGATCGCCGGATTGCGCGAGCCGAGCGCGGGAGCGATCGCGGTCGAGGGCGCTTCGGATGCCGAGGGGCGGCTGGGGTCGTGCGCGCTCATGCCCCAGCGCGACCTGCTGCTGCCATGGGCCACCGCGATCGACAACGCCGCGCTGGCGCCGCGCAACGGCGGCGCAACGCGCCGTGATGCCCGGGCTCAGGCCCAGCCGCTCTTCGAGCACTTCGGGCTCGCGGGCTTCGAGGATGCGCGCCCCGCCGAGCTCTCAGGCGGCATGCGCCAGCGGGTGGCGTTCCTGCGCACGCTTCTCGCCGGCAAGCCCGTCCTCCTCCTCGACGAGCCCTTCGCCTCCCTCGACGCGCTGACCCGTGCGGAGATGCAGGAGTGGCTCGCGGGGGCGCTCGCCGAGGAGTCGCGAACCGTCGTGCTCGTGAGCCATGACGTCGAGGAGGCGCTCTACCTGTGCGATCGCGTCCTGGTGCTCTCGGCGCGCCCGGCTCGGGTCGTCGCGGAGCTACCCACTCACTCGCCGCGTGCGTTACCACGGCTCGAGGCCATCACGTCGGGCGAGTTCACTGCGCTGCGCGAGCGGGCGCTCGCCGCACTGATGGAGGGACGCGCTTGAAGCGGATCGCGCTGCCACTGGGCATCATCGTGCTCCTCCTCGCCGTGTGGCAGGCGGCGGCGAGCTGGGATCTGCTGGCGGATGCGCTTGGGATCAAGCCGTTCCTCATTCCCTCCCCCGCCGACATCGCCGACTCGCTCTGGAACGACCGCGGCCTGCTTGCCGACAACGCCTGGGTCACGCTTCGCGAGATCCTGGGCGGCCTCGCGATCGCGCTGGTGACCGGGCTCGCGTTCGCCCTCGCTCTCCACCTCTCCGAAACGTTGCGCCGGGCCTTCTACCCCCTCCTGGTCGCGACCCAGGCTGTGCCGACGGTGGCGATCGCGCCGATCCTCGTCGTCTGGTTCGGCTATGGCGCGGGGCCGAAGCTGGCGATCATCGCCCTCGTCTGCTTCTTCCCGGTCACGGTCAACACGCTCGACGGCCTGCGCTCGGTCGACTCGGAGCTCGTGAAGATGATGCGCACCCTCGACGCCGGGCGCCTGACGATTCTGCGCCGGGTCGAGGCTCCGTCGGCGCTGCCGTTCGTGCTCAGCGGCATGAAGGTCGCGGCCGTGATCGCAGCTATCGGCGCGGTGTTCGGGGAGTGGGCCGGAGCCAACGAGGGCCTCGGCCACCTGATCCTCGTCTCGCAGAGCCAGCTGCAGACTGCACGTGTGTTCGCTGCGGTCGCCGTTCTGGCGGCATTTGCGATCGCCCTCTTCGCGGGGCTCACCGCGCTCGAGCGCCGAATCGCCTGGTGGGGGCCGAACGCGCGATGAGGCAGCGCCGGGCTTACGCGCTGGCGGTCCTCGTGCTCACCCTCTGCGTCGGGTGCGGTGAGAAGTCCGAGGACACCACGCCGGAGGGGCTGGACCGCGTGAGCCTCGCGCTCGACTTCTACGTCAATCCCGATCACGCCGGGATCTACCAGGCCATCGACCGGGGCTTCTTCGCCGATGCCGGCCTGTCGGTGGACCCGCAGGTCCCGTCCGACCCGTCGGCGCCGATCAAGGAGGTTGCCACCGGGCGCGCCGACCTCGCGATCTCGTATGAGCCCGAGGTCCTCCTGGCCCGCGACCAGGGACTGCCCGTCACCGCCGTCGCGGCGATCGTGCAACGTCCGCTCACCTCGCTCATCTCGCTTCCCGCAGCGGGCATCGCAACTCCGCGGGACCTCACCGGGAAGACGATCGCAACCGCGGGCATCCCGTACCAGGACGCGTTCCTGAAGGCGATCCTCGAGCGGGTCGGCCTCACGACCGACGACGTGACCGAGGTAGACGTCGGACTCAACCTCCTGCCGGCCGTGCTCTCCGGGCGCGCGGACGCGATGCTCGGCGGCTTCCTGAACGTGGAGGGCGTCGACCTCCGCCTGCGCGGGAAGGAGCCGCGCGTCGTGCCGGTCGATCAGCTCGGGGTCCCGACCTACGACGAGCTCGTTCTGGTCGCCAACTCCGAGGACCTCCGCAGCGACCCTGATCCCATCCGTGCCTTCCTCGTCGCGCTCGAGCGCGGAACTCGCGACGCCGCCGCTCATCCCGAGCAGGCAACCAAGGCCATCCTCGAGGCCGGCCAGGGCCTGGAGCCGAAACTGACCGCGGCCGAGGTGCGCAAGACGCTGCCACTGCTCCTGCCGGCGAGCAAGCGAGAGCCGTTCGGCTTCATGGACCCGCAGGCGTGGGAGCGCTTCGAACGGTTCATGGCGGCGAACGACCTGCTCGAGTCGAAGCCCCCGGTCGACGAGGTCATCGACAACGGATTGCTGCCCGGCGGTAGGTGATCCACCTGTCTTGTGGGGGTGAGGGTGTCGGGGCACGAGACCAACACGTCAACCCGGGTGCTGTCGCCCATCTTGTTGCCAGGAGCACCAAAATCTGTGACAGCGCCCCCCTAACCGCTCCGCTCGCTCATCGAGTGAAGTGGCTCCTCCACGAGCGCCCGCCGAAGCGGGCTCGACATTCCGCCGCCTATGCCGCCAGCCGCAACGGCGGCCCCGCCCTGACGGCCAGGTGGTAGTGGCTCAGGGCGAACACGCCAGCGAGTCCGCGGAACGGGGCGTAGGGCTTGAAGTACTCCTCGACCTCCTCCACCGTCGCCCGGCGGCGGAGCCCTGCCAGCCTCCCCACGAGCTTCACGTAGGCCAGATCCCCGGCCGGGAGCGAATCCGGGTCGCCCCGACCGCCGATCCCGAGGCACTGAACGGTCCAGGGCCCGATCTCCCTTATCGCCAAAAGCCGGCGATCGTCTTCGGCCCGGCTCAGATCAGTCCGTCCCGCTGCGACTTCACGCGCGCAGGCGATCATCGCCAGGCAGCGTGAGGGGGCCAGGCCGCAACCCGCGAGCTCGGCCGGAGCCGCCGCCACGATCGCGGCCGGGGTCGGGACATCTCGCAGCGGTCCCCAGCGATGGCCGAGCGGAGCGGGCGCATCCGCCGTCCGGCCCCACCGCCGGACCATCCGCCGTTGGATCGCGTTTGCCTCACTCGACTCGATCAGCTGTGCGGTGATCGCCCAGGCGAGGGCCTCCCACGGCCACGGGCGCCGGCGCGGGCGCACCCAGGGCCGACGGCGCATCGCCGGGCCGATCACGGGGTCGCGCTTGAAGGCGGCGAAGAAATCCGAGAGGTCGTCGTCGACGCCGAAGGCAAAGCGCATGCGCTCGATCGCGACCTCGAGATGCTCTCGGGTGACCGAGGGGCCGGCCGGCACCGACCGCAGCGCGATCTCCCCGGAGCGCCGCTGCCACACGTGAGCCACGACGGGCTCATCCCCCACGTGAAGCAGACGCGTGACGACTCCGTCCGCGCTTCGCATCGTCCCGTCGGCGCCGCCGCGCCGCGGCAGGCGCAGGGGCCAGGGGGGCGTCACGGCGATCTCCAGAGGGGAGGGCGTCATGCCCGGCCCAGGATGGGGGCCGCGCCGGACGACCGCCGCTGTTTGCAAGATCACTTGCCGAGGACGTGGACGTCGATCAGGAACGAGCGGCTCGCAATCACGGGCCGCTCGACCCGGCGACGCAGGCCGGTACGCTTGGAGCCCGAGCGGGCGGTTCCGCGCACGGCCCGAACCGCGGCCACGGTCGCGGCGCCGGCGACGATGCCACCCGCGGCGGCAATGGCGGCGGTGCGCACCTCGCCCCGCCAGGCCTCGAGCTCACCCGGCCGCGCGCGCTCCGGCAGCCGCCGCGGTTCCTGGAGCTCGTCGTCGGCGTCCGGCGCCGGCTCCTCCTCCACCGCCTGCGCTTCCAGCAACTCCTCGCTCACGCGCCCGAGTCTATCGGCGCAAGCCGAGCGAATCGGACCCGCAAATCCGCTGTTTGCGAGGTCAGACCTGCCGAACGTGCGAACGGACCGCCTATACGTGGCACTAACGCACGTTCGGCGGAGTTGGTTGCTGGAGCGGACGCCCGTACAGCCGGTAGACCTGCGCGATCTTCCCCCCCATGCCCTCCATCGCGCGGTTCATCGGCGTGTTCGTCTCCAAGATCCAGCCGGTCTGGCCGCCCTTTTGCGGCATGTACTCGGCGGTCTCACGGTGGCGCTTGTAGAGGGCGGCGGCGACCCCAAGGTGCTGGTAGGCCTTCTTCACGCCGAGGGCGAACACCCGAACCCGGTCGATCTTCCGGCGTCCGGTCAAGAAGTGCCACCAGCCGAAGGGAAGGATCCGGCCGTTCATCTTCTTCAGCACCTGGTTGATGTCCGGCAGGGTGAGCGCCGCGCCCACCACCTCGTCGCCCTTCTCGGCGATCATCGCCCAGTCTTCGACCAGCACCGGCTTCAGGTTCTTGGCCTGGAACGCGACCTCCTCGGCCGTGATCGGGACGAAGCCCCAGTTGCGGCTCCACGCCTCGTTGTAGACCTCCATGAACTTCGCGATCTCGTTCTCGAGGTCGTTCTTGCGCATGTTGCGGACCACGACGCCGCTCCGGTCGGAGAGGTTCGCGGCCGCCTCGATCATCGGGTCGAACTCGTTGCCCTGCTTGAGCTGACCGAGCCACAGGTCCCACATCCGCATGTCCATGGCCTTGGTCATACCGAGGCCTTCGAGCAGCTCGTGGTAGTACGGCGGGTGCCAGGGCTGCAGCACGATCGGAGGGTCGTCGAAGCCCTCGACGAGGAGCCCGCACTCGTCGTTGGTCGTGAAGTCCATCGGGCCGATCATGCGCTCGCGCCCCCGGTCCTTCAGCCAGCCGGCAGCGGTCTCGACCAGGGCCCGCGCGGTCTCGGGCTCGTTCTCGACCTCGAAGAACCCGAACATCCCGTCCTTGCCGCCCTGGAACTCGTCCCAGCGCTGGTCGACGTGGGCGGTGATCCTTCCAACGACGTCGCCGTCGCGCTCGGCGAGGAAGTACTCGGCCTCGGCGTGCTGGAAGAAGGGGTTCTTCGAGCGATCCAGGAAGGCCCGGCGCTCGAAGATGAGCGGCGCCACCCACTGGGGATCGTCGCGGCGCAAACGCATCGGCAGCTTGATGAAGCGGCTGAGGTCGCGGCGGCCCTCAACCGGACGGATGGTCACGCTCACGCACGAGAGCTTAGATAACAGCCGGCGACGTGCTCGCCTCCGCCTCCCGCCGCCGCCGGGTCCTCTCAAACTGCCAGACTTCCCATGATGTCCGAGACCACCGAGGCGCCCGTCGACGTCTTCGAGAAGGCGCGAAGCCACGATCGGGCGGAGCAGCTCGAGGCGGCCAGGCAGGCCGATGTCCTCCCCTACTTCCGCCTGCTCACGTCCGAGGCCGGTCCCGTCGTCGAGATGGAGGGCCGGCAGACGATCATGCTCGGCTCCAACAACTACCTGGGCCTGACGGGCGACGAGCGGGTGAAGGGCGCAGCTCGCGACGCCCTGGAGACCTACGGCACGGGCCTCACCGGCTCGCGTCTTCTGAACGGCACGACGCCGCTTCATCTCGACCTCGAGCGTGAGCTCGCGGAGTGGATGGAGACCGAGGATGCGATCGTCTTCACAACCGGCTACCAGGCGAACCTCGGGGCCATCGGCACGATCCTCGAGCCCGGCGACACGGTCATCTGCGACTCGGCGGACCACGCATCGATCCTCGACGGCTGCCGACTCTCGGGCGCCAAGCTACGGCCCTTCCGCCACAACCAGATGGAGAAGCTGGAGAAGATGCTCGAGCGTGCCCGCGGCGATGGGGGCGGCGTCATGGTCGTCGTCGACGGCGTCTTCTCAATGGAGGGCGACCTCTGCGACCTCCCGCCGATCGTCGAGCTCTGCGAGACCTACGGCGCCCGCCTGATGGTCGACGAAGCCCACGGCGTCGGCGTGCTCGGCGCGCGCGGGGCCGGGGCCACGGAGCTCTTCGGCCTCGAGGACCGCGTGGACCTGCGCATGGGCACCTTCTCGAAGAGCCTGGCCTCGTGCGGCGGCTTCATCGCAGGCCCGGCCGACGTCGTCGAGTACCTGCGGATCGCAACCCGAGCGTTCATCTTCACCGCGTCGGCCGTCCCGGCGGCCGTGGGCGCAGCGCTCGGCGCACTCCGGGTGATCCGCTCCGAAGGCCCGGAGCTCATGGGCCGGCTGCTCGACAACGCCCGCTACCTGCGCGAGGGCTTCCACCGCCTGGGCTTGAACGTGATCGAGCCCGGGACCCTCCCCAACGGAACCGAGGCCACGACACCGGTGGTGCCGGTCGTCGTCGGCGAGGACTGGCAGGCCGTGATGCTGTGGAAGGCGCTCTTCGACGCCGGCGTCTACACGAACGTCGCGATTCATCCGGCGGTGGCGCCGGGCGGAGCTCTGCTGCGGACCTCGCTGATGGCGACGCATGAGCGCGAGCACCTCGATCATGCGCTCGAGATCTTTGAGCGAGTGATCGCGGAGTTCCCCGACGTCCCCCGGACGAGCTAGCTCGTCCGCGACGGCCGGCCGATCGAAATCGGCGCGGCCCAACCCCGGCGGCGGCCGATTTGCCTCCCCCGGCATGGGTAGTTTCGACTTGTCCATTTCCGGACAAGCCGAACTCGGGCAAGAAAAGTCTGCTCTTAGCGAACGACTCGCCGGCGGCGGAGGCCTTGGCGGTTGCGTCGCGCGAGTGCCTTCGCGTAGGTTCCTCAACGCGCCGGACGCGCCCGGGGCAGGGAGCGACTGGGACAGACAGAGTGGTTTGTTCCGGCCCAAACCCTGGAGCGGAAGTCGTCCGTTAGAGAGGGAGCCCCGGCGCTCAAGACCGCCCCATCATCCCCGCAACACTCAAAGGAGGAGTGAGTAATGGAAGCTGCCTCGACCCTTGCCGCTGCGCCGATGCCGCAGCATCTGCAGGCGCTTGCACACGCCAACCGCGTGCGGCTCGCCAGAGCCGAGTTGAAGCGCCAGATCGCAGGGGGCAGCGCGAACGCGGCTACGGTCGTGCGGGAGTGCCCTTGGGAGGCGGAGACGATGACCGTCGGCGAGCTGCTGCGAAGCCAGCGGCGCTGGGGACGCACGAGGACACGAAAGTTCCTCTTTCCAATGTCCCTGAATGAGAACCGCGAACTGGGACGCCTGACCGAGCGCCAGCGCAAGATCCTGGCCGCGGAGCTCGCCTCGAAGTCGCCCGGGCGCATCATCTGAGCGCCCAGCCACCCCCCGGATCCCAGAGGGGCGGGCGCCCGGCGCCCGCCCCTCTCGCTTTGCGGAATCGTTGCGGAGCCCGCGCTACCGCAGCTTGAACGTCCTGCCCGTCCGATTCCTGAAGGCCGCGGTCAGAACCCAGAAGCAGAGGCCGAAGACGAGGCCACCGATCGCGATCCGAACCGGCACCGGCAGGCCCGGCGGAGCGAAGTAGAACAGCAGGCCGAGCGCGATCACGGCCGGCACGGCGGCGAGCAACGCCGAGTGCGAGCGATAGCCGGCGAAGTGCTCCCGAACCGCGAACTCCACCGTGGCCAGCGAGCCCAGGATGAGGGCCACCGCGAACAGCGCTCCCGCTCGGGTTCCGTCCACCACGAAGGACGCGACCAGCATGCACAGCGCGAGGAAGATGATCAGCTCGTTCAGCGGGAACGAGCCCCAGGGTGCCGGGGGGCGGTCATCGGTCGCGCCAGTCGCGGGCGCCGCCTGCCGCGTGCGGCGCGGCGGCGGTGCCGGCGGATTCGCGCTCGAGCCGGGCGTTCGGCCGGTGCGCCGGCGCTTGCGGCGCTTGCGGGCGGTGTTTGCCATCAGCGTGTCGTCGGAGCTCGCGGGACCGGAGCCATCACCGTGGGGCGGGACGCGGCACCGGGCCGCATCCCCCGGCTAACGGACAACCCGAGGAGAGCTTGACTCGCCACCAGCCGATCAGCATGCCCAGAAGACCCCAACGGGGCCGGGAATGCCAATGGCCGCAGCCACGCTCGCCGATGTCCTGATTGGAGATGCGCACCCACGGGTGCGCCGCGGGCTCGGCGATCATGGACTCGAGCAGCCCGCGATTGGCCTCCTCGATCGCTCCCCGATGGCCCAGTTCCCGCTGGGCGTCGCGCAGACGCGCTGCTAGCGCATCGCGCACCCGCTCGAGCTCGCCGGAGTCGAGCACGCGGGGCCCGCCGACCGCGCCCACCTTCCACTCGATCCCCTGCCGGGGAAAGGCCGAGGCGAAGAGGCGCCCCAGGCGACCCTCGAGGGTTGCGATCTGGCGGCGAAGGTCCTGGCGGACGAGGCGCTCCGCATCGGTCGAGGGCGATGCGACCAGCTGGCGCTCGAGTACGTCGGCCACGCGGCTCCCTTCGGTCAACGCTGGACGTGCGTGCTGAGGGGTGATTCTACCCCTGGAGTACCTCGGTGGCCAGCCACACCGCCTCCTCAACGGCGATGTCCGGGACGCCCTTCACCTGGATCCCGCAGAGCAGGGTCCGCTTGCTCTTCGACTCGACGCCGCGACCGGCGGCGGTCGCCCCGAACAGAAGCGCGAGTGGGCGCTCCTCGTCGGCGATCACGAGCGTGCCCGGGGGCAGCTCACCCGGCCGGCCCTCAAGGCCCTCGCCCGGCGCCGACGGCCGGATCCCCGGACGCCCTGAGACCCGGTCAGCGTCGAACGCACGGAGCGCAACTCCCGACTCGACGGTCGCGATCGTGAGCGCGTCGTCCAGAAGGCTCTTGGACGGGAAGCCGCCCTTCCGCATCCGCTCCAGCGCGAGCTGCTCCACGGGCGTCCGCTGCTCGTCTGGATCGAGCCCGATGTGGCGGTAGAAGACGCGATACGCCCAGGGAATCGGCTGGTGGCGGAGGTTGATCGCCTGAGCGCCCGAGAAGCGGTCCGCCAGGCCGGCCAGGCGAGCCCTGACCTCGCGCGGGCTTCGGCCCGAGCCGCGGTCGACGGTTACGAACCGAAGCGCAAGGCCGGGAAACTCCTCACGCAGCTCGGGCGCCAGCCAGCCGCTCTCCGGAGGGGCGTCGGTCATCGGTCGGTCTCGGCGCGCTGCCTGGAGAGCCGCAGCAGATGCTCGACGTCGCGCGTGAGCGCCTGCTCGTCGAGGTTGTCAGCCCCAACGGTGGCGTCCTCGAACTCCCCACCCGGAAAGGCGAAGGCGACCGTCGGGCAAACGCCAACCCGGTAGATGTTGCTGACCGCGCCGTCGCGATCCCAGCCGACGGGGACCGACCAGCCGCGATCCTCGACGATGCCCTGGATCTCGTCGTGGTCGCCGCGAATGGCTACCGACAGGAAGTTGACGCGACCCTCGAAACGCTTCGCCACGGCGTCGACGGCATCCTGCGTCGGCGGGCACCCCGACGGGTCGGTGAACCAGAACGAGACCACGAGCGGGCGGTCGAAGAAGTCGCAGACCCGGATGGCGCCGGGCGTGTCGATCTCGCATGCCGGTGTGCGCTGAGCATCCGCCGGACAAGGGTTCTCGGCGGTCTCGCAGTCGTCCTGGGCGACGTTGGCGTCGCCTTCGAGCTGACCCGGGATCCGCGGCACGGCGAACTCCGGGAGCGGTTGCCCGCGGATCTGCTCGTCGGTGCCGAGCACCCCACCGGAGTCCGTGCCAAGAGTGTTCACCGTGGCGACGATCACGAGGGCGAGGAAGGCGAGTCCGACGAAGAGGGAATAACGGGCCGGGGATCTCGCGGGCGATGCGCCGGAGGAATCCCCTCCCCTGCCGCGCTCATCCGCCATCGACGGTGGCCGCGACACCGCGGCCGCGCAGTCGCTCGGCCAGCCTGGGCAGCGGTTCGAATCCGCCCTCGGCCCACACGAGGGCCGCCGGCAGGGCGAGCATCACCCCGGCCAGCGCAACGGCCAGGTCGACGACGGTGACGAGGCCGAAGTCGGTCAGCATCCGCACCGGGTCGCCGCCGAAGATCGCCTCGATCGGCGCGGCGAGCGCAAGGACCGCGAAGCCGGCGATGGCCGTGATGCCGGAGGCGGCCACCGCCGCCCCCGTGCGCGCGTAGGCCATTCGGAGCGCCTCGCCCACCGATCGACCCTGACCCCGCTCCTCGTAGTAGCGGGCGGACAGGATGACGCTGAACTCGGTGGCGATCGCGATCACAAGGGCCCCGAGCGTGGCCGACATGGGGTTGAGATCCACCCCCGCTGCAGCGATCACGAGCGACGACCAGCCGGTCGCCAGGACGATCGGGATCAGAGGGACAAGCGCCCGCGCAAACGAGCGATAGATCGCCAGCAGGACGAGCGCCACGGCCAGAAGGCTGGCCAGCGTCAGCACGTAGCGGTTCGACGAGAGCGCCGAGTTGGCGTCTGCGGCAAGCACCGGCAGGCCGACCACCTGTGCCGTCACCCCCGCCGGCGGATCGCTGTCGGTGCCCGGTGGGTCGATCTGCGCGCGGATGTCGTCGATGAGGGCCTTCTGCTCGTCGAAGGGCATCACCTTGATCCCGAAGCCGATTACCGCCGTCCCACCGGGACCCTGGTCGTCGCGGGCGAAGAGGGCCTGGGCGAAGTAGTCGGGCAGGATTCCGAGGATCCGCTTGACCTGTGCCTGATCAGGGAGCTGCGCCTGGTCGGCGAACAGGGTCCCGAGCGACGCTCCAGGGCAGACCTCCGCGGAGTCGGTGTGGCAGCTCGCAGCTGGATCGCTCACGCCGTGCCGCGAGAGCACCCGCTGCTCGAAGTCGCTCATCCACGCGATGAGGGCCGGATCCGACAGATCCGGCGTCTTCACGGTGACGTAGACGTCCCCCGACTGTCCGGTCACGCTCTCGAGCTTGTCGACGTCCTGCAGCTCCGGGAGGTTCGCGGGGAGCAGCTCGCGGATGTCCGAGATGAGCTTGGTCTGGGTTCCGGCGATCCAGCCGGTCACGGCGAGCACGAGGGCGACGGCGAGCACCCGCCCAGGGCCGGCGAGCGAGATCGCGAGAGCCTGACGCCCCCAGCGCCCCAGGCGCGCCGAGAGCGCGCTGCGCCGCGCGCTCATGCGAGCGGTGACGGCGGCAAAGCGGGCGCGGTCGGACGATGCTGAGCCATCGGCCGTCCTCGGGCGCCGTGCCATCGAGAGCGTCGCAAGGCCGGCCGTCAAAGCGATCGTGAACGCCAGTGCGATCCCGAGGACGAGCAGCAGGCCGAACCCGCGCACCATGGGAATCGGCGAGAGGACGAGTACGAGCAGACCCGCGGCCGTGGCGAGGCCCGCGGTCGCGATCATCGGGCCGCCGCGGTAGGCGGCCTCGACCGCCGCTCGAGCCGGCGAGGAGCCTCCGCGCGCCGCCTCGACGAAGCGCGCCTGGAACTGGATCGCGTAGTCGACCGCGAGGCCCGTCAGCACGGGCAGCACGGCGATCGAGGCCATCGTGAGCGATCCGCCGACCACGGCGAGCAGGCCGAAGGTGACGGCGGCCGCCGCGAGGGCCAGCGCCAGCGGCAACAGGCGAAGGGGCGGCCCGAAGACGAGCGTGAGGGTCAGCGCCATCACGGCGAGCGCGACGGCGAGGAGGATGAAGATCTGGTCCGAGACGGCCTTCGCGAGGCCGTCGAAGATCACAGGCACCCCGCTCACGGTGTAGGTGCCTCCACGTAGGTGGAAGCTCGGGTCGGCGACCGCGGCGCGGAAGAGCGAGATCGCCTGCTCGCGGTCGGACTGCGAGAGCCCAGGCTTCAGGCGGGCGCTGATCAGGGCCGAGTCCGAGCTCGGGAAGAGGAAGTTGAAGCGCGCCTTGGGGACGCCGTTCTGGCTCGGATCGAAGACGACGCCCTCGACGTAGGTCGGGTCGTTGATCGAGGGCGGCCCGCTGAGCCCGTACTTGACGGCGGTCTGAATCGTCTGCTGCTGGAACGAGTGCTGCACCTCCGCCGCCGCGGCCTGCGCGTTCTGGAGCTGCTCGGTCTGCGAGAGGCCCTGGGCCTTGGCCCTCTGCGCCGCCTTTCGAGCCGCGAGCAGAGCACGGGCGTTCGCCTCCTTCTTCGCCTGCGCGTAGAGCTTGTCCGCCGCGATCGCCGACTGGTTCAGGAAGGTCGCGGGGCCGAAGACGACATCCGCCGGCTTCAGCTCGGCCAGGCGCGCGCAGGCGGGCGGCGCGGGTTGGTTCGGGCCGAAGACCTGGCCGTCCGGTGCGCTGCCGGACAGGCAGCTCTCCAGCGCCAGCAGTCGGCTCAGGTCATCGGTCAGCAGGATCTGCTTGAGGTTGCCCTGCACGAGCACGCGCACGGGCTCGTCGCCGAATTGGTCATAGAAGTCCTGCGTGGCGTCGAACGTCGCCGAGCCCTGGTCGACCAGGGAGTCGGGATTGCGGTCGGCCTCGAGGCTGAGCGCGCCAACCGCCGCGATCAGCGTGACGAGCACAGTGAGCGCGATGACCGGTGCCGGGCGCTCGACTGCCCAGGCGGCAATCCGTGCCAGCAGGTTCCTCATGGGAACGATCAGCTTAGGAGAGGGGACGGTCCCCGGCGCCGATCGGCGCCTGACGCCGCCGCCGCGGAGTCCGTCGGGCGGCCTCAGCCGCGCGCTCGTCCTCGGCGCCGTGGTGATCGGCTTGGCGGTCGCGGGACTGCTGGCACTGGCGTTGCGGGACGGCTCATCCGGGAGCACCCCGCTCTCCCCCATCGCCGAAGCGGCGGAACGGACCGGCGAGCTGGGCGGCGTCCGT
>JBKPNZ010000064.1:0-11604 GCA_046732895.1 Actinomycetota bacterium
CGTCACGCTTTCGCGCATTGCGCAAGATTCCCCACTGCTGCCTCCCGTAGGAGTCTGGGCCGTGTCTCAGTCCCAGTGTGGCTGATCGTCCTCTCAGACCAGCTACCCATCGCAGCCTTGGTGAGCCGTTACCTCACCAACTAGCTAATGGGCCGCGGGCCCCTCCCAACGCGGAGGCCGAAGCTTCCTTTACCCGCTGGCCTTGAGGCCAGAGGGCACATCCGGTATTAGCCCGAGTTTCCTCGGGTTGTCCCGGTCGTCGGGGCAGGTTACCCACGTGTTACTCACCCGTTCGCTGCTTTGCCCCGGGGCAAGCCCCGGTTCGTCGCTCAACTTGCATGTGTTAGGCACGCCGCCAGCGTTCGTCCTGAGCCAGGATCAAACTCTCCGTGAAAAGTGACTTGAGGGTTTCAATCCGGCTGCGGTGTCACCGCGGGGCGCTGGCTGGCACCCTGAGCGTGAGCTCTGCCGGTTCCTCTGTCTCAGAGAGTTGTCGTGTCTCATTTGGCCGTCGAGTACACGTATCGACGACCGACATGACAGGGTTCTTAGCCCGCCGCCTCGCATGGCCAGGCGGCAGGTCGGACCTGTCGCGGCCACGGACCCAAGGTCCATGGCTCGCGCGCTGCTCAGTTTTCAAAGACCGCTTCGCGCGTGCCGGAGGGACTCCCCGCCCACGCGCGATCCGCCTCGAAGGCGACCACCAAGTATAGCCCCGAAAACGGGACCGCCGGCTTGGCGGCGGCCTGGTGGGACGCGGGAGTGTAGCGCGCCTCGGCAGGCTGCCTAGGCGCTCGGGCCCGGAACCAGCTTCACGAACCGCCGCTTGCCCACCTGAAGCACCTTCCCGGCCAGCTCCGCAGTCGGCAGATCGAAGCGATCGCCGCTCAGCGCCTCGCCGTCCAGCTTCACCCCACCCTGCTCGATCAGGCGTCGCGACTCACTGCGGCTGAGCCCGAAGTGGTCGGCGATCAGCGCCGGCAGATGCACCTCGCCGTCGGCCAGCACCGCCTCATCGATCTCGTCTGGGACCTCATGCCGCACGTGCACCTGGTCGAAGCGCGCCTCGGCCTCCGCTCCGGCACCGTCGCCATGGAACCGGTCCACCAGCCGCCGCCCAAGCTCCCGCTTCGCCTCCGCCGGGTGGCGCTCGGGGTCGAGCTGCTCCCCGAGAAGGAGCACGTAGTACTGGCCCATGACGTCGTCGGGAATGCTCATCAACTTGCCGAACATCTCGCCGGGCTCATCGGTCACCCCCACGTAGTTGCCGAGCGACTTGCTCATGCGCCGCACCCCGTCGGTACCGGGGAGGATCGGAACCGTGAGGATGGATTGCGGGGGCTTCCCGAACGCCTCCTGCACATCCCGCCCGAACAGAAGATTGAACTTCTGCTCCGTGCCACCGAGCTCGACGTCGGCGTCGATCGCGACCGAGTCATAGCCCTGGAGCACGGGGTAGAGCAACTCCAGCACGGAAATCGGCTCGGCCTTCTCCATCCTCCTGGCAAAGTCATCGCGCTCCAGCAGCCGGGCCACTGTGAAGCGGCGGGCCAGCGCGAACAGCTCCTCGGCCGGCATCGCCAGCCACTCGCCGTTGTGGCGGACCTCCGTGCGTGCGGGGTCGAGCACCTTGAACGCCTGCTCCTGGAACGTACGAGCGTTGGCGTCGATCTGCTCAGCGCTCAGAACCGGACGTTCCGCGGAACGGCCGCTGGGGTCACCGACCCTCGCGGTGAAATCACCGATGATCAGCACGACCGTGTGCCCAGCGTCCTGGAATGCCCGTAGCTTGTTGAGGACAACGACGTGACCGAGGTGAATGTCAGGCGCCGTCGGATCGATACCAAGCTTCACCCGCAGCGGCCGCGCGCCGGCGAGCTGCTCCGCCAGGCGTCCCTCGGGCAGCGCATCGATCGTGCCCTCGAGGATTTTCGCGAGGGCGTCGCCCCCTCCATTCGCCTGCGGATCGCTCACGTGGCCAATGCTAGACTGGCGCCTCGGCTCGGCGAGGTGCGCGACCCGCTCTTCCTGGAACTTCCGCCCAACGGCGCAATGCTCTGCGCGCCGGCCGCTACTCGCCGGGTCGACCGGATGTTCGGACTCCTGAAGCACAGATCAGGCATCACCCGCATGCCACCGCCCGATGGCGCGTAGACCGAGGCTGCCCAGCTGGCCACGCCGTGACCGCACCACCGGCGACGGCGCCGCCAATGGCAACGGCCGGCGCGAGAACCGCTGGCAGCATCGTGAGCGCACGCGAGAGGCCCGGCTGACGCTGGCCGAGCGCCCCTCCGAATTCGACGAGCCCACACGCGGCGACGGCCAATCGGGCAACGGCCGTCCGGGCCGGAACGGAAGCGGCAACGGCTCGGCCGGCCGCGGGAAGCTGAAGAAGCTCCGCATCGCGCTCGTGCTCCTCGGCCTCGCGATCCTCGCGTTCGTCTCCTGGGTGTTCGGGGTGATGACGGCCGTCTCGGCCGACCTCCCACAGCTCGAAGCGCGTGCGCAGTACGAGACGGCACAGAACTCAGTCGTCTACGACAGAACCGGTCAGCAGGAGATCGCAACCCTCACGAACAACGAGGGCCGCATCCTCGTCCCCTCCGAGGACATCGCGCCGATCATGAAGGAGGCGGTCGTCGCGATCGAGGACCAACGCTTCTATGAGCACCGCGGCGTCGACTTCCAGGGGATCGGGCGCGCCATCTGGGCCGACCTCACGTCGGGCTCCGCTGCACAGGGCGCCTCGACCATCACCCAGCAGTTCGTGAAGAACGCCCTCGCCGCCGAGAACGACCGAACCGTCTTCCAGAAGCTGCGCGAGGCGGCACTCGCCTACCAGCTCGAACGCCACTGGGACAAGGACAAGATCCTCACGGAGTACCTGAACTCCATCTACTTCGGCGAGGGTGCCTACGGAATCGAGGCCGCTGCCCACACCTACTTCGGCTGGAACCACCCCGGGTGCGGGACTCCTGAGGACCGCTGTGCCTCCGAGCTTCTGCCCTGGGAGGGGGCGATGCTGGCCGGAATGATCTCTTCACCCAGCGGCTACTCCCCCCGTGCCAACCCGGACGCCGCCACCGCCCGGCGCAACCTGACCCTCCAGAACATGGCACAGCTGGGCTATATCACCGAGGCCGAGGAGCAGCAGTACGAGCAGGAGGACATCCCACACCCGAACCAGATCCAGACCCCCAAGGAGGACTCGCAGGCCCCCTACTTCACGTCGTGGCTCCGTCAGCAGCTCGTCGACAAGTACGGCGCCGGCGAGGCGTTCGGCGGCGGGCTGAAGGTCACCTCAACCCTCGACCTGGACCTCCAGAACCAGGCGCAGAGCATCGTCGACGACCGCGTCACCCCGCTCGGTCTCAACTCGGCGGCCGTCGTACTCGACAACGACACGGGCGAGGTGCTGGCGATGGTCGGAGGCCAGGACTACCAGGAGGCCCCCTTCAACCTCGCCACCCAGGGGCACCGCCAACCCGGCTCGTCATTCAAGCCCTTCACCCTCCTCACCGCGCTCTCACAGGGGCATTCGCCGGACGAGGTGTTCAGCTCGCAACAGAAGACCTTCCCGTTCACGATCAAGGTGGCGGGCAAGCACGGCAAGGACAAGGAGGTCCACGACCTCTTCCGCGTCAACAATTACGAGGACACCTATCTCGGCTCCGCCAGCATCGCGACCGGAACGACGTACTCGGACAACTCCGTGTACGCGGAGCTCGGCCTGAAGGTGGGCGTGGCGAACGTCGCGCAGACGGCGGCGAACATGGGCATCGAGACCGACCTCTCCACCCAGAACGAGTACCGAATCGACGGCGGCATCGGGGACGGCAAGTTCCACCCCTACAACCCCGCGCTCATCCTCGGCGGGCTCGAGTCCGGCGTCACCCCCCTCGAGATGGCCCACGCCTACGAGACGCTCGCCACCGACGGCACCCGCGTCAGCGGGACCCTGGCCGCGTCACCGGACGGGCCCGTCGCAATCAGGGAAGTCGATGACTCGGACGACGATCCCGTCGAGACCAACGACGGCGACAACGGAGTGAACAAGGCCGACAACACACCAGGGGTGATCGACCCCGATATAGCCGAGTCCGCGAAGACCATCCTGCGGACGGTCGTCGACTCGGGCACCGGCCAGAATGCCCAGAACGGCGACGACATCTGGGGGAAGACCGGCACGACGGACGACAACGGCGACGCGTGGTTCGTCGGGTCCACGAAGGACGTGACCATCTCCGTCTGGGTGGGCCACGCCGACTCCGTGAAGCCGATGACCACCGAGTACAACGGCGGTCCCGTCGACGGCGGGACGATCCCAGCCGAGCTCTTCAGCGAGATCCTGACCGCCTACGACTCGCTGCAGAAGACTCACCACACGAACACCACCGAGACCACCTCGACTCCGACCTACACCGCGCCCCCGGCGACTACGACCCCCACCACCACTACGCCCGCAACGACCACCCCGCCCGCCACCGACGACACCGCGCCACCGGCCGACACCGGCACTGGTGGCGGTGACACCGGAGGCGACACCGGCGGCGAGACCGGCGCGGTCGGCTAGCGCGACTGATCCCGCGACGCCCTCAGGCGGGAACCGGCACCGGCCGCGACAGATAGGCGCTGGCGGCCGCGCAGAAGCGCCAGGGCAGCTCCGTCGCCTTGGTGATCCCCACACGCGGCGCCGTCATCACCTCGACGTCGCGCCACTCCTCGGAGCGACCCCGGAGCTCGAACGGCGGCTCAGTGACCGGCGCGCCGTTCCATTCCAGGTCGATGCCGAGAGCCTCGGTGAGCTTGCCGGGCCCGGAGCACAGCTCACGCACCTCGTCGCGGCGCCGCCGGTGCCGCATCTCGTCGATGCCAAGGCGCGGCTCAAGGGCGCGAATCAGGACGGCGGCCGCATTCCCTTCGGGCTCGGCGACGAAATTGAGCAGGCTGTGGATCCCATACGAGAGGTAGACGTAGGCGCGGCCCGGCGGCCCGAACAGCGTTGAGGTCCGCGGAGTAAGCCCCACGTACGCGTGGCAGGCAGGGTCATCGCGCTCGTAGCTCTCGACCTCGACGATGACCCCGCCGATGCCGTGGAAGCGAAGCTCGCACCCGATCAGCTCACGTGCGACGTCGTGGACCGACCGCGCGAAGAAGTCCGTGGTCAGAGCCGTCAAGCGCCCTCGCTCCGCAGCGCGTCCAGCACCCGGTGCGCGGCGGCAAGCTGCTCGTCGATCCGCGCCGCCGCGGTGCCGCCATGCGAGACCTTCGAGTCGATCCACACGCCCTCCTCGAGAACGGAGTAGTACTCGTCGTCGAGAAGCTCGGAGTGCGCCGCCAGCTCGTCGGGCTTCAGGTCCGAGAGGGTGCGCCCCGATTCGAGCGCCGTCCGCACCAGATCGCCGACCACCCCATGCGCCTCCCGGAACGGCATTCCCTTGCGCACGAGCAGGTCCGCAACGTCGGTCGCGGCCACCATTTCATCGGCGGCGGCAGCTGCCATCCGCTCCCGGTCGAAGCGAACTCCTGCGAGCATGCCGGTCGCCGCCTCGAGGCAGAGCTCGAGGGTGTCGACGGCATCGAAGAGGGCCTCCTTGTCCTCCTGCAGATCCTTCGAATAGGCCAGTGGCAGCGCATGCAGGACCCCAAGCAGCGTGCTTAGCGACCCCGTGACCCGCGGCGCCTTCGCCCGCAGCAGCTCCGCCGCGTCGGGGTTCTTCTTCTGGGGCATGATGCTCGAGCCCGACGAGTAGTCGTCGCCCGGCTCGCAGAAGCCGAACTCCTGGCTCGACCACAGCACCAGCTCGGCGCCCAGGCGCGAGAGGTGCGTTGCGCACAGCGCGGCCGCGTACAGATAGTCGAGCGCGAAGTCGCGATTCGAGACGGAGTCGATCGAGTTCGGGGATGGCCGCGCGAAGCCGAGCTCCGCCGCCGTCCGCGCACGATCCAGCTCCCAGTTGAGCCCGGCGAGCGCACCCGAGCCCAGCGGCATGGCCATCGTCGACCCGGCGGCCGCCGCGAAGCGGATCTCGTCGCGCTCGAGCATCCAGAAGTAGGCGAGCAGGTGGTGCGCCAGATACACCGGCTGCGCGCGCTGGAGGTGCGTGTAACCGGGCATCGGCCAGTCCCGATGCTCCTCGGCGGCCTCGAGCAGGCGTGCCATCAGCGCGGCGATCAGCTCCCGTGCCCGGGTCGCTCTGGCCCTGACGTACAGAGCGAGGTCGGTCGCCACCTGGTCGTTGCGCGAGCGAGCGGTGTGCAGCTTGCCACCGACCGTGCCCACGATCTCGGTGAGACGCCGCTCGATCGCCATGTGGATGTCCTCGTCGGAGTCCTGGAAACCGAAGTCGCCGCTCTCGAGCTCGCGCGCCACCGCATCGAGACCCTCATCAAGGGTCTGAAGCTCAGCGTCGTCGAGCACGCCCGCCGCTCGCAGCGCCCGGACGTGCGCCTTCGAGCCGGCGATGTCCTCCGGCCAGAGGCGCCTGTCGAACCCAATCGACGCGTTCAGGCGCCGGAACAGCGGATCCCGCGGACCCGGCAGACGGGTCACGTCCAGTTCCCCCGCAGCCCCTCGCCCAGCGCCTCGGCCACCCGCTCCACCTCGTCCTCGCCCATGGCCGTGAAGAACGGCAGCGCCAGGGACCGCTCGGCAACCCCCTCGGCGACGGGGAACTCCCCGCCGCGAAAGCCGAATCGCTCGCGGTACGGCGGCATGAGGTGAATGCACGGGAGGTAGGCCTTCGCGGCGATGCCTCGCTGGTCCAAATCGGCGATGACGGCCTCGCGGTCGGCCCCTTGCGGCAGCTGCACGACGTAGACGAACCAGCCGCGGCGCTCCTGTCCGCGATCGGCAAGCGGCAGAACCAGGCCATCCGAATCGCCCTCGCCCGCGGGGGCGCCGCCCATCTGCCCCAGCCGCTCTCCGTAGAGCGCCGCAACTCGGAAACGCGCGGCGAGCAGCTCGTCCACGCGCTCGAGCTGCGCCACGCCGAGCGCGGCCTGAAGCTCCGAGAGCCGGTAGTTGAAGCCAAGCCGATCGTGGTCGAGCCAGTCCATGCCGGGCGCGCGGCCCTGGTTGCGCTCGCTGCGCAGGCGGATCGCGTCGTCGGCCGACCGCGGCACGATGATGCCGCCCTCGCCCGTTGTGAGCTGCTTGTTCGCATAGAACGCGAAGGTGGCGAGGTTGCCGCGCGCGCCGACGGGCGCTCCCTCGCTGTCCGCTCCGCCGAGCGCCTCGCAGGCATCCTCGAGGACGCCGAGCCCATGCTCGGAGGCGATTCGCTCGAGCTCGGGCATCGCCGCCGGCCAGCCGAAGATGTGCACCGGGAGGATTCCCGCAGTCCTCTCCCCCACCGCCGCCTCCATGGCATCCGGATCGAGGTCGAGCGTCAGTGCATCGATGTCGCAGAAGACCGGGGTTGCGCCCTCGTACAGGAGGCAGTTCGCCGAGGCGACGAAGCTGAACGGGCTCGTAAGGACCTCGGCGCCTTCCCCCCAGCCGAGCATGCGCACGCCCAGGTGCAGAGCGGCCGTCCCCGAGGAGACCGCCACCGCATCATCGACCCCGAGCCAGGAGGCGAAGTCGCGCTCGAAGCGCTCCTGGAGCGGCCCCAGCGAGAGCCGCCCGGAGGCGAGCACCTTGTCCACGAGCTCGCGCTCCCGAGCGCCCAGGTCCGGGCGGGCGAGCGGAATCGGCGCCTCAGTCACCGGAATCCGACACGACGAGCGCAGGATCGGACTCGCGCTCCCGCCTGGGCTGGAACGCGTACTCGAGCGAGTCCACCAGCGCCTCCCACGAGGCCTCGATGATGTTCTCCGAGACGCCGATTGAGCCCCACTGCTCCTCGCCATCCGAAGAATCGAGCAGGACGCGCGTGACCGCCCCGGTGCCGTGGTCCTCGTCGAGGATGCGGACCTTGTAGTTGACGAGCTCGATGTCGGCGAGGTGAGGGTGAAGCTCCGTGATCGCCGCTCGCAGCGCCGAGTCGAGCGCGTTCACGGGGCCATTTCCCTCTGCTGTGCGAACGTGGCGCCGGCCCTCCACCCAGATCTTGATCGTCGCCTCGGTCTCGACCTGGCCGTCGGCCCGCTTCTCGGTGATCACGCGGAAGCTCTCGAGGCGGAACAGCGGGTAGTACTCGTCGGCCTCGCGCCTCAGGAGCAGCTCGAACGATGCATCGGCGGCCTCGTAGTGATAGCCACGGTGCTCGCGCTCCTTGACCCGCTCGACGGCGCGCTTGGCCGCGTCCGCGTCCAGCTCAAGCCCAGCGTGATCGGCGCGTGAGAGCACCGAGCCCTTGCCGGAGAGCTCCGAGATCAGCACGTCGCGGCTGTTGCCGACGAGTTCGGGTTCGAGGTGCTCGAAGGTGCGCGCATCGGCCTGTACGCCCGCGACGTGCATACCTCCCTTGTGGGCGAACGCGTTGCGGCCGACGTACGGCTGATCGGGATCGGGCGAGACGTTCAGGATCTCGTCGACGAAGTGCGCCGTCTCGGTCAACAGGCGAAGCCGCTCCGCTGGAACGCACTCGTAGCCCAGCTTCAGCTGAAGGGCGGGCAGGATCGAGACGAGGTTCGCGTTGCCGCAGCGCTCACCGAGGCCGTTCACCGTGCCCTGAACCATGCGCGCGCCGGCCTCAACGGCCGCCAGCGAGTTGGCCACGGCGCATTCGGCGTCGTTGTGGGTATGGATGCCGACCTGCGCGCGCTCCGAGAGCTCGGCCACGACCGTCGCGGTGGCGGCGGCCACGTCGACCGGCAGGCTCGAACCGTTCGTGTCGCAGAGCGTCACGTTCTCGGCCCCCGCGGCGACGGCCGCCCGCAGGCACTCGAGCGCGTACCCAGGGTCGTCCCGCCAGGCGTCGAAGAAGTGCTCGGCGTCGTAGATGACGCGCTTGCCCGCCGAACGGCAGTAGGAGACGGAGTCCAGGATCATCGCCACGTTCTCCTCGCGCGAGACCTTCGTGACCTTCTCGAGGTGAAGGCCCCACGTCTTGCCGACCAGAGTGACAACGCGGGCGAAGGCGTGCACGAGCGTCCGCAACGCCTCGTCCTCCTCGGCCGCGATCCCGCGGCGCCTGGTCATGCCGAACGCGCAGATGGAGGCCGCCTCCAGCTCCACGTCGGCGAGCAGGCCGAAGAGCTCCTCCTCCTTCGGGTTGGAGCTGGGGAAGCCCGCCTCGACGTAGTGGACGCCGAGGCGATCGAGGGCGCGCACCACGCGCACCTTCTCGGCCGCCGAAAGCGACATGCCCTGGCCCTGCATGCCGTCGCGGAGGGTGGTGTCGTAAAGATGGACCTGGGTCACTGAGATGCCTTTCCGGATCGAGGTTCGAGCGAGGTGTGCGCGGCGGCAGGCCGCGCGGCCGCGGGGCTACGCCGCCGCAGCGCGCCTAATTCGCTCGATCGTCGACACGGCTCTTAGCATCGTCAGGTCGTGACCTTACTCGGTTGCTCGACGATGTCCAGCCATTCGGCGTACTCCTGCGCGCGGCCGTGCAGGGCGTCCTCGAACTTCGCCTGGATGACCCGTGTGATCTCGCCGGGCTCGCCGAGTTCATGGTCGTCGATCTCGCGCACCGGCACCAATTCGGCGGCGGTTCCGACCAGGAACGCCTCCTCCGCCAGATAGAGCTCCGCGCGGGCCACATCGCGCTCGACGACCGTGTAGCCGAGGTCCGCGGCGATCTGAATCACCGACTTGCGCGAGATCCCGTCGAGGATGGAGGCGGTGTGGCCGGGCGTCACGAGCTGACCCTCGCGCACCAGGAAGATGTTCTCGCCCGAGCCCTCGCAGACGAGGCCCCGCTCGTCGAGGAGGATCGCCTCGTCGTACCCGGCCTGCGCCGACTCGGTCTTTGCGAGGACCGAGTTCAGGTACTGGCCGGACGCCTTGGCGTGCGGGATGAGGCTGGCCGGCGAGATCCTCCTCCACGAGGAAACCTTCGCGCGGACGCCGTTGCGCTTGCCCTCCTCGCCCAGATACGCGCCCCACGACCAGACGGCGATCATCACGTCGATGGGCGCCGTCTGCGCGTAGAGGCCCATCTCGCCGTAGCCCCGCATCGCAAGCGGGCGGATGTAGCAGCTCTGCAGGCCGTTCCGGCCGATCACCTCATGCGTTGCCTGGCGGAGCTCCTCGGCCGTAAAGGGCAGCCGTAGGTAGTAGAGCTCGGCGGACATCTCCAGGCGACGCAGGTGCTCGCGGAGCCGGAACACGCCGGGCCCGCGGTCGGTCTCGTAGCAGCGGATCCCCTCGAAGACGCCGGTGCCGTAGTGAAGGCCGTGACTGAGTACGTGAACGGTCGCCTCGTCCCACGGAACGAGCTCACCATTCATCCAGATCCAGTCCGACTTCTCCACAGCTGCCTCCGGGTCGCTTGCCCCTACCGGTCAGGAAGTATGCCCGACGATCGCCACAGCGCAAGCGCTCCGCTACGTGGTGAGCGCCGCGATCACCGCGTCGGTCATCTCGGTCGTCCCGACCTCGACCTGCTCCGGCACGTCCGGCAGCGATGGCCGCGCCGTTTCGTCCCATGCGAGGTCCGGCGTCCGGAGGCCCTGGCCCAGCGTGGTCTCGACCGCCTCCTCCAAAGCGTCTGCGTCCTGAGCCCGATCGAGGCCATGGCGAAGCATCATCGCCACCGAGAGGAACGTCGCGAGCGGGTTGGCGATGCGCTTGCCGGCGATGTCGGGGGCCGAGCCGTGCACCGGCTCGAATACGCCTGGACCGGTCGCTCCAAGACTTGCCGACGGAAGCATCCCCAGGGAGCCGGTGATCATCGCCGCCTCGTCGGAGAGGATGTCGCCGAACATGTTCTCGGTGAGCAGGACGTCAAAGCGCGAAGGGTCCGCGACGAGCTGCATCGCTGCGTTATCGACCAGCATGTGATCGACCGTCACGTCGGAGCGCTCCTCCGCCATCCTCGTCACGACCTCCCGCCACAGGCGCGATGTCTCGAGCACGTTCGCCTTGTCGACAGAGGTCACCTGCCCGCGGCGACGTGCCGCTGCGTCGACGGCGACGTTCGCGATTCGCTCGATCTCCGCGACCGAGTACTCGCAGGTGTCGTGGGCCCGCTCGGCCGAGCGCCCCGAATCGCCGAAGTAGATCCCGCCGGTGAGCTCGCGGACGACGAGCAGGTCGGTTCCCGCGATCCGCTCCTCGCGCAGCGGGCTGGCGTCATACAGCGCTGCGCTCGGCTTCACCGGCCGCAGGTTGGCGTACAGGCCGAGGCCCTTGCGAAGGCCGAGCAGGCCCTGCTCGGGCCGGGGCGCGGCGGGATCCGTCGTATCCCATTTGGGCCCGCCCACCGCCCCCAGGAGAACCGCATCGGCCGCTCGGCACGCATCCAGGACCTCGTCGGTGAGCGCAACCCCGTTCGCGTCGATCGAGGCGCCGCCGACGAGATGCTCGGTGAACTCGAACTCGCCGGTCGCCTCCAGCACCCGCCTCGCCGCCGCGAGGATCTCGGGGCCGATCCCGTCGCCTGGGAGGAGAACGATTGACGCTGTCATCGCTTGCTCGGGTTCATGAATCACTTGCGGCGGCTTCGCCGCCTTACACGCCGCTTTCGGTGCTAAAGCACCTCATCACACAAC
>JBKPNZ010000065.1:0-7777 GCA_046732895.1 Actinomycetota bacterium
ATGTCCTTCCGAATGAGTCTGGCCTTGATGAACGAGACGAAGCCGAATTGGTTGTTCATGAAGCCTGACCCTGCCCAATTCCCGTTCACGCTGGACCTGGCCACATCGACTTGGACCCACTCGATCGGCTCGTCCGCGTAATCGAAGTAGAGCCTCACCCGGCGGTTGTCCAGGCACTTCGAAGCCGTCGAAGTCAAGATCACCGAGGACCATGTGCGTGGGTGGCTCGAATACCTTCTGCTCGACGATTCGAACGCTCGTCGGGGTCGTAGACCTCTGGGGCTCGGCAGAGCGACTTCGCCGTGCTGTGCCTGGCGAAGATGCGCGGAGGAGCCGTGGATAGCGACCTCAACGGTTGCCCAGGGTCCGAATGCTAGATGTGGCGCGTTCCGGAAAGCGATACCTACGGGCTGACCCCCGGCGCCCCCGGGAAGGAACCTTGCACCGGCGGCGCTTGACGCATCAGATCGGTGACCTTAGCCACGGCACCCTAGGATTGCGACCGTGCCGTTCACGCTCAGGAACTTCAAGGAGGACCTGGAGGACGTCGGGTCCAACTTCGACGGCGCGCCGGACCTGGAGTTCCGCCTGGCGACCGAGGCGCTCGAGCTCGAGCAATCCGGCCTGGGCTACCAGCGCATACCGCCCGGCTATCGCTTTCCGTACGGCCACACGCACAAAAAGCAGGAGGAGGTGTACGTGGTCGTGCGCGGGAGCGGGCGGATGAAGCTCGACGACGAGATCGTCGAGCTCAAGGAGTGGGACGCGGTGCGCATCCCGCCCGGTACGTGGCGGGGCTACGAGGCCGGGCCCGAGGGCCTCGAGATCATCGTCATCGGCGCTCCCAATCTCGGCGAGGCTCCGCGTGAAGACGTCGAGGGCCAGCGCGACTGGTGGGCTGACTAGCGCCAGGTAGGTGAACATGAAGACAGCTGCCAACCCCTCGGAGGCCGTCCGGCGCTTACCGACAACGCCGGAGAGCCCAATCAGGGATAGGCTCGCCATGTGAGGAACGTTCTCGCGGGAGTGATCTTGCTGGCGGGGGCAGTCGTGCCGGCCCTCACGTTCACGAGCGATGCAGTGTGGAACAGTCCGTGGGCGGCCACCGCCGTTGTGGGCGGTTGTCTGATCGGTGGAGCCTTACTTGCCGGTTGGATCAGCGGCGGCGAGAGCTAACTAACGCGGCGCCCGATCGCGCGGAGGCCTAGGTTGGCGCGAAGGCGCAGCGGTACGGGAGATCCTGGTTGAGGATCGAGTCGGCCGAGCTGCCTACGTCTGCCAACGTGCGGGCGTAGAAGTTCTCGGCCGCGCCGTCGTCGGCATCACGCCAGTAGTCGTTGGACCATTCGTTGACCCCGAGGGTGATCCCCGGTTCGTCTCGGAACGTCAGCAGCTCGGCGAGTGTGGGAAGCCGACCCCCGTCGTCCCTGCACTCGGAGTCGGCAGCCGTCCAATGCGCATCGGGTCGACCCTGAACCTCGATGCAGGCGCCGGCGTGGTAGCGCGTTCCCTTCCGGCACTTGAATCCTGCGAGCGAGGACTCCTTGGCGTCCTGTCCCTTCACAGCGTTCGGAGCGATCTGCTCGGAATGCACGCTGTTTCGCCCAGCGCCCACGCCAGCCCTCCCCCGAGCGCCAAGAAGACGGCGATGGTCGGCATGACGTTCGCATACGTCAGATGGCGAGTGATGCGTTTCATGGTTCCTCCTCGTGGCTGCGGCGACGATAACCGCGCGTGCGGCTCCTGTCCAGGTCGACGTCTGCGCACCGGGCTCACTGTGCGAAGGGTCACAAGAGCGGCTGCGCATGAACTCCGGGGCCCGACCCGGCAGTACCCCCTGCAGGAGGTGATCCAATGAGCAACATCATCAAGTCCAGGCGGGTCTGGGTCGCTCTGGTCCTCGCCACCGCCTTCGTAGCGGTGGTCGTGGTCGTCGCCTACGCAGGCGGCTCCGGCGGGGGCGGCGTCTACTAGACGCCGTGATCTGGCCCGGCTTCACGCACCGCGGCGCCGAAAACTCCGACGTCGAGTTGGAGGTCTTCGTCGCCGTGGCCGTGATCCAGGTGCGTTCCGCGCTGGCTCGTCGTGCTTGGAACACGTACGGCAGCGGAGGTCCATCTCGGCTCGTGTGGCCGCTCCGCATTTCAAGCGACGGTTTCGATTAGGGTCAGGCGGTGGCCTCGACCTCGGGTGAGCTCACCCTCGAGATGACGCGGGTCATTCCCGCGGCCCCCACGGTGGTCTTCCGCTCGTTCAGCGATGCAGACAAGCTCGCCCAATGGTGGGGTCCAGACGGCTTCGCCGTCTCGAGCCTCGAATTCAACCCGCGGGTGGGCGGCACCTATCGGATCGAGATGCAGCCACCCGAGGGCGACGCCTTTCATCTAATCGGAGAGTTCCGCGAGGTCGAACCGCCGGACCGGCTCGCCTTCACGTTCGTCTGGGAAGAGCCCGATGTCGACGACGTCGAGACCCTGGTGGAGCTTTCGTTCCGGGACCTCGGTCGGTCGACCGAGATCGGCCTCACTCAGGGACCCTTTAAGACCGAGGCGCGGCGTACGCTTCACAGGGACGGTTGGCGAGAGAGCTTCGGCAAGCTCGAGCAGCTGACCGCACACCCATAGTCGCCTGCGAAGGCGACCGGAAGGCGAGCGGATCATTCGCGGCGTAAGCGGTAGAACCGCGGCTCCGCCCTCCTGACATCCCCAAAAGCGCTGCAGGCCTTTGTGTGGGAATCCACACCCTGCGACACCAGCCAGCCACATTTCCTGCCTCTTGTGTGGTTGCGATCCTCGAGCCGTTCAACGGATGAAAGGACTCGACACGATGACCCTGCACCTCAAGCCCGGACTCGCTGTTGTCGCCGCCGCGCTCAGCCTGCTGGCAGTGGCCTCGACACCGGCTTGGGCACTTCCAAATGGTGGCCTAGAGAGTGGCGACTTCTCGGGCTGGCACCAAAACAGCACTGGCCAGGGCCAGTGGCAGGTGTACTCCGGAGGCGGCTTCCTCGGCCTCGCGGCACCACCACAGGAGAGCTTCGCTGCCGAGACGGTCCAGGACTTTCCGAGCTCCAACGTCCTCTCTCGCACGCTGCGCCTGAAGAAGGGCGTCGACTACCGGCTGAAGATGCAGGTCTACTACGTCACCGACGCCGACCACTTCGATACGCCCCGCACCCTCGTTCTGAACAACACGCCGAACGAGCAATACCGGATCGACCTGATGAAGCCCCATTCGCCGCTTCGGTCACTCAAGCGCAAGGACGTGCTCATGAACCTCTTCCGGACCGATGTCGGCGACCCGCTCACGATGGCTCCGAAGACGATCAGCAAAGACATCTCGCGATTCGGCGGCCACAGGGTGAGGCTGCGTCTCGCCGAGGTCGACAACCACGGGAAGTTCGCCGCCGGGGTTGACGCGGTCGCGCTGAAGCGCGGCTGAGCCGCTGGTATCGGGCGCGGATGTTCCTGCCGACGATTGCGCCGTCTCGCACGTCCTTGCCGGCGACCTGAGTGACTTGCTGCCGCCGACCGTAGGCGCGCAAATCGGCTCAGACCTTCTCCGGCACCTGGTCGTTCAGCCTCGCGCATCCAGACAGATGGCAACATCGCCGTGGCCGGCGCCGCTGAAAGAGACTTCGCGTTAGCTCGCGTTTTGGCCGAGTAGAGCCGGGCGGATGCCCGATCACGTGTCGACCCCGCGCACACTGAACCGGCGCCACCGCGCGGTCATGCCCTGCCCCTCGAGCGAGCGGCTGCGACCGTCGCGGATCGGCAGCTGCGTGTAGATCCCGAAGGCGAGGCGAACGCGTTCGGGGATCAACGTGCCCTCGGCCTCGTACACCTTGTGGCCGTCGATGTGCCACGTCGCGCTCGAGCTTTTCCGGTCGAGCGTGATCTCGCACCCGCGAGGCCGCGTGAAGTCGTCGTCGAAGTCCTCGTATGGCGACTCGACCACGTGGACGAAAGGCTCGCCTGGCCCACCACCGGCCAAGGGCAGGTGCTCGTGCATCGCGAGCACGCGTGTCGAGGTGCCGCAGACGGAGAACACGCGCTTGCTCACGTCGAGGTCGGCGACCTGAAAGGCGGCGAGCCCCCGACGGGAATCAGTCGGTTCTCCGCCGACGTTCTCGACCGCGAGGTCGGCGGCGAACGTCGCGGGCTGATCCGGCGGCAGCTCGAACTCGCGCGTTGAGAGGGTGAGGTACTTGACGCTGTCGACGGACTGAAACGTGTCGTGTGCCAGCGAGAAGCGCGGGATCGTTACTTGAACCTCACCGTCGGCGACGGCCACCTCGGCGTTGGGGTCCAGCGGGATGTGCTCGCCGCCGGTCGGCAGCGGCAGACGCGCCGCCTCCCAGCGCGCCGTGTCGAGGCTCGGCCCGCTGAGCTCGTCGTACGTGACGAAGCCGTCGGGAGCGGCGGCCGGGACCCGCATCTCAGGCTGCATCGATACCTCCTCGGGGTTCGAGCGGCGCGGTTCGCCGCTTCACCCCTAGAACGAATGGAAGCGGCCCATTTCGACAGCCCGGCGCCAGTGCAGCCGCATTCGGCGAGGTGGCCGACGCACAGGCGGCCAGGCGCGGCACAACCCGTAGTTACCCGCAGGGGCAACCCCCGGCTACACCCCTGCGCGCCACGACGCGAACGCCTGCTGGACCGAGCTTCCCTGGACGCTTCTTCCTCGGCACCCAGGTGGCGCGAAACGTCGGGAATTCGTCAGATGGGCAGCTACAAGGAGTGGATGCCCTTTTCTGCGTCCCGCCGATTTCCCTCTGAGCCGGCGCCCGGCCGCAGCGTTCTAGCCGTCGTTGATCAGAACGGCGACCTCGGAGCCGATCGCGACAGCGAGGTCGGGTTTGCGGTCGCGGTCGAACCTTCCGACGGCGATCGAGCTGGGGTTGCCCAGGGTCTCGTAGTCGACCTTGGGCTCGAAGGTCGCGTCGCCCTTCCCGTCGAGGATCGAGATGCCGAATCCGGAGTAGTTACCGACGGCGAGGTCCTTGTCCCCGTCGGTGTTGAAGTCCGCGACCGCGACCGCTCGGGGGCTGTCACCGGTCGTGTAGTCCACCTTGGGCTCGAAGGTGCCATCGCCTACGCCGTTGAGGATCGAGAGGTCGTCATCGTCACCATTGGGGACGGCCAGGTCCGGGATCTGGTCGTGATTGAGATCGCTGATCGCGATCGATCGCTGGAAGCTGCCTACGGGGAAGTCGCCGAGAGGCGTGAAGGTGCCGTCCCCGAAGCCCCCGAGGACTGAGACGTCGGAATCTCCAGAGTTGGCAACGGCGAGATCCTCCAGGGAATCGTCGTTCAGCCTCCCCACCGCGACTGCGGCGGGGAAGGTGCCGACGGGAAAGTCGACCTTTTGGCGGAAGGAGCCGTTGGCCTTCCCCTTGAGCACCGAGACATCGCCATCCTGCAGGTTGGTGACAACGAGGTCGGGTCTGCGGTTCGCATCGAAGTCGCCGACGGCGATCGATGCCGGGAGCGCGCCGACCGGGTAATCGACCTTCTTCTTGAAGGTGCCGTCGCGCTTTCCCATCAGCACGGAGACGTCACCGTCGGTTTGGTTCGTGACCGCGAGGTCGCGAATCCCGTCGCGGTTGAAGTCGCTGACGGCGATCGAGGTAGGGCCGTGTCCCGCCCGGTAGGTGTCCCTGTGCCTGAATTCCCCGTTCCCCTTGCCCTTGAGGATCGAGACCTTGCCCGCGCCGAAATCGGAAGTGGCGAGATCACGATTCCCATCGCGGTTGAAGTCGCCGACGGCCACCGAGTTGGGCCCATCCGCGAGCTGGTACCTGACGACAGGCTCGAAGCCGGCCCAAGCCGGCGAGGCAGATGCGAGCAGCGTCGCTGCCAAGGCGGCGCCGAGGATTCGCCCGGGCGTCTGCTCCCCGTCTGGGAAGGAGCGGACGGCCGAGCGACTCATGCGACGACCCTAACCCGTATTGGGCTTCCCGGCAAGGAGTCGGTCGGTCGAAAGGACCACCCAAGCTCGCGGGCCACAATTCAGGCGTGGACTGCGACGCACCGCCTCCGGAAGCCGCGTTTCCCGAACTTCGCGGCTGGGAGCCTGCCGGCATGCACGATGCTGTCTTCAGCGCGGCCGCAGAAGATGGGGAGAAGGTCTATGTCCGGGCGGACGACGGGTCGGCGCTGCTGCTGCGCCGCCTCGCCAACGAGCCCGACGTGCCGGCGCCGGCGGTGCTCGATGAGCGCGATGGGTGGCTCGTTCTGGAGGCGCTGCCAGGCGTGCCACTCAACGACGACCGCTGGCTCGCCCGTCCCGATGAAGCGGTGAAGGTCATCGCCGATGCGCTGCTCCGCCTTGCCCGCATCGACGTCACGCACGGCGACATGTGCCTGCCCAACATCCTCGGTGATCTGGCAACCGGCCGGCTCTCGGGCATCGTCGACTGGCGCGACGCCGGCCAGTTCGACCACGAGGTCGACGTCGCTTCGGCGATCTGGGCCTGCGAATTTAACGGATACGGGCGCGATGTCCCGGTGGCCGTGCTGGAGGCGATCGGCTGGCCGCAGGCCGATGCTACGGAGGTCGAACGCCTGAGTCGGCTGTGGTCCGAGCTGCCGGACCCGGTCGATTCCTAGCGCTTCAACTCGATCTCGACGAAGACGGCTTCGTCGTCTGCGCTGCTGACGACGTCGTGGTCGGTTCCCGCCGTTCCGAGATAAGGCGACCCGGCCACCTGATCCATCTCGCGCACGGAGCCGTCGGCATTCGTCACGGTGAAGGTCCCGCCGGTGACGGGTACGACGATGTAGTCGAACTCGTGGCGATGGCGGCCCGTCGCCGCTCCGGCCGCCTCGAAGGTCCAGGTCGTGACCCGGACTCGATCATCATCCGCGCTGACAACGTGGTGCGCCTGGCTCATCGCCTTCTCACCCTAGAACAGGCCGCCGGCAATCCGCTTCGGCCCCGATCGACGACCTCCTCAGACGAGATACTGCGCCGGCGATGTCGCAAGAGAACGTCGAGGTCGTGCGCGACCAGTTCGCTGCTACGAACGAGCGGGACTTTCCCCGGGCGATGAGCTACTACGCCGGGGATGTCGAGCTCGTCGTCAGCCCTGACGCCTTTCTTGAGAGCGGGACGTTCACGGGCCGCGAGGCCGTCGGACAGTGGTTCGCGGGCTGGCTCAGGACGTTTGAGCCCGGCTATCGCTTCGAGATCGACGAGGCGCGCGATCTGGGCGACGTCGTCCTCCTCGTCGCAACCCACTACGGGCGCGGACGAGCCAGCGGCGCGTCGGTCCGCGGGCAGACGGGATATCTCTACACGCTTCGCGACGGCCAGATCGTCCGCGCCGAGCTCTTCCGCAGCCGAGCGGAAGCCCTGGAGGCCGCCGGGCTGGAGGAGTAATGGCCAGAAGAAGGAGTAGCCTCGCGGTCGTTGTCCGTCCGGAATGAATCTGGACCGTTGGTTCGGCGGAGCTCGCTGGTCGCGCTCGCAGGGATCTGTCTGCTTGCGGCAGCACTGGTCGCGACCGCCGACCCGAGCGCTTCAGGCGTTCGCAAGTGCGCCGGCAAGCCGGCGACGATCACCGACGGGAACGGAAGCCACACGATCAACGGCACCGCGGGGAACGATGTGATCGCCGCCGGTGGTGGGGGCGATTTGATCAAGGCCAAGCGCGGCAACGACCGCGTTTGCGGCGAGGCCGGAGAGGACACGGCGGAGCTCGGTAAGGGCAAGGACATCTTCGACGCCGGCAAGGGCTTCGATCAGGCATTCGCGGGCGGCGGCGGCGACAAGC
>JBKPNZ010000066.1:0-33790 GCA_046732895.1 Actinomycetota bacterium
GTGATCGAGGGCGAGAGCCTGATCAACGACGCCACCGCTCTCGTCATCTACAAGTTCGCCATCGCCGCGGTCCTGACGGGCAGCTTCAGCATGTCCGAGGCGGTCGGGCAGTTCTTCCTCAACGCGTTGGGAGGCATCGGCATCGGGATCGCTGTGGGCGCGATGGTCGCCGCGGTCCGGCGCCGGCTTGACAACCCACCGGTCGAGGTCACGATCGCCCTCTTCACCGGCTACTTCGCCTACCTGCCGGCGGAGGCCATCGGGGTCTCCGGTGTGATCGCCGCGGTCACGGTCGGCATCTACATGGGCCGGCTCACCTCCCAGCTCACCGGCCCGACCACACGCCTGCAGGGGAACGCAGTGTGGGAGATCCTCGTCTTCCTCCTCAACTCCGCCCTCTTCGTGCTCATCGGGTTGCAGCTCCCGACCGTCGTCGACGGGATCGACGGCCTCGGGGGGGCCGAGCTCGTCCGCGACGGGGCCCTCATCGCCGCCGTCGTCATCGTCACCAGGATCCTCTGGGTCTTCCCCTTCACGTATCTGCCGCGCGTGCTGTTCCCCGTCATCCGCGAGCACGATCCCTACCTTCCGTGGCAGTGGCCCGCCGTCGTGGCCTGGACGGGCATGCGCGGCGCGGTGTCGCTCGCCGCAGCGCTGGCCATCCCGCTCGAGACCGATGCGGGCGCCGCGTTCCCACACCGCGAGCTCATCATCTTCCTGGCGTTCTCCGTGATCCTGGCGACCCTCATCGTTCAGGGCCTGACGCTGCCGTTGCTCATCCGCGTGCTGGGCGTCGAGGACGACACGACCGTTCGCGATCGCGAGGAGTCCAAGGCGCGCCTGCGCGCGACCCAGGCGGCGCTCGACCGGATCGACGAGCTCCTCGGCGAGGAGTGGGTTCGCGACGAGACCGCCGAGCGGGTGCGCCGGGTCTACGAGTACCGCCTCAGGCGCTTCGAGTCGCGCTTCACCGACCCGGACGGCGACGGCATCGCCTACGACGAGCGATCGGTCGCCTATCAGCGCCTGGTCCGGGAGCTGCTCGATGCCCAGCGCCGCTCGCTTCAGGACTCCCGTAACCGCGGCAGGATCGACGACGACGTCATGCGGCGGATCGAGCAGGACCTCGACGTCGAGGACCTACGCCTGGAGATCTGAGCGCGGCGCTCACAAGCCCCAGCGTCTTAGCCGTTGTCAAGCAGTGCAACGCTGAGCACGACCGCAGTTCCACGCTCGCAGTTGAGCGCGCCCTTCCCGACGAATGGCTTCTGCGAACCCCACCTCCCGCGAAATCCTGCGTCGGTCACTCGGCGTGGCCGTTCGATGTTCATGAACTCAGTGATCCGCAGAGGCAGCCCACCGAGCGCGGCGACCTTCTTTGCCGCTTGTCCCGGATCGCCCCGGATGTCGATGATGCTCCGCTCCTTGCTCCCCACCGAGATCCAACCGAAGGCCCCACGGGCTGGATCACCGCGAGGGCCAAGTACGGAGCGGATCGCCCCCTCATCCCCGGCTCGAAGCAGCGCGAGGTATTGATCGAAGGCGGCCCTGCTCCCACGCAATCCCCTGCCGCAATCAAGCTTGGCCACCCCATGTTCGCGGGCAGGTGGATCGGTCGAACCAGACCCGCCGCCGCAACCGGTCAGCGCCACGCTCGTAACGAGCGTGCCGAGGATGAGGCTCCTCCAGGCCATGTGCCGACCTTACGTTGCGCAAGGCGCCGGAGGTTCACTCCAGCCACTCGGTCTGCATCTCCGGGACCGGGTGGATGCTGACCTGCCGGTGGCCCTCGGAGCGGCACTCGAACTTGTGCGGCGTATCCGGCGGGACGATGAGGATGTCTCCTGCCGTTGCGTCGATGGTCTCGTCGCCCACCGTGAAGGTGACTTCGCCGGCCTGGACGAAGAAGATCTCCTCGTAGGGGTGCTTGTGCAGGCTGGGTCCGGTGCCCGGCTTGTTGTGGCTCAGGAAGACCGAGACGCTCGCGCCCTGCTCATGGCCGTTGAACACCTCCGAGTTCTCTCCGCTCGGCAGGTCCTCGACCCGGATGTGGCGCGGTTCAGCCAAGGCCCTCGCTGACCCGGTCGAGGAACTGCGCGCCTTCGGAGCCCTGCACGATCCGATTGTCGCAAGCGAGCGTGAGCCACTCCGTGCCCGCGCCGAGGGTGCTGGCCTGGCCACGAACGATGACGGGGGTGAAGCGCGTGACGGGCATCGAGATGACCGTGAACGTCGCGCCTGCGAACGCAGGCGAGGCCAGCGTCTCGCCCCGTGCCTGATCGGAGAGCTCCTCGACCTCCGCCGCGATCGCGTCTCCCTCCTTGGTGTCCGCGTCGTGAATCACGGGGAACAAGAGCGTTCCCAAGGCCTCGACGCCGAACGCCACGTTCACCCGCGAGTAGGTCTCCGCATGCCCGTCCCGATAGGCGCCGTTCAGCCTTGGTGTCTCGCGAAGGGCGCGAGCAGCCGCGGCAATCATGGTGCTGAGGTCGACCGGCCCATCAAGCTGCAGCTCGAAATACACGTGCGGTGCGGTGGCCTTCGACTCGGCGACGCGCCGCGCGAACGACGCCTGCGCCTGGCTCAGCTCCACGACCTCCACGTCGCCCCGGGCTCGCTCGGCGCCAGCCCGAGGCCCGCCCAGCTCGCTCACCCGCTCTTTCGCCTCGGCACGTAGAGGTCGGTCACGGTGCCCTCGGCCATCTCGGCCGAGAAGGCGACCGTCTCGGAGAGCGTCGGGTGCGGGTGGATCGTCAGGCCGACATCCTCAGCGTCGGCGCCCATCTCGATCGCGAGCGTCGCCTCGGTGATCAGGTCGCCTGCGTTCACTCCGACGATGCCCATCCCGAGCACCCGGCGGCTCTGCGGATCGATGAGCAGCTTCGTCAGGCCCTCCGGGCGGCCGAGCGAAAGCGCCCGCCCCGACGCCTGCCAGGGGAACACCGCCTTCTCGTAGTCGGTACCAGCCGCCACCGCCTCGGTTTCCGTAAGCCCCGTCCACGCCACCTCTGGGTCGGTGTAGGCCACCGATGGGATTGCGCGTGGGTCGAACGTGACGTTGCGGCCCGCGATCACCTCGGCCGCGGTCTTGCCCTCGTGGGTTGCCTTATGGGCGAGCATCGGGGAGCCTGCGACGTCGCCGATCGCATAGATGTGAGGAAGGTTCGTCCGCCGCTGGGCGTCGACCGGGATGACGCCGTGCTCATCGACGTTGACGCCCGCGCGATCGAGGTCGAGGCGGTCGCCGTTGGCCTGCCGTCCCACCGCGACGAGGACGCGGTCGTAGGTCTGCGGCTCCACCGCGTCGTCGCCCTCGAACGTGACCCGGATGCCATCGCTCCCGGCGTCCGCAGAGGCGACCTTGGTCGAAAGCATGATCGCTTCGTAGCGCGCCTCGATGCGCTTGTGGAGTGGCTTGACGAGGTCCCGGTCGCAGCCTGGGATGAGCTGGTCGGTGAGCTCGACGACGCTCACGGCCGAGCCGAGCGCCTCATAGACGGTCGCCAGCTCAAGCCCGATGATGCCGCCGCCGATCACGAGCAGTCGCTCGGGGATGTCGGGGAGCTCGAGCGCACCGGTCGAATGGCCGATGCGCTCGTCATCGGGTAGCCCGGGCAGCGTCGCGGCGCGGGAGCCCGCGGCGATGATGCAGTGGTCGAAGTCGATCGAGGTCCCGTCGACGTCGATCGTTCTCTCCGACGTGAACCGAGCGGTCCCGGTGATCACCTTCACCTCGCGCTGCCTGGCCAGGCCCGCAAGCCCGCCGGTGAGCTTGCCCACCACGCCGGTCTTCCATTCGCGCAGCGCGTCGAGGTCGATTTTCGGGCGCTTGAATTTGAGCCCGAAGTCCGCGGCCTCCTCGGTCTCGGCGATGACCCGCGCGGTGTGGAGGAGCGCCTTCGAGGGGATGCAGCCAACGTTCAAACACACGCCGCCGAGCGTCTCGTAACGCTCCACCAGCACGACCTCGAGCCCGAGGTCCGCCGCGCGGAACGCAGCGGCGTAGCCGCCGGGGCCAGAGCCGATCACCACCACGCGGCCACTCGGGGCAGCAGGCTCGCCGGCCGGAGTCGCGGGCGCAACGGGTTCCGGGGTGGGCGTCGCCGGCTCCGGCTCTTTCGCCTCTGCAGCGGGCTCGCCCTGCGTCTGCCCGGCAGGTGCCTCCTCGCTCGTCTCGAGCGTCAGGATCAGGCTCCCCTCCGAGACCTTGTCGTCGATCGAGACGTGGAGATCGGTGACGGTTCCGGCGGCCGGAGCAGGCACGTCCATCGTCGCCTTCTCCGACTCCAGCGTGATCAGCGGGTCCTCGGCCGCCACGGTGTCCCCGGGCTTGACGTGGATCTCGATCACCGGGACGTCGGCGAAGTCGCCGATATCCGGAACCTTCACCTCCATCGCGCTCAAAGAAGGACTCTCCGCAGATCGGCGAGCTCGCTCGCGAGGTGAGCCACGAACCGGGCCGCTGCTGCCCCGTCGATCACCCGGTGGTCGTAGGAGAGCGACAGTGGCAGCATCAGCCTGGGCTCGAACTCCTCGCCGTTCCAGACCGGCTTGATGGCCGAGCGCGTGACGCCCAGGATCGCCACGTCGGGGGCGTTGACGATCGGCGTGAAGCTCGTGCCGCCGATGCCCCCGAGCGACGAGATCGTGAAGGTGCTCCCTCGCATCTCCTCGGCCGAGATCTTGCCCTCGCGCGCCTTGCCGGAGAGCTCGCGCAGCTCAGCGGCGATCTCGAGCAGGCCCTTGCGGTCCACGTCCTTGATCACCGGCACCATCAGCCCCTGAGGCGTGTCCGCCGCAAACCCGATGTTGTAGTAGCGCTTGATGATCAGTTCGTCGCCGTCGAGCGACGAGTTGAAGTCGGGGAATTGGCGAAGGGACGCAACGCAGGTCTTCACGAGCAGCGCCACCATCGTCACCTTCACGTCCTGCTCAGAGTTGATCTGCTTGCGGAAGTCCTCGAGGTCGGTGATGTCGGCCTCGTCGTTCTGGGTGACGTGCGGGATCATCACCCAGTTGCGGGCGACGTTCGGACCGCTGATGCGCTTGATGCGAGACAGCGGCACGCGCTCGATCTCGCCGTACTTCTCGAAATCCACCGACGGCCACGGCGCCAGGTTGAGGCCCGGGATGCCGGCCGCGGGTTCCGCCGCGGCCGGAGCCTCCTTGGCCTTCGTCACGTCCTCCTTCGTGATCCTCCCCTTGCGCCCCGTTCCGTTCACGGCAGCCAGGTCGACTCCCATCTCTCGCGCCAACCTCCGAACCGCGGGGCTGGCGTAAACCGGTCCGTCAGGGCTGGGTGAGGCCGGCGTTGCCGCCACCATGTCTCGCTCGACCGGCGCTGGAGCAGCACCACGATCGTCCGGCTCAGGGCCTTCCTGCTCCTCGGCCAGCACGGCGGATTCGACCGGCGCTTCTTGGGTCGAGATGGCGCCGGCGCCGGCGGGCTCCATCGTCAGAAGAGGTGTTCCCTCCGAGACCTTGGCGTTCAGCTCGACCAGGACGTCGACGACCTTGCCCGCGAAGGGCGCGGGGACGTCCATCGTCGCCTTGTCGGACTCCAGGGTGACGAGCGGATCGTCGGCGCCGACCTCCTCGCCGGGCGACACCAGGATCTCGATCACCGGGACGTCCGTGAAGTCGCCGATGTCCGGGACGGCGACCTCGCGCGCGTCGGCCATCACGAGACCACCGGGTCGGGTGCATCCGCCTCGACGCCGTACTTGCTCATCGCCTCGGAGATCTTCGAGGGCTCGATCGATCCCTCCGCCGCGAGGGCGTGGAGGGCGGCCACGGTGACGTGGTGGCGGTCCACCTCGAAGAAGCCGCGCAGGTTGCGGCGGTAGTCGCTGCGGCCGAATCCGTCGGTGCCGAGCACCTCGAAACGACCTGGCACCCAGGCGCGGATGCCGTCCGGCAGGGCCTTGACGTAGTCGGTCGCGGCCACGACGGGCGCGCCGCTTGCACCGAGGCAGCGCGTCACCCAGGGGTCCTCGGGATGGGAGCCGGGATGCAGGCGGGCTTCGCGATCGCGCCTCAGTCCCTCCCGCCGGAGCTCCGTGTAGCTCGTGACGCTCCAGACGTCGGCTGGGACTCCGAAGTCAGACCCGAGCAACGCGGCAGCGGCCTCCACCTCACGGAGGATCGTGCCCGAGCCCATGAGCTGGACCTGCGCCCCGTCGATCTCGCGGACGCGATGCATTCCGCGCAGGATCCCCTCCTCGGCACCCTCGGGCAGGGGTGGGTGGCGGTAGTTCTCGTTCATCAGGGTCAGGTAGTAGAAGACGTCCTCCTGCTCACCGACCATCCGCCGCAGGCCGTCCTGGATGATCACCGCGACCTCGTAGGCGTAGGCCGGGTCGTACGAGACGCAGTTCGGGATCGTGGAAGCGAGCAGATGGCTGTGGCCGTCCTCATGCTGAAGGCCTTCGCCATTGAGCGTCGTGCGCCCGGCCGTCCCACCGAGCAGGAAGCCACGCGCGCGATTGTCACCGGCGGCCCAGGCAAGGTCCCCGACCCGCTGGAAGCCGAACATCGAATAGAAGATGAAGAACGGCACCATCTGGACGTCGTGGTTCGAGTAAGCCGTCGCCGCCGCGATCCAGGACGAGAACGCGCCCGCCTCGGTGATCCCCTCCTGCAGCACCTGACCCTCGCGGTCCTCGCGGTAGAACATGAGCTGTGCGGCGTCCTCGGGCTCGTACAGCTGGCCGACGTGCGAGTAGATCCCGAGCTGTCTGAACATTCCCTCCATCCCGAAGGTCCTGGACTCATCGGCGACGATTGGCACCACCCGCGGCCCGATCTCCTTGTCGCGCAGGAGTGCGGCGAGGACCCGCACGAACGCCATCGTCGTTGAGATCTCACGCTCCCCGGTGCCCTCGAGCTGCGACGAGAAGATGTCCAGCGGCGGCACCGGCAGCGGCTGCTCCACCTTGCGGCGGCGGCTGGGCAGATGCCCGCCGAGCGCGGCGCGGCGATCCTTCAGGTACCGGAGCTCGTCCGAGTCCTCGGGGGGCTTGTGGTATGCGACGTCGCGAACCTCTTCGTCGCTGATCTCGAGCTCGAACCGATCGCGGAAGGCGAGCAGCGCCTCCTCGTTCATCTTCTTCTGCTGGTGGGTGATGTTCTGACCCTCGCCCGCCTCGCCCATTCCGTAGCCCTTGATCGTCTTCGCGAGGATCACCGTCGGCCGCTGGGTTGCCCCCTGGGCCGCGGCGTAGGCGGCGTAGACCTTCTTCGCGTCGTGGCCGCCGCGGTTCAGATCCCAGATCTCCTGGTCTGACATGTCCTCGACCCGCTTGGCGAGCTCTGGGTACTTGCCGAAGAACTTCTCGCGGACGTAGGCCCCGTCCCGCGCCTTGTAGGTCTGGTACTCGCCGTCGACCGCCTCCTCCATGCGCCGCACGAGCAGGCCGTCCTTGTCGGCCTCGAGCAGCGGGTCCCACCGGCCTCCCCAGATCACCTTGAGCACGTTCCAGCCGGCGCCACGGAAGATCGTCTCGAGCTCCTGGATGATCTTGCCGTTGCCGTGGACGGGCCCGTCGAGGCGCTGGAGATTGCAGTTGACGACGAAGACCAGGTTGCTCAGCTTCTCCCGTCCCGCGAGAGCGATCGCGCCGAGTGACTCGGGCTCATCGGTCTCACCGTCACCGAGGAAGCACCACACCTTCCGGCCCGAGGTGTCGAGCGTCCCGCGATCGGTCAGGTAGCGCATGAACCGCGCCTGGTAGATGGCCATGATCGGGCCGAGCCCCATCGACACGGTGGGGAACTGCCAGAAGTCGGGCATCAGCCACGGATGGGGATAGGAGCTGAGGCCGCCCGGGCGCGAGACCTCCTGGCGGAAGCCGTCGAGCTGGTCCTCCGTCAGCCGCCCCTCGAGGTACGCCCGCGCATAGATGCCGGGCGAGGAGTGCCCCTGGATGTAGACGAGGTCACCGCCGTGCTCCGCGGAGGGCGCGTGCCAGAAATGGTTGAAGCCGATTTCGTAGAGCACCGCGGCCGACTGGTAGCTCGCGATGTGGCCGCCCAGCTCGGACGACTCCTTGTTCGCCCGGAGGACCATCGCGATCGCGTTCCAGCGGATCAGGGATCGAACCCGCCGCTCGAGGGCCGGATCCCCCGGCAGCGGCGGCTCGTCGGAGCGGTGGATCGTGTTGACGTAGGGAGTCGGGCCGACGTTCTCGATCGCAGCGCCCCGCAGCCGAGCGCGCTCGACGACGCGCTCGACCAGATCGTGAGCCCGCCGCGGGCCATCGTTTTGGACGACTGCATCGAGGGCTTCGAGCCACTCCTCCGTCTCAACAGCGTCGATGTCCACCATCCGAGCCTAGTAGGTACCCGCGCCGGCCCGGACTATGGGCCGTCGGCCCCGGCTGCGGCGTCGAGCGCGTCCTCAAGCCGGTCGTCGCCCCAGAAGACCTCGCCGTCGATCACCAGGCTCGGTACGCCCATGACCCCGAGGTCCCCGGCGCGATCCGTCGCCTCGCGCAGGCGCGCCTTGATCGCGTCCCGCTCGACCGCGGCGGAGATCGCCCGAGGGTGCATCTCCGCGGCCGCGGCGGCGAGCATCACGTTGTCGGGCTCGCTCAGGTCCCGTCCGCCGGCGAACGCCTGACGGAAGGCGGCGAGCGAAAACGAGACCGTCTTGCCGATCTCCTTGGCGAACGTCGCAACGCGCATAGCGAACAGGTAGTTGCCGGGCCACCCCTCCGGCCACGCGATCGGAGGCAGGCCGTAGGCGGAGGCGCGACGCTCGCACTCATGCATCCCCTCGTCGCGGTCGGGCCCGAGTCCCCACGAGCTGCGGCCAAAGCGCTTGAAGAGGCCGCCGAGCAGGATCGGCTGCCACTCGGGGACCTCGAGCCGGGCCTCGGCGAAGAGCCCGTTCACCCGCTCCGCGCTGAGGTACGCGTACGGCGAGCCGAGATCGAAGTAGAAGACGGGCCGCTCGGCCGACACAGCCGCTCGGGCTACGCGTGGATCGCCCAGCCGTCGACGGCGCGGGCCGCGTCCAGGATCGCCTCGGAGATGGTGGGATGCGGATGGATGATCCGCGCGAGCTCCTGGTAGCCGCCCTCGAGCGCCATCGTGTCGACGAGCTCGGCGATCATGTCGCAGGCCCGATTGCCCACGATGTGGGCTCCGATGATCTCGCCGTACTCGGTGTCCACGACAAGCTTGACGATGCCGTCCCGGTCGTTGTAGACGGCCGATGCCCCGACTCCCCCAAGTTTGAAGCGGCTTACCTTGATATCCCTGCCGCTCTCCTTCGCCTGCGCCTCGGTGAGCCCGACGCTCGCGACCTGTGGATGGCAGAAAGTCGCTCCCGCGACGAGGTCGACGTTGATCGGTTCGGTCTCGGCGTCGGCGATCGTCTCGGCGGCCACGACGCCCTCCTCCTGGGCCTTGTGGGCGAGAGCCGGCCCGCGGACGAGGTCGCCGATGGCGAACATCTTGGGGTTGGAGGTCCGCTGGTACTCGTCGATCTTGATCCGGCCGCCGTCCTCGGTGTCGACGCCGGCCGCCTGGATGTTGAGCGACTCCGTGTCCGGCGCCCGGCCACCCGCGATGCAGAGGTAGTCGACCTCGGCCTCTTGGTCGCCGTATTTGACCTTGACCGACTTCGATCCCACCTCAACGGATTCCACCTTGGTGCCCGTCGAGACGGTGATGTTCTGCTTCTTGAACGCCCGCTCCACGACGCGGGCAGCGTCCTTGTCCTCGAGCGGCAGGATCTGGTCGAGCATCTCGATCAGGAGCACCTCGGTCCCGTAGCGGCCGTACGCCGACGCGATCTCCGACCCGGAGGCGCCGGCGCCGACGACGGCGAGCTTCTTCGGCAGATCGGGAAGCGACCACGCCCCCCAGGTGTCGACGACGCGCTCGGAGAACTCGACGCCGGGGATCGGCAGGGCGACCGACCCAGTGGCCAGCACGACGGCCTTCGCCTCGTAGGTCGTGCCGCCCACGTCGACGCTGCCGTCGGCGGTCAGCTTTCCCTCGCCCTGGATCATCTCGACCTTGTTCTTGTCCCAGAGGAACTTGACGCCGTTGGACAGGGTCTCCGAGACATTGGCCCGGCGCTCGCCCAGGGCCTTCCAGTCGAGAGTGACCTTTTGCGCCTTCACCCCGAGCTCGGCGCCGTTCACCGTGTGGTCGTAGACCTCCGCGGTGTGCAACATCGTCTTCGCCGGGATGCAGGCGTAGTTGAGGCAGCGCCCACCGGGCTTGTCCTTCTCTACGACGGCTGTCTTCTGACCGAGCTGGGCGGCCCGGATGGCGGCGTGGTAACCGCCCGGCCCGCCGCCGATCACGATCACGTCATAGGAGTCCGCCATCGCGGGGCGACTCTATAGAACCGCCCTTTTCCGGCAATGCGATCGGTCACGCCGGCGGGCGCCGCTCAGGCATCTGGATCCGCGCGAGGGCCTTGACCATGAGGTAGAAGAGGACGCCCGCGCCGACGAGGATGACGGTCGTCGCGATGGCCTGAACGCCGTTCGTCACCCGCACGAGGCCGAGGGCCGCCGCGAGCATGATCAGCGCGAGCGACGCCTGGAAGCCGAGCACCGCCCAGTATCGCGCCAGCCACATTCCCCAAGCCATCGCCCCCACGACGATCGCAACCGCCGCCAGCTGAATCGGGTTGGGCGTCTCGCCGTTGACCTCGGTGCCGGCGATGGCGAGCACGGTCGAGACAACGAAGATGAGCGAGACGATCGCCGAGATCACGGCGCCGACGGTGACGACGCGCGGCCGCTCGCCCTCTGCCAGCGGTTCCAGCTGCTCGCGCGCCTCACGATTGCGAGCCTCGCTTCGCGCCGCCATGGCCTCGCGCCGAGCGGCCGTCTGGGTTTGGCGCTCGGCACCACGCTGCTTGCGCTTGCGCCGCTCGGCCCGCTTGCGTTCGCGTGACGCCATCAACGCGCCGCCACTGGTTGCAGCGCCGCTCGCAGCCCCCGCGCGACCTGTTCGGGGTCGTCTGCGTCGCGAACTGCCCGGACCACGACGGCTCGTTCGGCGCCCGCAGCGACGACCTCGTCCACGTTGGCGGCGTCGATGCCGCCGATGGCGAACCACGGGATCGTGGCGTGCGCAGCCGCGTACCGGACGAGCTCGAGGCCGGTAGCCGGCCGTCCCTCCTTCGTGGGCGTCTTCCACACCGGACCGACGCTGATCTGATCAGGCCTGGCCGCGCCCGATGCTTCGCACGCGGCGTCGATCTGCTCCGGCGAGTGGGTCGAGAGGCCGACCAGCGCACCAGGCCCGGCCTGCGCCCTGGCCTCGGCGACCGGGGTGTCGTCCTGGCCGACGTGGACGCCGTCGGCGCCCGCCGCCTCGACGAGGTCGGGCCAGTCGTTCAGGATGAACAGCGCGTCGTGGGCCTGCGCCGCCCTCCGGAAGGGATCCGCGAAGGCGACCAGCTCCTCGGCGCACCGGGGGGACTTCTCGCGGAGCTGCACGAGGTCAGCGCCGCCGCGAAGCGCGGCCTCCAGCAGCGGGCCGGGGTCGGCGCCGCCCGGCTGCGCGTCGCACACGAAATAGAGCCGTGCTCGCTCGAGACGGCGCAATCGCAGGTCCGGATCCACGCGGCAAGGCTACGTCACCCGTCAGCCTCTGCGTCCGCCCCGACAGGGGTACCATGGACTTCGTAACGGGAGCCCTACCCCATGGGCTGAGAGGGCGGCATCCGGCCGCCGACCGTCTGAACCTGATCCGGGTAATGCCGGCGCAGGGATGGTGGCGCGGACCGCCCTCTGAGAAGGAGCACAGCGGCTTGCCCAACAGATCTGAAGAAGCGCTCGATGTGGTGATCGTCGGCGGCGGCGTGATCGGTCTCGCCTGCGCCTGGCGCGCCGCCCAGCGCGGACTCCAGGTGCGCGTGCTCGAGCGCGACCTTCCCGGATCGGCAGCGTCGCGGGTGGCGGCCGGGATGCTCGCGCCGGTCGGCGAGGCGACATGGGGAGAGGAGGGGCTCCTCCGTTTGGCCCTGGAAGCGCATCGCGCCTGGCCAGGATTCGCCGCCGAGCTTGCCGAGGCCGGCGGCACCGAGGTGGGCTTCGCGCCCCTCGGCGCGCTGCATGTGGCGCTCGATCGCGATGAGGCGGAGGAGCTGCGCCGCCGCTTCGAGCTGATGCAGGAGCTCGGCCTCGACGCAGACTGGCTGCGCCCCGCGAAGGCGCGGGAGCTCGAACCCGGCCTGGCGCCGGCCTGCACCGCCGCCATCCACGCGGTGCACGAGGCGGCCGCTGATCCGCGTCGCCTTGTCATCGCCCTGACTGCCGCGGCCGAGTCCGCGGGGGCCGACATCGTCGCCGGGAAGGAGGTCGCCGAGGGGCTCTACGAGGGTGACGTCCTCGTCGGCGTGCGGACGAACGGCGGCCACGAGCATCGCGCCGCTCGGACCGTGCTGGCGAGCGGCGCATGGTCCGGCGGCGCCGGCTGGCTGCCTGCCGAAGCTCGTCCTCCGGTGCGGCCGGTGAAGGGCCAGATCATCACCGTGAAGGCGGATCCGTCTCGGCCTCTTTGCCGGCGGATCGTTGCGACCGAGCGCGTCTACATCGTTCCCCGTGAGGACGGGCGCGTCGTCATCGGCGCCAGCGTCGAGGAGCAGGGCTTCGACCTGCGGGTGACTGCGGGGGCGGTGTTCGAGCTCCTGCGCGAGGCGTATCGCGCACTCCCGGACGTTGCCGAGCTCGAGCTGGTCGAGACGATCGCCGGGCTGCGCCCGGGCAGCCCGGACAACCGCCCGCTCATCGGGGCCGGAGCGATCGACGGGCTCATCCTTGCGACCGGCCACTTCCGCAACGGGGTCCTGCTCGCGCCGACGACGGCCGAGGCCATCGCTGACCTGCTCAGCGGCGAGCGGGAGCCGACGACTGCCGAGGTGGCGTCGCCATGACGATCGAGCTCAACGGGAAACCGACCTCGATGCCCGAGGGAGCATCGCTCGCCGACGCGATCACGGCGCTCGGCGGCGACGTCGACCGCCGCGGAGTGGCCGCCGCCGTCGACGGCGAGGTGGTTCGCCGGCCCGAGTGGGAGGGAACAATGCTGCGTGAGGGGCAGGCCGTGGAGATCGTCCAGGCGGTGCAGGGTGGCTGAGCTCGGGCGGACAACTGAGGGCGAACAGCGGACAGCCACGGCCTTCGAGCTCGGCGGGAAGACCTGGGGCTCCCGGTTGATCGTGGGTACCGGTGGCTTCCGCTCGCTCGAGTCCATGGAGCGAGCGCTGGAGGCGTCGGGGACCGAGATCGTGACGGTCGCTCTGCGCCGGGTGGACCCGCTTGCCCAGGGCTCTGTGCTCGGCGTCATCGAGCGTCTTGGCCTGTTCTGCCTCCCCAATACGGCCGGCTGCTACACAGCCCGCGATGCCGTTCGAACGGCTCGGCTGGCGCGCGAGGCACTCGAAACCGACTGGATCAAGCTGGAGGTGATCGGGGACGACCGCACTCTCCTTCCCGACGCGGTCGAGCTGGTCGAAGCGGCCGAGACTCTGGTCGACGAGGGATTCACGGTCCTGCCGTACACGAACGACGATCCGATCCTCGCGCACCGCCTCGAGCAGGCCGGATGCGCGGCGGTGATGCCGCTCGGCTCTCCGATCGGGTCCGGGATGGGCATCAACAACCTCTACAACCTGCGGCTCATCGTCGAGCAGTCGAGCGTGCCGGTGATCCTGGACGCCGGCATCGGCACGGCGTCCGACGCCGCGCTGGCCATGGAGAACGGGTGCGACGGCGTGCTCTTGGCGAGCTCGATCTCACGCGCGAAGGACCCGCCGGCGATGGCGGCTGCGATGCGCAAGGCGGTTGAGGCGGGCTACGAGGCTCGTCGGGCGGGCCGCATCTCGCGCAAGCTCCATGCCCAGGCGTCCTCGCCCAGCGACGGCATTCCGGATCTAGATGAGTGATCATCTGGGCTGAGCCGGCGCCGTCGGGGCGCATAGTCTGCGGTCGTGGGCGAGGTTGTGCTGATCCGTCACGGCCAGACGGAGTGGAGCCGCGATGGGCGTCACACCGGACGGTCCGACATCCCGCTCACCGAGCATGGCCGCGAGCAGGCCGAGTCCCTTCGCTCCGCGCTCGAGGATCGTGAGCCTGCTCTCGTGCTCGTGAGCCCGCTCTCGCGAGCGCTCGACACGTGTGCGCTGGCGGGGTTCGGCGACCGCGCGGAGACGGATCCCGATCTTGTCGAGTGGGACTACGGGGACTACGAGGGGCTGACGTCGCCTCAGATCCGCGAGCGGCGCCCGGACTGGTCGCTGTGGCGCGACGGCTGCCCTGGCGGAGAGACCCCCGCCGAGGTCGGCGCTCGCGCCGATCGCGCGCTCACGCGCCTCCGCGGGCTTGACGGTGAGGCGCTGGTCTTCAGCCACGGCCACTTCCTGCGGGTCCTCGCCTCGCGTTGGGTCGGCCTGGAGCCCGCGGCCGGAGCCAAGCTCGGACTGGACGTCGCGACGCTCTGCGTTCTCGGCCACGAGCACGAGGTCGACCCGGTGATCCGGGTCTGGAACGCCCCGCTCGGTTAGGTCAAACGGTTAACCAGATCTCAGTCTGAGCGCCCTCGGGGCGGGTAACACCTATGCATGGCCGAGCTGGTTTTGGGGCCGGTGCTCCGCCACGTGGGCACGGATGACGCCACGATCTGGGTCGAGACCGACGACGGGTGCGAGGTCGAGATCCTGGGGCGCACTGCGCCCACCTTCGGGGTGGAGGGCCATCACTACGCGATCGTCCCGATCGAGGGGCTTGAGCCGGGAACCCAGACGCCGTACGCCGTGAGGCTGGATGGGGAGGAGGTCTGGCCCGAGCCGGACTCACGCTTCCCGGCGCCCGCCATCCGGACGTTGGAGCCCGGTCGCCGCCTTCGCATCGCCTTCGGCTCGTGCCGGGTGGCGCTCCCGCACGAACCCCCGTACACCCTCCCGAAAGACGACCACGACGAGGGGCTCGAGCAGGACGCGCTGTACGCGGTGGCCCTGCGAATGCTCAAGGGAGAGGAGCCCTGGCCGGACCTCCTGCTCATGGTGGGGGACCAGATCTATGTCGACGAGGGCTCGCCGAAGGTCCGCGAATGGGTCCGCTCCCGCCGTGACACCTCGCAGCCGCCCTACGAGGAGATCAACTACTTCGACGAGTTCTGCGCCCTGTATCACGAGTCATGGGGCGACCCGGTGATCCGCTGGCTCTTCTCGACGGTCTCGACGGCGATGGTCATCGACGACCACGACATGAGCGATGACTGGAACATCTCGCGCTCGTGGGTGGAGGAGATGCGCCGGCACGACTGGTGGCTGGAGCGCGTCCAGAGCGGGCTCATGTCGTACTGGATCTATCAGCACATCGGCAACCTCTCTCCGGCGCACCTCGAGGAGAACACGCAGTACCGGCAAGCCCGCGAGATGAAGGACGCGGGGCCGATGCTGCGCGAGTTCGCACGGCATGCCGACGAGCACCACAAGGGCATTCGCTGGAGCTTCGTACGGGAGCTCGACGGCAGCCGCCTCATCGTTCTCGACGACCGCACCGGCCGGGTGCTGACCGAGGACCGCCGGTCGATCTTCGACGACGAGGAGTGGGACTGGATTCAGAAGCAGGCGCAGGGAGACTGGGATCACCTGCTGATCGCGACATCGGACCCGTACTTGCTCGCTCCCGGTCTCCACTACCTCGAGGCGTGGAACGAGCGGGTGTGCGATGGGGTCTGGGGAGGAGCGGCCGCGCGCCTTGGGGAGCGCCTGCGTCGCGCGGTGGACTTCGACCATTGGGCGTCGTTCTCGATGTCGTTCGAGCGCCTGACGAAGCTGATCACGGAGGTTGCCGCAGGGGAGCGGGGCGCGCCGCCGGCATCGATCGCTGTGTTGTCGGGTGACGTTCACCACGCCTACCTCGCCGAGGTCGGCTTCCCCAAGGAGGCCGATGCCAAGAGCGCCGTCTACCAGGCCGTCTGCTCGCCGTTCCGCAATGCGCTCGACGCGCACGAGCGGCGGACGATGCAGGTCGCGATCTCCCGTCCCTTCCGGGCGGTGACTCGAGCGTTGGCGCGTATCGCCGGTGCCGCCGATCCGCAGATCCGCTGGCGCTTCGCCGAGGGTCCCTTCTTCGACAACCAGGTCGCCACGCTCGAGCTCGAGGGCCGCTCGGCGACCCTGCGGCTGGAGAAGACGGTGCGCGATCCGAGCGGTCGCGACATCCGTCTGGACACCAGCTTCGAGCGTCAGATCGCCTGAGGCACCCCACCCCACCGCGCCGCGGGCCTGCCAGGGAAGGAATCCGGCCGCCCAACCCTGGCGTTTGAACACGCCAGACCTTGTCTGGTACCCTCTCGCCGCCTATTCACAACAAAATCAATCAAGAAAGGCAAGAATCGAGAAGATGAAGATGTTCTCCAGCAAGCTCCGCCGCGGCGGGGCCGCGATCGCCGAAGGCGCGAACGCGCGGCCCCGCGGCGTCAGATTTGCCGTCGCGGGTCTGCTCGCGATCGGCCTCGCCGGTGGCGTCGCCGCGTGTGGCGGCAGCTCCGACGCGAGCGGTGGCGGCTCGATCGCCATGGTCGGCTACTCGACCCCGGAGACCGTGTACACCGACACGCTCGAGCCCGGGTTCCAGAAGACCAACGAGGGCGAGGGCGTCCAGTTCTCCAACTCGTTCGGCGCCTCGGGCGACCAGTCGCGGGCGGTCGAGGCCGGCCAGCAGGCCGACGTCGTCCACTTCTCGACTGGCCCGGACATGCAGCGGGTCGTCGACTCGGGCGCTGTCGCCGACGACTGGGACCAGAACCAGTACAACGGCATCGTCGAGGACTCGGTGGTCGTCTTCGTCGTCCGCAAGGGGAACCCGCTGGACATTCACAGCTGGGACGACCTGATCAGCTCGGGCGCCGAGATCGTGACGCCGAACCCGTTCCAGTCGGGCTCCGCGAAATGGAACCTGCTGGCCGCGTACGGCGCGAAGACGATCGGCGAGGGTGCGTCTGACCAGGAGGGTCAGGATTTCCTCAAGCAGATCCTCGAGAACACTCCGGTGCAGCCGGCCAGCGCCCGTGACGCCACGACGGCGTTCACCGGCGGCAAGGGCGACGTCCTCCTCTCATACGAGAACGAGGCGATCGCCGCGCAGGAGGCCGGGGAGGACGTGGACTACGTCATTCCCGACGACACGATCCTGATCGAGACGCCGATCGCCGCCACGGTTGACTCGGGTCCCGAGGCTCAGGACTTCGTCGACTACCTCTACACCGACGAGGCACAGCAGGCGTGGGCCGACGCGGGCTACCGCCCGGTCGTCAAGTCCGTGTTCGACCAGAACAAGGACAAGTTCCCGACGCCGTCGGGCCTGTTCACCATCGACGACCTCGGTGGCTGGGACAAGGTCAACGCTGAGTTCTTCGACCCTGAGGGCAGCATCGTCCAGGGGATCGAGAAGGAACTGGGAGTCGCGACCGAGTGACCTCAGTAGCGCACACGGAGGCCCCCCCGAGGCGGTTTGGGATTTCCCGCCTCGGGGGGCCGGCGCTCGGAAGGGGGCTGGTCACGCTCTATCTGAGCGTGATCGTCCTCATTCCGCTTGCCGCTCTCGTTGCGAATTCGACCGACGAGGGACTCAGCACCTTCTGGGCCGCGATCAAGAACCCCGAGGGGTGGGCCGCGCTGAAGCTGACCCTGATGGCATCGGCGATCGTCGTCGTCGTCAACCTGATCACCGGCCTGGCGATCGCGTGGGTGCTCGTCCGGGACGACTTCCCCGGAAAGAAGATCGTCAACTCGGTGATCGACCTGCCGTTCGCGCTGCCCACCATCGTGGCCGGGATCACTCTGCTCGCGCTCTATGGCGACGACAGCCCGATCGGGATTCATGCGGCCTACACGAAGGTCGCCGTCGTGATGGCTCTTCTCTTCGTGACTCTCCCGTTCGTGGTCAGGGCCGTGCAGCCGGTGCTGCTCGAGCTCGACCGCGACATGGAGGAGGCCGCCGCATCGCTCGGTGCGTCCCCCTTCACGGTGTTCCGGCGGATCGTGCTGCCGAACCTACGCCCGGCGCTCTTCGCAGGCGCTGCCCTCGCCTTCGCCCGAGCCATCGGTGAGTACGGCTCCCTGATCCTGCTGACCGGGAACACGCCGTACAAGACCGAGGTCTCGTCGGTCTTCATCTTCAGCCAGATCGAGAGCGGCAACCAGGTCACGGCCGCCGCCCTCTCCGTGGAGCTGCTGGTCATCGCACTCGCGGTGCTGCTCGCAATGAATCTTGGACTGCGTTGGAGCAGACGCCATGACCGCTAAGGGGAGGCTCGGAAAGTACGGGCTGCGGACCTTCGCCCTCGGTTACCTGGCGATGCTCCTGCTGATCCCGCTGATCATGATCTTCTACCGCACGTTCGAGGACGGCTTTGGGGCGGCCTGGGATGCGGTGACAACGCCGGATGCCCTGCACGCCTTCTACCTCACGCTCCTGATGGTGGCGATTGCCGTTCCCCTGAACACGGTCTTCGGCATCGGCGCGGCGCTCGTGCTCGTGCGGACCAAGTTCCGCGGCAAGGCGCTCCTGAATTCCCTGATCGACATCCCGTTCGCCGTCTCGCCGGTCGTGATCGGCCTGGCTCTGATCCTGGTCTACGGGCAGGACGGCTGGTTCGGCAACTGGTTCATCCAGAACGGCTTCCCGATCATCTTCTCGATCCCGGGAATGGTGTTGGCGACGATCTTCGTCTCGTTGCCGTTCGTTGTGCGGGAGGTGGTTCCGGTGCTCGAGGAGATCGGCGACGACCAGGAGCAGGCCGCCAAGACGCTGGGGGCCAACGCCTGGCAGACGTTCTGGCGGATCACGCTCCCGGCAATCCGCTGGGGCGTGACCTACGGCGTGGTGCTGTCGGTGGCTCGTGCGCTGGGTGAGTTCGGAGCCGTGAGCGTCGTCTCGGGAAGCGTCACCGGCGAGACCCAAACCGCCACGATCCTCGTCAAGCAGTACTACGGGAACTTTGAGGTCGCGGGTGCCTACGCGGCGTCGCTCGTGCTCGCCATTTTCGCGCTGAGCACGCTCTTCTTCATGAACCTGATCAGACGACGCGACAAGGGGGTCGTCGCCCCCACCATCGCTGTCGCTCCAACCGGAAAGGAAACCGCCTGATGAGCATCATCGTCGACAACGCCAGCAAGAACTTCGGCGACTTCGAGGCCCTGAAGGATGTCTCGATCGAGGTCCCGGATGGATCCCTGACGGCCCTTCTGGGGCCGAGCGGAAGCGGCAAATCGACGCTTCTGCGCGTGATCGCCGGGCTCGAGACGCCCGACTCAGGGAAGGTGCTGATCTCGGGCAAGGACCTGACCGGCATCCCCGTCCAGGACCGCGGGGTGGGATTCGTGTTCCAGCACTACGCCGCGTTCAAGCACATGACGGTGCGCGGCAACGTCGGGTTCGCGATGAAGATCCGCAAGCGGCCGAAGGCAGAGATCGACGCCCGGGTGAACGAGCTCCTCGAGCTGGTGCATCTCGAGGGCCTGCAGGGGCGCTATCCCTCGCAGCTCTCCGGTGGTCAGCGCCAGCGCATGGCGCTCGCTCGCGCGCTGGCGATCGAGCCCAAGGTGCTGCTGCTGGACGAGCCGTTCGGCGCGCTCGACGCGAAGGTCCGCAAGGAGCTCCGCACGTGGCTGCGCCGCCTCCACGACGACGTGCACGTCACGACGATCTTCGTGACGCACGATCAGGAGGAGGCGATGGACGTTGCGGAGCAGATCGTGGTCATGAACGAGGGCGAGGTCGAGCAGGCCGGTGGCCCGCGCGACCTCTACGAGCATCCGGAGACCGAGTTCGTGATGAGCTTCGTCGGTCCCGTGAACCGCCTCGGCTCGCTGTTCGTGCGCCCGCACGACATCGACATCCTCCACGTGCCGGCGACGAGCACGGAGGAGGCGATGATCGAGCGGATCGTCCACCTCGGCTTCGAGGTGCGCGTCGAGCTGACGCTCGCCGACGGCAGCGGCCTATGGGCGCAGATCACCCGTGCTCAGGCGGAGGAGCTGGAGCTCACCGAGGGCCAGATCGTCTACGCGCGGCCGAGCCGTGCGCGGGTCTTCGACGCCAACGAGGACGTCGTCCGAGACCCGACGACCGAGGAGCTTGCGGCCGCCTGACGGCCAACGCGCCCGCGGCCGGGCGCGCTGACCGGCGCCGGTCACCTGCGGACCCTCTCTCCCTGCGGGTGGTCGGCGTCGGCTTGGCTTCAGGGTGCGTCGGGAGGGTCCGGCTGCTCGCTCAGCTCCTCGACGAACGGCGGGAGCTCCGCTGCGACGAGGTCCGCGAGGGTGACGTGATCGAGCACGGCGCGGATGTTGGTGCGCAGTGCGATCCAGACCTGCTGCAGGGGCTCGGCGGAGCCCGAGTAGGAGATCTGCTGAGGACGTTCGCCGCGGACGCTGGCGAGCGGTCCCTCGACGACGCGGATGATGTCGGCGACGGTCACCTCGGTGGCAGGCTTGGCGAGCCAGTAGCCGCCCTCGGCTCCGCGGCGGCTGTGCACGAGCCCCTGCTGGCGGAGCTCGCTCAGGATGTTCTCGAGGAAATGCAGCGGGATGTCCTGCGCCTCGGCGACGCGGTCGCCCTTCACAGGATCCTCGCCGTTCGCCGCGGCGAGCTCGATCATCGCGCGGACGGCGTAGTCCGCTTTGGCCGACACCCTCATCGCGCGGCATTCTGACTGACGCTCGGGTGTGAGCAGGTTCACACCCCGGGTGCCTGGTGGCACGGGGCATCCGCGCGGAAAGATGAGTACAACGGCGACGGATTCCAGGGCAGGGTCAAGAGCAACAAGGCGAGCTGCGTCAAGGACCGCAAGGTCAACGTCTACAAGAAGGGCAACAAGCTCTACATGGACACGACCGACTCGCAGGGTCGCTGGAACACCGGCAACTCGGGCCAGGCTCACGGCAAGTTCTACGCGAAGGTCGCAGCGAAGCCGGGATGCGCGCCTGCGCTGAGCGACACGATCACCGTCAACTAGCGCTCTCCCAGCCAGCTTGGGGGGTGAGCGGGCGACGCGGCGGCTTCGGCCGTCGCGTCGCTTTGCGTTGCGGCGCTAGGAGGGAGGGGGTTCGGGCGCCTCCAAGGTGACCTCGAGCGGGTCCTTGTCGTCGCGCAGGCCCTTGAAGGACGGAGCGCGAAGGGTCCGCGCGCGGGTCCACTCGCGGAATTCGACCTGTGCGACGAGCTTCGGCTCCACGTAGTTCGCGCCCTTCGGGGGCTGGCGCCCCTCGAAGGGGTTGCGGTTGGTCGCGAGCCGCTTGAGGCGGCTGAGCAGGTCCTTCAGGGTGGATTCGGTAAACCCGGTACCCACGCGACCGGCGTAGCGGAGGGCCGGCGAGCCGTCGCCGTCCTCGTAGTAGCCGACGAGAAGCGCTCCCAAGGTGCTCGCCCGGCGTCCCTCGCCGGGCATCCAGCCGCCGATGACCAGCTCCTGTTCCGTCGTGTTCTTGATCTTCAGCCAGGACTTGCCCCGCTTGCCGGGGAGGTAGCGGCCGTCGAGGCGCTTGGCGACGATTCCCTCCAGTCCACGCGTCTTCGTCAGGTCGAGCAGCGCTTTGCCGTCGCCGGTGTGGTTGCTGGGCGTCTGCCAACTCGGCCCATCCAGCTTCAGGCGCTCGAGGAGCGTGCGGCGCTCAGTGTATGGGAGCTCGCAGGTCGTGTGGCCGTCCAGGAAGAGGACGTCGAAGATGACGTAGGTGACCGGGGTGTCGGCCATGCGCCGCCGAACGGCGGCGTCGGAGGCGAGGTGCATGCGGCTCTGGAGGCGCTGGAAGTCGGGACGCCCTTCCTCATCGAAGGCCACGATCTCGCCGTCCAGGGCGACCTGAAGGGAGCCTAGCTCCTCGCCCATGGCGCGGACCTCCGGGTATTGCGAGGTGATGTCGCGCAGGGTGCGGCTCTCCAGCCGCAGGTGGCCGGCGTCGGAGTAGGCGATGGCCCGCACGCCGTCCCACTTGATCTCGAAGGCCCAGCCGGACTCGTCCTTCGGGAGGGTGGAGAGGGTCGCCATCATCGGCTTGATGTGCTCCGGCATGAGCTCGCGCCCCTCGTCGAGAGGCGGGTCCATGCGGTGGATCATCCAGTTGTCGCCCTTCGTCTGGAAGAGGGCGTAGCGGCCACGGGTGCGCTCGCCGGAGAAGGTGAGGATGACCTCGTCGTCGCGGAACTTCTCGGCCTCGTAGGTGCCCTGATCCCAGATCGACATCGTCCCCGCTCCGTATTCGCCCTTGGGGATCTTGCCCTTGAACTCGAGGTACTCCAGGGGGTGGTCCTCCGTGTGCACGGCGAGGCGGTTCTCCTTCGGGTGCTGCGGGACGCCCTTGGGAAGCGCCCAGGAGACAGCGACGCCGTCGTGCTCGAGGCGGAGGTCCCAGTGCAGCCGGGTGGCGTGGTGCTCCTGGACGACGAAGCGGCCGGAGGCGGCGATGCCGTCACCTTTGGCTCTTGCCTTCGGGCCCTTCGCCTTCGGCTTGGCGCGTCGTTTCTTGGCCGGCGGCTCCGGGGTCTTCGCGAAGGAGCGCTTGCGCTCGTATTCCTTCAGGTCCTTGCGCGCCATGGCGCGATGCTAGTGAGGCGCGGACTTTCTCAGGAGTCGGTGCCTACGAGCGGCCCTGGCGACGCGGCCGTCGGCGAGTCCACCCGAAGCGCTGGCGGATCGAGCGGAGCACCTGGCGGGTCTTCTCCTCGGAGGGGACGGGACGCTCAGAGGCGTCCCTGCGGGATGGGCGGTCCGCGCCGCTTCCGGCGGCCGGGCGAGGCGAGGGCATCGCGATGGCGGCTACCCGCGCCGCGAACCCCGGAAACGCTGGCATGCCCCCGGTCGGACTCGAACCGACAACCACATCGCTTAAAAGGCGAGCGCGCTACCAATTGCGCCACGGGGGCCCGCTGATCGTAGCCTCGGTGGCCCTCGCTCACGACGTCGCTGTCGCCGATTGAACAGGCAGGAGCTGTCAAATGCATGACAGCGCGAAGGCTGCGGATCATAAATCCGTGCCGTAGGCGGCGCGAACGACCACTACCGGTTGCGCACCTCGTCCAGCACGACGCGCCCCCCGACCTCGGCGTACCCGCCATCCAGCGGTCGCGCGATCAACACCGACCGCTCGCCCTGCCGGATCTCGATCTCCCGCCCGAGCTGCGCACACAGGATCAGGGCGGCGGATCCGGTCGCCTCGTCCTCCGGCACGGCCAGCTCCGGCACGAACACTCGCTCCCGGACAACACCGGCATCCTCGTCCGCCCAGGCCCACATCCCCACGAGCCCGAAGCCGTCGGGAGGACCCGTCAGCCCGTCCACCTCCGCGGGCGAATCCACCTGCACGAACTGAAACGGCGGACCCCACTCGGGACGCGCTGCGATCCACGCCAGATCGCCGTCGAAGCGCACCCTGACCTCCCCTGCCGGCGGGCGCAGCACCTCCGGCGCCTCACCGGTCTCTCGCAATAGCCACGCGCTTCCCACGAGCGGGTGCCCGGCAAGCGGCAGCTCCTCGCTGGGCGTCAGGATCCGCAGCTCGCCGCGCTCACGGTCATCGACGTAGACGGTCTCGGAGAACCCCAGCTCCGTCGCAATCGGCTGGCGCTCGGATTCCGGCACCGCAGCGCCGTCGAGGAACACCCCCAGCGGATTCCCGCCCGAACCGTCCTCCAGGCAGAAGACGCGCAGCACGTGCAGTTCCCGCATGAGCCCGCTCTAGTGCCGGAAGTGGCGCCGGCCCGTCACGACCATGGCGGCGCCGGCGGCGTCGCAGGCCGCGATCACCTCGTTGTCGCGCTTCGACCCACCGGGCTGGATGAACGCCGTCGCCCCCGCATCCATCGCGGACTGGGGGCCATCCGGGAACGGGAAGAACGCGTCCGACGCCACGGAGGAGCCCCCGAGCAGCCCGGCGGCGTCATCGCCCCGCGCATCCTGCGCCTTCTCGATCGCAAGCCGCACCGAGTCCACCCGGCTCATCTGCCCGGCGCCGATCCCGAGGGTCGCACCGTCGCGCGCGAACACGATCGCGTTCGAGCGCACATGTCTGCAAACCTTCCACGCGAACTCCAGGTCCGCCCACTGCTCCTCGCTCGGCTTCGCCTTCGTGACGACCTGCATGCCATCACGCTCCTCGTGCGAGCGGTCCGGGTCCTGCACGAGCAGGCCACCCCGCACCCGCTTCACGTCGCGCTCGCGCGGCTCGTAGTCGCGCCGCTCCGTGTTCTCGAGGATCCTGATCGCCTCCTTCTGGCGCAGCACCTCCATCGCGCCGTGCGCGTAGTCAGGCGCGATCAGCACCTCGATGAAGTTCTCGTGCAAACGCTCGGCGAGCTCCTCCTCCACGGGCCGATTGAGCGCGATCACCCCCCCGAAGGCCGACAGCGGGTCGCAGGCGAGCGCCTTCTCATATGCCTCTGCGAGCGTCCCGCCCACCGCAACGCCGCAGGGGTTGTTGTGCTTCACGATCACCGCGGCGGGCTCGTTGAACTCGGCAAGCAACCGCCGAGCCGAATCGAGATCGAGCACGTTGTTGAACGACAGCGCCCGCCCGTGGAGCTTCGACACCCGGGACAGCACGTGGGAGCGGGCCCCCACCTCCGTGTACAGCGCGGCCCGCTGATGCGGGTTCTCGCCGTACGACAGGTCGAGAAACTTCTCGTACGCATTCACCCAATGACTCGGGAAGACCTCGTACCGCATCCCGAACCAGCGGCTGATCGCCGCGTCATAGCGAGCCGTGAACGCGAACGCCTCGTTGGCGAGCCAATGACGCGTCTCCAGCGAGAGCTCCCCACCCGACTCCTCGAGCTCGGCGATCACGGCGTCGTAGCTCTCCGGGCTCACGACCACCGCCACGTCCTTGTGGTTCTTCGCGGCGGCCCTGATCATCGTCGGACCGCCGATGTCGATGTTCTCGACCGCGTCGTCCTCGCTCACGTCCCGCCCAGCGACCGTACGCTCGAACGGATACAGGTTCACGCACACGAGGTCGATCGGCTCGATCCCCTCCGCCTCGAGCGTCGCCTGGTGCTCCGGGTCGTCGCGCACGGCAAGGATCGCCGCGTGCAGGCGCGGGTGGAGCGTCTTCACCCGTCCGCCGAGGATCTCGGGAGAGCCCGTCAGGTCGGCGACGTCGCGCACCTCGAGGCCCGCCTCGCGCAGCGAGGCGGCCGTGCCGCCCGTCGAGACGATCTCAACGCCGAGCGCCGCGAGGCCGCGCGCGAAGTCGGCGATCCCCGTCTTGTCCGAGACCGAGAGCAGCGCGCGGCGCACCCGCAGGCCCCCACCTCCGCCGTGCGTGACGGTCGTCTGCTGCTCTGTCGCCTCAGGACCCATTCGTCTTCTCGACCACCGGCTCCGAGTCTATGTGGACGAGGTGCGGATTCTCCTTGTCGACCCGAACCCGCCCCTGGGCGATCATGCGGATCGCCTCCGGGTACAGGGCGTGCTCCGTGGCGTGGATCGCCTCCTCGAGCGCCGCGCGGTCGCGATCCGGAGGGATCGGGACCGGGCGCTGCAGGATGATCGGCCCCGAGTCGACCCCCTCGTCCACGAAGTGAACGGTCACCCCCGTCACCTTCACCCCGGCCGCCAGCGCCTGCCCGACCGCATCGAGCCCCGGGAACGACGGGAGCAGAGCCGGGTGCACGTTCACGATCTGATTTCGAAACCGGGCGACGAGCGGTGGCGTAAGGAGCTCCATGTAGCCGGCGAGCACGATCAGGTCGGCGTCCCGCGACTCGAGCCAATCGCCCAGGGCAGCGTCACGCGCCTCGCGGTCGTCGTAGTCGTCCCGGCCGAACAGCCCCTCCTCGATTCCCGCCCGGCGCGCGCGCTTGAGCGCCGCGGCGTCCGGCTTGTTCGATGCAACCCCGACAACCTCGATGTCACCGGCTCCATGGAACCGGTCGAGGATCGCCTGCAGGTTCGTCCCAGCGCCGGAGGCGAGGACGGCGAGTCGAAATGGCCGGTCAGCTCCCAAGATGCGGATAACCTTTCCACACGATGCGCAGGGGACACGCGTCAGCGGCAGGGGTTTTCTTGGTAACGGGACTGCTTGCTCTGCCGGGGGCGGCAAACGCGGCCACGATCCAGGTCACGACCACCGACGACGAGTTCGGGATGGGCGCCCCCTGTTCTCTGCGCGAGGCGGTTCAGTCGGCGAACACCAACGCGGACTTCGGCGGCTGCGTGCGGACCGGCGCGGGCGCCACGGACACCATCGACCTGGATGGTGGTGAGAGGTACGTGCGCACGCGCACGGGCATCGACGACACGAACGACAGCGGTGACTTGGACATCGCCGGTAAGACCACCATCAAGGTCGTCGGCCAGGGCAAGGCGATCCTCGACGGCAACGACATGGACCGCGTGATCGAGGTCCTGACGGACGGCCAACTCATCGCGTCGCGGCTGACGATCACGAACGGGACGATGCCCGGCACCCAGGGCGGTCGCGGCGGTGGCGGCATCTCGAGCCTGGGCCGCCTGTCCCTCAGCTCCAGCGTTCTCTTCGACAACGCGGCCGAAGGGGGGGCGAGCGGCTGCGGCTGCGGTGGGGGGATCGAAAGTCGCGGGCGCATGCACCTGGAGAAGGTCACGCTCAACCACAACGAGGGCCAGTTCGAAGGCGGTGGGATCTATGCGGCAGGTCCGCACGAGAAGGTGGACCGCAGCACGATCGCCGGCAATCTGAGCTTCAAGGGTGGCGGGATCGACGCCTTCGACTCCCTGACCGTCACCAAATCCACGATCTCCGGCAACGAGGCCACGGCGGGTAACGGCGGTGGGGTGTTCGTAGGCACGACTGATGACGAGGGCGTCACCCTCATCAACTCAACGCTCAGTGGAAACCGCGCCACCGACGGCGGCGGCGGCCTGTTCAGGTTCAGCGGCCACGTGCACCTCAACGGAGTGACGGTGAGCGGGAACACTGCCGACCTCGGCGGGGACGCAACAGGTCACGGCGGGGGACTCGACGGCGGCGTCTTCGGAACCAGCTTCCCGCTGTTCAAGTTCCAGAACTCGATCATCGCCGGAAACGCCGACCAGAACCCGACGGATCCCGCGCCGGATTGCGCCCGGCTCGACAGCGGCGGCTTCGGCCACCACGACCTCCTCGGCGTGGGCGGAGGGTGCCAGCCCGGGTCCGGCGATATCACCACCGGCGATCCTCGGCTCGGCCCGCTGGTCGACAACGGCGGCCCGACGGCGACGCTGAGGCTGAAGAGGGGCAGCCCGGCCATCGGACGCGCGAATCGCATCACCGCGCCCAAGCGGGACCAGCGCGGGGTCAAGCGCGACGCCCATCCCGACATCGGCGCCTACGAGCGCTGAGCGCCTCGCTCCAGCCGGAGCTTCGGGTACCGCCCGCCCGTCGAGACGAGCTCACCTGCATCGAGCAGGGCATCGACCTCGGCGAGCAGCTCGCCGTTCGCCCAGTCGTCGAGCGCGCCGTATTCGGGAAGCTCGTCGTAGCCGTACTTGAGCACGACCTTGCTGCGCCCGCCGCGGAGAATCTCCACGACTCGCGTCCGCCCGACGGTCGGCGATGCCCCGTCGACGACGCCAAGGATCGCTTCACGAACCGCCTCCGGACCCTCGCGGCCACCCCCCACGAGCTGCGAACCGGAGTGCCTCGACTCGCTCGGGCCCAGCGCCAACTTCCCGTCGCACACATCGCAGCACCGCCCGTCGGCCACTGCACGGGAGCGGTCGCCGAAGTGCCGCAGGATCGCGGCGCGGCGGCACTGCCCACCCTCCACGAAGCCCCAGATCTCGCGGTACTGGCGCCAGCGGTGGCGCTTCGCCTCGGGGTCGTCGACCTGGTTGATGAAGAACACGTGGAGGCCCTTGTCGCGGTTCTCGGCGAGCAGGACACATCGCGACGGGAGGCCGTCGCGGCCGGCCCTCCCAGCCTCCTGGTAATAGGCCTCCAACGAGCTCGGCACCGCCTCATGGACGACCGTGCGAACGTCGGCCTTGTCGACGCCCATCCCGAATGCATTCGTCGCCACCACGACCTGAGCCCGTCCGGACATGAACGCCGTCTGGGCGGCCGCGCGCTCCTCGCGCTCCATCCCCGCGTGGTAGGTCGCCACCCCCACCCCGAGCTCCCGGCTGAGCCAGGCCGCCGTCTCGTCCGCCTTCCGGCGAGTGCCCGAGTAGACGATGGTTGGCCGCGCGTCCGGCTCCCGTACCAATGCGAGGAGCCCGTCGCGCTTCGAGCGGGCCGAGCGGATCGGCACGACGTCATAGGAGAGATTCGGTCGATCGAACCCGGTCGTGATCCGAACCGGGTCGCGCAGGCCCAGGCGGCGAATGACGTCGGCCGCCACCCGTGGCGTCGCCGTGGCGGTGGCCGCAAAGATCGAGCGCGCCCCAAGCTGCCGCGCGACCTCCCCGAGCCGGAAGTAGTCCGGCCGGAAGTCATGCCCCCACTGGCTCACGCAATGCGCCTCGTCCACGACGAAGAGGCCAATCGGCGCCTGCGCCAGCGCATCGGCGAAGCCCGGCGTCGCAAAGCGCTCGGGCGCCACGTAGAGCATGCGCGTGTGGCCCGCGATCGCCCGGTCCAGCGTGGCGCGATTGGCCGCAGGGTCACGCTGGGCGTTGATCAGCTCCCCGCGGCCGCCGAGGGTGTCCACCTGGTCCTGCATCAGCGAGACCAGCGGCGAGACGATCACCGTGAGGCGATCGTCCATCATCGCCGGCAGCTGGTAGCAGAGCGACTTGCCGGCGCCGGTCGGCATCACGAGCAGGACGTCCCGGCCGCCCATCGCCGCCTCGACCGCCTCGCGCTGCCCGGGGCGGAAGGCCAGGTGGCCGAAATGTCGTTCGAGGGACTGCGCGAGCGGGTCGGGGCTCATGACATGGATGATCTACGACGCGGCGGCGATTCGCCCCCGGCGGGAGGGAGCGATGAGCCGCGGGCTCAGGGAACCCGGCCGCCGGCGACCACGGGAAGCTGCTCCAGGGCGAACTTGCCGTTGCCCTCCTCACCGAGCGGATACTCGCCGCTGAAGCAGGCGTCGCAGTGGATCTCGCGCGGCGTGCCGACCGCCTCATAGACGCCTTCGAGGGAGAGATAGGCGAGCGAGTTCGCCCCAATCTCCTGAGCCACCTCGTCAACGGTGCGGTCGTTGGCGACGAACTCCTCTCGCGATGGCATGTCGATCCCGTAATGGCAGGGATGGCGGATCGGCGGCGCTGAGATGCGCAGGTGCACCTCGGTGGCGCCGGCCTCCCGCAACATCTCGACGATCTGGCGAGTGGTGTTGCCGCGCACGATCGAGTCGTCGACGACCACGACGCGTTTGCCGGACACGATCTCGGGCAGCGGGTTGAACTTCATTCGGACTCCGCGCTTGCGCAGCTCCTGCCCAGGCTGGATGAAGGTTCGCGCGACATAGCGGTTCTTGATCAGGCCATCGTCCTTGGGCAGCCCACCGGCGCGCGCGTACCCGGTCGCGGCGGGATTGCCCGAGTCCGGAACGGAGATCACCAGGTCGGCGTCAGCGGGCGCCTCGCGCCACAGGATCTCGCCCATCTTGCCGCGAACCTCCTGGAGCACCCGTCCCTCGAGACGGGTGTCTGGCCGCGAGAAGTAGATGTGCTCGAAGACGCAGTGGGCGGTGCGCTCGGCCTCCATCACCTGGCGCGTCTCGAGGCCGCGCTCGCCGATCGACACGAGCTCCCCGGGCTGGAGCTCACGCAGGAGCTCCGCGCCGATGATGTCGAACGCACAGCTTTCCGAGGCGATGCAGTAGCGATCGCCGATCTTGCCGAGGGAGAGCGGGCGCACCCCATGGGGATCGCGGAAGGCGACCACCGCTCGCTTCGTCATCACCACCGTCGAGTAGGCGCCCTGCAGGCGCGGCATCACGGCCTCGACCGCGTTCTCGATCGGCCGTGCCTCCTCGACCGACAAAAGGGCGGCCATGATCTCCGAGTCGGAGCTGCCGCGGAAGGCGATTCCCTTCTCGCGCAGCTCGTTGTAGAGCTCGACCGCGTTGGTCAGATTGCCGTTGTGCGCGAGTGCGACCTCGCGGCCGTCGTCGCGCCACACGGGCTGGGTGTTCTCCCACGAGCCGCCGCCGGTGGTCGAGTAGCGGACGTGACCGATCGCCATGTCGCCGTCCAGCGCACGCAGCTTCTGCTCATCGAAGACCTGGGAGACGAGCCCGGTCTCGCGCAGCGTGGTGATGTGGCCGCCCTCGCAGGTCGCGATTCCCGCCGACTCCTGGCCGCGGTGCTGGAGCGCATAAAGCGCGAAGTAGGCGTAGCGCGCAACATCGTGCCCCGGCGCGTACACACCGAAGATCCCGCACTCGTCGCGCGGGCCATCGCGGTCGGGAATGTCGTCGTAGCCCTGCCCGGCAACGCCTTCGGCGTCGCGGTCCGGGAAGGGCCGCTGGCTCTGGGTCATCTGGCTTCTCTGCCCCGAGAAGTCGAATGGCGAGGCAGGCGGGGCGCCTGCAAAGCAAGGCTAGCAGCGGCGCAGGATCGCGCCCGCGGCACCTCTCAGGCCGAGACCGCGTCGCCCAGCCGCTCGCCGAGCGACCGCCACGCGCGCGTGGCCTCGGCGAGCGAGACCGAGAGCTCGGTCTCTCCCGCCGAGAGCGTGATGTTCTCACCGCTCGCCGTGCCGAGGACGAGCACCATGACCCCGGCCGCCTTGGCCCCGCTCTCCAGATCGTCCAGGACCTCGGGCGGCGCCGCCACGACGAAGCCGCCCGGCCCCTCGCCGAAGAGCGCCGTCTCGCCCGAGCACCCGCGCTCCTCGACCAGGCCATCGAGGTCGGCCGTCATGCCAACGCTGCCGGCGATCGCCATCTCAGCGAGCGCGCAGGCCAGTCCGCCGTCGGAGACGTCGTGCGCGGCGACGAGCGTCCCTGCCCTGACCGTCTCGCGGACGAACGCGACCGCCTCGCCCACCCCCCCGATGTCGGTCTCCGGCAGGCCCGGACCGAGCTCACCGCGGAACTTGGCGAGCTCCGATCCCGCAAGGGAGGGGGCGAACGGACCGACCAGTGCAAGGCCGTAGCCCTCGGCGATGGCGATCCCCGCCACGCGCGAGGCCTCCGGCAGCTCGCCGACGAGCCCGACGACGGGCGTCGGGTAGATCGGTCCTTGCTCGGTCTCGTTGTAGAGCGAGACATTGCCGCCCACGACCGGGATGCCGAGCCCGTTGCAGGCGTCGGCGAGGCCCTGCGTCGAGCGATCGAGCTGCCAGGCGACGTGCGGCTTCTCCGGATTGCCGAAGTTGAGGCAGTTGGTGAGGCCGAGCGGCTCCGCGCCGACGCAGGCGAGGTTCTGCGCGCACTCGAGGACCGCCTCGATCGTCCCGCGGTAGGGGTCGCACGCAACGCGGCGGCCGTTGCCGTCGATCGCCACGGCGATGGTCGCATCGGCCTCCGGCATCTGGAGCACGGCGGCGTCGGCCGCCTCAGGGCGGCGAACCGTCCGCGAGCCGACCACGGAGTCGTACTGCTCGAAGGCCCATCGCTTCGAGGCTATTGATGGCGCCGCAAGCAGCGCCATCAATACATCACTGCCCGCCGCCTCCTCCGCTTCGCGTCCGGGGGCGGCGGGGTCCGCAAAGGGTCCGTGCTTCTGATTCCCGTAGAGCCACCGCTCCGGCTTCGCCGGCTCGAGGTCGTAGAGGGGGCATTCATCGACGAGCGCGGAGACGGGGACCTCCCCGACGACCTCATCGCCTCGCAGCACCCGGATCTCGTCGGTGTTCGTCACCGCGCCGATGACGGCCGCGCCCGTCTGCCAGCGCTCACAGACCGCGACCAGCTCGTCCACGTCGCTTGGTGCGACGATCGCGAGCATCCGCTCCTGCGATTCCGAGACCATGATCTCGAATGGCTCCATGTCCGCCTCGCGCAGCGGGACGCGGTCCACGTCGATGTCGATGCCGACACCGCCGGCGGACGCCATCTCGCCCGACGAAGACGTGAGACCCGCGGCGCCGAGGTCCTGGAGGGAGACCAGGAGCCCGCGTTCCAGCAGCTCCAGGCAGCACTCGAGCAGCTTCGACTCCTCGAACGGGTCGCCGATCTGCACGCTCGGCCGCTTCGACTCGTCGCCCTCCTCGAGCTCGGCCGAGGCGAGCACCGAGGCACCGCCGATTCCGTCGCGGCCGGTCGAGGCGCCCATCAGCACGACGGCATTCCCGACCCCCGCTGCGGCGGCTCTGACCATCCCGCCGGTCCGCGCCACTCCGACACACATCGCATTCACGAGGCAGTTCTGCTCGTACGGCGCCTCGAAGTAGACCTCGCCGCCTACCGTCGGCACCCCGATCGAGTTGCCGTAGTGGCCGATGCCCGCGACCACCCGCTCGAAGAGGTAGCGCGAGCGCTCGGAGTCGAGCTCGCCGAATCGCAGCGAGTCCAGCACCGCAATCGGCCGGGCGCCGAGCGCGAAGACGTCGCGCAGGATCCCGCCGACGCCGGTTGCCGCTCCCTGGAACGGCTCGACGGCGCTCGGGTGGTTGTGTGACTCGACCTTGAACGCGACCGCCCAGCCGTCGCCGATCGAGACGGCGCCGGCGTTCTCCCCGGGACCCATCACGACCCGCTCCCCCTCGGTCGGCAGGCGCCGCAGCAGCTTGCGCGAGTGCTTGTAGGCGCAGTGCTCCGACCACAGCAGGGAGAACATGGCCAGCTCGACGCCGTTCGGGTCGCGTCCCATGAGCTGCGTGATGCGCTCGTACTCGTCGTCGGTGAGGCCGAGCTCGCGGTGCCTCGACGGTTCCGTGCTCGTCGCGGTCAAGGACCTGAGGTTATGCGACTAGGCGGCGCGTCCTAGGGTTCGCAGTGGACCACGGAGTCGGCGCCCGTACCCGGGTCGCAGGTGTCCGTTCCCCTGCCGCCATCGATATCGTCGTCTCCGGCGCCGCCCTTCAGATGGTCATCGCCGGAGTCGCCGTCGATCTTGTCGTCGGCCTTCCCGCCGTCGGCCACATCGTCGTCCGCCCCTCCCTTGATCCGGTCCTTCCCGGATCCTGAGTCGTCGCCGAAGATGCGGTCCTTCCCGCCGCCTCCGACGAGCAGGTCGGTGTGATGGTCGGAGACGTACCCGGTCCCGTCGATCTTGTCGCCGCCGCCGCCGCCCTCATCCTTCTCGCCGCCGAGCAGGCGATCGGGGCCGCCACCGCCCAGGAGGACATCCCCGAGCTCGCCGCGGCGTCCATCGAGGAAGTCCCGGCCGTCGCCGCCGATGATCCGGTCACCGCCGTTGTAGCCATGGAGCACGTCGTGACCGTCGCCGCCGTCGAGCAAGTCGACGGCGATACCGGTGTCGATCGTGTCGTCGCCCTCATCCCCGCACACGTAGTCGACACCGTCGCCAGCCGCGACCGTGTCATCGCCGCCCCCGGCCACGATCACGTCGCTGCCCGCCGTGCCGTGGATGGTGTCGTTGCCGCCGCCCCTGACGATCGTCGCGGTATGACCGAAGCACGACGCCCGCTGGGAGCCGGACGAGATGGCGGGGAGGGCTGCCGCGGCGAGGACGGCGAATCCGATGGCAAGACGCCTCATGCCGTGGATGATGCTCCCTCCGGCGACGATTGTCCATCACCCTAGGTGTTGACTGCGTCCGCAGATAGCGGCAGGCTGCGTCGCATGCGAAACGGGTTGCCGGCAGGAATCCTGGCGGGGGCGGTTGCCCTAGCCGTTTTGGGCCCGGCGACGACAGCGGAGGCGCGGGCATCGAGTGGGCTGCGCTCGGCCACGACCTTCGGCAGCGCCGAGACCGAGAAGACCATTCC
>JBKPNZ010000067.1:0-24622 GCA_046732895.1 Actinomycetota bacterium
CGGCGCTCGGCCACGGCGCCCAGTGCGCGCGAGCTGGAGACGAGGAACTCGCTGAACGTCTGCTGGTCGCGCGTCAGCTCCTGCAGCAGGCGATCCGTCGCCTGCAGGCTCGGCGCGAAGAACTTGTAGGTCTTATTCGCCTGCTCGGTGTTCCCGGTGTAGACGGTCCCGTAACCCTGGATGAAGTTGCTCAGCGCCTGGCGGGTCTTGCCGTTGAAGGTGTCGAAGAGCTGGTCGAGGTCGACCGGCGCCGTGGTCGCCTGGGTGTCGAGCGTGTCGCCGTCATCGAGCGTCGGGGCGCTGTTCGGTCCCGGGGAGATCGAGATGTAGCGGTTGGCGATCCCGGAGAGCGAGGTCGCGCGCACCACGGCGGTCGTTCCCTCGTGCAGGGGGTGATCGACCGTGACCTCGACGTTCGCCTGCCCGTCGTCGGTCAGATCGATGCTGTCGATCGTGCCGACCGGCTGGCCTCCGACCAGGACCTGGTTGCCCTTGACGAGCTGGCCACCGGTCTCGAAGACGATGTCGTAGGTGTGCCCGCCGCCTCCCCCGAAGAGGACGAGGACGACTAGGGCAACGCCGGCAACGAGCGCAGCGATGGCGGCCAGGCGGCCGCCCGTCACCCGCGCTCCCGGTCCGTTTGCGCGCCCATCATCCGCCGGCACTGGCTTCCGGCCCAAGTCCTCCTGCTGCTATGAGCTTCGAGCCTCGTGCTCAATGCGGGAAGGGCTCCTTCCGATCCCCCCGAGGTCCTCTCCTCCGGCCACGTCTCTCCGCGGCGGATCGTAAACCGTACCCCCCTGTTTGGACGGTTAGGAAGGGGTTAAGCAGTAGTTCCCCGCAGGCGCGATGCGTAGTTATTCGCGCGGCTCTCGGCCCGTCAGCGCTCTGTACAAATCATTGGCTCTCGTGCCCGTGAGGGCCGCCACGATGCTGGCCGCCGCGCGCGGCCTGGCGCCGGCCTGAACCAGGCGCCGAAGGGCATCGGTTGCGAACGCGGCGTCCGCCGAGCTGCCCGCGTTGCCCCCGGCCGGGGCGATCACGACCACGACCTCTCCCTTGACCTCTTCCCGGAACCGGCGCGCGAGTTCGGCGAGCGGTCCGCGCGCCACCTCTTCGTGCAGCTTGGTGAGCTCACGGCAGACCGCGGCCGGCCGGTCCGGTGCGAGCGAGGCGAGGGCCGCGAGGGACGCCGGGAGCCGCCGCGGGGATTCGAACGCGACAACCGTTTCGGGCGAGCTCAGGATCCGCTCGAGCTCCCCGCCCCTGCGCGGCAAAAAGCCCTCGAAACGCCAGCGATCGGCGGGCAGGTTGGACGCCACGAGCGCGGTGATGACGGCGGAGGGTCCAGGGAGCACCTCGACCTCGAGGTTGCGCCCGATGCACTCGCGAACCAGGCGGTAGCCCGGGTCCGAGATCGCCGGCGTGCCGGCGTCCGAGATCAGGGCGACGCGGGCGCCACGCTCGATCGCCTGGGCGAGGGCGACAGAACGCTCCGCTTCGTTCCCCTCGTGGTAGGAGACAAGGCGCGGGCGGTGGATATCGAGCCGGTCGAAGAGCAGGCCCGCGCGCCGCGTGTCCTCGCAGGCGACCATGTCGGCGTCGCTGAGCGCCTGGCGCGCACGGGGTGACAGATCGCCGAGGTTGCCGATCGGCGTCGGGCACACGGTGAGCCGTCCGGCCACCCCTACGCCCCGCCCTCGAGCAGAGCCATCGTCGCGGCACCGATCATCCCCGCCTCGGGCCCGAGTTCCGCGGCGACGACCGGAATGCGGTTCATCGGCGTCAGGGCCCGGGAGCGCAGCTCGTCCCGGGCAGGCTCGAGCAGCAGATCGCCCACGGCGCTGACACCGCCGCCGATCACGATCACCGACGGCTCGAACGCGTTGGCGAGGCTCGCGAGCGCCACGCCCAGGTGGCGACCGGCGGTGGCCACGACCTCACGCGCCACCTCGTCGCCCGCGAGGGCGGCGTCGGTGACGGCCCTGCCGTCGATCGTCTCGCCGGCCGCCAGGAGCTCCCCCAGTGCCGAGTCCGGCGCGCCTTCGGCGGCGCTCCGGCCGTCCCGGGCGATCGCGGTGCCGGATGCCATCGCCTCGACGCAGCCGTGGTTCGGGCAGTTGCCCTGGCAGCGGGGTCCGTTCAGGTCGACCACGACGTGGCCGAGCTCCCCGGCGGAGCCCGTGGCGCCGCGGTAGAGCTCGCCATTGATGATCACGCCGCCGCCGATGCCGGTCCCGATCGTCAAGAGCAGGGCGTCGCTCGCGCCGCGCGCGGCCCCGAAGTGGTGCTCTGCCAGGGCCGCAAGGTTGGCGTCGTTGTCGATGAATACGGGCGTCTTCAGCCGCTCTCGCATCAGGTCCCGGATGGGCACGTTCGCGATCGGCAGGTTCACGGCCGTGATCGCGACCCCACGCGCGCGGTCGATCGTGCACGGGATGCCCAGGCCCACGGCGCGACCGGCCGTGGGGCGCGCTGCGATCGCCTGCTCCACCTCCTCGGCCAGCTCCTCGAGGATCCTGTCGGTGTCCCAGCCGATCGAGCGCTCGGTCGCGCGGTAGTGGACCGCAGGGCCACCATCGGGCGCCTCAAGGTCGGCTTCGACGGCGCCGACGAGCATCTTCGTACCGCCGAGGTCGACCCCCACAGACTCCTGCAGGCTCACGAGCGCCGCGCCGGATTCGGAATGGGGACAAAGGAGTTCGAGGGCATGCTGCGGTATTGATACTCGAATGCCTCCGCCCGACGAGCCCGGCCGGCCGCAGCCACCAGAGCGTCCGGACTACAAGGTCTACCGCTCGCGCCGCGGTCTGTTCAGCGGCCTGCGCAAGCCCGACCTCTCCTCCCTTCGCCAGAAGAAGGGCGATGGCCGCCGGCCCGCGCGGACGAAAGCGCCCCCCGGCGAGAAGCCGCTGTGGCGCCGAGTCGCCACGTGGGCGCTGATCGCGGCCGGCGTCTGGATCCTGATCAGCATCCTCGCGTTCGCCGTCTCATCCCAGCTCCAGAAGTGGAAGCTGGACGATTCGGTCAGCGGGGTCCTGCACGGCAATCCCTTCCTCGCCGTCAGCCCGCAGACGATCCTGGTGCTCGGCACCGACATCCGCTCGGGCCAGTTCGCCGGCGCCGACGAGGCGGCCTCGAAGGATTGCCTGGACGCAGCAGGCTCGGGCGAAGCGCCACCCTCGGGCTGCGCGCCCTATCGCTCCGACACGATCATGCTGATCCGCGCGGGCGGCGGCACATTCCGGAAGCTCTCGATCCCGCGCGACACCCTCGCCGACATCCCGGGCCACGGCGGCGAGAAGATCAACTCGGCCTATGCGCTCGGGGGGGCGAAGCTCACTGTGCAGACGATTGAGCAGTTCCTCGGGATCAACATCGACCAGGTGGCCATCATCGACTTCGACGGCTTCCGCAAGTTCATCGACTCGATCGGTGGGATCAACGTGAACCTGCAGACCGACGTCTGCTCCAGCGTCTCCGGCGGTGCGTTCAAGCTCAACCTCAAGAAGGGCGAGAACCACCTGAACGGCTACCAGGCGATCACCCTCGCCCGCACGCGAGAGAACACCTGCGGGTCGGGCCAGTTCACCGGCACCGACTTCGAGCGCACCCAGTTCCAGCAGCTCATCCTCGATGGGATCAAGGACCGCCTCACCAGCATCACGCGCCTGCCCTACAACTTCATCAAGGGCCCATTCATCGGCTGGAACGCGCCAAAGGCGATGGTCTCCAGCATGGGCGCCTGGACGATGCCCCAGCTGGCGTTCGCGGCCGCCATCGGCGGCAGCGGTGGCGGCACGGACTTCCTGAAGCCGTCGAGCACGACGGCGTTCGGCAACCTGGTCATCGCCCACGACGAGTGCGTGCGCGCCGTGAAGAAGTTCCTCGGGAGCGATCCGCCGAAGGACCCCGAGTGCTCGCCGGCGCCCTAAGCGCCCATTAAGGGGTCTGACCCCTTAACAATGCCCACGGTCAGTCCGACGAGCCGGATTTCGTGCCTTTGTCGCTTTTCGAGGAGTCCGGCTTCGCCTCGCTCTTGGAGGAGTCCGGCTTCTTCGAATCGCCGGAGTCCTTGGAGCCCGCGTCGCCGGCGGCGGCCTTCCCCTTGCGGGCGTAGTCGGTCGTGTAGAAGCCGGAGCCCTTGAAGTGGACGGCCACGGGGTGAAAGACGCGCTCGACCGGAGCGCCGCACTCCTCACAAGCCGTGACCGGATCGTCGGACATGCTCTGGAACACCTCGAAGGTGTGTCCGTTGCGGCAGCGGTATTCGTAGATCGGCATGGCTGGAGGGCGCTATCGGGGAACGGCGGAGTATCGCAGGGGGTTGAACCGGCTCACGCGCATTGGGTTGTCCTTATCATCGGCGCCGGCCCCTACGGGTGGGCCTGATGGGACATGGAAGTCATGAGCTTCAAGAGCAGGGTTCGGATCGGCGGCCTCACGGCCGCTCTCGCGCTGTTGGCCCTTGGGGTCGCGGCCCCGGGTGCCGGCGCGTTCGGCCTGTCGGGCCTGGTCGCTCAGCCGACCGACACGGCTGCCGGCGAGCACCACGACTTCCACATCCACATCAACGTGGATCAGCCCGCCGACCAGATCAAGGATCTGACCGTCCACCTGCCGCCGGGCATGATCGGCGATCCGAGCGCCACCTCGGACCTGTGCACCGAGACCGAGCTGAATGCGGACAACTGCCCGGACGAGGCGAAGGTCGGGACGACGACGAGCGGCGTGGACGTCGTCGGCCTGCTTCACCAGGACGTGGCCGGAGACATCTACAACGTCGTCCCGCACACCGGCGAGCCGGCACGGCTGGGAATCGTGCTCCGCCCGGGCGTCGGCGAGAAGATCATCCTGCAGTCGACCGCGTCCCTGCGCCAGAGCGACTACGGGCTCGACACGGTCCTCCAGAACCTCCCGAACCAGGCGGTGATCGTCCCGAATGTTCTGACGCTGCCGATCAACATCACCTCACTCGACCTCACCCTCTTCGGCGACACTGCGGACCGCCCGGCGTTCATGCGTAACCCGACCTCGTGCGGGCAGGCGACGACCTCCTTCGACGCCACCTCCTACAACGACGGCCCGGCGAGCGGCTCGGCGTCCTTCACGCCGACAGGGTGCGATCAGCTCGACTTCTCGCCGACGCTCGGCGTCACCCTGGGGCCGGGCGGGACCGGCACGAACGAGCACCCGCAGCTGACGACGGTGATCGAGCAAGAGGAGACCGAGGCGGGGCTCAAGCGCGCCCAGGTCTTCCTGCCTGCTGAGACGCAGGCGAACAACAATGCGCTCGCGCATCAGTGCGCGTTGGCCGACTTCCAGGCCGGCAGTTGCGCGGCCAACACCCAGATCGGCGAGGCGCACGCCTCCTCCCCCCTGCTGGCTGAGGAGCTGGCGGGCCCTGCCTACCTGCTCGCCACCGGCAGCGGCAGCGGGCTTGGCGTGGGCCTCGACCTTCAAGGCCAGCTCCACCTGCTCATCCACGGCGACTTCATCTTCAAGCCGGACTTCAGCCAGTCCGGGAACCTCTTCGACGGCCTGCCGGACATCCCGATCGCCAACTTCGCGCTGACGATCTACGGAGGCGACAACGGATTGCTCGTCGCGACTCGCGACCTGTGCCAGCCGCCCGCGCCCGTGGCGGAGTACGACTTCACCGGCCACAACGGCGCCAACATCACGGGCACGAGCGACGCTGACATCGCGGGCTGTGCTCCGCCGGAGCCGCCGACGGCGAAGGCGAGGCTGAAGCGGGTGGAGTCGAACAACCCGGTGCTGAAACTGAGGGGGAAGGCGGGTTCGGTGGATCTGACCCAGATGCGTGTGAAGCTCCCGAACGGCCTGCGATTCGCCGACGGCGCGGCCTTCACGAACGGGACGACGGCGACCGCTGACGGCGCCGAGCTGCCGGGTTCGGCGATCCACCACGGGCGCTTCAGGGCGAAGGTGGACTCGGCAGGCGCGGTCCAGAGGCTGGGGCTGAGGATGGCCCACGGGGCGCTTCAGGAGACGAAGCCGATCAAGCAGGGGCGCAGGCTCCACTTCCCGGTCAAGCTGAAGGACTCAAACGGCGACGTCACCAGCCTCGACGTCGTCGCCAAGGCGCAGTAGGCCGCGGTCGCCATCCGCGCCCCATGCCTATATTGGGCCGCTCGCCCATGTCCACCGAGCCCGCCACCGATATCCCCGCACCCGAGGTGACCCTCGACGAGGTCGTCGCCCTCTGCAAGCGCCGCGGGTTCATCTTCCCCTCGTCCGAGATCTACGGAGGCCTCGGCTCGACCTACGACTACGGTCACTACGGGGTTCTGCTGAAGAACAACGTGAAGGCCGAGTGGTGGCGCTCGATGCTCCAGGAGCGCGACGACATCGTCGCGATCGACTCGGCGATCCTCCAGCACCCGCGGGTGTGGGAGGCGAGCGGGCATCTGGCCGGGTTCACCGATCCGCTGGTGGACTGCCGCACCTGCGGGCAGCGGTTCCGGGCGGACAAGCTCGAGGACGCGCGATGCCCGCAGAAGCCGTCGAAGCAGCCGGGCGATGGGCCCGACTGCGACCTCACGGGTGCCCGCGAGTTCAACCTGATGTTCGAGACGAACGTCGGGCCGGTGAAGGACACGTCGTCGGTCGCGTACCTGCGCCCGGAGACGGCGCAGGGCATCTTCATCAACTTCAAGAACGTCCTTCAGTTCTCGCGCAAGAAGCCGCCGTTCGGAATCGCGCAGATCGGCAAGTCGTTCCGCAACGAGATCACGACCGGGAACTTCATCTTCCGGACGCGCGAGTTCGAGCAGATGGAGATGGAGTTCTTCGTGCCGCCCGCCGAAGCGCCGCGGTGGCACGACCACTGGATGGCCGAGCGGATGCGTTGGTTCACTGACCTGGGCGTTCGCGAGGATCGGCTGCGCCTGCGAGCGCACGATGCGGACGAGCTCTCGCACTACTCCTCGGCGACGTCCGACATCGAGTACCTGTTCCCGATGGGCTGGTCGGAGCTCGAGGGGATCGCCAACCGCGGCGACTTCGACCTGCGCCAGCACGCGCAGTTCTCCGGCGAGAAGCTCGAGTACTTCGATCAGGCGAGCGGCGAGGCGTACGTGCCGCACGTGATCGAGCCCGCCGCCGGCGTGGACCGTGCCATGCTCACGTTCATCATCGACGGGTACGACGTCGACGAGGTCGAGGGGCGGAAGCGCACGGTGCTTCGTCTACACCCACGGATTGCACCCGTGAAGGTGGCGGTCCTTCCACTCGTGTCGAAGGAGGGCATGCCGGAGAGGGCGCGGGAGGTCTTCGACTCGCTGCGGCATCGCCTGCCCGCCGAGTACGACGAGGGAGGGTCGATCGGCAAGCGCTACCGCCGCCAGGACGAGATCGGGACACCGTGGGGCGTCACAGTCGACGGCCAGACGATGGAAGACGGCACCGTGACGCTGCGCGACCGCGACACCCTCGAGCAGGTGCGCGTGCCGGCCGGTGAGCTCCCGGACATGCTCGGGGCCCGGCTGCAGGAGCCGTGGCGCTCCCCAAAGTTCGGCTAGGGGAGAGCTACGAGGTCGCCGCTCGGGCGCTGCGAAAATTCGCGCGTGGCGTCGCTCGGCGCGGGTAGCGTGGGTCGTCCCCGCTGACGGCGCTTCCACGGGCGCCGCGGCCGGTATGCGAAGCGGATCGGGCGATCGCGACCACCGGCGACCCCTGCGCTGACGGCCGGCGCCGCATACCACGTACCAACCACGAAGCGCATGATGGGACCAAAGCTATAGGCGGCCGGCGCACCTACGAAATGCAGGCCCGGCACGGTCGATTCGAGCCCCGGTCCGAGTATCGGGTAGCCGTCCCACAGCTGTAACTGCGCTACGAGGCTGCGGGAGAGAAAGCGGTACGACGAGACGTCGACGTGGTAGCCGGTCCCGAGCAGGACGTGGTCCACCACCCGTTTCGCGCCGTCGTCGAGCATCACCTCGATGCCGCCGTTGTCGCCGGACGCGCTGACCGCGCGCCTGCCGAGGGTGATCTCGACGTCTTCAAGGCGAGAGCGCAGCCAGTCCGCGCCGCGCGGCCTCAGGGCGCGCTGGGTGATGAGCGAGCGCGCGCGGACGGGCAACGTGCGGTACACGTCGGGTGCTGCGGCGCCCCACCCGGTCAAGCGCCCACCGACGTCAGTCGGGGGCACGATCGCCGCGTTGACGCGTCTTACGATGCCCGTGATCTCCTCGGGCGCAAGGAACGCGAGCGATCTCGTGCGTGCCAGGACCTCGACCTGAGCACTGCACTCGTGCAGGAGCGCAGCCGACTCCAGAGCGCTCTGCCCCGCCCCTACGACAAGCACCCTTTGTCCGGCGAATGCGTCCAACTCGCAATGGTCGACCGTATGGCTGACGAGCTCCGACGGCAGGCGATCGAACGGCGGAGGGCGGTACGCGAACCCGTCCAGACCCGCGGCAACGATCACCTTGTCCGCTTCGCAGCTCTCGCCGTCCCCGAGTGTGAGCTCGAACCCTCCGGCGACGGAGTCGACCCGTTCGACCCTTCGCTCGTCAAGATCGGGGACCGCCTGTCGCTGGTACCAATGCCCGTAGTCGATGAAATCGGCGATGGCGATGTGGTGAGGCAGCGCGCGGCCGATTTCGCGCTCGAAGTGCTCGAGCGAGAGCGAACCGGTCGGGTTGGCGATATGGGACGAGCGCCAGCGCGATCGCAGGATCATCCCTGCGGGCATCGTCTGTCGCCAAGACTCCATCGAGCGCCCGAAGCTGCGCACCGCAACGCCGGCCTGACGGCAGAAGTTGGCGGCGGAGAGCCCGTAGGGCCCCGCGCCGATGACGACGACCTTTCGTCCGAATGCGGTCGTACGCCTCCGTCGAGGCCGCCGGAGCCGCTTGCGAGGCCCGCGCGCCGCGGAGATCGATGTCTCACGGCGCAGACGCTCCCGCCCCGGCGGAGGTTGCGCCATCCGACGGCGCACCATCAGCCCGGCGCGGGCGGCGGCGGGAAGCGGATCGGAGGGCCACAGATGGGCGTGCACCGTGTGCCGCCGCGGGCGGGCGATCGCCATGGCCTGGCGGAACGAGCCGCGTGAGAGGTGCCACACCGCCGCCTGCAGGTCGGCGTCCTCCCAGCGGTACCGGAATCCCGCGCGAGCGATCCCGCCCAGCGACGGGGCTCCGCGGAGCCAGTTCGCCCAGATCGTCGCCAGCGGAACGCCGGCGGCCCCCGCGAGGGCCAGCGAGCCGTAGACCCTTGGGTTGAAGTCGATCGGCAGCAGGTCTCCCTCCGGCCGCTCGAGCAGCTCGAGCTCGAAGATTCCCTGCCAGCCGATGCTGGTGACGAAGTCGGAGGTCGTCCGCGCGAGCGCCGGCGTGAGCTCGATCGTCTCCGAATACGCAGCCGATCCGGCATCTGGGTGCCAGGTCCGCGCGTAGCGGCTCGCGACTGCCCCTAACAGGTCCCCGCCGACGATCACCCCTCCCACGGAGACCACTGAGCCGGTCTCCCGGCGCTGGACCAGGCAGGGCATGCCGAAGTCGGCCGCCAGGTGCTTCAGCGTCCCCGGATCGTCAACGGTGACGCTGGCGCGCTGCCGCAGGCCGCCATCGTGCTCGAAGACCGACCGGCGAGGCTTCAGCACGACGGGGTAGCCGAGCGTCTCGGCAGCGGCCACGGCTTCACCGGGATCGCGACAGACCACCGTTCGTGGCGCCGGATGCCCGCTCCCCGCGGCCGCTTCGACCAGCGCGAGCTTGCTCAGAGCCCGCTTGACGGCGTCAGGCGATGGGAGCCCGGTCGATACCTCCGAAAGCAGATGCTCGCCGTGACAAGCTAGTGCCAGCAGAGTGGCGTCGCTGCCCGGCAGGAGGACGTCGTATCCGCCGCGGCGCACGGTCCGCTCCAAGTCCGCGACGAACTGCGCCGGATCACGTCGCGGATCGACGACGCTAAGGCGCTCGCGACAGAACCGCGACCACTGCGCCGCCGCGGGCCGCTCGCTGGCGGCAACCGCGACGTCATATCCCGCCTGCCCGAGCATTCGGCAAGCAGCCACGATCGCCCTCTCCTGACCATCGGTGAGAAGTGCGCGCGGCCTGTCGCCGCTACTGCGCTTCGAGCCAGGCGAGCCGACCACCCGACGGCCTCCCGGTCCACCCTCCTTGGATTGCATGCCCTGTGGGTTGAGGTGTCTTGCTTGTGCCGTCAGTTACCCCAACGGCGCGGAATCGACTCCCGCTTCTCGTTGCCTCATCTGGGCGACGATACACACTCTCACCGCATGGATCGGCGGTTCGCAGGCGGAGCTGGTCGCCAGCACCGTCATCATGCCTCCCGCTGATCGCCCTGCGCCTTGCGCCCCAAGGGAGGCAAGTAGGGGGGCACGTAGGGGGGCAATACCGGTGAGTGTGCGCTTTTACGTGCTATAGCCGACAAACCGCACACCCACCGGATAGAGCAGCGGATCGCCGCCATCGCCGCCCGCCAGCACGGCGTGGTCACCCATCCGCAGCTCGTGACGATCGGCCTCACCCGCGACGCGATTGCACATCGCGTGATGGCTGGTCGGCTTCACGTGCTTCATCGCGGGGTCTACGCGGTTGGCCATCCAGCAGTCACTCAGAGTGCGTTCTGGCTGGCCGCGGTCCTGGCGTGCGGCGAACATGCGGTTCTCAGCCATCGTTCGGCCGCCGAGCTCTGGGGTCTCATCGGCTCCCGCAGGGGCCTCCCGCACGTGACCGTTCCCCTCTCCCGGCAGCACGCCCATCTCCCGAGGGTCCACCGCCACGCCTCCCAAGTGCCTCCAAACGAAATGACTCGTGCCCGCGGGATCCCCGTCACCACCGTCCCGCGCACTCTCCTCGACCTCGCCGCCGTCGCGTCACGCCCCGAACTGGCAAGTGCCTTCCGCGAAGCCGAGGCGAAACGCTCGGTCACCCCTCAGAGCCTCGCGGCGGCGCTCGATCGCCACCCCGGCCGGCGCGGCAACGCCAACGTTCGAGCGGTTCTCGCCGACGCCGGCTTCGGCACGGGCATCACCCGCAGCGTCCTCGAGGCACGCTTCACGGCCTTCCTCCGCCGCCACGGGCTCCCACCACCCGCTCGCAACCGCAAGCTCCAGATCGGCCCCCTCCGCATCGAGGCCGACTGCGTCTGGCCCGAGCACCGCCTCATCGTCGAGCTCGACGGCCGGACCTTCCACGACACCGACTCGGCCTTCGAGACCGACCGCGCTCGCGATCGCATGCTCGCCGTCCACGGGTGGCGGTGCATCCGCGTCACCGCGCGCGACGTCGACCGCGACGAGCTCCAGCTCGCACGCGACCTCCGCACCCTCCTGATGATCACTGCCTAGATAGTGGGATTGCCGACCCGGGGGCGTACCAGAAGCCTCTCGGGGTCGGGTAGGGTCGCTCCAACCGAAGCTTGGAGGAGAGAATGCACGCACTAGTGATCAGGGTCACCATCGGCGACCGTGAGAAGGCCGAGGAGTTCCTGAAGGCACAGGTCGTGCCGAACGTTTCCCAGTCACCTGGATTCGTGGCGGGCTACTGGGCGAACATCGGCGGCGACAAGGGGACATCGATGATCGTCTTCGAGTCCGAGGATGCCGCGAAGGCCGTCGAGGGAAGGCTGCGCGAAACCCCGCCCGAGTTCGTGACCTTCGACAGCATCGACGTCGGCGAAATCGTCGCTCAGGCCTAGCCGAAGCTGCGGGCTGGCCGCGCCCGCTTCTACTGAGGCTGACCAAGTGTGAGGTGGGTCACAGATGCCCTGGCGGGCGACTGGCCGCTCGACTAAGCTGACACCTTGTCATCAATCGGTGACAAGGTTTGCGGAGAGGCGTTCGGAGGCCAGAGATGAGCGTTGCTGAGAAGGACGGGATCGACCGGCGGTCCTATGCCCACCAGATCACCTACGACGACCTGTACCGGCGTTGGGAGGAGGGCAACTGGCGGGCATACGACATCGACTTCTCGAAGGACCGTGAGGGTTGGGAGGCGTTGAGCGACATCCAGAAGCGCTCGGCGCTCTGGACCTACTCGATGTTCTTCTACGGCGAGGACTCGGTCACCGACAACCTCTCGCCCTACATCGACGCCGCGCCGAAGGAGGAGCAGAAGTACTTCCTCGCGACCCAGCAGGTCGACGAGGCGCGCCACTCGATCTTCTTCCACCGCTTCTTCAAGGAGGTCATCGGCGCCGGCGACTCGATCGGCTCGACCCTCGCCTACACGGAGCCGCAGCTCGGGTGGGGGTACCGGAACGTCTTCGAGCGTCTCGACCGCATGGCCGACGAGCTCCGCCGCGACCGCTCCCTCCCGAAGTTCGCGCAGGCGATCACGCTCTATCACCTGGTCGTCGAGGCAACGCTGGCCCAGCCCGGGCAGCACTTCATCGAGGACTTCTTCACGAAGGAGGGCACCATGCCCGGCTTCAGCGAGGGCATGCACAACGTCTCCCGCGACGAGCAGCGCCACATCGGATTCGGCGTGAAGGTCCTCTCCGAGCTCATCGCCGAGACGGACGAGTGCAAGGCCGCGATCGACGAGATCCTCCTCGAGGTCATGCCGTATTCCGTCGCCGTCTTCGTCCCCCCGAACTTCGACCGCGAGTACACGCGCTGCTACGGCTTCGAGCTGGAAGACATCTACGCCTTCGGCCTGCGCTCTGTGCACACGAAGTGGAAGGCGATCGGCTATCCGCTCGAGGACATGGCGCCCGGCGTCTTCCCGGTCGACCACGAGCTGCCGCCGGAGGAGATCGCCGGCCGCCAGATCAAGCTGCTCGAGGCAGGCGTGATGGGCGAGCCCAACGGCAAGCCCGACACCTCGCCCGAGATCCAGCGGATCTTCTTCGACGTCGTCGCCAACTCGGCGAACACCCGCGCCGTCAACGGCCACCCGCTCAAGGTCCAGTGGCGCTTCGACGACGCGGAGCCGTGGCACGTCATCGTCGAGAACGGGTCGACGCGCGCCGTCCACGGCGAGGTTCCCGATCCCGACGTCACCCTGCGAACGACGTGGGGAGACTGGATCGGGATCTCGAAGGGGACGCTCGACCCGCGCCGCGCGGTCATGCGCCGCCGCCTGCGTGTCCGGGGCAAGCCCCGCGGCCTGCTGACGTTCGCGCGCACCTTCCCGCGCCGTGGTTCGGCGCGCATCTGACGATCAGGCACCGCTCGCCTGCAGGCAGGCGCGCGAACACAGATCGAGCCACCTACCGAGCCGACGCGCCGGTCACACCTTGTGGGCATGTCTCCTACACGCGAGCCGGTGCCGGCTTCGACGGGCCCTGCGGCCCGCCGTCCGTGTGGATCTCGCCCTCGACGCCGAGGTCGGGCAGCACCCGGTCGAGCCAGCCCGGCAGCCACCAGTTCCAGCGACCCATCAGCTGCATTGCAGCCGGCACGAGGATGAGTCGCACGAGCGTCGCGTCGAGCGCGATCGCCACGGCGTTGCCGAGCCCCAGCTCCTTGACCGACGGAACCCCGGTGAGCACGAACACCGCGAACACCGAGGTCATGATCAGCGCCGCGGAGGAGATCGTCCGCGCGCTCGACGCCAGGCCCTCGGCGACGGCGCGCTTGTTGTCCCCGTGCACCTCATACCGCTCCCGGATGCGCGAGAGCAGGAACACCTCGTAGTCCATCGAGAGGCCGAACACCACGGCGAGCACCAGCGGCGGCGTCAGCGTGTCGATCGCCCCGGTCGACTGAAAGCCCAGGAACCCGTCGATCCAGCCCCACTGGAAGACGGCCACCAGCACGCCGTAAGCGGCTCCGATGGAAAGCAGGTTCATGAAGATCGCCTTGAGCGGCAGCAGGATCGAGCGCAACAGCACCATCAGCACGAGGAAGCTGAAGCCGAGGATGAAGGCGATGATCTTCCACATCGAGCTCGAGATCCGGGTGCGCACGTCCGTGATGCGGGCGCTCTCGCCGCCCACCGCCACATCGGCGCGCTGCGCCAGCTCCGAACCCGGCACGGTCTGGTCGCGCAGGCGCGTCACGAGCCCGGTCGCCTGATCGGAATCGGTCGCATCCTTGGGCGTGACCGCGAGCAATGCGCCACGGCCCTCCTCCTGGGGCCTGGCGACCGCGGCCACCGCCGAGTCCGACGCCACCTGGCGAGAGAAGTCCTCGATCGCCGCCGCGTTGGCTGCGTCGCTCGGCCGGCCCTCATCGAACTCCGCCAACACCTGGATCGGGTTGGCGCCACCTCCGGTCTGCTTCGCCCAAAGCTCACTGCCGACCCGGACGTCATGGTCGGCGGGGAACTGGTCGAGCGCGCCGGTGCCGGTCTCCATCGAGAGCACGGGGATCGCGAGCGTGAGCAGGACGACCGCCACTGAGACAACGGAGAGGATCGGCCTGCGCATCACGCGCGCCGTCCACCGCTCCCAGAATGTCGAGCCGCCCGGCCGGGTGGAGCCGGGACGCCGGCGGCGATAGACGAACGTACGGCGCAGGAAGCTCATCACCGACCAGGTCACGCCACCCGCCTCCACCCGGTGCCCGAGCACCCGAATGAGAGCGGGCAGCAGCACGACCGCCGTGAGGATCGAGATGGCCACCACGATCATCGCCCCCAGGGCCATCGATCGCAGCGTCTGGTTGTCGATCATCCACAGCCCGGCGAGCGAGATCACCACGGCGATGCCCGAGAACGTCACCGCGAGCCCCGAGGTGCCGAGGGCCTGGCGACGTGCCTCGGCGGCGGGCCCGCCGGCTCGGATCTCCTCCCGGAACCGGGCGAGGATGAACAGCGAATAGTCGACGGCCACCCCGATGCCGATCATCGAGGCCATGTTGGTGACGAAGACCGACATCTCCATCTGCTGTGACAGCAGGTAGATGATCGCCCCCGTGATCATCACCGAGGCGAAGCCGAGAAGCAGTGGGAGCGAGGCCGCGGCCAGCGACCCGAACACCACCAGCAGGATGATCGCCACGATCGGGAATCCGGTCGCCTCCGCCTGCGCGAGATCCTCCTTCGAGAGCTCCTGGAGTCCAGCCCAGGCTGCGGGCTGCCCCACCATGTACGGCGTGATGCCGTCGCTCGCCTCGCCCGGATCGAGGTCGCTGCGCAGATCCGAGGCAGCATCGGTCTGGTCTCCCGGGTCGAGGTCCGAGTTGAGGGGAATGATCGCCACTCCCCCACCGACCAGCTCCGCCTGCGCCTTCGCGGCGGCGCCCGGCGGCAGGCTGAAGTGAGAGACGCCTGCGACGGCATCGCGCACGCGCCCGACCCCGGCCGCAGCCGCCGCCTCGTCGGAACCCGCCTCGGCCTCGAGCACGATGCTCACCTGGCCGTCCTTCGCTCCCTTGAAATCGCCGAGCGCGTTCTCGACATGCGCCGATTGGCTGCCGGGCACGTCGAAGCCGCCGCCGGTCAGGTTCTCCGTCTGCTTCGAAGCGAGCGGCAGCGCGACGACCACCACCGCGAGCCAGGCGCCGACCACGACCCAGCGTCTGCGCGCCAGTACGTCCGCGAGGCGCTCCATGAACGCACGCATGGGCTGACGCTATGTCAGCGACGCAAGCGGCTATGTGAGATCGCTCACGCCGACGACGGCGCCGTGAGCAGGAAGCGCGCGACGCCATACGCGGCGTCGGTCGTGTCCGGGATGTCCAGCGTCGGATCCGTGAGCTGCTGGATCGTCCCCCCATCTCCTGCGGAGAAGAGGTACGAGAGCACCGCCTCGGCGTTGAAGCGCAGGCGGATGATCCCCTCGCGCTCCTTCTCACGGAGGATCTCGGCGAAGACCTTTCGGGCCTGGCTGTAGAGCGAACCCAGCGCCCGCTGCAGCTCGGGGCTGTGGCGCCCGGCGACGAAGAGCTCGCTGACCAAGTAGACGTAACCCTGCTGCTCGCTGACCGTGCGGGCAAAGGTCTCGAAGAACGACGCGATCACCTCGTCGGAGGTGCTCGCCTCGCGCAGCGCTCGTCCGAGGGTTTCGATCCGGTATTCGGTGTCGCGGCGGATCACCTCGACCAGGAGCCGCTCCTTCGTGCCGAAGTAGTAGTGGAGCAGGCCACGGCTCACGCCGGCCTTGCCCGCCACACGGTCGAACGTGGATCCGGCGATGCCGACCTCCGCGACGGAGTCGCGCATCGCCTCGACGATGCGTTGGGCCTTCCGGCCGCCGAGCTGACGCTCGCGGCCTTCACGCCCACCTGTGCCCAGGTTCATCTCAACCCCGGGTGCGGTCAGATTCCCATCCATCATCTCCCCCTGTCCCGGTCCCGCTCCGGGCCAGGCAACTCGGCGCGAGTGTACCCGTACGAATGTCCAGGGTGCGCCGGTTAGGCAGGCCTGGCCGCCGGGCCAGGCTGGTAGTTTCCCGGCATGCGCAGGGGCCGGGCGCATCGATGGGGGAGGGCCCGGGGAGTCGTTTCCATGCTCGCGCGAGATCGCATATGAACTCCACCCTCGGCGAACGTGTCGCCCAGCGCGATGAGGTCGCGTTCGTGGGCAGGCGTCCGCAGATCGAACGCCTCGAGGGCCTCCTCGTCGCCGATCCGCCCGCGAGCGTCGCTTTCGTGCACGGACCGGGCGGACTCGGTAAGAGCACCCTCCTGCGCGAGCTGGCCCGTCGCGCGGAGCGCCGCGGCTGGCATCCGTTCTGGGTCGAGGGGCGCGAGCTGCCACCGGCGCCGGATGCCCTGGAGGACGCCCTCGCCGGCGCGCGGGCCGACGCCAAGCCCCTGATCGTCCTCGACAGCTACGAGCGCATGGCCGCGCTCGGCACCTACCTGCGGCGAGCGCTCCTGCCAGCCCTGCCCGCCACGACGATCGTCGTAATCGCAAGCCGCAACCCGCCCGGCGGCGTGTGGTTCAGCGAAGGCTGGGAGAAGGTGGTGATGGAGCTCGAGCTCACCGGGCTCTCAGAGGCTGAGAGCGTCGAGCTCCTGCACGCCCGAGGCGTCCGCGACGCGACGACCGTCGAGCAGGCCGTGCGCTGGGCGAAGGGGTTCCCGCTCGCGCTCTCGCTCGCCGCCGAAGGCGTGGAGGCGGACGACCAGACCCGCCTCGACGCGGCAGGCCAGGGGGCGGCGTTGCGGACGATGATCTCGCGACTGACCGAGGCTGAGCTCGACCGATCCCATGCGGATGCCCTGAATGTCGCCGCCATCGCCCGCGTGACCACGCCCGAGCTGCTTCGCGACTGTCTCCCCGGCGTCGACCGCGATGCCGCCTTCCGCTGGCTCGAGACGCGCAGCTTCGTCGAGCCGCTGGGCGAGGGCATCGCTCTCCACGACCTCGTACGGCGCGCCCTGCGCGAGGATCTCCGCCGCCAGGATCGCGAGCGGGAGCGTCAGCTTCGCCGCCGCATCGCCGATCACCTCTATGAGCGCGCCCGGGGCGGGGAACGCCTGCTCACTGTCGACCTGGCGCACCTGACCGAGAGCCCGGCGGTGCGGTGGGGCTACGCGTGGGAGGACAGCTCGCGCTTCCGCCTCGACGACGTGCGCGCCGGCGACGCCGAGACGATCGCGTCGATCCTCGACCGGACCCGCTACGCGGAATGGTGGGCCGGCACCCGCCGCTTCTTCGAAGAGGCCCCCGAGCACGTCGCCGTGATCCGCGACGCGACGGAGCGGCTCTGCGGTTACTCGGTGGCCGTCACTCCGCACAGCGCGCCCGCCTTCTGCGGGGACGACCCGGTGCTGGGACCGCGCCTGGAGCACGCCGCTCGCCAGGCCCCCGACGGCGACGCCGTGCTGTGGCGCGACTCAGTCGACCTCACTCGCGACCCGGGGTCGCCCGTCATCCCGATGCTCGGTATGGCGGGCGTCCTGCGCTCCGCCCTCGAGAATCCCCGCTTTGCCTATCTGCTGATCGATCCGCGGTTGCCGGGCGCGCTGGACTTCAGCGCCGCCCTCGAGGCCCGCCACCTGCCAGAGCTCGACGTCACGCTCGGTACGGTCGCCATCGAGTGCCATCTGGTCGACTACGGCCCGGGCGGGTTGCTGGGCGCCCAGCGCGACGTCGTCTATCGCGAGCTCGGCCTGCCGCCCCCGCCTCTCGACGGATCCGAGGGCGCCGCCGACTTCGCGGTCGTCCGCCACGCGCTGCGAAACCTCAACGTCCCGCAGGCGCTTGCGACCAGCCCGCTCGCGTCTGGCGACTCCGCCGCCGCCCGAGCCGAATCCGTGCGTGAGCTCCTGCGCGATGCCGCGGCGAACGCCTTCGGCGACTCCGAGAACGAGCGCCTGCTGCGTCGCGTGCTCGAGCGCGGCTACCTCGACCCGGCCCCGAGCCACGAGCTGGCGGCCGATGAGCTCCATCTGAGCCGCTCCGCCTACTTCCGGCGTCTGCGAACCGGGACGGCACGCATCGCCGATTACCTCGGCCAACATGAGGCCGGCTGAGCCCATGACTGAGGGGAAGCCGTCAGCCGGCCCTGGCGGTGCGTGGCGCCGTGCAATTTTCGCCACCGCGGAGCGGAGCCTGCACGCCCGCCTCCCTTCCCTGTAACAATCGGGCTGGCAGAGCCATGGCTGACCGTGCCCCGATCTCCAATCCGAACTGGCTGCAGCCACCGGCCGAACAAGCTGGGCTCCGCCAGTACATCGCCGTGCTGCGTGAGCGATACGTGCTCATCATCGCGGCAGTCGTGCTTTGCCTTGCGGCAGCCGCGATCTATCTCGCAACTGCCGACAAGGTCTATGAGGCGCAGGCAGACCTATTGGTCACCCCGGCACCACCGGATGATGAGCTGCTGTCCTCGCTGGGGGTGATGCGGGCATCCAGTGATCCCACGCGTGATGTGGAGACCGCCGCCAAATTCGTCACGAACAGCGAGGTGGCGGACAGGGCGCGGAGCCAACTCGGGCTGGACCGCAGCGCCGACTCGCTGCTCAAGGACGTGACGGCGGAGCCGGTCGGCCAGAGCGCCATCGTTGCAATCACCGCGAAGGCCTCCACGGCCAGTGCCGCGGCCGACCTTGCCAACGCCTTCGCCGCCGGCGTGGTATCGGACCGCACCGCTGCGCTTCACGACCGAATCGACAAGATCCTGAGCGAGATCGACACGACCGACGCGGCGGGAGCGCCTCTGCCGGAGGGTTCAGCCTCGTCTGCGAGCACCTCTGATCAGATCGCCCGGCTTCAACTACTGCGCGACTCCCCCGATCCGACCATCGCCGTCGAGAACCGAGCGACGCCTCCAACCGCGGCCTCATCGCCGAAGCCGAAGCTGACCCTTGTCGCCGCAGCCTTCGCCGGGGTGATCATCGGCATCGCGGCTGCGTTCGCTGCGCAAACGCTCGATCCGCGTCTTCGGCGCGAGGAGCAGCTACGGGCCAGCTATCAGCTCCCGATTCTGACTCGTGTGCCCGCGCAGCGGGCACAGCGGGGAAAGCCGCTGATGCCGGCCGCGCTCGCGCCGCCGACGCGTGAGGCTTACCGAACGCTGCGTGCGAACATCGTGGCAGCGCATGGGGGAACGGACGGTCAGGCGATCCTGGTCACAGGATCGGCTCCCTCGGAGGGAAAGACCACGACCGCGATCAACCTGGCGGCATCACTCGCCATGGCGGGCGCCGACACCCTTCTGATCGAGGCCGACCTGCGGCGGCCCTCGATCGGGCGGACCCTCGGCGTCTCGCCCACCACGGGCGTTGTGAGCACTCTGCTGGAGAACGCCTCTGTCGACGACTCCGTCGTCAGCCGGAGGGTATTCGGGCGGCACCTCAAGCTCTTGCTCGCCGACCGCCGGGGAGCCTGGACCAGTGAGCTGTTCTCGCCGAGTGCCGCAGAGCGTCTCGTCCGAGAGGCCAAGGGATGGGCTGAATTCGTCGTCATCGACTCCCCGCCGCTGACCGCGGTCATCGACGCCCTGCCGCTGGCGCGCGAGGCCGACAACGTGGTGATCGTGACACGCCCCGGCATCACGCGGCTCGACAAGCTCCACGAGCTTGCCGAGCTCCTGAACTCCAACGGGATCACTCCCCTCGGCTTCGCGCTCATCGGCGCCCCCCAGTCCGAGACGGGCTACGCCTATTACGAGTCCGAGGAACCGTCGGAAGAAGAGCCGGCGAGCCCCGCAGACGAAGTAGCCGAGACGGAGCCGCCGGTGGCCGACCGCCGCTCCCGCTCAACGGCCTGAACGATGCGGCGGCTGCTACCGCCGCGCGTCGTCGAGGAACCGTGCCAGGCGCCGCAGCTCCCCCTCGCTGGTCCGCGAACGCACGTACGCTAACCCCGCCCGGACCATCCGCTCACGCAGCTGCCGATCGGCGACGACTCCACTGAGGTGCCGGGCTGCAGCGTCCGGGTCGCCCGGCGGCACCAACATCACCGCCTCACTGGCCGCAGCCCGGATGCCGCCAACGTCGGAGGCGACGACCGGAAGGCCCGCGGCGAACGCCTCGAGAAGGACCTGAGGCAGGCCCTCGGTCCACGACAAGTGCAGCAGGAGGTGGCTGTCGAGGTACAGGCGGCGCAGCTCGGCGCCGAACGGGACGTAGCCGGTCAGCACGGCATGTTGGGACTGGCCCAGCTCGGCCAAGCGGGCGTCGAGTGGCTCCGCCAATTCCCCCTCCCCGCAGACGATCAGGCGCCAACGCGGATGCTCACGATTGAGCCGCGCGAGGACGTCGGCCATCAACAGTGGATTCTTCTCGCCTTCCAGCCGGCCGACGCTGAGTACGCGCAGTTCGCCGTCGTAGCTGCGCTGAACTGCGCGATCCACCGGGATGATCTCAGCTTCACTGACCAGCGAGACGGCAATCTCGAGCACCGCACGCGAATGCCGGTACTTGCGTGCAAGCTCGGGGCCCACGACGACGACGGGGAAGATCACCGCCAGCAGCCGGAAGGCAGCTTCCAGCATGAGCGCCATCGCTCGCAGGTCGACGCGGCGAGGATGTCGGCTTCGCACATACGCCGGAAGGTCCTGGCGCACGCCCAGGACCACGCTTCTGCGGCGGGCGACCGCCATCAGGGCGAAGCCGATCGCGAGGGGATGCGGCCCGAGTACCCAGACGCAATCCACATCGTCGAGCGCCCGCCAGAATGGCCGGAGTGAGCGAGCCAATGCTGGAACCACGCGCAATGGCTCCGAGGCCTTGGGGTAGAACGGCAGCTCGACCAACTCCGCGTCGCCGAGGGGATAGCGGGCCTTCCCTCCTGGCGGACTGAGCCGGCCAAGGACCATGAGGCGCTCGACCGACGGACGCAGGCGACCCAGGAAGATCGCGAACGCGCGCTCGGCGTAGACCCTCCCGCCGCGGCGGTGATATGGGTAATCGGTGTAGACCGCTAGCCGCATCGTCGATTCCCGTCAAAGAACTACGACGTCGCGTTCCAAGAACCGATGTACCCGCCACAGGAAACGCGACGGCCGCCGTTCGGCGGCCGTCGCGCGATTCTAGAGTTAATCCCGGAAGCGCTTAGTGGTGCTGGGCGCGCTGATTGCGTGAGGCGAGCGCAGCGATCGAAGCGCCGCCTGCCAGAAGCAGCAGTGCTCCGCCAAACGCGAGTGTGAGATCGAAGCCGGTGAACGGCAGAGCGCCGGTCGCCTTGGCCGAGGGATCCGATGGCGTGCCCGGTCCCCCACTCTGAATATTCGCCTGTGCGTTGCCGCCGTTCCCTGCATACGTGGTGACCGACGAATTGGCAAGTGCCGATGGAGCAAGTGCCAAGGCCGCGATCACCGTCGCAATGCAGATCAGCGGCACTTTGCGTGCAATTTGGGTCATCTTCGTCTGTTCCTGCTTTCTTCTTTGAGCCTTCCAGCGGACGTCTCGAATCCCGGCACGTCCCCCGATCGTTTTTCCCCGTTGTTGCCCTAACTGGTTTTGGCGAGGCAAGCCGCTGACGAGCGTGCCACGGCCTCGGGTACGGCACAAGGGTCGGCTACCTCAGATCGGGGAGAGAGTTCCCACAAATCGGGCTACTGCGAGGCGGTTTTGGGAGGGCAGACGAGTATTTGCTGACCGAGGCGCCAATGACTGCGACGCTCGGCGGCAAACCGGGGCAACACGCCCTTAACAACTCATAGCAGCTTTTCGCAAGTTTGGGGGCCGGGGATGCCCGGAGGGCTCCCCCGACTCGTTCAGCCGCAGAACTGGGTGTCGTGGGTCTGGCCGAACCGATCGCACACACGCCCGAGGAAGATCCGGTCGAGTGAGCGCAGGCCAACGGGCTTGTTCGAGCGAGCCCCGGCCAGCGTGGTCCGGATCACGGGCTCCCTGGGATTCAACTTCACGGCTTGGTGCAGGCGCCGGATGGCCGCGGTTCGGTGCCCCTCAACCGCGTCCAGAGCCCCGAGCTCGAGCAGCGAGTACCAGTTGAATGAGTTGCGCTGCAAGGCCGCTTCGAAGTAGCGCCGCATCTGCGCCCGTTCGCCGAGGCGCTCAGCGATAGCGCCTGCGACCACATCCGGCTCGTCGCTGAGGAAGTTGAGATCGCCGGCGCGGTCGAGCCGGTCGAAGGCCGCGTGAGGGTCGGCGCCCCAGATGCTCGACGCAGTGGCGACGTCTTCGGCAGCCGCGAGCGGGAGCACGTAGGAGACGGCCGCGAAGACGAAGGCTCCCGCCGCCATCGTCAAGACCGCCCACCGCGGCGGGCTCGGCCACCGGCGGTGCGCTCCCTCACTCGCTGCTGGGAGAGCTCCGGACTCCTGGGTGGAAGGGCGCAGGTCGACGCGGCCCGCGATGGCCACCAGCGCGAGCGCCGGCGCCGTGAGCGCGGGAAACACCCATAACCAATCGCCGGAGGAGTGGCCGAGCCAGTACGCGGCTGTCGCCAACGCTGCCGCGGCGATGCCGCGCGCGAGGATGCTCGTCGCCCGACGCCGCCTACGCGCGATAGCGACCACCGCTGCCACCAGGAAACCGGCGAACAGCGCCGTCCCCACCAGGCCCGTCTGGCCGAGCAGACGCATTTCGAGGCTGTGCGGATGTTGCGGTTCCTCACTGCTTCGCCTGTCCTCCAGGTAATCGACGGCGAAGTTCTCAGTGCCGGCGCCACCGATTGGGTGGTCCTCGAACTGGTCGATGGCCACCCGCCAGAAGTCGTAGCGATTGCTGCCGAGGTCGCCGCTGAAGCGGCTCGCGCTGAAGTCCTCTTGACCGTGGCCCGACTTGAAGTCGTCCCAGCGCGCATGCGCCCAGTCCACCGGGCTCCCGATGGCATTCAACGCAACGACGACAGCGGCGAGCGTCGCGACCGCGGCGAGCGCGCCCACTCCGTACGCAGACCGGCGGCGGACCGTTGCGGGGATCTCGATGCCGCGGTCGGCCGCCGCCATCGCCGTCCCGACCACCAACAGGACCGCCGTCGAAACCCACACGGCGGTGGCGGCGTCCGAAATCGCCTGCTGAACGTCGCCCCCCTCCCTGATCGCGGAATAGATGTCCAAAAGGGATGGTGCCGCCAGCGCAGCCGCGATCGCGATCGGCAGGAGCCAGAGCAGGGCTCGTACGCGGTTCGGAACCACGGCGAGATAGATGACGAGGGCTATCGGAAAGACGATCGCCGAGCCTCGGCTCTGCGCCGGGATCGCCATCTCCAGGAGGACCCCTGCACTGGCGAGAAGTACGCCTCGCAGCGGCCACGGAACCTCGCGTCGCGACGCCAGCAGGGCCGCGGGGAAGAACGCCATCAAGAAAAGGGCCGCGGTGGCGTTGTGGTAGCCGGTCGGCTCGACGAGGTTGCCGCTGAGGAAGGAGAGCGTTGGATCCGTGGCTGCGTTGATCGAGACCAGGGTCCCTGCGGCCACGCACGCGATGCCGAAGGCGAAGACCCCGAGGACGATCGCCGCGCTGGAGGCGCGCCAAGAGGGAATGGCGAAGACGGCGAACACGCTGAAGTAAAGGACTGCACGGTTGGCGCCATCCCAGGCGTCGCCCTTTACGTCCGCCCAGGTGATCGACAGCAGGTTCCACGCTGCGAATCCCCCAAGGAGGATGAGCGCAATCAGCAGCGGGCCAGGCGGTCGCTGCCAATCCGGACGCGCACGCAGACAAAGGACCACGAGCACCGTCGCCAGGAGGCCGAGGAAGAAGAGCGCTCCCGGATACCAACTCGTCGGCGCTGCTCCGCCTCCGTCGAGCGCCCAGACGATGAAGACCACCACGCCCAGCAGGCCGGGAATGAGCTCGGGATGGAGCGTCAAGGGGCGCAGGCGAGGCACCACGGCAGGCTATCCAACTGGACGTTGGTGCCATTGTCGGCGCTGCGACTCGGCCGATGGAGCCCGACCGCCGAAATCACCGGCCGAGAGGACAACCGGGGACCACCACGCGGTCACCACGACAAGGCAAACCCGTCGTGAGGCGGGGACGCAAAGCCAGAGGTCTCGCGCCACCTGCGAGATGGCTCAGCCGCCGAAGGAGACCAGATGCTCTCGCGCCATCGCCGTGCATTCGCGACCGTCGTCATCGCGGGCGCGATTCCCTTCATGCTTCCGATCGCCGCGAGCGCCGCGTCCCACCAGCAGTCGGTCTCGCGCGGGCATCGCGATACCACTCCGCCCGACACCACCATCGCCTCCGGTCCCTCGGGCACGGTCGCGACGAGCGCGGTCAGCTTCACCTTCTCCTCCAGCGAGGCCGGCGCGAGCTTCCAATGCCGGCTCGACGCTCAGGACTGGTCGCCGTGCTCGAGCCCGCAGGCCT
>JBKPNZ010000068.1:0-8591 GCA_046732895.1 Actinomycetota bacterium
ACCCCGACGGCGAGGCGGAGCTCCACGTCGGCGATGCCGCGTTCGACGATTGGGACGTCGTCCGGGACTTCTCCGAGCTCGAGACCGCCCGCGCCTGGCGTCAGGCGCTCACCGACCAGGGCATACACGCTGTCCTCACGGCCGACTGGCCCCTCGACGAGTACGGGCACGGCGACATCGCCCTGCGCGTGCCGGCAGGCAAGGGCATCGAGGCCGAGGACCTCCTCGAAGACCCGGAGTAGCCGAGCTCGCGCTAGAGCTCCGGCGCCAGCAGGATCTCCCAGGGCTCGACGCTTATGAGCTCGAGCGTGCCGTCCTCCATCCACGGATCGGGAGCCAACCGCGAGCGCACCTCATCCTCGCTCTCGGCGTCGATCACGAGCATCGGGTTTGTCCCGTCGCCGAGCGGGCCACCGAGGATGATGAAGCCGTCGTCGACGAGTCCGTCCATGAACTCGGCGTGCTCGTCCCACCCGTCCTGCTGGCGCCGCTCCCGCGCGGGATCCCACGTCGGCCCCGGCTTCGACATGGCGACGAAGTAGCGCACGCTAGAGCTCCGGCGCCAGCAGGATCTCCCAGGGCTCGACGCTCATGATCTCAAGCGTGCCGTCGTCCATCGCCGGATCGGGGGCCAACCGCTCACGGACCTCGTCCTCGCTCTCGGCGTCGATGACGAGCATCGAGTTCGTCCCGTCGCCGAGCAGGCCACCAAGGATGATGAAGCCCTCGTCGACGAGGCCGTCCATGAACTCGGCGTGCTCGTCCCACCCCTCCTGCTGACGCCGCTCCCGCGTGGGATCCCATGCGGGACCAGGCTTCGACATCACGACGAAGTAGCGCACGGCTCGAAGCTACCCGCTGCTCTTTGAGCGCACGCCTGGGCGCGGTAGGGTCAGCAGCGTGGCGCCAACGAGTGGCGCGCCGTGTCGAGAGGAGGCGGGATGAGGAAGCGAATCGGCGTCGCGATGGCGGCGCTTCTGGGCCTAGTGGCGATTGGGCCGGGAGTGGCGCGGGCAGGCCTGCCGACGGAGATCGTCCGCGACGCCTCCGGACTGAGTCCCGACGACTCCAGCGTGGGCTACTTCGCGGGGCATCTGACGTCGCCGAACCCCAAGTGCCTTGCCGACCGCAAGGTGAAGATCCTCTTCATGTATGCGGGCTCACCTGATCCCGTTCGGGTCGATATCGATCGCTCCAGCCAGCAGGGAGCCTTTGCCGGCGACGGGCCGGCGACCAGCGGCGGCAACTCGATCGTCGGCTTCGTCATCAAGGTCACGGGCAAGACCATCGGTCCCAGGCACCACCACAAGATCTGCGCGAGCTTCCAGGACAGCTTCGGCTAGGAAGGGCGAGCGGGGGGCGTCACGCGGTGATGCCGATCTCGGAGTGTCGTTCAGCCGAGCTCCTCGATCAGCCCGATGATGATGCCGGCGGGGCCGCGGACGTAGCAGTACCGGTAGGTGTCCTCGTACTGCGCCACCTCGCCCACGAGTTCGGCGCCGTGGGCGCGCAGGCGGTCGAGGACGTCGTCGACGGCGTCGACGACGAACGTGAGGCGAGGGATGCCCGGGGTGTTCATCGGCGCCCTCGGCGCATTGCTGGTGGCCACCGGCGTGTGGAACGTCGACAGCTCGACCCGGCCGTGGCCGTCCGGGGTCCGGACGACGGCGAGGTCCGCTCGGACGCCGTCCAGCCCGACGAGCTGGTCCACCCATTCACCCTCGACTGTTGCCTCGCCCTCCAGTTCCAGGCCCAGTTCGATGAAGAACGCGATAGCGGCCGCGAGATCCTCGACCACAACGCCGGCGTGATCCATCCGGTAGATCGTCATGCCAGGCAGGGTAGGGACCGAGGATTCTTGCCGTTGACGAACACCGCGCGCCGCGGTGGAGATACCGAGACGATCCCGACCATCCGCCGCCACCAGTCGCGGCTGGACCATTGATGCACTTCCCGACCTAGACCCTCCCAGGCCGGTCGACTCCGCTCGCCGGCTAGCGACCGTTGGTGGAGATCGGCACCAGCGGCTCGGGTTTCGCGGCCGGGCCCCACACCCGCACGCGGTTTCGCCCCGCGCGCTTGGCCTCATACAGGGCCTGGTCGGCTGCATGGACGAGCGTGTCCGGCGTGCGCAAGCCCTCGCCGGCCAGGGCGATGCCGGCGCTGAGGGTCAGGTCGATCTGGATCGCGTCGACGGCGATCGGGCGGTCCGAGACGGCGTGGCGGACCCGTTCGGCGAGCACGCCGATCTCCTCGCGGGTGATCTCGGGGACGAGGACGGCAAACTCCTCGCCCCCCCAGCGAGCGAGGCAGTCGCTGCCGCGGAGGACCCGAGCGATCCGCCGGACCGCGGCCTGCAGGGCCACGTCGCCGGTGAGGTGCCCGTGGTCGTCGTTCACCTGCTTGAAGTGGTCAAGGTCGATGAGCATCACCGCCGGGCCGCTCGCGACGTCGGAGTCGCGGAGCTCCGCCGCCAGCAGCTCGCTGAAGTGGCGGCGGTTGTAGACGCCGGTGAGCGGGTCCTCGCGTGAGCGCCGCTCGAGCTCCAGCGCGCGGTCGCGCGCCAGGCGCTCGGCGTCGTCGCGGCGCTCGGAGGTGCTGCGCAGGATCACCGCGACGGCTCCGGCGAGACCGAGGCCCACGATCAGCGTGATCCACGGAAGCCCGCGCTCGAACGCGGTGAGGCCACCGGCGTCGACACTCACGCTCCAGCCCTCCGCGGGTGCGGGCAGGGTGGCGTTCACCGTGTCAGTGGGCGCCGTTCCGGCCCGGGCGATGGGGTCGCCCGAATCGCTCAGCTCGAGCGGACCGGTGTCGGCGTCGGCGGCGCCCGCGACGAGCTCCTGCGCGTCGATCAGCCCGACCATGGCGCTCCGAGACTCGGTCTGGGAAACCGCGCCGCTGAAGCGGTGGGCCTCGACCGGCGCGGCGAGGTAGAAGCCCTGGTGACCGTTCGCGAGCTCGACCGGCTTCGAGAGGCCGACCTGCTTGGAGTCGGTCGCGCTCTCGACCGCACTCCGGACGATCCGCTGGCCGGCGGGGTCGGCGAGCTTCGCGTCGGCATGGTCGGAGGGGTGCACGAGGACGACATCGGCGCCGATGTCATGCGGCGGCACCAGTTCGCCGTCGGGCGAGCGCCGCAGCCACTCGACGGCGACGACGGTCTGGTCGCCGCCGCGTCGCACCTCGGCGTAGCGCGAGAACTCCTCCGCGTCCGCGTCGTCGTGGACGCCGACCATGTCGGCGATGTCCTCGAGGTAGAAGGCACGGTCGCCGATCGCGGTCTGCACCCGGGCCGTCGCGGCGTCGATGCGATCCGTGCGCTCCTGATCGACGTTCGCCTTCGTCACCAGGTGCACGGCCACGGCGCCGATGAGCGCCGCGAGGACGAGCGCGGCGACGATGCCTCGCTGAACGAGCTTCGACTGCATGGCCTCTAGATCGGCGGGGGGCGGGGTTTGGTTGAGGGAAGGGGACGAGCAGGCGCGTAACGGGTGCGTGCGCGCAACGACCAATCGGTCGATGAACGGAACAGCGCGCCACGTGCTCACCTGGGACAAGCCCCGGTCGGCTGGCGGCGAGGAGGCTCACCTCGAGCTCGGCGGTGATCAGCTTCAGGCGAGGGGCATCGCTGTCCATGAGGTCCCCATCGCCTACCGGCTGGACTACGCGCTCGAAACGGGTCCCGGGTTCGTGACGACCCGCCTTGCCGTCAGCGCGCGCGGCGACGACTGGGCACGGCGGGTGGAGCTCCGCACAGCGGAGGGCGAGTGGATCATCGACGCCTCCACCGAGGGCAGCGCGGTGGAGCTGCCGCCGCCCGGCGGCGCTGAAGGTTCCCTAGCGGGCGCCCTCGACACCGACCTCGGCCTCTCCCCGATGTTCAACTCGATGCCCGTGCTTCGCCATGGCCTCCACGAGGGCCCGGGACGGGTGGAGTTCCTGATGGCCTGGGTGTCGGTTCCCGACCTCGCCGTGGAGCCTCTGCACGAGCGCTACACGCACCTGGGGATCGAGGGCGAGCGGCGGATCGTGCGCTACGAGTCGCTCGCGGAACCGGGTGGCGAGGTCCTCTTCACGGAGGACCTCGTCTACGACGCGGACGGGGTCGTCACCGACTATCCGGACTTGGCGACCTTGCAGCGCTAGGTCGCCCGGCGGCCGGCCCGTGCGGCCGGAATGTGAGACTTCCGCTGGTGAGATTGCGCAGGTCCCACCTCGCGGCGCCCGTCGCCGTGCTCGCGCTGGCGCTGCCCGCCGCCGCGCCGGCGCAGACGAGTAATGACTCCGCCCACGGCCAGTCGACGATCGTCAGCCCGAACCCGCCGCTGCCGGGGTCGGTCCCGGCGCCCGTGATCGGCGGTCCCCCTCCGACCAAGCCCGACTACTACAACCTGTCCGGGCGCGAGGCGATCGCGATCGCCGACCGCGATCCCAAGGTCGCCGAGACCGCGGCCAAGTACGGCAAGCTCAAGGCCTACGCGGAGGTCAAGGAGCCGAGCACCTGGCAGATCGGCTACTACGCCGGCGACAAGGAGGTCGTCCAGGTCCTCGTCGACGACCCCACCGCGACGGTGCGGGAGTCGTGGACTGGCTACCAGGTGGCGTGGCAGATGGCCCGCGGCTACCCCAGCCAGTTCGGGCACCTGCTGAACAGCCCGCTCGTGTGGGGAGCGCTCGCGCTCGTCTTCTTCTTCGGTCTCTTCGACTTCCGCCGGCCGCTCAAGATCGTCCACCTCGACCTCCTGGTGCTGCTCTCCTTCGGCGTCTCGGAGGCCTACTTCAACGCCGCCGATATCGGCGTCTCGGTCCCGCTCGCCTATCCGCCGCTGCTCTATCTGCTCGGGCGCATGCTGTGGATCGGGTTTCGCGGCGTCCGGGACGGCCTGCGCCCGACGATCCCCGCCTGGGTCCTCACCGTCGCGCTCTTCTTCCTGCTTGGTTTTCGGATCGCGCTCAACATCGCCGACTCCGGGGTCATCGACGTCGGCTACGCGGGAGTGATCGGCGCCGACCGCGTCACCCACGGCGACGCGATCTACGGCACCTTCCCCTCCGACAACTCGTTCGGTGACACCTACGGTCCCGCCAACTACTTCGCCTATATCCCGTTCGAGCTGGCGCTGCCGTGGCACGGGAGCTGGGACGACCTCCCCGCCGCCCACTCCGCCGCAATCTTCTTCGACCTTGCCACCGTGTTCGGGCTCTTCGTCGTCGGGCGTCGGTTGGCTCGGCGGGGGAGGGATGACGACGACGACCATCCGGGCGACTCCGCGTCGTCGCCTGGCCTCGGCGTGGCCGCCGAGGACGAAGCCGCGGCGCGTCGCGCCGGCAACGCACTCGGGATCACCCTCGCCTTCGCCTGGGCCGCGTACCCGTTCACCGACTACGCCCTGCAGTCCAACGCAAACGACTCGCTCGTCGCCGCCTGTTTGGTGTGGGCATTCCTCTTCTTCTCCTCGCCCGTCGGCCGCGGCGCCTTCCTCGCCCTGGCGACGATGGTGAAGTTCGCCCCGCTCGGTCTCTTCCCGCTCTTTGCCGCCGGCTACGAGGGCCTCGCCGAGCGCATCATCGGCTGGCGGCCGCGCCTGTGGGCGTTGAAGTCCGTCTTCGTCTTCACCGCGGTCTTCATCGTCGCGAGCGCTCTGCTCCTCGCCCACCCTGCGATCGACCCCGGCCTCGCCGACTTCTACGACCGTTCGCTCAAGAGCCAGCTCGACCGCACGAGCCCCTTCAGCGTCTGGGGTCAGGAGCCGGGCCTCGATTGGCTGCAGACGGTGGTGCGCCTGCTCGCGGCGGGCCTGGCGGTGCTGGTGGCTTTTCTGCCGCGGCGACGCTCACTGGCGCAGATCGCGGCCCTGGCGGCGGCGATCCTGATCGCGGCTCAGCTCGGCGTCGACCACTGGTTCTACCTCTACCTGCCGTGGTTCGCGGGTCTCGTCTTCGTGGCGATGAGCGCGCCGCGGCCGGCGGCGGTCGTCACCCAGCTCACGGAGCCGGAGCTCGAGGCGCCTGTCTACCGATGACCTCGGCCACACGATCCCCGCGCCAGAACCGGGTCAACCCGTTCGGCGAGCTCGTCGCCGTCCCCGACCGCGGTCACCTCTTCGGCAACCGCGGCAACCTCCACGACGAGCACGGCAACATCCGCCGCCACCACCAGGTGAAGCGCTGGATCTACTGCCGCCTCGAGTTCAAGGGCCGCCGGCGCCAGATCATGCGCCCGGGTCACTACACCGAGCTCTTCTTCTGGGACGAGCCGACCGCCCTCGCCGCCGGCCATCGTCCCTGCGCCGAGTGCATGCGCGCCCGCTACAACGAGTTCCGCGACGCGCTCGGTGAGCGGATGCCCGCGACCGAGCTGGATGAGCTTCTCCACCGCGCGCGGATCACCGCCGACGGCCGCCGCGTTACCTTCGGCGCGCCGCTCTCAGATCTCCCCGCTGGTGTGATCGTTCTCACTCCCGACACCGGCAAGCCCTATCTCTTCTGGGACGAGCGGCTGTGGCGCTGGACGTCGTCCGGCTATGGCCCCGGCGCCGAGGCGGAACCGACCCTGCGCGTCGAGGTCCTGACGCCGAAGCCGACGACGGAAGCGATCGCCGCGGGCTTCACACCGCGACCTATGGCCAAGCCCGCTTCTCCATCAGCCCCAGGTCGACCGGCAGCGCAACGCCCGTGACCGCGCGAGCCGCGGGGGAGGTGAGCCAGACGACGGTCTCGGTGACCTCCTCCGGCTCGATCAGCCGTTCGATCAGGCTCATGGCTGTGAACTCGGAGAGATCCGCCGATTCGCCCCCGGCGTCGTCGATCGAGGCGCCCAGCATCGGCGTCTTGACCCAGCCGGGGCAGATCGCGTTGACGGTGACGCCGTCCGGGCCGAGCTCGTTGGCGAGGGTTCGCATGAGGCCGATCACTCCATGCTTGGAGGCGTTGTAGGCGGCAAAGCCCTGGGAGGCGGTGAGGCCGCAGATGGAGGAGATCAGGACCAGCGAGCGGTCTCCTTCGGCCTCGCGGAGCTGGGGCACGGCGGCCTTTGCGGTGTGGAAGGCGCCGGTGAGGTTGACGTCGATGACCCGTTGCCAGTCGGCGGGGTCGAGCTCGTCGATGTGGGCGCCGTCGGCGATGATGCCGGCGTTGGCGACGACGACCTGAGCGGGGCCGAGCTTGTTGCGGAACTCCTGGGCGGCAGCCTGGACAGCCTCCCAGTCGGTGATGTCGGCGACGACGGTTTCGGCGCTGCCCCCGTCGGCGCGGACCTTCGAGGCAACCGCGCCGAGTTCATCGCCCCGCACGTCCCACATCCCGACGCGATCGCCCATCGCGGCGAAGCGGTGGGCATGGGAGGCGCCCATGCCGCTCGCGGCGCCCGTGACCCAGACGATGCGCGGGTCCGTCATCCGCCGGGGAGGGGAGGGGGCTGAGTGATCTCCACGGTCACGCCGTCGGGGTCGGCGGCATAGAAGGCGCGGACTCCGTGCCAGGCGCCGGGTGCGTCGATCGTCGCCGGCTCGCCGCGGACCCCGACGCCCGCGTCGCGCAGGCGCTCGTAGGTGGCGTCGGCGTCGGCCACCCGCATCGAGATGTGAGTGGCACCGGGGTCGTTCGGCGCGGGGCGGGTGGGGGCTCCGCGCGGTCGCTGGTACTCGATCAGCTCGAGCACCTGGCCGCCGGTGAGGAGCAGGTCGGCCCAGCGGACCTTGGGATCGGCGATGCCGGTGATCTCGAACTCGGCGCCCTCCGCCTCGCCCCGCGCGCGAACCTCGAGGCCGAGGAGCTCGCAGTAGAAGTGCAGCGAGCGATCGAGGTCGGCGCAGGTGACCGCGACGTGGTCGAGGGCCGAGACGCGCCAGCCCTCCGAACCGTCCAGATCGCCTGCGCTCCGCAGGCGCTCCGGGACCATGTCGCGGGCGAAGACATCCTCGAGCGTCTCGTGCCGGCGAACCAGCTCCGCCTCGCCACCATGGACGAGAACGGTGCCGGGCCGGGGCAGGGCGTTGAAGTTGGAGGCGGTCGCGTCCTGGTAGGCACCGGTGTCGAGAAAGGCGAGCACGTCGCCCTTTTCGACCGCGGGGAGCTCCGCGGCGGAGATCAGGACGTCGAGCGCGCAGGTGCGGCCCGTCACGTCGGCGCTGAGCGCGCTCTCGGCAAGGGCGTTGTGCACCGGCAGGCAGGTCCAGCGGTTGAGCTCGAGGTTGACGTCGGGGAGGTAGGAGTCGGAGGTGTCGGTCTCGATCCAGACGAGTGGCTCGGGCTCGGCCTGGCGCTTCACGTTGCCGACGGTGGCGAGGTGGATCCCGGCGTCGGCGTAGACGCCGCGGCCCGGCTCCAGCTCCAGGCGCACCTCACCCGGATCGATTCCGATCCCCTCCAACCGCTCGGCCAGGCGCGGGGTAATCGCGGCCGCGTACTCGTCGAGCGCCGGAGCGCGGTCGGGCGCGTCGGCGCGCAGAGGCGATCGCCGGCCGAAGGGGTCACGCGGCGCCGGAAACCCGCCGCCGATGTCGAGCTGGCGCGGACCCCAGTCGCTCCACCGACGCTGGAGCTCGGCGAGCAGATCGGCGAGCGAGTCGATCGACGCGGCCCATACC
>JBKPNZ010000069.1:0-14022 GCA_046732895.1 Actinomycetota bacterium
CTCGGCGTCGAAGAAGATCCTGCAGGGCGACGCGCAGGTGAACGGCGACTTCTCAACGCCGCCCACCTCGCTCAAGGAAGCCGCCACGAAGTACCCGGATCAGCTGACGCTGACCCCGTCCGGCGGTAACCGCTACATCACGTTCAACACGACGGAAAAGCCGTTCGACAACATCGACGTCCGCAAGGCCGTGATTGCAGCGTCGAACCGCACCGACCTCCGCAACACGCGCGGGGGCGAGCTCGTGGGTCCGGTGGCGACCCACTTCATCCCGCCGAACTTCCCCGGATTCGAGGAAGCCGGTGGCGTTGAGGGTCCGGATCTGGACTACATCCAGAACCCGAACGGCGACATGAGCGTGGCCGAGGACTACATGAAGAAGGCCGGCTACGACTCCGGTAAGTGCGAGGGCGACTGCGACATCACCATGATCGGCGATGACGCACCGCCAGGCTCCGACACCGCCACGGTGTTCAAGGACCAGCTCGAGCAGCTGGGATTCAGCGTGGACTTCCAGAAGGTTGCCCACGACGTCATGTACACCAAGTTCTGCAACGTTCCCAAGAACGAGCCGAACGTCTGCCCCAACGTGGGCTGGCTGAAGGACTTCCAGGACCCGCAGTCCATCCTTCAGGTGACGTTCTCCGGCGACGCAATCACGCCGTCGAACAACTCGAACTGGCCGTTGTTGGACGACCCGACGATCAACAAGGCGATCCAGAAGGCCGTGTACATCGACGACCTGGATGCACGGGCCGAGGCCTGGGGCAAGATCGATGACCAGATCATGGAACAGGCTCCGGCAGTGCCGTGGGTCTGGGACAACCAGGCGAACATCGAGTCCGGTGACGTGGCCGGCGTGATCAACCAGTTCAACGCGAACTGGGATCTGTCGTTCACCTCACTGAAGTAAGGCGGTTCACCTGAACGCCTAGGTAATCGGGAAGGGCCCCGCCGCCACGGCGGCGGGGCCCGACCCAGACCTCGACACCACAGAAACTTGCTCCGCTACATAGTCCGCCGCGTACTTTGGTGCCTCGCGATGCTGGTCATCGTCAGCGCGGTGGTGTTCATGATCTTCTACATCTTTCCCACCGCGGATTCGGCGACTCTGCGGGCGGGCCGCAACGCCAACCCGGCGCAGATCGAGATCCTGCGCAAGCAACTGGGGCTCGACGATTCGATGCTGACCCAGTTCCTGCGCTATCTGACCCAGGTCTTCACGCCGTTCTCGTGGTTCGGGGCCGACCAGTACAACGGCGGCACCGGCCCGTTCAACTTCGGCATCTCGATCTTCCAGTCGAACACGCCGGTGAAGGACATCATCCTCGAGCGCATCCCGGTGACGGCGTACCTCGTCGCGGGGTCGGTCGTGATCTGGCTCGCGATCGGAATCCCGGTCGGGATCATCTCCGCCGTCCGCCGCCGCTCGCTGCTCGACCGCGCCACGATGATCACGTCGCTGACGTTCATCTCGGCGCCGGTTTTCTGGCTGGGCCTCGTGGCCCTCTACCTCTTCGCCCAGGATGTCGGGCAGATCCCGATCTTCCCGGGCATCGGCAGCTACGCCAGCGCGACCGACTTCTGGGGCCACGTCGGCTCCCTGCTTCTGCCCTGGATGGTCCTGGCGGCGGCGACGGCCGCGATCTACGCCCGGTACTTACGCTCGCAGATGATCGACGTGATGAGCGAGGACTACATCCGCACGGCACGGGCCAAGGGCCTGCCGGAGAGTACGGTGATCATGCGCCATGGGCTTCGCAGCGCCATCACCCCCCTTGTCACCCTGCTCGGGCTCGACATCGGCACCCTGCTCGCCGGCAACGCGATCCTCACCGAGTCCGTCTTCAACCTGCCCGGGATCGGCAAGGAGCTGGTGACCGCGATTCAGCGCTCCGACCTCGTCGTGATCCAGGGCATCGTGCTGTTCGGTGCCTTCTTCATCGTCATCTTCAACCTGATCGTTGACATCCTCTACGCCTATCTGGACCCGCGGGTGAGATACCAATGAGCGCAATGAGCGAGCCGATCCTTCGCGTTCAGGACCTGCACGTCAACTTCGCCACCGACGACGGCATCGTGAAAGCGGTCGACGGCGTCTCGTTCGACGTCTACAAGGGCAAGACCCTGGGCATCGTCGGGGAGTCCGGATCCGGCAAGAGCGTCACCAACCTCACCGTCCTCGGACTGACTCGCTCCGACAACGCCGAGATCTCGGGGCAGATCACCTACCAGGACAGGGACCTGGTGGCACTCGACAACGACGGTCTGCGCGTGGTCCGCGGCAACCAGATCTCGATGATCTTCCAGGACCCGCTGTCGTCCCTGCACCCCTTCTACAAGGTCGGCAAGCAGCTCGTCGAAGCGATCCAGGTCCACCAGGACCTCGGCGACGAGGAGGCGAAGGCGCGTGCCGTCGAGCTCTTGGGGCTCGTCGGCATCCCCGATCCGAAGCGCCGCGTCGACGAGTACCCGCACGAGTTCTCGGGCGGGATGCGCCAGCGCGCGATGATCGCGATGGCGCTCACGAACGACCCCGAGATCCTGATCGCGGACGAGCCGACCACCGCGCTCGACGTGACGATCCAGGCCCAGATCCTGCGCCTGATCGCCCGCCTGCAGGAGGACCTGGGCATGGCCGTCGTCATGATCACCCACGACCTGGGCGTGATCGCCGAGGTGGCTGACGACGTGCTCGTCATGTACGGGGGGCGTATCGTCGAGTCCGGAACGCTGGACGAGATCTTCTACAACCCGCAGCACCCATACACGTGGGGCCTGCTCGGCTCGCTGACGCGCATCGACCGCCCGCGCGTCAGCCGCTTGGCGCAGATCCAGGGCCAGCCGCCTTCGCTCGTCGCGCCGCCCCAGGGCTGCCACTTCCGCCCGCGCTGCCCGCATGCCTTCGACAAGTGCACCGAGGTGCCCGGGCTCGAGATCCGGGGCGGCGGCCCAGGGCACGAGGACCGCTGCTGGCTCACCCCCGAGCAGAAGAAGACCCTGCGAGTCGTGGAGAGCGGCGAGATCGGATTGGAGGCGCCCGCCGCATGAGTGATGCAACCGAGTCCACGGCACCCTCGGCCGCCGAGATCGAGGCCAGTCAGCCGGGCGCGCACACCGACGCGCTGCTCGAGGTCGAGCACCTCGTCAAGCACTTCCCGATCAAGTCCGGGATCCTGATCGACCGCCAGGTGGGCGCGGTCCAAGCCGTCGACGACGTCTCCTTCAGCGTCGCGCCGGGCGAGACCCTCGGCCTGGTCGGCGAGTCCGGGTGCGGCAAGTCCACCCTCGCGCGGACGATCCTGCAGCTGCTCGAGCCCACGTCCGGCTCGGTGCACTTCCAGGGTCAGGACATCGTCGGGCTCAAGGGCAAGGACCTCCAGCGCCTGCGCCGTCAGATGCAGATGGTCTTCCAGGACCCCTACGCTTCGCTCAACCCGCGCAAGCGCGTCTCCCAGATCGTCGGCGAGCCGCTGGTCCTCCACGGTGAGGCGTCGCGCAGCCAGCTGAAGCCGCGTGTCCAGGAGCTGCTCGAGCGGGTTGGGCTCAACCCCGAGCACTACACGCGCTACCCGCACGAGTTCTCCGGCGGCCAGCGCCAGCGGATCGGGGTGGCGCGGGCGCTCGCCCTGCAGCCCAAGCTGATCATCGCCGACGAGCCGGTCTCTGCCCTCGATGTCTCGATCCAGGCGCAGATCATCAACCTGCTCGAGGACCTCCAGAACGAGTTCGACCTCACCTACATCTTCGTGGCCCACGACCTGGGCGTCGTCCGCCATGTCTCCGACCGAATCGCGGTCATGTACCTCGGGAAGATCGTCGAGATCGGGCCCGCCGAGGAGGTCTACTCGAACCCGATCCATCCGTACACGCTCTCGCTGCTCTCGGCGGTGCCGATCCCGGACCCGCGCGAGAACGCGAACCGCAAGCCGATGGTGCTGGAGGGCGACGTTCCGAGCCCGGCCAACCCGCCGTCGGCGTGCCGCTTCCACACGCGCTGCCCCTACGCGACCGAGATCTGCTCAGACGTCGAGCCCGAGCTGATCCACCACGGCCGCGGCCACTGGGCCGCGTGCCATCACCCGCTCAATCGCGAGCACCCCGAGGCTCAACGCGAAGTCGCGCCGGGCGTCACGAGCGCCTGAGCGCTTCGCGAGCGGCTAGATGCCGAGGTCGGCGGCCGACTGCGCCGGCAGCGGCGGCGCCTGCGCCTTGACGGCGGTCGGCTCGAGGCCGCGCTTCGCTGGGCGGCGCACCTTGAGGTACTGGGCGAGCCAGTAGGAGCCGACGACGAGCACAGCGGCGAGGACCTGGGCGGCGATCGTCTCCCAGTAGGAGTAGATCTCGAACCACGAGCCCATCCACTCGGGGACGGTGAACGGGGTCTCGTGCCGCGGTAGCCAGCCCAGATCGACGAACGACAGGGCGGTGCCACCGATCATCACGACCATCACGCAGCCGACCAGGACGCCCGTGAGGACGAGCATCCGCCGATACGGCAGGCGGTGGTGAAGCCAGAAGGTGAGGACGCCGACGGCGGCCGTGCCGGCGAGGCCGAGGGCGACGCCCTCGAGCACCGTCCCCGTGCCGTTCTGAAGCTGGAGGTTCTGGAGGAAGAGGACGACCTCGAAGCCCTCGCGGTAGACGCTCGTGAAGCCGAGCATCACGAGGCCGAGCGTGGCGCCGATGCCCGCGCTTGCCAGGAGCTGGCGCCGGCGGCGATGGTGGCGACCGATCCACTCGGTCCAGTAGACGCGGTGCACGAACCAGTTGAGGACCAGGAGCAAGACCACGATGGCGAGGAAGCCGGTGATCGCCTCGAGCCGCGGCCCGAGCGGGCTGGCGACGTCGAGGATGGCCTGGGCGATGAACCAGGTGACGATGGTCGCGCCGAAGGCCGCCGCGGCACCGGCGACGACGGGGCGGCGCCGGCCCTTGTTGACGCCGAGGAAGCTGGCGGTGACCGCCGCGAAGATCAGCACGGCTTCCAGGCCCTCGCGGAAGACGATCGCCGCGCTGTTGAAGACGACGCTGGCGTGACTCTGATGGCCCTGAACCTCTGTAGGGTCCACGGGCCCGGTCTCGGCGGTCGCCATCAGATAGACGAGGGTGGCGACAAAGCCGAGCCCTGCCACCCACCAGGCGAGGCGGGTGAGGCGCGAGGCGCGCTCGGCACTCGCGGCCTTCAGCCTCTTCGTCTCGGACGTTCCCTGGCTCACGGTTAGGGCACCCTAACAGAAACCCAACCGGATGGGTCGGACATCCGATCCGCGATCATTTGGGTTGATGGCTGCCCGGTACGGACGGGAGGTGAAGACGCTCGCTGACGCGCGGCGCGAGTTTGCCCACAAGCGCTCGCCATGGATCATCGCCGCCGGCCTCCTCGCGCTGATCGCGCTGCGCCTGGCTCTCGGCGACTTCGGCTGGGCGGACCTCCTCGCCGCCGCGATCCTGCTCGTCGTCTATCCGTTCGGCGAGTGGGCGATCCACGTGTACCTCCTGCACTGGCGCCCGACCACCGTCCGCGGGCGCCGGATCGACCCGCCCGCCGCCCGTGCGCATCGCGAGCACCACGCCGAGCCGAATGACCTCTCGATCATCCTGCTGGCGCCGATCGAGCTCGCACAGCTCCTGTTCCTGGCGGTGCCCGTGACGATCGGCCTCGTCGCGCTGGTCTGGGCAGCCGTCACGGGCGCGCCGCCGCTGGGCCCCATGGTGAGCGCCGGGATCGCGGCGTATGCGGCGATCGGTGTGTATGAGTGGACGCACTTCCTCATTCACACCGCCCACCGGCCGCGGTCGCGTTACTACCGCGCCGTCTGGCGCAACCACCGTCTCCACCACTTCAAGAACGAGCACTACTGGCACGGGATCACGAACGACCTCTCCGACAGGGTGCTGGGCACCGCCCCGGATCAACGAGAGGTCGAGCGCTCAGCGACAGCGCGGACGCTCGACGCCGGTCCGACGGGCTAGTCGCCGGCCCGATCCGCCCGCAGCTGCAGGACGGCAACCGAGAAGTACGCGGCGGCGAAGCTGAAGTGAAGAACCGCGTCAGCCTCGTTGTGGGGAAAGGCGAGCAGCTCGGCAGGCCGTGTGTCGACCAGGGCCCAGATCGCGGTCACCACGAGGAGAGCTCCGGCGTAGAGCGCGAAGAAGAGCGCCCAGTTTGGGCGCAGGCACATGAGAAAGCCCGGCCCGACTAGCAGGAAGCCCGAGAGGGCATGCCAGCCGTTGAAGTCGACCCCGAGCACCTGCACCGCGGTGGCGTCGGCGCCCGTCGCGAAGTCGGGATTGGCGATCAGGCCGGCGACGCTCCAGGCCGTGAGCACCGCCGACACCGCAAGCACGCCCTTCTGGGCAATCGTCCACTCGGAGCGCACGGCCGCTGCCTCCATCCCCGCCACCCTAGCCTGCGCGGGCGCCGCCGTTGTGTGACATGCCACAAGCAAGCTTTTCGCCCCGCGCCGAACGTGCGTTAGTGCCCCCTATAGGCGGTCCGTTCGCACGTTCGGTGGGCGTTTCCTCGGGGTGGGCTCGGGTAGCGCGCTTGTTACAGGTAATGAAGTCGAACGAGAGACGGTGATTCAGACAATGGCTACCCAGACCGAGAACCAGCGCAAGGCAGCCGCGCAGAAGGCGGCAGCGACGCGCCGGCAGAACGCTGCGAATCGCAGCCGCTCGGCCCGTAAGGCAGCCGAGACCCGTGCGCGACGGCAGATGAACCTCGTCCAGGCCGCCGGCCTGCAGGCCGAGCGAGCGGGCGACATCGCCCTCGGCGCGGCCCTGACGGCTCGCGACAACGTCGCCGACACCGCCCGGAAGTTCAATGATCCGGGACGCGAGTGGAAGCGCCTTCGCGAGCGCGTCGACTCCAACGCGAAGCGCTTTGAGCGTCGCGGCGCCCAGGTTCGCAAGCGCGGTCAGCGCCGCGTGACGCAGACGCTGCGCCGCACCCGGCGCGACGTCGAGCGCCAGGTCAATCAGACCCAGCGGGATGTCGAGCGCACCGTCGCCGACGCCCGCTCCGGCGCCGAGGACCTGGCCGGCCGAGTCACCCCTGGCTGACACGCATCAACCAGACCGGGATAACGGAGGGCGGGATCGGGTTCGGTTCCGCCCTTCGTTTCCCCTCGTCGCGTAATCACCCCTCGCCGTCAAGCGAGCGACAAGAACCGCCCATAGGGCGTTAAGAACGCGTCAATACCAGCGAAAACGCCCCTCCGGGCGGCTAGAACGGGGCCATGGCTTCGGCCACTCGCTCACTCCCGCGGATCCTCTTCGGCGAGCCGCTTCGCAGCGATCGCCTCGAGGAGACCCTCCTCCCCAAGCGCCTCGCCCTCCCGGTCTTCTGCTCCGACCCGCTCTCGTCGGTCGCCTACGCCACCGAGCAGATCGTCCTCGTACTGGGGCTCGGCGGCCTTGCCCTTCTGGACCTGACGCCGTGGGTGGCGCTCGGGGTGGTTCTGCTGCTGGTCATCGTCGTCGCCTCCTACCGCCAGACCTGCGAGGCATACCCGAACGGCGGCGGCGCCTACACGGTCAGTCGCGAGAACCTCGGCGAGAACGCGTCACTCACCGCCGCGGCCGCGCTGCTCATCGACTACGTCTTGACCGTTGCGGTGTCGGTGGTCGCCGGCGTCGCCGCGATCACGAGCGCCGCACCGAGCCTGGCGCCGCATGCGGTGGCGCTGTCGCTCGGCTTCGTCCTGATCCTCTCCGTGGTCAACCTGCGCGGCGTCAAGGAGTCGGGACGAGCCTTCGCCATCCCCACCTACGGCTTCGTGCTCTGCGTCCTCGCCCTGCTCGCCGTCGGCTTCGCCAAGGCCCTCTTCGGCGACGGCCTCACCGCCGAGAGCGCCCACTACCAGCTCCGCCAGGTAGCCGACACCGGCGGACTCCTCGTCGTCTTCCTCGTCTTGCGGGCCTTCGCCTCCGGGTGCACCGCCCTCACCGGGGTCGAGGCGGTCTCGAACGGCATTCCAGCCTTCCTCCCACCGAAGAGCAAGAACGCTGCCGCCACGCTCACGATCATGGGCGGGCTGGCGATCACCATGTTCGCCGGGATCACGGCCCTCGCCGTCATCTCACACGTGCACATGGCGGAGAACACGGCCGACCTGATCGGCCTGCCGGCCGGCGCCGAGCAGAAGACGGCGCTCAGCCAGATCGGCCTGGCGGCCTTCGGGCAGACGGTGCCGTTCTATCTGCTCCAGGGCTTCACGGCGGCCATCCTCATCCTCGCGGCGAACACGGCGTTCAACGGCTTCCCAGTGCTCTCGTCCCTGCTGGGGCGGGACAACTACCTCCCCCACCAGCTCGCCAACCGCGGCGACCGGCTCGTGTTCTCGAACGGCATCTTCCTGCTCGCGCTCGTTGCGGGCCTGCTGATCGTCGCGTTCAACGCCGAGGTCACCCGGTTGATCCAGCTCTACATCCTGGGCGTGTTCCTCTCGTTCACCCTGAGCCAGGCGGGAATGGTGCGCCATTGGGCGGGGCTGATCAAGGACGCATCGCCGGACGAACGCGGGCGCCTCCGCCGCAAGCAGGCGGTCAACCGCCTGGGCGCCCTCGCGACCGGGCTCGTATTCGTCATCGTCCTCGTGACCAAGTTCGCGCAGGGCGCGTGGATCGTCGTCGTCGCGGCGCCGATCCTCTACATGGCGATGAAGGCCGTGTCCCGGCACTACCGCGGGCTGGGAGAGCAGCTCGCCCCGAGCGCGGCGGGGGTCGCCCTGCCCGCCCGGATCCACACGGTCGTGCTGGTCTCGAATCTGCTCGCGCCGACGCTGCGCGCGCTCGCCTTCGCCCAGGCAACCAATCCGGCCACGCTTCGCGCCGTGACCGTGGCGGCTGAGGATGCACCCCATTCGCTTGCCGACGAGTGGCGCGAGCGCGGCGTACCCGTGCCGCTAGTCGTCATCGAGTCGCCGTACCGGGAGACCGTGCGGCCGGTGCTGCGCTACGTGCGGCAGCTGCGGAGGGAGAATCCGGGTGACGTGGTCTCGATCGTGATTCCCGAGTACGTGGTCGCTCGCTGGTGGCAGAACCTGCTCCACAACCAAACCGCGCTGCGGCTCAAGGGCCGACTGCTCTTCGAACCGTCGGTCGCCGTCACCAGTGTCCCCTGGACGCTGGGGGCCGAGGAGGAGACTTCGTCGCGATGAGCAAGAGCGACCCCGTGACCTTCGTTCGCACCGAGGACCTGCTCGACGAGACGACACCCCAGCGCCTTTCGCGGAGCTTTCGCCTGAGCCGCCGCCGCCAGCTCACGGGGCTGGTCCTGGCGGTGATCATGCTGCCGCTCCTGACCCTCGTGCTGAAGGCGCTCGAGGACCAACTCTCGCTCGACGGCCAGGTTCTGGTCTACCTGCTGGCGGTTGTCGTGATCGCATTCGTGGGCGGCATCGTCGTCGCCATCGGCTCGGCGATCGCGGCTGCACTGCTCATCAACTACTTCTTCGTCGAGCCCATCCACACGCTGACCGTCTCGGAGCCGGATCAGGTGGTTGCGCTTGCGATCTTCGTCGCCGTCGCGGCCCTCGTCAGCGGCGCGATCGAGCTGGCGGTTCGCCGCGCCCAGATCGCCGAGCGAGCGCGCGCCGAGGCGGAGACGATGTCGTCACTGGCCGGCGCGGATCTCGAGGGCGAGGAGTCCCTTCGCGACATCCTCCAACGCGCCCGCGAGACGTTCAACATGGAGTCGGTGACGCTGAAGGCGCGCCAGCGCGGGACGGGCGAGTGGATCGACGCCGAGCACGTGGGCTGGGCGCCCGAGGGCAAGGAGGAGACCGTGCGCTTCGACGTCCCCGTCGGCAATCACCTGCGCCTGGTCGGCCGCGGCCCGGCGCTCTTCGCCGAGGACCACCGCGTGCTCGAGGCCTTCGCCGCCGCCGCGGGCACCGCCTATGAGGGCCGTGTGCTGAGTGAGGAGGCCGGCGAGGCCCGGGCGCTCGCCACCGTCGACCAGCAGCGCACGTCCCTGCTGGCGGCGGTCGGCCACGACCTGCGCACTCCCCTTGCGGGCATCAAGGCGGCCGTCACCAGCCTGCGCCAAAGCGACGTCGAGTGGTCGGACGACGAGCGCAGCGAGCTGCTCGCGACGATCGAGGAGTCAACGGACCACCTCGACGCGGTCGTCGGCAACCTGCTCGACGCAAGCCGCCTACAGGCCGGCGCGCTCAGCGTTCAGCTCGACTCCGTCTCCCTCGACGAGGTCGTTTCCGGCGCCCTGCTTGCCGTGCCCGGGGCGGGCGGTCGTGTCGCCGTCGACGTGCCCGAGGACCTGCCGCTCGTGCGAGCCGACCCTGGCCTGCTCCAGCGCGTTCTCGTGAACGTGCTCGGCAACGCGCTGAGCCACGGCGCCAGCGATCAGCCGGTCGAGGTGCACGCACAGGCCGGCGGGCAGAGCGCCAAGGTGGAGATCGTCGATCACGGGCGCGGCGTCGACGATCTCGAGGCGCGCCGGCTCTTCGAGCCGTTTCAGCGCCTCGACGACCACGGACCCGAGGGAATCGGGCTCGGGCTGTCGGTGGCGCGCGGGTTCATCGAGGCCATGGACGGCGCGATGGTCGCCGACCAGACTCCCGGCGGCGGGCTCACCATGCGCATCCGCCTGCGGGTCGCATCGGCGAACGGGCGCGAGCCCGACACCGAATGACGCGGGTTCTCGTCGTCGAGGACGAGCGCCGGCTGCGGCGTGCGCTCGGCATCAACCTGCGCGCCCACGGCTACGAGGTCGGGCTGGCGGAGGATGGGCGCTCGGCGCTTCAGGCCGCCTCCCAGAAGCCGCCGGACGCGATCGTCCTCGACCTCGGCCTTCCGGACGTCGACGGCGTGGAGGTGATCGAGGGCCTGCGGGGCTGGACCCAGGTGCCGATCATCGTGCTCTCCGCGCGATCGGGGGAGCCGGACAAGGTGGTCGCGCTCGATGCCGGCGCCGACGACTACGTGACGAAGCCCTTCGGCATGGACGAGCTCCTCGCCCGCCTGCGCGCAGCGCTGCGCCGGACGCAGAGCACCGACGAGCAGCCGCTGATCGAGACCGACGCGTTCACGATCGACCTCGCGGCGACGGAGGCGCGCACCCGTGACGGCGAACCCATCCGCCTCACCCCGACCGAGTGGCACGTGCTGGAGGTGCTCGTCCGCAATGAGGGCAAGCTCGTTCCCCAGCGCCAGCTGCTGCAGGAGGTCTGGGGCCCCAACTACGAGACCGAGACCAACTACTTGCGCGTCTACCTGGCCCAACTCCGCCGCAAGCTCGAGCCGGACCCCTCCCACCCCCGCCACCTGATCACGGAGCCAGGCCTCGGCTATCGGTTCGTTGCGGAGCCCGAGGGCTAGCCAGACTCGCCCTGCCTCAGTTCGAGGTGCAGATGCGGAGTCCGAAACGCTGACCGAGCTCGTCCGAGCGTTTCTTGAGCCGGTCGATCTCGTCGAAGATGCGTTTCTCGGCGCTGAAGTCACCCACTCTGGAGACCTGACTTGCCTGGCGGAACAGCTGGGTTCGGTGGGCCACGTTGGATCGCCAGCGCGCGAACAGGTCCGCCCGCCTGGGTGGCTCACCCATCTTTGCCGTAGCAAGCAGGATGCGCATGTCCTCGTCGGCCCAGACACTCACGATGGCTGCCTCAGCATGCGCATAGGACCAGCCTTGTGCCTTCGCGACCCGCCGGGTCTGGGCCTCTGCCCCGAGCGCATAGTTGAAGCTGACCGCACACGTACGGTCCACTTCATCGGCGAACTCGCGCCACTCCGGAGTCATCCCGACCGCAGTGGACGGCGCCGGCGGGTAATAACCAAGGGATGCGGCGTCGGCCTGGGAACTGCTGGCGGATCCGTCGGAGTCCTGCCAAGGGGCGACAAGGAGGAGGACGATGAGCGCGAGCAACGCGCCTACGACGTTTCTGAAGGACTTAGCCGACACCGGTTTTTCTGTCGGCGGACCCCGTTGGGAGCTTGAGGGTCCGCCGATGATTCCTGCGCCCGACCTCAGTCCTAGATACAGAACCAAGCGCGGATCCACGAGGAGGCCGACCAGATGAATCCCGAATCGCCGAGTTACCCGCTCGAGCCCCTGGCGGCGCTCGTCGGCGAGTGGCGGATGGAGGCGTCCATAGGCGGCGAGGTCATGGGCGTCGGTCGCAGCACGTTCGAGTGGCTCGACGATCGGAAGTTCGTTCTCCAGCGGACTGAAGGTGACCTGACGGAGGATGCGAACGAGCAGTGGCAGCAGAACTCGCCGCTGCCCACCATCGTGGTCATCGGCCTCGACGACTCGAGCCACGGTTACTCCCACCTGTACGCGGACGCTCGTGGCGTTCACCGCATCTACGAGATGAGCCTGAGCGACGGCGTCTGGAAGATCTGGAGAGACGCGCCCGGTTTCTACCAGCGCTTCACGGCCACGATCAGCGAGGACGGCGACACGATCACGGGCTACTGGGAGGGGTCAAGCGACGGCTCGGACTGGAGCCACGACTTCGACGTGACCTTCAAGCGGCTCGGCTAGGGCCTGTGGGTGATCCTGGCGACTAGGACCTTGCCCGTTCGCTCTGCGCGTACGAGCCGAGGTCGAAGAAGAACGCAAGGATCACGATGAACCACTCGAAGCCGTTCACCCGGTCGCTCGACGACCACATGACGGCATAGGCGAGCGTGGTCCAGGGCAAAAGAAAGAAACCCAGGAGCGGCACGAACCAGCTGTCGAACGCCCGGCTGAGGAGGTTGGTGAACAGCCAGACGGCGACCAGCGCAATGCGCGGCGAGAAGAGAGCGAGTAGGGCGACCAGACAGCCGATTGCGGGACATTAACCGGATGGGCACGGCGGAGTAGCCTGCGCTGATCTCCGAGCACGCCGACACCTTCCACCGGGACGGCGCCGTGTGCGTCCGCGGGGCGTTCTCCCCGGAGGAAGTGGCGCTCGTGGAGGCGGGGATCGAGCGCAACCTCGCCGACCCCTCCCCGCGCGCGGCCGTCGCGAGCCGCGCCGATGATCCCGGGCGCTTCTTCGAGGACTTCTGCAACTGGCAGCGCAACCCTGAGTACGAGAGGTTCATCCGCTCCTCCCCGGCCGCCGCAATCGCCGCCGAGCTGATGGGGAGCACCAAGGTCCGCCTCTTCCACGACCACCTCCTGGTCAAGGAGGGAGGCACGCGCCAGCACACCCCGTGGCACCAGGACCAGCCCTACTACAACGTCGAGGGCCGGCAGACGGCAAGCATGTGGATGCCGGTCGACCCGGTTGAGCGAAGCGCGACGCTCGAGTTCGTCGCCGGCTCACACCTTGGGCCGTGGCTCATGCCCCGCTCGTTCATGGACGCAGAGGCCAAGTGGTTCCCCGAGGGTGAGCTCGAGGAGCTCCCCGACATCGACAACGCGCGCGAGGACTATCGGATCCTGGGCTGGGAGCTCGAGCCCGGCGACGCGGTCTTCTTCCACATGCTTACCCTCCACGCGGCCGGCGGCGCCCCCCGCAGGCGACGAGCCTTCTCGCTCCGCTTCCTGGGTGACGACGTTGTTCATGCGCCGCGGTCGTGGACAACTTCGCCCGACTTCCCGGGCCTTGCGGATGAGCTCCCGGCCGGCGCCGAGATGGACCACCCGCTGTTCCCGGTGGTGTGGGAGCGGGGCTAAGGGACGTTCGGGGTCGACTCGCAGTCCATGAAGGCTGTGTCGGTGCCCGGGCCGCCGTCGCAGGAGTCGATCCCGTCGCCGCCGACCATGGCGTCGTTGCCGTCGCCGCCGAAGATGAGGTCGTCCCCGTTGTCACCGATGAGCCCGAGCGTGCCGCCGTTGGGACCGTCGTCCCCCACTCCGCCCTTGATCACGTCACCGCCGCCACCGCCCTCGAAGTGGTCGTTGTCGGGGCCGCCGAGGAGCTTGTCGCCGCCGCCGCCCGCGAATGCCTGATCGAAGCCCTTGCCGGCGTCGAAGATGTCCTTGCCCTTACCGAGCTCCGCCGTGTCCTCTCCGGCCTCGCCGCAAACGCGGTCGTTGCCGCGCTTGGCCTTGATCAA
>JBKPNZ010000070.1:0-23125 GCA_046732895.1 Actinomycetota bacterium
CGATCGGCGCCTCCACGACGATCTCCGTTCGTACCGAGGTCTCTGATGTCTGCATCGTCATTGGTCCTCCTCGTCTGTCGCCTGTTCGACGATCTGCTTGAAGTTGGTCAGCGCCTGGGTCCAGAAACGATCGAGTTGGGCCCGAAGCTCCGCCAGGCCGTCCGGATCGAGCTGGTAGATGCGGCGCGTCCCATCGCGACGATCGATCACCAGGCCGGCGTCCTTCAGCACGCGCAGATGCTGAGAGACCGCAGGTCGGCTGACCGGCAGCTCGTCGGCGAGCTCACCGACGGCCCGGGGACGCTCCGCGAGGTGCTCGAAGATGGTCCACCTCGTCGGATCGCCGAGGGCCATCCAACCATCCATTTGGTAAGTTGCCACGAACGGTAAGGTACCACTTACCGCTCGCGTCCACAGCCGACACCGCCGGCGACGATCGCGCCGACAGACTGGAAGGGGTGTGCATCGAGGTCAACGTCTGACCGTGAAGCGAGCGCTGCCGGCCGAGTTGTACTGGTCGGCGAGTAGGTAGCGCACGACGTAGTGCCCGGGCGGCAGCGGCCACGGTCCTCCCTGCGCGTCCGGTCCCAAGGTCACCGACCCCTCGCTGCGGGGCGGCACCGTGCCGGAGGCGTGCAGGCCGGTGTACCCCCAGATCAGGTAGTCGTCTGACCTGGGGTCGGCCGCGGAGGCTCTGTAGACGCCGAGCCAGTCCCAACGGTTGGCGGGGCCATCGCTCCAGTCGACCTCGATCGGCTCGCCCCGCGGGTAGGTGCGCCGGTCGGTCGCGACTTCGATCTCCGCCTGCGGGTCCCTCAACCAGAAGGAAACCCGGGCCAGCTCGCCGCCCTCGCCGTCGAGCACCGCCTGATAGCCACCGGGGTCCAAGCTCGAGGTGTCGAGCGTCGTCGTGCCGCGCTCGCCGCGAACGTCGAGGCGACGTGCTGGCGAGCTCGGATCACCGCCCTCGGGCACAATCGCGATCTTGTTGGCGTGGGAATCAGGCGCGTTGTAGGCAACCGTGATCGAGTCGCCGACGGTTCGCAGGCGTGCGTCGACCGAAACCATCGTCGGCATCGCCGCCGGCCGGACCTCGAACGTGGAGAGCACCGCGCGGTGATCTGACGTCCACGGCGAGAACTCAATCGAGACGTCCCGGCCTCCCTTCTCCCCGACGATCTCGCTGTCGAGCGTCTTCGATGGGCCTCCGGCGTAGACGTAATCGATGCGCTCGCCGCTGCGGTGGGTGATCCCTGGCTCCTTCAACGGATTTGGATGCTCCTCGCGGTAGGTGTCGCGGAACCCGATCTCGAACAGCGTCTTGCTGACAGGCCAGGGAACCGGTTGGTTGATCCACTCGCGGCTGCCAATCGTCTTCCGTGCGTAGTCCAGGCTGGAGGGCTCGTTGAAGTCCCCGGTGAGGAAGACCGGATAGCCCTGCTCGGTCAGCTTCGTCATTGCCGTGAGCGGCTTCGCGAGTGCCGACGCGCGGACCTCGTTCTCATTCTCGATCACCGACTTCACCGACGCGCCGTTCTGCAGCGCACGCGGGCCCCACTCGACATAGTCGAGATGGTCGTTGAAGAACGGGATCACATAGCCCGGCTGCACCTCGATCAAGGCGTAGAGGCCCTGCCCACCCGAGGGCTCGTGAATCGGGTACTTCGAGAGGAGCTGAAGCGAGACGTTGTAGTACGGGTAGCCCGTCTTCCTGGCGATCTCGGGGAGACGGTTGTAGGACTCGAGCACGCCGACGACATCGGCGTCGACCCGACGTATCACCCTGTCGGTCGCCGGTCCGCCCCCGTACTCGATGTTGTAGACGAGGAGCTGTAGCCGCATCCGCTCTCCGAGCGCCGGTGCCGCTCGCTCGGCCTTCTCGTCGGGCCCCGAAGCGCCCCCCGAGAAGCAAGCCGGGAGCGACAGGGCCGCCAGGACGAGGATCGCCGTGACGGCGACAGCCCTGCGGTTTGTCCGCATGCGGCAACTATTACGGGTCTCGAGGGGGTACGGGGCTGCGCCGGCAACCGACGGTTGACGTTCAGTCGTGTCAGGCTCCACGGCACGAGGATGCCGGGGCTACCGTCCGTCATGAACCCTGACGCAACGCGAAATCCGCTCGGAGTCCGATTCGTTGCGCTTGCGGTCGCCGGCACTCTGATCATCGCCCTCGTGCTCGGGATCCCGACGGCAATAATTCCCAACTCGGTCTTTGACCGGGTGATCGCGGCCGGCCCGGCGAACTACTTCTTCTGGATCTCGACGAGCGTTGTCACCGGCACGCTGCTCGCCACCTACCTGCTCCCGCGTACGGTCCGCGATCGAGCGGCGGAGGCCGGCCTGGGCGGCGGCCTGCTCGCCTATCTGGCGATCGGGTGCCCGCTGTGCAACAAGGTCGTTGTCGCATTGCTGGGGACCTCAGGAGCGGTGACGATCTTCCAGCCGATCCAGCCGTTTCTCGGAGCTCTGGGCCTGATCTTGGCCAGCGTCGCCCTCGTGATCCGGCTGCGCGGGATCCGCCGGGGCTGCCGGGTCGACTTCTCGACCCGGCCCAATCCCGGTTAGGCATTCCCATGCCGCCGAGGAGGAAGGCGCAGCGTGGCTGAGCGACTGATCGAAGCGAATGGCGTCGAGCTCTGCACCGAAGGGTTCGGCGACCCCGCCGACCCGCCCATCCTTCTCATCATGGGCATGGGCGGGTCAATGCTCTGGTGGGAGGAGGGCTTTTGCCGCATTCTCGCCGACGGTGGGCGCTTCGTGATCCGCTACGACCACCGCGACACCGGCCGCTCAACCACCTACCAGCCCGGACGACCCGAATACACGAGCGCCGATCTGGTCGCCGACGCCGCCGGCGTGCTGGATGCCTACGGCATCCCCGCGGCACACGTCGTCGGAGTCTCGATGGGCGGAGCGCTCGCGCAGCTGGTGGCGCTCGACTTCGCCGATCTCGTTCTCTCACTCGTCCTGATGAGCACCTCCTTCGCGGTGCCCAGCGACCGCGAGCTCCCGCCGAGTACCGAGGAGTTCGGGCGATTCGTAGCGAGCGCGCAGGTCGACTGGTCGGACGCGGAGTCGGTGGTCGATTATCTGGTCGACTACGAACGCGTCCTCGCCGGCGGCCAGCGCCCCTTCGACGAAGCGGCCGTGCGGGCGCTCGCGCGCCGCGATGTCGGGCGCGCGCGCGACTTCACCGCCGCGCAGAACCACGGCGTCCTCCCCGACGACGAGCGCCCGCGTCTGCCCCTGTCCTCCATTGCCGCGCCTACCCTGGTGATCCACGGCAACGCTGACCCGATGTTCCCGCCCGAACACGGCGACGCGCTGGCCGAGGAGATCCCAGGCGCCAGGCTGCTCCAGCTCGACGGCGCCGGCCACGGAGTCGACCGAGCGGACTGGGAGACGATCGTCGGCGCGATCCTCGAGCACACGGCCGACCGGTAGGGCCCAGGCAAGAAGGCGTCCTTTGAGATGTCATAGCGGCCAGCCTGGCATGTCAGTTTTAAGCTGTCTGGTGTGAACGCGGCAACATCGGGAGCGGCGGCATACGAGCGGCTGCGGCGCGCGATCGTGGGGATCGAGCTGGAGCCCGGCGCAGTGGTGTCCGAGGCGCAACTCGTGGATACCTTCGGGTTCTCGAAAGCGGCCGTGCGGGCGGCGCTGGCGCGGCTGCGCACGGACGGACTCCTGGTCGCGCAGCCACGTCGCGGACACGTGGTGGCGCCACTGACGATGCGCGACGTGCTGGAGATCTACGACCTGCGGCTGCTGCTCGAACCGGCAGCGGCAGAGGCGGCAGCAGGGCGGATCGAGCGTGATGAACTCGGGCGACTGAAGGCGCTCGTCGACCCGAAGGTCGACGTCGACGACCCTGCATCGCTCGAGCGGTTCATGTCCGCCAACCGCGAAGTCCACCTCGCAATCGCGAAAGCCGCGGGCAACCGCCGAACCACCCAGATCGTCGAAGGGCTGCTCGACGACAGCGAGCGAGCGCGGCTGGTGGCCTTGCAGGCGGGGGCGGCGAGCGGGGGTGTGCGCGCCCGAGCCGAGCTGAAGGACGTCCTCGCGGCGCTCGAAAGCGGCGACGGCAAGCGAGCGGCCAAGCTGATGGCCGGCGCGATCAGGGGGTTCCGTGACGAGCTCGTCGAGTCGCTACAGCGCGCCGCCGTGGACATGCCGATCTCGGGGCTCGCCACGCGCGAGTGAGGGCGTCACGGCCTGCCGGCGGCGGCAAGGCGGACGCCGAAGGCCACAAGCGCACCACCGGTGACCCGCTCGATCGCGGCCTTGACGCGCGGCCGGCGCAGCGCACCACTGGCGAGCCCCACGAGCGCGACGAGGCCGCTGAACCAGGCGATGTAGATCGCAGCGAAGATCGCGGAGAGGGCAAGAGCGGCGGGAAGCGTGGAGCCCGTGTCGGGCAGGAACTGGGGCACGAACGTCAGGAAGAAGAGCGCGACCTTTGGGTTCAGCGCGTTGGACACGAAGCCCTGCGCAAACCAGGGGCCGCCGGTTGAGGCCTGATCCGGCTCGCTGGGTCGCCGGGCCGAGACCAGCATCCGCACGCCGAGGTACACCAGGTACGCGACACCGAGGAGCTTCAGCGACGCGTAGGCGGTCGCCGAGGTCGCCAAGAGCGCCGAGACGCCCAGCGCCGCTGCGGTCGCGTGCACCGTCAGGCCGCTCGCTCCGCCGAGCATCGTCCGCACCCCGGCGGACCGGCCACCGACGAGCGCGTTGCGCATGATCAGCGCTTGGTCAGGACCCGGAAGCGCGACCAGCACGAGCGAGGCGAGAGCGAATTCGACGACCATGAAATGTCAAGATAACACTCCTGACATGTCAATACTCCGCATTCAGTCCATCACCGCGATCGCCTCAACCTCGATCAGGCGCCCGTCCTCCGCGAGCCGCTCAACCCCGACGATCGCATCGGCTGGCTTGTGGTCGCCGAATGCAGTGATGCGTGCAGCCGAGATCTCGGGCAGATACTCCGGCCGGTGCCCGACGACATAGATCGTCAGCTTGGTCACCTGTTCGGGCTGCGCCCCGGCGGCCGCGAGACACCTGGCGAGATTGCCAAACGCCTGGTGAGCTTGGGCGGCGAGGTCCCCCGCGCCGACGAGGTTGTCGTGCTCGTCTTCGGCCACCTGCCCGGCGATGAAGACGAGCTTCGTTCCGGTCGCGACCACGACATGGGTGTAGCTCTCCGGAACCGGAAGGCCTTCGGGGTTGATGAACTCGTGGGTCATCAGCCCAGCACGGAGTCCAGCCAGTCGAAGACGCGCTGAGAACGGAGGCCCGGGGCCTTCGGCTCACAGTGCGCATCCGCGCCCTCGGCGGCCGTGAACTCGACGACGGTCGCGTGATCGCCCACGAGCTCGGCGAGCCGCTGGGACTGCCCGGGCCAGAACTGTTCGTGCTCTGGCGAGGTGACCAGCAGCGGGCACGAGATCTGAGCGGCCGTCTCGGCGTCGAGCCGATAGGACTCGGCCGCCTTGAACATCTCGAACGGGGATGACGTCCCGTAGGGAAATGAGCGGAACTTCATGGTGAAGCGCAGCGACTTCGAGAACCGCTCGACGAGGTGGATCTGGCTGTCGAACTTCTCCTGCTTCCCCCCGGCGAGTAGCTTCCGCATCGACCCGGGGAGCTGCTCGGTCATCGCCGCGGAGACGTCGATCACGCCCGGGTCGGCGATCGCCGCAGCGATGCGCTTCTCGAAGGCGGCCGCGCGTGGGACCCAGTAACCGCCCTGGCTCACGCCGAGCAAGGCAATCCGGCCATCGTCGACATCACCGCGCGTCACCGCATAGTCGACGACCGGCCCGATCACCGCCTCCCAGTCGGGCCGGAAGTGGACGCCCTGCTCATACAGCGCCTGTCCCTGGCCCGGCCCGTCGAAGGCCAGGCAGTTGTAGCCACGCTCGGCGCCGGCGGCCCCGCCCTGGATCCACATGTCCGCCACCGTGCCGTCACTGCCGTTGTTGAGGATCAGAAGCGGCGCCGGCTCGCCCGCCGCCGCCCCGCGAAAGAACCAGCCCTCGAGTGACGTCCTCTCGTACGTGATCGCCACCTTCTCCCACGCGCCAGCGGTGAGTTCGGCCGCCCGCTCGAAGCAGTCGCGGTGGCGCCGCCACAGGGCGCGGAGCTCGTCGGCGGAGCCCTGCTCCGTCCCGAGGATGTAGGAGGCCACCTGCCACCAGTAGGACGAGGCGCGCAGATAGGCGTCCCGTGCGCTGAGCCCATGACCCCCATCGGCCGCCGCCGCGCCGATGGCCTCAACTCGCTCCGCGGTCGCCCGCCACTGCTCGCACCAGCTTCCGTAGTCGCCGTCCTTGATGGAGTCGATCGTGGCCAGCACCTCGCCGACGTCGGCGGCCCGGTAGTACGCCGAGCCGAGGACGATCTGCGTTGAGAACTCGAAGTCGTCGTGCTTGAACAGCGTTGCGCGCGGAGCCCTCGCCATCAGTCCCTCCTCGAAGTCGCCCTGCTCCGTTACTCCAAGCGCAGGCTATCCCGGGCCGGCTCCCCCGTGCAGGCAAGCCGCCCGCACGGGGAACCGCTGCGCGGTTAGGCGCTCGCGCCGCTGCCGAGCCGGCTCGCCACCCCAGGATCGACCGGCTCGGCGAGCCCGCGGTCGCGCGGATCGGCCGACTGAGTGGTGGCGAGCCTGGAGAGCGTCAGCGCGCCGAGCAGCAGGCCGACGTCGCGCAGCGCGATGTCGCCGTAGCCGCCGACCAGCACGAGACTGAGGATGATGCCGGCGAGCCAACCGGCGACGAGCAGGCCACCGAAGCGCGGGGCGACGAGGACGACGAAACCCGCCACGATCTCAACGACGCCGACCCCGTACATGGCGTCCTGGGCGCTGCCGGGGAGGATGTCGTTGAACTCGGTGGCCAAGTACGCGGGCCAGTTGTCGTTCAAAACCTCAGCGAACTTGTCGAGGCCCATCAGGACGGGCAGAACGAAGAAGCCGATCCTGAGCAGGGTGAATGCCTGGGCTACGGGGTCCTCGCGCAGTCGCGTCAGCGATGGGAAGGGGATGGGTCGCAGCGTTGCTGCAATCGCGTTCATCAGGCTGCTCCTTTCGGGAGGTCGTTGCACGGTTAGCGACCCTCCGGGGCCGGTTCTTACCTCCCGCTGCCAGAGCTCAGGCTCTGGATTCCGGCGGCGAGGCGCGATCGGCCTCGACCAGCGCCCGCAGGCTGCGGTGGTCTTCACCGCATGCCGGGCAGCCCTCGAGGTGCGCGCGCATGCCGGGAATCGCCGCGTCGGCGTCCGCTCCGCTCAGCTCGAGCTCGACGTAGCGATCGAGCTGCTCGAAGCACTCCTCGCAGCTGAGCTCCGGGCCGGCAGGACCCAGGAGCCGCTTCAGAAGGCGGGCCTCATCTGCCATCGGTGCGTCACTCATGATCTCGGTCCAGTCGGTTCCAGTTCATCTTCTTCGAATCGCAGGCCGGCGTCGGCGAGGCGGGAGCGCAGCTTCTTACGGGCGTCGTGGATCGTCTTGTAGAGCGCGCCACGCGTCGTGTTCAGCCGCCCGGCGAGGACGTCGATCGGGACGTCGTTCAGGGCAACGGCGACCAGCACCTCGCGCTGGTGAGGCGAAAGCTCGGTTTCGATCGCGGATGAGATCGAAGCGAGGAGCTCGTTGCTCTCGGCCTCGCCCGCCGCAGACTTGCCGCGGCCGGCCAGCATCGACCACTGCTCGGGCTCGATCGGCACCTCGCGGCCTTGCCAAGCGCGGCGGCGAAGCTTCACGGCCGCCTCGAGGAGGGCGAACTTGTAGGCCCACGTCGTGAAGCGGCTGTCCCCCCGGTAGGTGTCGAGCTTCGCGAGGATCGCAAACAGCGCGTCGTCGGCTGCCTGGTGCGCAAGGTCGTCGAGGTCGCCGCCGCGCAGGTGCGGAAGCGACCCCCGCCGGCGGCTGATCTCGAAGCGCGCGGCCCGCAGGAGCAGGTCGTGCAGCCGTCGCGAGGCCTCCTCACGCCGCGGTGCCTCGGAGCGGAGAGCGAGGACCCAGGCGCGGGACTCGGCGTCGGGGCCGGCAACCGGCGGGGCTTCGCTGCGCTCGCTCATGGTTCGCGCCGGGGGGAACCCGGCAGCGATTCCGACCGTAGCAGCGAGATCTCTGGCGGCAGAGCCCTGCTCGAGCAGCATGCCCAGTTAGCGTCCCGTGCGCGCCGCTTCTTACCTCGGCCGGCGCTCGCGAGCGGCTATGACGACGGCGCGGCGCCGTACTCCTCTTCGGTGACGTGCTCGCCCCAGGTCGCGCTGTTCCCGTCGTCGTCGACCTCGAACATCGCGAGATGGGTCATGAAGCGGTCCGGGGCGGCGCCGTGCCAGTGCTCCTCGCCGGGCTCGAAGAAGACGCGGTCGCCGGGTCGGATCACCTCGATCGGTCCGCCCCGGTTCTGGCAGAGGCCGACGCCCTCCGTCACGTAGATCGTCTGGCCGATTGGGTGCGTGTGCCATGCCGTCCGCGCCCCCGGTGTGAAGTGGACGCTGACCGCCGTGAGGCGCGATGGCCCCTCCGGCGCGGCGACGGCGTCCATGTAGACAGCGCCGGTGAACCACTCGCCGGGGGCGCGGGTGGTCTCGATCGAGCTCTTCGTTACCTGCATGAAATTCTCCGTTTCGTTCTGAGCTACGAGCTTGCGGGCGTGCCGCACTAGTTTCGCGCGCGCGCGCCGCGCGCACTGCAGCGGCCGCAGGTCGACCCGGCGGCGGAGCCCGTGGTCGCGCACTGAGCGGTCCGGATCGCGCCCGTCGCGGGATACTTCCCGCGGTGTCCCGGGAGAACGTCGAGATCGTCGAGGGCGTCTACGAGCGGTGGAGCCAGGGCGACTTCCGCACCACCGACGTCCTCGCCCCCGACGCCGTGCTGGTGATGCGACCCGGCCTGCCCGACGTGGGGACCTATGAGGGGCTCGAGGGCTTCGCGGCCTACATGCGCGGCTTCCTGGAGCCATGGACGCACATCACGATCACCGCGGAGGAGATCATCGAGGCCGGGGACGGCCGCGTGGTCGTCACCGTCAATCAGCGCGGCGTCGGCAGCGTCAGCGGAATCGCCACCGAGCTCCACTACGCCCATCTCTGGTCGTTTCGCGACGGCAAGGCGGTCCGGCTCGAGGCCTACCGCGAGCGCGAGGATTGCTTCCGAGCCGCCGGGCTGGAGCCGGGCTAGGGCCAGCCCGCGGCCGGGACGGGCGCCGTGGCGCTCAGAACCTGGCCGGTCTGCTCGTCGCCGATCATGCTCCGGGGGCCGTTCCACTCGGCCGTGAGCATGAAGAGCGTCGTTCCGTCGGCGCCGCCGAGCATGCAGGCGAAGCAGGTTCTGTCGAGCGCGATCGCCTGGAGGACCTCGCCCCCCTCGGCTATGCGCACGCAGCGCTGCATCGAGGCGGCCCAGACCGCGCCCTCCGCGTCGGTGCAGATCCCATCGGGACCATCCTCCATCTCCGCCCATACCCGGCGGTTCGAGAGGCCGCCGTCGCCGGCGACGTCGAACGCGGTGAGCTGCTTGGCGAACGACTCGCCGACGATGAGCGTCGAGTTGTCTGGCGTGACGGCCATGCCATTCGGGAAACCAATCTCGTCGGCGACCTGGCGAATCGCCCCGTCGGGGGTGACCAGCGCGATGCTCCCGGGGGCGAACTCGGCGTAGGGGAAGCTGAACCCGGTGCAGTTGACGTATGCGTTCCCACGACCGTCGACGACGATCTCGTTCCACGGGGGCGGTGCGATCTTGTTCAGATCGGCGTGCACCTCCAGTGAGCCGTCGGGCTCCTGGCGCAGGAGCACTCCCTCGCGCCCGCAGACGATGAGCAGGCGGCCGTCGGGCAGCCAGTCGATCGAGAACGGGATGTGGGTCGGGACCTTGGCCATCACCTCGCTCTCCCCCTCAGGATCCAGGGCGATGATCTCGCCGGCGCCCCAGTGGCAGAACCACAGGCGCCCGTCGTGCCAGCGCGGGGACTCTCCGATCGCGTGACCGCTGGCGAGGAGCCGTGGTTCGGTCGTTGCTGTCTTCGGTGCCATCTGGCCTCCTTCGTCGACCGTTGGAACTAGACGGTACAGTACTACAACGGAAACTGGACTGTCTAGTACCCTTCCCCCACCGATGCCTGACCCCACCCCGTCCAGCTCGCCCGCCGAGGCGCAGGACGAGACGCGATCAAGCCGTAAGCGCGGGGCGATCCTGGAAGCGGCCACGACGCTCTTCCTGCGCAAGGGTTATCTCGGCACGAGCATGGACGAGATCGCCGCGCTCGCCTCGGTCTCGAAGCAAACCGTCTACAAGCACTTCGCCGACAAGGAGCGGCTCTTCTCTGAGATCGTCGTCTCTGCGGTGAAGGAGGCGAGCGACCCGGTCCACGCCGAGGTCATCGATCTGAAGGAGAGCGGGGACGTCGAGGCGGATCTTCGCGACCTCGCCCGCCGTCAGCTCGCCCTCGTGATGCAACCGCGACTGATGCAGCTGCGCCGGCTCGTGATCGGCGAAGCCGGCCGCTTCCCCGAGCTCGGTCGGACCTTCTACGAGCAGGGCGCCCAGCGGACGGTCCGCGCCCTGGCCGCGGCCTTCGAGCGCCTCGCCGAGCGCGGGATTCTTCAGCTCGACGACCCCGCGCTCGCCGCCGCCCACTTCAACTGGCTGATCATGTCGGCCCCAGTGAACCGGGCGATGATGCTTGGTGACGAGGAGATCCCAACCTCCGAGGAACTCGACCGCTACGCAGACGCCGGGGTGCGCGCCTTCCTGGCCGCCTACTCGTGAGTGCCGCGACCGCTCTTCGGGCCCGCAGGCATCGCGCCGGCGAGAGCGCCACCGAGCGCATCGGCTGGCTGTTCATCGTCGGCTCCGCATGCTTCGCGCTCGCCTCGCTGCCGGGAGCGTCCTCCCTCTCCGACGACGCGGTGGGCGTCGTCTACTTCATGGGCTCGATCTTCTTCACAACCGCGGCTCTCGAGCAGCTGCGCACCTGTGATTGGACTGACCGCGGCGACCTGTGGAGCGCCCTCGTGCAGTTCGCCGGCACGCTTCTCTTCAACGTGAATACCTTCGATGCGATGAGTGACCGCCTTTCGACGCGGCAGCAGGACCTGCTCGTCTGGGCGCCGGACGCGATCGGATCGGTCTGCTTCCTCATCGCCAGCGGCATCGCGCTGGTCGCGGTGTGGCGCGATGCGTTCTTCGCACCCGCGCGGCGCATCGCTCGCCTCAACATGATCGGGTCGGTCGCATTCGGCGCCTCGGCACTTGCCGCCTTCGTCCTCCCCGCCACCGACGAGCTCCTCGACGCGACGATCGCGCGCTCGATGACGCTCCTCGGCGCGTTGTGCTTCCTTTGGGCCGCCTCCCTGCTCGTCCGGAGGGGTTGAGCCGATGGGCCGATTCGACCGGATGCAATTCATCATCCCCGCCCTCGCGATCGCCGTGGGGGCGATCGCGTACCTCTCGTGCGACGGCGGCAACGCCTGCAAGACGACCCACGACGTCGGCGGCGTCTTCGTCATCGGCGGCGTGATCGCGCTCGTAATCGCGCTCGGCGCCGAGTTCCTCGAGCCGCGGCGCTAGTCGCTGAGCTGGGACTCGCAATACGCATCGCGAGTGGCCCGGTAGCCCGGAGGGACCTGCGGTGCCAGGGGTCGCCGCAGTAGCGATGCGCCGGTTCTTGTCGTCCGAGCCGGCCTCAGTCCATGACGAGGCCGTGGCGCATCGTGTTCTCGCTGACGACGCGCGGCTCCACGAACTGCAGCAGGTAATCCGGACCGCCTGCCTTCGAGCCGATGCCTGAGAGCTTGTTGCCTCCGAAGGGCTGGCGACCCACCATCGCGCCGGTGATGTGACGGTTGACGTAGAGGTTTCCGACCGGCAGCCGCTCGCTGACCGCCGCGATCGTCGCCGGGTCGCGCGAGAAGAGGCCGCCCGTCAGCGCGAAGGGCAGCGCCTCGACGCGATCACACGCCTGCTCGACGCTGTCGACCGTCTCGAGCGCCAGCAGCGGGCCGAAGATCTCGTCGCTCAGAACCTCCGAGTCCGCCGGGAGCTCCGTCGCCAGCGTGGGCGCGCAGAACCAACCCTCGCCAGGGACGGGGCCGGCCTGGGCCGCGATCCGGCCCTGACCTTCGGCGAGCTCCGTGTAGCGCCGGACCCGCTCCTGCGCGTCGCGCTCGATCACCGGCGGCAGGTCGGCACCGAAGCGCTCGGCCTGTCCGACGGCGAGCGCGTCGATTGCACCGGCAAGACGACGCTCGAGAGCGGGCCCGATCGCCTTGTGGACGAGGACGCGCGCGCAGGCCGAGCACTTCTGGCCCGCATACGCGAAGGCGGAGCGCACGACCTCCGGCACGACCTCGTCGAGGTCGGCATCGGCGTCGACGATTACGCAGTTCTTGCCGCCCATTTCGGCGACGACGCGCTTTACGTGCGGCTGGCCATCCGGAGTCTCGGCGGCCGTGCGGATGATCTCGCGGCCGACCGCCGACGACCCGGTGAAGGCGATGACGTGGACGCGCGGGTCGCGTACCAGCGTCGCGCCGGCCTCACCGTAGCCCGGAAGGAGCGCGAGCGCGTCCGCTGGAACGCCGCTCGCGTGGAGCGCCTCGACCAGGCGCACCGCGCACCCAGGCGACTGCTCGGCGGGCTTCAGGACGACCGCGTTGCCGCACGCCAGTGCGGCCGCCGTCATCCCGGTCGGGATCGCGAGCGGGAAGTTCCACGGCGAGATCACGGCGGCAACGCCGCGCGGTGCGTAGCGCATCGAGTTGCGCTCACCCGGCGCCTGGAGCAGCTCGGGGCCGGTCTCGAGGTCGAGTGCGCCCCGCGCGTAGTACTCGAGGAAGTCGATGGCCTCGCACACGTCGGCGTCTGCCTCGGCCCACGGCTTGGCGCACTCGCGCACCTCCAGCGCGGCGAGCTCCAGGCGCCGCTCCCTCAGCAGCGCCGCCGCGGCCACCAGCGCGGCCGCCCGATCACTCGCCGGGCGCCTTCCCCAATCCGCGGCCGCAGCCGCCGCCGCCGCGACGGCCTCGTCGACCTCTCCGGCCGTCGCCACGGCGGCCGAAGCGACGAGTCGCTGCGGCAATCCCGGGTCGGTGGAGGCGATCTCATCGCCCGTGCGGCGATCGCCGCCGATCAGCACCGGAACCTCGAGGGGCAGGTGCGGTTCGAGCCCGCCGAGCGCCCCGGTCAGGGACTCGCGCGCGTCGGCGCGGCGCAGCTCGAGGACCGGCTCGTTCACGAAGGGCGCCAACGCTGTGGCCCCGGTGGTAGCGGCACTCGCGTTCACGGCGCTCGCAACAGCTCCTCCAGGGGCATGCCCTCAGCCTGCGCCCACAGAAAGGACTCGTTCGACGTGTTCTCGAGCAGTCGGCGCACGAGGTAGGCCATGCCCGCCACCAGGTCGCCCACCGGACAGTAGACCCGCACCCGCATGCCCTGATCGGCGATCGCCGTCGCCAGACCGTCGCCCAGGCCGCGCAGGACCTGCAGTTCGAGATCGGCGTCGCTCCCGTCCCCGCTCAGGCGGTTCCACGCGATCGCGTGGGCAACCGAGCGCAGGTTGTGGGAACCGGCCGCCACTCGCACCCGCGGCCGCGCGTCGAGCAGGCGCCTGGTCAGCTCCTCGAAGTTGCGGTCGCACTCGCCCTTGTCGGTGAAGACCGGCACCGACCAGCCGCGCTGGCGGGCCTCGGCGACCTCGTGGTCCCAGTACGCGCCCTTGACCAGACGGACGGTGGGCGGCGGCCTGCGCTCGGTGCGGCCCGCCCACTCGAGGATCCGATCGAGCTGCGCCGGCGAATCGCGCAGGTATGCCTGCAGGACGAGTCCCGCCGACGGACCATCGCGGTACTCCGGCTCGTCGAGGAGGTCGAGCACGAGCTCCAGCGTGGTCTCGAGCGAGTCGAGCGACTCCATGTCGATGTGCAGGTGCGCGCCGAGCTCATTCGCGGTCCGAAGCAGCGGCCGCAGGCGCTCGGCGGCGTCGGCGAGCCCACGCTCCGGGGCCTCCGGGCGAAGGAGGGGAGTCAGAGCCGAGACCTTCACCGAGAGGTTCGCGCGAGGCAGACGACCGAGCGTGTCGGCCTCGAGCTTCGGGCGCTCCGGCCACTCGCGCGAGTCGGCCACCAGGTGCTGCAGCGCCTCCTCGCAGCGGGCCGCGTAGCGCTCGGCCTCCTCGGCGCTCACGGTCGCTTCGCCCAACAGGTCCACCGAGGCGGCGATCCCGCGCTTCCACATCCGCCGCAGCTCGCCGCCTGCCGCGTGCGGCGACTCGCCCACGATGAACCGATGCGACATGTGGCGAACGCCGGCAGCCGCGGCGGCTCCCAGCGCCATCCGCCCGGCCTTGGTGTTCGCCATCTTCATCGCGGCCTCGAGCGACGTCGGTGGGTCGCCCACCTCGGAGGCGAAGCTCGCCAGGTGGCTGCCCAAATCGTCGAGTGTGCGGCACGCAGGGGTGACGTCGACGAGGCGGAAGAGCGCCGCCCGCAGCTCGGCGTCGCGCGAGGCGAGGTGCATCGCCCGCTCGTCCAGAGCGCGGACGGGGTGGCGGCCTGCCGAGCTCTCGGCGGCCGCAAGGACGCTTCCGACCTCCCGGATCTCGGCCTCCAGCCGGCCCAGATCGACACCCGCTGCGGTCGGTCCGCCCACGCCCGGCAGGCTACTCCGGACCGGAGCACTCCGGACTAGACCCGGTGCGAGCGCTGGACCAGCGCCGCCCTGGCTCAAGCACGCGTCGGCTGGGTCGATATAACCCGGGCACATGGACATGCGCACCGAGAGGATCGTTCTCGAGACCGACCGCTACCTCATCGTCGGCGATCTCCACTTGCCAAAGGAGGGGTACCGCAGCCGCCTCTCCGACTATCTGAACCACGGCGACATCAGCTTCCTCTCTCTGGTGAATGCCGAGATCCGCCCGCTCGACGGCAGTGGAGCCGCCCAGCGGCGGGAGTTCGTCGCCGTCGCCTGCTCACACGTGAAGCTCGCGTACCCGCAGTCCGACGGGGCGTAGCCGGTTGTACGAAACCATGCCGGCGACGCGCCCGGGCGGGTGTAGATTGCGGCTGGGTGAAAGACGGACTCAGACTTGGGGGCACGGGGTAGCAACCGAGGCCCATATTTCGCCGCTTGAATCAGTGCTCGCAGAAGGCCCGCTCGGGGTCGGCGTCTGGGATCGCAACCTGACGTGCCTGCAGGCCAACGCGGCCCTGGCCCGCATCGGCTCCGGCCCCTCCGCCGAGCGCGTGCTCGGCCAGCCGCTGAACACCTCACTACCCGGGCTCGCGCGCGAGCTTCCCGCAGCCCTTCGCAGCGTCTTCGAGTCCGGCGTCCCGATCATGGACCTCGAGCTCGGCGACGACGACGGGGGTCGCCGTTTCCCCGAACAGGTCCACGCCCGCGCCTCCGTCTTCCCCCTCCACGGCGCCGACGGCGAGGTGGTCGCGGTGACCGCGGTTATCGCCGAGATCGGTCCCGAGACGCCGCGCCGTCGCGAGCTCGAGCGGCGCCTCTCGGAGGAGCAGGAGATCGCCGGCGTGCTCGAGGCGAGCCTGATGCCGGAGGACCTGCCCCGGATCGATCGCCTTGCCCTGGCCGCGCGCTTTCATCCGGCGGGCCAGCGCAACCGCGTCGGCGGGGACTTCTACGACGTCTTCGAGGCGCGTGGGTCGCTCATCATCACGATGGGCGACGTCGCCGGCAAGGGCCCGAAGGCCGCGACGATCACCGCCCTGGTCCGTCACGTGGTCCGCGCGATCGCGCTGTATGAGCGGCGGCCCTCGATTCTGTTGGAGCGACTGCGCGAGATGCTCCTGGCACGCGCCAACGCGCCCTACGTGACGATCGTCTGCGCGGTCATGGAGCACCCGCGACGGGCGCGCCGGCTCACGATCGCGTCGGCCGCGCATCCAGCGCCGCTCCTGGTGCGCCCGAACGGGAAGGTACGCGAGGTGGGCGCCATGAACCCGCTGCTGCGCTACACCGAGCCCGGCGAGTTCAAGGAGCAGACGGTCCGCCTGCGCCGACGCGACCGTCTGTTCTTCTACACGGACGGCCTGACCGACGCCCACGCCCCCACCCGCGTGCTCACCCCGGTCGAGCTCGGCGGCGCCTTGAGCGGCCGGGAGAGTCTCGAGCTCGGGCAGCTCCTCGACAACGTCATCGGCTGGGCGATCGGGCCTGGCGGAAATCCGCGCGACGACATCGCGGCGCTCGCACTCGAGCGCCTCTGACCCACCCGTCAGGCGATCCGGTCGCCCGGCTCGACGTCGTCGTCGGGGCGCAGCAGCACCACACCCCTTTGCTCGTCGAGCGCGCCGAGCACCAGCGCCTCGGAGAGAAAGGGGCCGATCCGCTTCGGCGGGAAGTTGACGACGCCCACGACCAGACGGCCATCGAGCTCCTCGCGCGGGTAGTGCGTGATCTGCGCAGAGGAGCGCTTGGTCCCGATCTCCGGCCCGAAGTCGATGGTGAGCTTCCACGCCGGCACCCGAGCCTCCGGGAACTCCTCCACCTCCGTCACCCGCCCGACCCGCATGTCGACGGCCTCGAATTGCTCCCAACTGATGGTCACGGCGTGAGGACGATCTTCAGCGCCTCGCGGCGGTCGTAGATCTCGTAGGCCTCCGGGGCCTCCTCGAGGCTCATGCTGTGGGTGACCAGGGGACCGGGGTCCAGGACACCCGCCCCCAGCATCGCCAGGACCCGGTCGAGATGACCGATGACGTTGGCGTGCCCGCTGCGCCAGTTGAGCGCCTTGATCCACACCACTCCCAGATGGACCTCGGCACGCTCGGTGTAGACGCCGGTCAGCGAGACGGTTCCCGCCTTCCGCGCGAGCCGGCAGGCGAGCTCGAGGGCGTCGGGATGTCCGACGGCGTCCACGCTCAGATCGACGCCGCGGCCCTCGGTGAGCTCCTTGACGCGCGCCCTGGGGTCGTCCTCGGTGAGGTGAACGGGCACCGCGCCGAACGACTCCGCCATGCGCAGGCGCTCCTCGACGGAGTCCACGGCAACCACTTGGGCCGCGCCCGAGGCCTTCGCCACCTGCACGGCGCACAGGCCGACCGGACCGAGGCCGAGGACGGCGACCGAGGAGCCCGGCTCCAGCGGCTGCGGACGGGCGGCGTCGCCGCAGATCGCGTGGTATGCCGTTCCGGCGACGTCGCCGGCGAAGAGCGCCACGTCGTCGTCCAGGCCGTCGGGGACCTTGCGCAGGGTCAGGTTCGCGGTCGGCACGAGCAGGAGCTCGGCCTGAGCTCCCTGCAGTGAGCCGAGGGCGGCACCGTGGCCGAAGACCCGGCCCGAATCGCACTTGTGGTACTCGCTGCGGCGGCAGTGGAAACAGCCGCCGCAGGCGGTGCCGTACGTGCCCAGCACGCGATCGCCGACGGCCACAGACGTCACCGCGCCGCCCGCCGCGACGACCGTGCCCACGTACTCGTGGCCGATGATGAAGCCGGGCTCGATTTGAACGCGGCCGTGGTAGATGTGGAGATCCGAGCCGCAGATACCCGTGGCCTCGACGCGGATGACCGCGTCGTCGGCTGCGACCGGCTCCGGATCCGGGCGCTCCTCGACGCGTACCTCACCCGGCGCTTGAAACGTGACTGCGCGCATGGGCGCGGACTCTACGTTGCCCGCCCGCAGCGGGAGGGTTGCCCGGATCGGCGCCGGGGTACCCGAGCGCCGTGACGCGCGCCGCCGACGCAGGCAGTGTCGCCATCGGCGATCTGGAGGTGAACCGCCTCGGCTTCGGGGCCATGCGCATAACCGGCCAGGGGATCTGGGGCCCGCCCGATGACATCGAGGGCTCGAAGGCGGTCCTGCGGCGCGCGGTCGAGCTCGGGGTCGACTTCATCGACACGGCCGACTCCTACGGGCCCGAGGTGAGCGAGGCGCTCATCGCCGAGGCGCTTCACCCCTATCCCGAGGGACTCGTGATCGCGACGAAGGGCGGGCTCGAGCGCACGGGGCCGGGCCAGTGGCCGCGCAACTGCCGGCCGGAGCATCTGCGGGAGGCGTGCGAGGGCAGCCTGCGCCGGCTGCGGGTCGAGCGCATCGATCTCTACCAGCTCCACGCGGTCGATCCGAAGGTGCCGTACGAGGAGTCGGTCGGAGCGCTCGCCGATCTCCAGAGCGATGGGAAGATCCGCAACATCGGCATCTCCAACGTCGGCCTCGGCGAGCTCGAGACGGCGCGCAGCCTGGTCGACGTCGCCTCCGTGCAGAACCGCTTCAGCATCGCCGACCAGGACTCCGCTGACGTCCTGGACACCTGCAATCAGGAGGGCCTCGCCTTCATCCCCTGGTTCCCACTCGCCGCCGGCCGCGTGGAAGAGGGCGACGCGGTTGGGCGCATCGCCGACGCCCACGACGCGAGCCCGTTCCAGATCGCGATCGCGTGGCTCCTCGCCCGTTCCCCGGCGATGCTGCCCATCCCGGGCACCTCCTCGGTGGAACACCTCGAGCAGAACGTGGCCGCCGCCGCCATCCAGCTCTCGGCGGAGGAGCTCGCCGAGCTCGGCGCCTGATCGCGCGATCGACGCCGAGCGGCGGGAAATACGCCTATAGGCCGACTTCACGCCACTCGATGGCGGCGGCGGCCTAGTACCGAGGGTCGCGTGGCGGGGGTGGTGGGCGGTCGTACGGGTCCCGCCGGCCGAACGCGTAGATGGCGCCGACGACGAAGGCGATCGCGCCCACGATCATCAGGATCAGGCCGACGGTCGGCAGGTCGATCTGGCTGATCGAGTCCTGCACCGCGTAGCGCAGGATCGCGCCGATCGCGAAGAGGACTAGTCCCGTTCCCATAGTCATGGCTTGATCATGCCACCTACCCAGGCGCCAAGCCGCCCAACCTCAACCTAGACTCGACTGAATGGAGGCGAGCAGCGGGAGGCGTCATCGATTGAGCGCCCTCTCGCGCCGGCTCCTCATGCTGGCGATCACGGCCGTCTGCCTCTACCTGGTCTTCCCGAGCCTGGTTGAGGTCTTCGGCTCGTGGCCGAAGCTCGTCGACCTGCGCCCCTGGTGGCTCCTGCCGATGATCGGGCTCGAGCTCGTGAGCTTCGCCTGCCTGTGGGAGCTGCAGCGGATCTGCCTGCGCACGAAGCTGTGGCGACCGGTGATCCTCGCCCACCTCGCCGGCAACGCCTTCAGCCGCATCGTCCCTGGTGGGGCTGCGGCGGGCGCCGCCGTGCAGTATCCGATGCTGACCGACGCCGGCATCCCGCCCGGTCGCGTCGCCTCCGCGCTCGCCACCTCGAACGTGCTCACCTTCTCCGCGCTGCTGGCGCTCCCGGTCCTGAGCCTGCCCGCGATCCTCCTCGGCGTGCCCGTCGACAGGGGCCTCGCCAATGCCGCCTGGTTCGGAACGGCGGGATTCGTGCTGATCGCGATCCTCGCCGGCGTCATCGTCACCTTCGACCGCCCGATCGTCCTCGGCGCTCGCCTCGTCCAGGACGTCCGCAACCGCCTGCGCCGCAGGCAGCCCCCGCTCCACGACCTGCCGGAGCGGCTGCTGCGCGAGCGCGACCAGACGCTCGCTGCGCTCGGCGACCGCTGGTACAAGGCGCTGTTCGCGGCCTTCGGCTGGTGGCTCTTCGACTACGGCGCGCTGCTCCTCGCGCTCGCCGCGATCGGCGCGCGTCCCGAGCCGTCGCTGGTCCTGCTTGCCTATGCCGGTGGCCTGGCGCTGAGCATGATCCCGCTGACTCCCGGCGGCATCGGCTTCGTCGAGGCGGGGCTGACCGGGCTGCTGGCGCTCGCGGGCATCAGCGCGGGCGCCGCGGCGCTCGCCACCCTGGCCTACCGCCTGGTCTCCTACTGGCTGCCGCTACCGGCGGGCGCGATCGCCGTCATCATCCACCGGCGCCACTACGGATCCCGCCCGATGCCGCAGTCGGCATAGAGCGGGCATCGATCGGGGAGGACCGATGAGCCAGAATTCGAAGACCGTCCTGATCACCGGCTGCTCGTCCGGCATCGGGCATGAGACCGCCCGTCACCTGGCGGAGAAGGGCTGGACCGTCTACGCGACGGCGCGTCGCCAGGAGGTCATCGCCGACCTCGCGGACGCCGGCTGCAGGACGCTCGCACTGGACGTGACCGACGAGAGCTCGATGACCGCCGCGGTCGCCGCCGTCGAGGAGGACGAGGGCACGGTCGACGTTCTCGTCAACAACGCCGGGTACAGCCAGTCCGGCGCGATCGAGACGGTCCCGCTTGAGTTGATCCGCTCGCAGTTCGAGACGAACGTCTTCGGCCTCATCCGCATGAGTCAGCTCGTGCTGCCCGGCATGCGCAGAGCCGGCTGGGGGCGCATCGTGAACATCAGCTCGATGGGCGGCAGGCTGACCTTCCCCGGCGGCGGGATCTACCACGCGACGAAGCACGCCGTCGAGGCGATCTCCGACGCCATGCGCTTCGAGGTGCGAGGCTTCGGCGTCGGCGTCGTCGCGATCGAGCCCGGGCTCATCATCACCCGCTTCGGCGAGACCGCCGCGGAGTCGATCTCCGAGGCGGCGGGCCAGGGCGAGCCCGCCGAGAGCGAAGATCCCTACGCCGGCTTCAACGCCGCAGTCGGCGCCGCCACCCGAGGCGCATACGAAAACGGCCTCTTCGCCAAGCTCGGCGGCGGGCCCGACGCCGTCGCCAAGGTCATCGAGACGGCGATCACGGCAAAGCGCCCGCGCCCGCGCTACAAGGTCACGGCCTCCGCGCGGCTGATCATCGCGCAGCGCCGGATGCTGCCCGATCGCGCCTGGGATGCGTTCCTGCGCAGCCAGTTTCCCTCGCCCGGGGCGGGGCGGGGTTAAGGTCGCTCTTACCGTCTTCTAACCCTTGAGTAGTAGTGTGCCGCCTTGTTCCGGGCGCTGTCCGGAATTGGGGGGCCGGGTCTTGGATGACCCTTTGTGAGGGATCAGAGGACTGTGAGAGAGGCTTACGCCCCGCCGGGGAGTGAATCGGCACATGCAGGGATGCCGTGGGGCCTGTGCGCGAGAGCGCGCGCTCGCTTAGGGTAGGTACGGGTTGGAAGCCGGAGAGTTTCGCGAGGATCGACCGGCGGCAGTCGGTGCTGGGGCCGAGCTCACAGAGATCGACGCGACTGCGATCGCCGCCCGCTCGCCGTGGCAGCTCTTCTGGAAGCGGTTCAAGGAGGACCGACTCGCGATGGCCTCGCTCATCTTCCTGGGGCTGTTGATCATCGCCGCCATCTTCGCGCCCGCCGTCGTCCGGATCTTCGGCGCGCCGACCGACTACGACTTCCGTGACACGAGCGCGCTCGACCCGCTCTTCGCCACTCCGACCGGCCCGACGGCCGACCATATCTTCGGCGTCGACCAGCTCGGCCGTGATGTCTTCACCCGCACCATATACGGGGCGCGCGTTTCGCTTACGGTGGCCTTCTCGGCGACCTTCTTCGCCACTGTTCTGGGCGTTATCGCCGGGCTCATCGCCGGCTACTTCCGCGGCTGGGCCGACACGCTCATCTCGCGCTCGGTCGACGTGCTGCTGGCGATCCCCTACCTCCTGCTCGCCACCGGGCTGGCCGCCGCGTGCACTCTCGGCGGCGCCGGCTGCCTCGGCGGTCTGATCAAGCCGGGCCTCGGCGTCGTGATCTTCGTGATCTCGATCACCAGCTGGACGTATATGGCGCGGATCGTCCGCGGCCAGACGCTGTCACTGCGCGAGAAGGAATTCGTCGAGGCGTCGCGCTCGCTTGGCGCCTCGAACATGCGGATCATCTTCCGCGAGCTCCTCCCCAACCTGACGGCGCCGATCATCGTCTACGCCTCGATCCTGATCCCGCAGGTGATCCTGTACGAGGCGGCGCTCTCGTTCCTCGGCGTCGGCGTCACGAACCAGCCGAGCTGGGGCCAGATGATCTCCGACGCGACCCCCACCTTCAACGAGGCCTGGTGGTACATGCTCTTCCCCGGCCTCGCCCTGCTCTTCACCGTGCTCGCCTTCAACCTCGTCGGCGACGCGATGCAGGACGCCCTCAATCCCCGCTCCAAGAAGTGAAGCCTTGAAATGAGCTCAAAAAACGGGACATATCCCGAACCGAAAGGAAGGACGATGCGATCCAAATTGCTCTGGGTGCTCGTACCTGGGGTGCTGCTCGCTCTTGCCCTCGCGATGTCCGCGTGTGGCTCGAGCGACGAAGGCGGCACCTCAGCGAGCATTGAGAACAAGTTCCCGCCGCCGACTGCGGCGCCGGATGGCGCCCAGAAGGGCGGGGACCTGGTCGTGCTCGCCGCCGGTGACGTCGACTACATCGACCCCGGCGCCGCGTACTACCAGTTCAGCTACATGGTGGACTCGGCGACCCAGCGACAGCTGCAGTCGTGGGCGCCCGATGACGTCCTGAAGCCAACACCCGACCTCGCCACCGGCGAGCCGGAGATCTCCGACGACGGCCTGACGATCACGTTCAAGCTGCAGTCCGGGATCAAGTACTCGCCACCGCTCAATCAGGAGGTCGTCTGCGACGACTTCAAGTATGCGATCGAGCGGTCGTTGCTGCCCGGTGTCGCCAACGGCTACGTCGGGACGTACATGAAGGACATCACCGGGTTCGCGGACGCCACGAAGGCGGCCGCCGATGATCCGACCAAGGCGCCTGACATCAAGGGCATCACCTGCCCCGATGACCAGACGCTGGAGATCCAGCTCGACAAGACGAGCTCGGCCGGAGTCATCGGAGCGCTGTCGCTGCCGGTTGGATCGCCCGTCCCGAGGGAATACGCGGCGAAGTACGACGCCGAGAACCCCTCGACGTACGGCACCCACCAGGTCGCCACCGGTCCGTACATGATCGAGAACTCAAGCTCAGGTGAGCTGACCGGCTACACCTCCGGTAAGGAGATCAAGCTGGTGCGGAACCCGAACTGGGATCCGGAGACGGACTTCCGTCCCGCGTATCTCGACTCGATTGAAGTCCAGGAGGGCTTCTCCGACACCATCTCGGCGTCGAAGAAGATCCTGCAGGGCGACGCGCAGGTGAACGGCGACTTCTCAACGCCGCCCACCTCGCTCAAGGAAGCCGCCACGAAGTACCCGGATCAGCTGACGCTGACCCCGTCCGGCGGTAACCGCTACATC
>JBKPNZ010000071.1:0-33550 GCA_046732895.1 Actinomycetota bacterium
GCCTCTACCCTGGAAGTCGCCCGTCTGACGACTTCCCGACGCTTCGCGCCACCTGGGTGCGTGCCGCAACGAAGCGTCGCGGAAGGACGCGATGGTTGTTTCGCCGACTCGGGCCGTATTCCACGTTTTCCACGACCCGACTCATGGCTTCGCCCTGGTTGAGGTCGAAGGAATGTTGGGCGATCGAGCTGTGGTCCGGTGGGCGGCCGTGCTGAAGGGCACGCTGCATGACGACGCGCGACGTGTGGTCCTCGATCTTCGGGGCTGCCACGCTATCGAGCCTCATTGCCTTACGGTGCTCCTTTCGCTCGCTGCGGCGCTCAGGGCATCCGGCGGCTCGCTCACGGCGGTGACTGCGTCTGGCTCCCCGATGGAGCGCTTCCTCCAAGTCCACGCCGGGGAATTGCCGAAATACGCGTCAGTCCATGAGGCGCTGGCGTCGTGGCAGGAAGCGTCCTACCGCTGAGCCGACGAGAGCGGGTGCTAGATGACCTCGGCCTCGGCCGGGTCGCCACGCTCGCCCTCGTCCTCCCAGTCGGCAGATGAGCCGAGCGAGGCGGACTTCACGATCTTGAGGCCGAGCAGCGCGCACTTCATCCGGGTCGCCGAGATGTCGATGCCGAGCAGGTCGAGGACGAACTCCTTGGGCAGACGGATGACCTCCTCGCGGCTCATGCCGGTGAGCTCGTCGGTGAGCATCGAGGTGGCGGCCGTCGAGATCGCGCAGCCCTTGCCCTCGAATGCCACCTCGGCGACACGCTCGTCGCCGTCGAGGCGGATGAAGACGTGCTGCTCGTCGCCGCAGAACGGGTTCGTGTCCTCGAACTCGAGGTCGGCGGGGTCGAGCCGCCCAAAGTTGTGCGGACGCTTGTAGTGCTCGAGGATCTGCTCGCGATAGAGGTCGTCCACTGCCTCAACGGTAGCCGGTGCGCCGACCCGGGCGGCGCGGCCGGTCGCCCTACTTCGCTGCCAGGCCGGGTTGGCGCCGTGCACGTCCGTCGTGTTCGGGATCGCCACGTGTTCGCCACGCCGGCTGCGGCGACGGCCGGAAGCGCGAGCAGCGCGCCCACGGCGACGGTGGACGGTGGTGCCCGCCGTGGGTTAAGCGAGGGCGAAGACTCGCCGTGCGTCGCCCAGGCCCTCGACCAGGCGATCGATCTCCTCGGGCGTCGAGTACACGCCAAAGCTCGCCCGGGCCGTGGCGGCGACGCCGAGGCGATCCATCAGCGGCTGAGCGCAGTGATGTCCGGCACGCACAGCGACTCCGTGGCGATCGAGGATCTCGGAGACATCGTGGGCGTGGATGCCGTCGATCTCGAACGAGACGGGGCCAAGGCGCTCCGGGCCCGGGCCGGGTCCGAAGATGCGCAGACCCGGGACCTCGGCAAGGCGATCCATCGCATAGGCGGTGACCTCGCGCTCGTGCGCGGTCACGGGCTCCATCCCGAGCGCGTCCAGCCAGCGGAAGGCGGCGGCGAGGCCGATGGCCTGGGCGATCGCCGGCGTCCCAGCCTCGAAGCGCGCCGGCGGGTCGGCGTAGGTCGTCCCCTCCTTCGTGACCTTCCGGATCATCGAGCCGCCGCCCATGAACGGACGCATCTCCCGCAGCAGGTCGAGCCGCGCCCACAGCGCTCCGATGCCGGTGGGCGCATACGCCTTGTGGCCCGTGAGTGCGTAGAAGTCAACCCCAAGCTCGGCCATGTCGAGTGACAGCTTCGGGGCGGCCTGCGCCCCGTCCGCCAGCACGAGAGCACCGGCCTCGTGTGCCATGCGCGCGATCTCGGCAAGCGGGTTCTGGGTCCCGAGCACGTTGGAGACGTGGCCGACGCCGACGAGCTTCGGGCCCCGCTCGAGGAGCGCAGCCAGCGCATCCATGTCGAGATGGCCGTCATCGGTCACCGGGACCCAGTCGATCTGGGCGCCCACCGCCTCCGCAAGCTGCTGCCAAGGGACGATGTTGGAGTGGTGCTCCATCTCGGTGAGCACGATCCGGTCGCCGTCGCCGATGTTGGCGGTGCCCCACGCCCGGGCGACGAGGTTGATCGCCTCGGTCGCGTTGCGGACGAAGATCACCTCGCGTCGGTCCGCCGCTCCGATGTGGTCGGCGACCGTGGCCCGCGCTCCCTCGTAGGCGGCGGTGGCCTCGGCCGAGAGCGTGTGCGAGCCACGGTGGACGTTGGCGTGGTGGCGGCGCTCGTAGCGGTCGACCGCCTGGATCGAGGCGAGCACGCGCTGCGAGCTTGCTCCCGAGTCCAGATAAGCCACCGGCCGCCCGTTCACCTCGCGCTCGAGCGCCGGGAACGAGGCACGCACCTTCTCGATCGGGAAGGGAGTGGGCGGCGCGATCTGTGTGGCTGCCGGCTCCATGGTCAACTGCAGCGCCTACGCGGCCGCGCCTGCCTCCACTTCCTCGCGGATCCAGGAGTACCCCTGCTGCTCGAGCTGCTCGACGAGCTCGGGGCCGCCCTGCTTGACGATCCGCCCTTCGTACATGACGTGGACGGAGTCGGGCTTCACCAGGTGCAGGATGCGCTGGTAGTGGGTGATGATGAGGACGCCGAGGTCGGGTCCGGCGAAGCGGTTCACGCCTTCGGCCACGATGCGAAGGGCATCGATGTCGAGACCCGAGTCGGTCTCGTCGAGCACCGCGAGCTGCGGGCGGAGCATCGCGAGCTGGAGTATCTCCATGCGCTTCTTCTCGCCGCCTGAGAATCCGTCATTCAGGTACCGGCTCGAGAACTCTCGCGGGATGTTCACGAGCTCCATCGCGTCCTCGGTCATCGCCCGGAAATCCTTCAGCTTGATCTCCGGCTCGCCGCGCGCCTCGCGGTGGGCGTTGAGCGCCATCCGCAGGTATTTCGCGACGGTGACACCGGGGACGGCGACCGGATACTGAAACGCCATGAAAAGGCCCATCCGCGCCCGCTCCTCGGGGTCGGCGTCGGTGATGTCCTCGCCCTTGAAGATGATCTCGCCCTCGGTCACGTCGAGCGCGGGGTGTCCCATGATCGCGTTCGCGAGCGTCGACTTCCCCGAGCCGTTCGGCCCCATGAGGGCGTTGATCTCGCCCTTGGAGACGGCGAGGTCGAGGCCCTTGAGGATCTCCTTGCCCTCGGCGCTCACGTGCAGGTTTCGAATCTCCAGGTCTGGCATAGCTCCGTCTTCTAGTCGTGGTCTGGGGGTCGGCGCCCGGTCAGGCAGCGCTCGTGGTGAGCGGCTCGCCGGCGGTGTGCTGCTCCGAGAACTCAACGAGGTCGGCAAGGGTGGTGCCCGAAAGCGCCCTCGTGATACCGCCCTGCACGCGGGTCCACAGCAGCTTCGTCGCGCAGGCGCGATCGCCGTCGGTCTCGTGCGAGCAGAGGACGCGGCCCTCGCGGTCGATCTCGAAGCACTCCATGGGCGCGATCGGTCCCTCGAGGGCCTGGACGACCTCCAGCATCTCGATCTCGCTCGGCGCGCGGGCGAGCCGGTAGCCGCCGTGCGCACCGCGCACGGACGAGACCAAGCCTGCCTCGCGCAGCTTCGCGACGAGGTGCTCGAGGTAGGAGAGGGGGAGGGTCTCGGCTTCGGCGACTGAGCCGAGCGAGACCGGCTCGGCGGAATCGACCGGCCGCGCGCCCGCGCGGCGGCCGAGCTCGACCATCAGTCGGACCCCGTATTCGGCCTTCGTCGAGAAGAGCATCGACCCAAATCCTAGCGTCCCGGTCGGTTATGGGCACCGAGGTGCACCATGGCCTCGGGAGCCCATAGCAGAACACCTGTCCAGTTGACTGGCGCGACGCCGCCTGCGGGGGTATTTTTGTTCCCGTTGTCTCGCCACGTTGATGCTGCCCGTGCTGTCTTTCGGCGTTTCCCCATCGCCGTGTTCGCGGCCATCGTGGGTCTCGCCCTCTTCGCCGCGGTGGCGGGCGCTGCCCCGCCATCCCCGACGGGGCAGATCGGCGCCACCCCGCTGAGCGGAGCCCCCGCCGGCGGGCCGGACCTGGAAGCCGGGGGGAGCCTTGTGCCCCGCAACGGGCCGGAGCCCGGCAAGCGCAGGGCGGCGCAGTGGATCACCGAGTCAGAGCAGGCTGGGGTCACCCAGAACTGCATCGGCCAGTACCCGGAGCAGCTCGGCATGGCCTGGACGGGCTACTACGGCGAAATCGGCGTCTCGCCGCAGAAGAACGACATCTACTACGTCGAGGCGGGCTGGGGCATATCGGGGAATCCATGCACCGGTGGCGCGTACGTGCACGACGAGCTCGTCCTGCCCGCCCACACGCAGCTCGCCATCAGCGGCAACCACCCGGTGCGGTGCTGGTACCAGGCCCCCAATCAGGGCAGCCTTCAAGAGTTCACCCAGGACTGCCCGCAATCTCCCCATACCGGCACCTACGGGGGCTACGCCTTCGATCCCCCGGGCAGCCAGGCCGCGTGGCCGAGCGCGACCGGGTCGATCTTCGAGATCTGGGTGCCCGTGAAGACGAGCGCCCCATTGAGCGGGCTTTACCCCTCCCCCGGGCAGCCCTGTGAGACCTGCGTCTACGCCGGCATCTGGATGATCGACGGCTGGAACAGCCCGTGGGTCTGGCCGCGGCAGGGGGTCCAGGTGATCGGGAGCGGGTCAGCAAGCCAGCCTTCGATCACCTATCCCGGACCCTCGACGACCAATCTCAATTACAACTCGGCCCAAAGCCGCATCGAGACGCGGCTGCTCGGCAATCTGTTCACCGAGGGCACGACCGGCGTTGCGCATTTCGAGCTCGGCAACAACAGCGGCAACCCCATTCCGATCAACGCGGCCGGCGACTACCTGGCCTACGAGGACTGGTACATGACGCCCGGCAGGAAGTACAACTGGCGCCTCTGTTACAAGCCGACCGGAGCCCCGGAGTTCTGCGGTGCGGACCAGGTGTTCTCGGCTCCGCCCGACACCGGGATCGGCAACATCACCGTCAAGAAGCGCAAGCGCAAGGCGACCGTCGACTTCGCCTCATCGTCCGCGCCGAACATGGTCGTGACCTTCGAGTGCAAGCTCGACAGCGGCTCCTACAAGCCATGCACGACGCCGAAGACCTATACGAGGCTCAAGCAGGGCTCGCATACGGTCTCGGTCCGAGCGGTCGACCAGGACGGGCACAAGGACTCCACACCCGCCAAGCAGGGCTTCAAGATTTGAGCCGGCGCGAACGCGCCTACGGCTCGATCAGGCCCTTGCGGATCGCGTAGCGCACGAGCTCCACGCGGTCGCGCATGCCGAGCTTGCGCATCGCGTTCGAGCGGTGGTTCTCGACCGTCTTCTCCGACAGGTGGAGGATTGCGGCGATCTCCTTGTTCGTGTGCGCCTCGGCGACGAGCTTCACTACCTCCTGCTCGCGTGGAGTCAGGTCCTCGTCGCGACTGGTCCCCTCGCCGAGCACGTCCTTGATCAGCGCGCGCTGTGCCTCCGGTGTCAGGAAGGGCTCGCCGCGCTGCACCGCCCGCACGGCCTCGAGCAGATCGGTGTCGGCCTGCGCCTTCAGGACGTAGCCCGACGCGCCGGCCTTCAGCGCCTCGAAGAGGTAGCGCTCGTCGTCGTACATCGAGAGGATGAGCACGGAGACGCCGGGGGCGTGCTCGCGGATCTCGCGCGTGGCCTGCAGCCCGGTCAGCTTCGGCATCTTCACGTCGAGGATCGCCAGGTCGGGCCGCTCGCGGATCGCCACGTCCCGGGCCTCGGCTCCGTCGGAGGCCTCACCGATCACCTCGATGTCCGTCTCGCGCTCGAGGAGCATGCGCAGGCCGGATCGCACGATCCCGTGGTCATCGGCGATCAGCACGCGCACCGGCTCACCTCCACGGCGACGGTCGATGAGGCGGTCCAGGTGGGCTTCCGAGTCCCTCTCCGGGCTCGAAGGCTGGGTTCTCGTCTCCAAGAGCATCGCTCTTCCTTATCGGCACGCGGAGCCGAATCCTTGTGCCCGTCTGCGGTCGCGATTCGACGCTCAGATCCCCGCCCACGAGCAGGGCGCGCTCGCGCATGCCGCCCATCCCCAGCCCGCCCGTCGCCTGATCGAAGGTGAAGCCGCGGCCGTCGTCGGCCACCGTCAGGTCGAGCATGCCGTTGTCCTGCGCGAGCCTGACGACGATGCTCTGGGCTCCCGAGTGGCGCACCGCATTCGAAAGCGCCTCCTGCGCGACGCGGTAGGCGACGAGCTGAACGTCCGCCGGGAGGCCCTGGAAGTTGCCCTCCGCCTCCAGCCCTGTCCTGATCTCGGTCTGGCGCCCGATCTCGTCGACGTGGCCTGCGAGCGCGGCCTTCAGCCCGAGGTCGTCGAGCGCCGTCGGGCGAAGCTGGCGGGCGAGCGTCAGGAGCTCCTCCATAGCCTGGTTGGCGAGCGCCCGGGTCTCGGCGAGCTCGTGGGCCAGCTCCGGCGGTGCGTTGCGCCGAGTGGCCTCCAGGCGCAAAAGCAGGCCTGTGAGCGACTGATTGACCTCGTCGTGGAGGTCGCGGGCGATCCGCGCCCGTTCCTGCTCCTGGGCAGTGAGCGCTGCGCTCGAGGCGCGCCGGCGCTCGGCCTCGAGGCGCTCCAGCATGCGCCGGAAGGCGCGCTGCAGGCGCTCGACCTCCTCGGGGCCCTCGACCGGCTCCGTGCGCCTCAAGTTCGCGCCGGGGCGCGAGAGGTCGGCCCGCTCCATCTCGTCGACCAGGCGCTCGAGCGGACGGAACCGGCGCTGCAGCAGGAGCACGTTGACGAGGACCGTGATCGCGATCGCGATGCCGAACACGAGCGCCGTCCGGGGGTTGTCCGACAGGCCGAGATCCGGGCTCGCGGCGAACGCCGTCGCGATCACGGCGGCCGAGATCAACAGCAGGTTGACCACCAGGACCTGCGTGAGGAGCTCGCGGTTTCGCATGCCCTGTAAGTATCGACCTGCTGGGGGCGGAGCGGCAGTCGTGAGCGGCTTCACCCCAGTGCGAATAGGGGTTAGCCCCTATTGGCCGGCGGCTCAGGGTCGTCAGAATGTCCAGTTGGCATTGGAGATGGCCGCCGCCGGCGGCCGCAAGTTATGGAAGGAATCACCACGCGATGACAACCACGCGCAAGTCCAACTTCTCAGCGGCGCTGCGGACGACCATCCTGATGGCCGCCCTCGGCGGCCTCCTGGTGGTGATCGGCTACGCGATCGGCGGCATCCAGGTCGCCAGCGTCTTCCTCGTCATCGCCCTGGTCATGAACTTCGTCGCCTATTGGTTCAGCGACAAGATCGCCCTCGGGAGTGCGGGAGCGAAGCCGATCTCCGAGCAGGAGGCGCCCGGCCTCTACCAGATGGTTCGCGAGCTGACCACGCGCGCGGACATCCCCATGCCGCGGCTCTACGTGATCCCGAGCGATCAGCCGAACGCGTTCGCGACCGGCCGCAGCCCGAACCATGCGGCCGTGGCCGTCACGCAGGGGATCATGAAGCTGCTCTCCGAGGACGAGCTGCGGGGCGTGATCTCGCACGAGCTCGCTCACATCCGCAACCGCGACATCCTCACCCAGTCGGTTGCCTCGGCGATCGGCGCCATGATCACGTGGATCGCCTACATGGCGCTGTGGTTCGGTGGCGAGGACGAGTCGCCGCTTGGCCTCGTCGCCAACCTGGCGCTGTTCATCCTGGCTCCGATCTCGGCGTCGCTGATCCAGCTCGCGATCTCCCGCCAGCGGGAGTACTCGGCGGATGCGACAGGTGCCCAGTTCTGCGGCAACCCCGAGTCGCTCGCGTCGGCGCTCCTCCGCCTCGAAGAGGGCGCGAAGGCGATGCCGATGCAGGTGAACCAGGCAACCGAGCCGCTCTACATCGTGAAGCCGTTCTCGGGTGGTGGGATCGCCAGCCTGTTCTCGACGCACCCGCCGATCGAGGAGCGCGTGCGGCGGCTTCGCCAGATGCGCCCGAGCCTGTAGCAGCCGCCAGCGCCCGTTAGGTTCCCGGGGTCGTGGACCTGACCCTCTATGAGCTCCTGCTCTTTGGACACCTGACGTTCGTCGCGGCGTGGGTCGGGGGCGACATCATGTTGCAGGTGCTGTCGTTCCGGGTGCTCGCCTCCTCGGGCGAGCGCCAGATCGCCTTCACCTCCGACGTCGAGTGGCTCGGCCTGCGTCTCCTGGTCCCAGCCTCAGTGCTGGTCCTCCTCTTCGGGATCGGCCTGGTCTCGGACGGCGACTGGGACATGGGCCAGTTCTGGCTCCTCGCCGGCGTCGCGGTCTTCCTCGCCTCGGCGATCACGGGAGCCGCGTTCCTCGGCCCCGAGACGGGGCGGATCTCGCGCCTCGCCGAGGAGCGCGGGGCGGACTCGCCCGAGGTGACGGCCAGGATCAAGCACGTGCTCGTGATCTCGAGGATCGAGCTCGTGCTGCTCGTGCTGCTGATCCTCGACATGGTCGCCAAGCCAGGCCTCTGATCGCGCTACACTTTCTGAAGTAGCAAATCCCGATCAGGTTTAGGAGAATTAGCGTCGCATGGCGACGGCCGCTGAGACGACCGAGCAGGTGAAGCGCCGGATCAACCTCGTGGACCTCGACGAGGCCCGTCAGGAGATCGAGGGCGGCGTCAAGCTGATCGACGTCCGCGAGCAGAACGAGTGGGACGAGGCGCACCTGGCCGAGGCGACGCATGTCCCGCAGGGCGAGCTGCTCGAGCGGATCGACGAGCTCGAGCCTGATCGCTCCCAGCGCCTGCTCCTCTACTGCCGCACAGACAATCGCTCCTCGCGCTCGGCCGATGCGCTCCAGGACTTCGGCTACGAGAACGTCGCCGTCATCGAGGGCGGGATCGTTGCGTGGCAGGACGCCGGACTTCCCGTGGTCGAGGCCGAGGGACTCAACCGCGAGCAGCGGATGCGCTACTCGCGCCACACCCTGCTCCCGGAGGTCGGAGTCGACGGCCAGCTCAAGCTTCTGAACGCCAAGGTCCTGCTGCTGGGCGCGGGCGGGCTCGGCTCACCCGCCGCGCTCTACCTCGCCGCCGCCGGCGTCGGCACGATCGGGATCGTCGACGACGACGTTGTCGACGAGACGAACCTCCAGCGCCAGGTGATCCACTCGACCGACCGGGTCGGCGTCCCGAAGACCGCCTCGGCGAAGGCCGCAATCGAGGCTCTCAATCCCGACGTGACGGTGGTCGAGCACCGCACGCGGCTGGACGCCTCCAACATCCTCGAGATCATCGAGCCGTACGACGTCATCGTCGACGGCGCCGACAACTTTCCCACGCGGTATCTGCTGAACGACGCATCGGTGCGACTGCGCAAGCCGGTCGTCTCGGCCTCGATCCTCGGGTTCGAGGGTCAGGCCTCGACCTTCATCCCCTACGAAGGGCCCTGCTATCGCTGCCTCTTCCCGACCCCGCCGCCGCCCGAGCTGGCGCCGAGCTGCGGCGCGAATGGCGTGCTCGGCGTGATGGCGGGAGTGATGGGGCTGCTCCAGGCGAACGAGGTCGTGAAGCTCGTAGCCGGCATCGGCGAGCCGCTTGTCGGGCGCCTGCTCCTCTACGACTCGCTCTCCACGCGGTTCACGGAGCTCAAGGTCAACCGCGACCCGGACTGCCCGATCTGCGGTCCGAACGCGGCCGAGATCGCGCCCGAGGAGATGGGCAAGTTCCCCGACTACGAGCTCTTCTGCGGTGCCCCCGCCCGCGAGCCCACTCCTGACATCGCCTGAGCACGGCCGCAGGTAGGTTTCCCGCGATGCCGACCGTCAAGGTCCCCCCCGTGCTGCGCCCCAAAACCGGGGGAGAGGCCGAGGTGAGCGCGTCCGGCGCCACCGTCGGCGAGGTCCTGACGGCGTTCGCCGAGGCCCACCCCGAGACGCGGGAGCAGCTCTTCTCCGACGACGGCGAGCTCAACCGCTACGTCAACGTCTACCTGAACGACGAGGACGTGCGCGTGCTCGACGGCCTCGACACCGCGGTGTCCGAGAGCGACACGGTCGTGATCCTGCCGGCGATGGCCGGCGGTTCGACGGCATAGGCACGCTGCGGGAAGCGGCGCTGGACGCCGCACGAGCGCTGGGTTACCCTGGATGCGATGACCGCGCCGGGGGGAGGGCCCAAGGCGAGGAGGGCCGCGATGATCGCGGCCCTCGGGGTGAGCGCGCTCGCGCTTCCGCAGGGCGCCGCGGCGGACGACAAGCGGGTCGACTTCGTCACCGGCGCCCCGGCCGCCGAGGACTTCTACGACGCCAATGGGCTGACGTTGAGCGGCACCTGCGCCGCTGGGCCGGATATGCAGGTCACCGCGCAGTCAAGCGCGAACAACACCGTCATTCATATCGGGGCGCAGGGCACGGCCGGAAGCCGGTACCTGGAGAACGACGACTTCGACCTGGGCGAGACGGTCGACGTCCTCGGTGGCCTCGGCACCGACGACGACCTCTCGGGACAGATCGTTTGGGCAACCCCCGGTGGCAGCGTCACGGTGATCGACTTCCTCGCCGAGGAGGGGGATGCGCTGGGCGGGGCGACCGATTGCGCCTTCACCGGCACGGCGCAGCCGCGGATCGGCGACGCTCTCGACAGCGTCAGCCAGGGAGCGGTGGGCTCGTTCACCCTGTTCGAGCAGTCCGGCTTCGCCGTCGACGGCGTCTGCGACGACAGCCCGTCGAGGATGGATCCGATTATCCGCGCGAGCGGCCGCAGGGGCATCATGGCTCCGAACATGCAGGCGCTCGGCGACGAGGTGGGCGCGGGCATCGAGTTCCTGGCGCCGGGCGAGAGCCGCAGCCTCGTCGACGAGCTCGCCACCGGCGACTCACTGGTCGGTCAGGTCGTGTACCTGACCGCTCACCACACGAATGTGAGCCTCGACTTCCTGCTGGAGACGGACGCGTTCGGCGGCCCTTGCGCGTTCGGGGGCGTGGTTAGCGTGGCCCGTCGGCACGACGCCGCGAACGTCGACTACCGCGCCCGCGCGGGCACTCCATACGTCACGTTCTTCAAGCGCGGCGGACTCGAGCTGCGTGGGCGCTGCAGCGGCGCCAACAAGGTGAGCGTGGTTGCCCGCACCAAACGGCGTCACGCGACGCTTCACATGAACCGGCAGACATTCGCCGGCTCGACCGGCATCGCGGACTACCGTGAGCAGGACGACTTCATTCCCGGACGGACGGGGCAGGTGAAGCTCGCGACGATCGGCTCGGGCCAGGTCATATACACAGCCCCCGACGGGAAGCTCCTCAGCATTGACTGGGCCGGGAACCGCGACACCAGTGGCTGGGCCGGATCCAAGAACTGCTCCTGGATCGGCACCTCGCAGCTGTCGAAGCCTTAGGTCCCCAGAGCCGTAGCTCAGTGCTCGAGCACGAGCCCTAGAAAGCGCTTCGTGCGCTCCTCCCGCGGGTTGTCCAGGACTTCGGAGGGCTTGCCCTCCTCGACGATCACGCCCTGATCCATGAAGGCGACGTGATCGGCGACTTCCTTGGCGAAGCCCATCTCGTGCGTGACGACGATCATCGTCATGCCCTCCGAGGCCAGCTCGCGCATCACGTCGAGCACCTCCTTGACCAGCTCGGGGTCCAGGGCCGAGGTGACCTCGTCGAAGAGCATGACCTCGGGATCCATTGCGAGCGCCCGTGCGATCGCGACGCGCTGCTGCTGACCGCCGGAGAGGCGGTCGGGATACTCCTTCATCTTGTCGGCGAGCCCGACGCGCGCCAGCAGTGCCTCGGCGCTTGCTGAGCAATCCCCGGGCTTCCGACCACGCACCTTCTCAGGCGCCAGCGCCACGTTGTCGACAGCGCACATGTGTGGGAACAGGTTGAACTGCTGGAAGACCATGCCGACGTTCTGGCGCACGAAGTCCTGGTCCCCGCCGTTGCCGCCGGTGATCTCCTTGCCCTCGAGCAGGATCCGCCCCGCGTCGGGAGGCTCGAGCAGGTTGATGCAGCGCAGGAGCGTTGACTTGCCGGACCCGGATGGCCCGATCACGCAGGTGACCGAGCCGCGGTCGATTCGCATGTCCACTCCGCGCAGGACGTGGAGGTCGCCGAAGCGCTTCTCCACGCCCTCGAGCTCGAGCATCGGGCCGCCGTCCACCGTGATCTGAGGTGTCGGTCCGTCCGTCACGTCGGTCCACCTGCCAGGCCGGTACCGGCCGCTGTGACCGGCTCGGAGCTCGGAGCCGGACCTGCGCCTCGGGACGTCTTGCGCTGCTCCCTGGCGATCAGCCAGTCGACGATGCGGGCCAGCGGCAGCGTGACGACGAGGAACATCAGTGCGCCCAATGTTAGGGCGGAGCTGTTGAAGGTCTTCGCCTGCAGGTCCTGGCCAACCAGCACGACCTCGGAAAGCGAGATGAAGCTGACCAGGGACGTGTCCTTCATCAGCGCAATCAGGTCGTTCAGGAGCGGCGGAATCACCTTGCGGACCGCCTGTGGGACAACGATGTAACGCATCGACTGTCCGTGGCTCATTCCGAGCGAACGAGCCGCCTCCGTCTGTCCGTACGGAACCGCCTCGATCCCCGCGCGATAGACCTCGGCCATATAGGCGCCGTAAGTGATCGTCAGCGCCATCGTGCCGTACCAGAAGGCCGCGGGTTGTCCGAACCACTCCGGATTGGCGATCGACTCGGGAAGCGGGCCGGGCGTGGCGTTCGCCGATGAGAGCGCACCGAAACCGCCGTAGATCAAGAGGATCACCAGGAGAAGGGGGATGCCCCGGAAAGCGTCGATATAGATGATCGTGAGGACCCGGACTGGGAGCCCCGCCTTCCCCGGCGTTTGACGAAGCAGGGACAAGACGAGTCCCCACATGAGGGCGAAGAAGCTGCTGACCGCCCACAGGAGCATCGTCTTGCCAAAGCCAGTCAAGACCTGGTCGAAGTGGTCCAGCATGAAGTTGACGTCGAAGTACTGGTCGATGAACTGCTGCATCTGCCTCCTCCGCTCGGCTCGTCCTGAACCTCTCCCCCTGAACCTAACCGAAAAAGAGGGGCGCCTCTAGGCGCCCCTCTTACGAATTCTGTCTGTCGTCTCCCTGATCAGCTCGACGGCTGGAACTCCTTCGGTGGCGCATTCTGGAACCACTTCTCGAAGATGTCCTGGTAGGTGCCATCGTCGATGATCGCCTTCAGCTGCTCGTTGACCGCATCGATCAGAGCCGTGTTCTGCGGCTGCATCGGGAAGCCGTACTTCTCGCCGGTCGGAATCGACTGCACAACCTCGAGCTGCGGGTACTTCTTCTGCGCGAATGCCGAGACCGGGAAGTCGTTGATCACGGCTTCGACCTGGCCGGCCTGAAGCGAGTTGAACGCTTCGCCGATCTCGTCGAACTGTTGCACCTGGCCATCGGTCTTGGTCTCCGCGTACTCCTGGCCGGTGGTGCCCGACTGCACGGCGATGCGTGTGCTGCTCGTGATGTCGTCGACCGACTGGATGTCGCTGCCCTTCTGCACCATCAGCGACTGGTCGGCGTCGAAGTACGGGTCCGAGAACGTGACCCGCTGCGAGCGCGCCGGGGTGATCGTCGTCGACGAGGCGACGATGTCGAACTTGCCGGCCTGCTGGTCGGCGAAGATCGTGCCGAACGAGGTGTCGACCCACTTCGGGGTGAGGTCGAGCCCCTTGGCGATCTCGTCCATGACGTCAACGTCGAAGCCGGTGTAGTCGGGCGGCTTGCCCTGCTCGAACGGCGGATACGGGATGTCCGAGCCGATCGTGAGCGTGCCGTCCTCCAGCAGCCCGAGGTCCGAGCCGCCGCCGGCGGCGCTGGTTGTGGTGCTGTTGTCGTCGTCGCTCGAGCCGCATCCCATGGCGAACAGGGCCGCCGCGATCAGCGCGACCAACCCGGCGACGAGCAGCGTGCGAGTGCCTCTCATGTGTTCGGTCTTCCTCTCTCCTGAGTCGTTGGCGGGGTCGAACGATCCCCGTCACCCTTGAAGATATCTCCGTTGCCTCGTCCGCGTCCGCCTCGAGCCAGAGGTTCGTGACCGCCCACCCGGTGTTACGGGCGTCCTGCCCGAGCTCGAGCTGCCACTTCGGCCGCAGCTGCGGGTCGGCGATCCGAGACACGCCCTCAATGAACCGTTAACCGAGCCGTGTCCTCGCTGCTCGCGAAGTTCTCGTCGTTGTCCGTGAAGACGGCGTGCATTGTGTACGTGCGCCGCTTGTGCGGAGCTTTGAACGAGAACTTCACCACGCCATCAGGCCCCACCTCGAAGATGTCGAGGAGCTTGCCACCCGAGAAGCGCATCACTCCGCTGGGGGCGATGCCGTCGCTCGAGACCGTCGCCTTCATCCGCACCCGTCGGCACCGCTTGACGTGATGGTGCTCGAGCTTCAGCTTCGTCGTGGTGGGGCGCATTTCCACCCGGAACTTGTGCTCCACGTCCGGCGCGGCGGCGTAGTCGGCATCGCCGGACTGGTGCGCGCTGACCGTGCAGGAGTGTGCCGCGGTGATCGTGACCTGGGACCCCGAAACCGTGCATCCACCGACGGCTGTGAAGCTCACGGGCAGGCCGGACGACGAGGTTGCGCTCACGGCGACGTCCGGGTCGCCGAACACGTGAGCCGGGATCGGGTCGAACGTGATCGCCTGGTCCGCCCGCTCGACGACGACGTCGAACTCGGTCGTGCCGGTCGCGTCGTCGGGGTCCGTCACGGTGGCCGTGACGTGGTAGGCGCCCGGCGCGGCGCTCACGGAGCCGCCGGCGAGGTTCCACGTCGCCGTTCCGGGCAGCGTCGAGCCGCCCGAGTTGGAGTCGGGCTCGAGCGTCATCCCATCGGGAAGCCCCTCGGCAGTCGCCGTCAGGGCGTCCCCGAAGGAATCGTCATCGCTGGCCGAGACCGTGACGTCCGGCACGGGATCGCCGTACTTCACCGTGGCGGTGCCCCCCGGCGCGTCGTTGCTCGCGACCGGGGTGGCCGCCGTTGCGCTCACGGGCGGCGCGGCAAGCCCAGACAGGCATAGAGCTCCGGCCAGCAGGGCGCCGGCCGTCCGGGCTCCGCGCGTGATCAAGGGTTCTCCGCCAACGGACTCACGACGCCGCACACTACTTGGGCGCGAGGAGGCTTCAGCCGCGTTGCAGAGAGCGGCGCAGCGCCTCGCGCAGCAGGTCGCGGGCGCGTTCGAGGCCCATGGCGCCGGCCAGCCATCGGTTGCAGAGGCCGTCGACGAGCGAGATCAGGAGCTCCGCCAGGTCGTCGGGATCGATGTCGACGCCGCTTACGCCGTTCGGTCCAATCGGGCGCTCAGGGTGCCGTACTACACTTTCGATAGCACCGTGCCCGAGGAAATCCTCAACCGCCCCTGCGGCGGCCGCTACGGCAACGTCGTCGAGGCCGTCGGCCACACACCGCTGGTCGAGCTCCCGCGGCTCTCGCCGAAGGCGGGGGTGCGGATCTTCGCCAAGCTCGAGGGCCGCAACCCGACCGGCTCGGTCAAGGACCGCGTCGCGAAGGCGATGATCGAGGCCGCCGAGGCCGAGGGCGCCATCGCTCCCGGGCAGACCATCCTCGAGCCGACCTCGGGGAACACCGGCATCTCGCTCGCCATGATCTGCCGCCGCAAGGGCTACCCGCTCAAGGTCGTGATGCCGGACAACGTCACGGAGGAGCGCACCCAGCTGCTGCGGATGTACGGGTCCGACATCGTCTACTCGGAGGGCGCGAAGGGCTCGAACGGCGCCGTTGAGCTTGCGCTCGAGATGGCGAGCGCCGACGCCTCGTACTACATGCCCTACCAGTATGGGAACCCGAACAACCCGGGCGCCCACTACAACGGCACGGCACCCGAGATCCTGGAGGAGCTCGACTCCGTGGCCGCCTTCGTCGCCGGCCTCGGCACCGGCGGCACCCTGATGGGCGTCGGCCGGAGGCTGAAGGAGCACGATCCCGAGACGAAGCTGGTCGCCGCGGAGCCGATGCAGGGGGAGCTCGTCCAGGGCTTGCGCTCGCTCGACGACGGCTTCATCCCGCCGATCATCGATCTCTCCCTGCTCGACCGCAAGATCATGGTCTCGAACCGCGACGCGATCGTCTGGACCCAGCGCCTGCTGCACGACGAGGGCATGTTCGCCGGCGTTTCCTCCGGCGCCGTCGCCGCGATCGCGGTGCGCATCGCCGGTGAGCTCGACGAGGGCAACGTCGTCTTCCTCGTTCCGGACGACGGCTGGAAGTACCTCTCCTCCGGGGTCTACACGACTCCGGTGGAGGAGCTGGAGGGCATCGACTCGACCGTTTGGTGGTAGATCGCGAGGCGCTCGGCCAGGCGGCGGAGCGCGTCCGCGAGCTGGCGGGCTCGTACGAACCGCCCAGCTTCGACCATGTGAGCGATCCGGACCCGGCGCTCTTCCTCTGCGCCGTCGATCACAAGACGGGCTATCGCGGCCGCCACCTCGTCGGTGGCGAGGGGCCGTTCGATGGCAGCGCCCTGATGTGGGCAGTTGGACTGCGCGCGAATCAGCGCGAGCGCGGCCTGCTGCGCGCCGATCGGCTGCTCGACGTCACCGGGGAGGAGGTGGGGGAGTGGTTTCGGATCGGCGGGGAGACGGTCGCGGATCCCGAGCGGCGCGCGGAGCTCTGGCGCGACCTGGCTGCCGGAATGCTGAAGCGCTACAAGGGGAGCGCTGCCGTCCTGATCGACCGAGCCGATCGCCGTCTGGCCGGCGACGGCGGGCTCCTGGGCCGACTCGCGGCGTTCGAGGCCTACTCGGATCCGCTCGGGAAGAAGAGCTTCCTGCTCGCGAAGATCTGCGAGCGACGCGGTTGGCTCGAGGTGCGCGATCCCGAGCACTGGGAGGTCTGCGCCGACAACGTCCTCATGCGACTTGCGCTGCGCTCGGGCCTGGTGGAGCCGGGTCCGCTGGAGCAGGTCAGACCCGCCACGCGCGAGACCATGAAGGCGCTTGCCGACGCGGCGGGCATCGCGATTCCGGTCCTCGACGACCTCTTGTGGGAGCTTGGCCGCGACGACCCGGATCTGCTCGGGCGCGACGCCGGCCACCTGCGGGAGCCCGAGCGGGACCCCACCTCGGCCTGGTACTGATGGTTAAGGGGTCAGACCTCTTAACAATGACGCTTCTGGAAGGGGTCAGACCCCCTTAGAATTTCAAGCCATGTGCGTGCAGTGCATGATCGCCGCGATGTCGAGCAGCACCGTGGCAACGGGCACCAGGGCCTGGCTGGCCCGGCACCACTTCGCCTGGCTCACGCCGGTGCGGATGAAGCGGATCACGATCGCGCTGATCGCCCTCGGCCTCGTCGCTTCCACCCTCTTCGCGTCGGGCTCCGGCGGCGCCGCTCAAACCTAGAGGGGTCTGACGCCTTTAGGTTGTCGTTGCGCTTTGGCGGCAGTCTGAGCACAGTCCGGTCACCTCGAGGCGGTGACCGGTGACCGCGAAGCCCTCCTTGCGCGCGCGGCGGGCGATCCAGTCCTCGGCGGGGCAGCCGTGCAGCTCGATCACTCGGTGGCATCGCTCACAGACGAGGTGGTGGTGGTGGGCGTCGCTGCAGAGGCGATAACAGGTCTCGCTCGTGCCATGGGGGAGGGCGTCGACGACCCCGGCCTCGCTCATCACGCCCAGTGCCCGGTAAACCGTGGCGAGCCCGATCGATTCGCCCTTCTCGGCGAGGCGCTTGTGCACGACCTGGGCGGTTGCGTCATCTGCCTCCCGGGAGAGCTCATCGAGGACGAGCAGGCGATTCTTACTCGGGGCAATCCCAGCGCTCGTCAGACGGGCGGCCAATGCTTCCCGGCTCTCGGCGCTCCGCTTCATCGCTCGGTAGATTACCGATCACGTGAGAACGAGAATCATTCTCATCTCAGCCTTGGCGACCATGGCCCTGGTCGCGGTGATCGCCCTCACGGGGGGATCGAGCGACGATGACACTGCGACCGGAACCGTCAACGACGTTGTGGCGGCCTTCTACCCGGTCGCGTTCGCGGCGCAGGAGGTAGGCGGGCCGACAGTGCATGTCGAGAATCTCACTCCCCCCGGGGTCGAGCCACACGACCTGGAGGCGACGCCGGAGGACGTGACCGAGCTCGAGTCGGCCGACGTGGATCTGCTGATGGGACATGACTTCCAGCCGGCCCTGGAGCAGGCTGCCGACCAAGGCGGGTCCGCGGTGGTGGATCTGCTGGACACGCCCGGGCTCGACCTGCGCCCAGACGACCCGCACGTCTGGCTCGACCCCATTCGCTACGAGCTCCTGGTTCGGCGGATCGCCGAGGCTCTGGGCGACCCAGCGGCGGCCCGGCCGATGATCGAGCGCCTGAACGCGCTCGACGCCGCCTACAAGCGGGGACTCGCCGACTGCCGCCGCAGCGAGATCGTCACGAGCCACGAGGCGTTCGGCTACCTGGCTGAGCGCTACGGGTTGCGGCAGGTCGCCATCACCGGACTCTCGCCCGAGGCCGAGCCCAGTCCCGCCCACCTGGCGGACGTGATCGACCGAGTGCGCTCCAGCGGAGCGACGACGGTATTCGGCGAAACGCTGCTCTCGCCGAAGCTGGCCGACACCGTCGCTCGCGAGACCGGGGCGCGCACCGCTGTGCTGAACCCGATCGAGGGCCTCACGCCGGCGGAGGCGAGCCGGGGCGAGGACTACTTCTCGCTGATGCGCGAGAACCTTGCCGCGCTGCGTAAGGGTCTTGGATGCCGGTAGTCAGCCTGCACGGCGTCTCGTTTGCCTATGAGGGCGGCGGCGAGGTCCTCAGCGACGTCGACCTGGCGGTGGAGCCCGGCGAGCTGGTCGCCGTGGCGGGACCAAACGGCGGCGGGAAGACGACGCTCGTTCGCCTCATCGTGGGCCTTGAGCGGCCGGGAACGGGAGAGGTGGCGGTGTTCGGCGAGCCGGTCAGGCCCGGGCGCGGCGATGCCCGCGTTGCGTACCTGCCTCAGCAAGCCGAGTCGGCCCTGAGTGCGCCGATCACGGTGCACGAGCTGGTCACGGTCGGGCGCGCGCCGATCCGAGGCGTTCTGCGCACTCTGGACCGCGCCGACAATGTCGCGATCCGCATGGCGATCGAGCATGTGGGTCTCACCGAGCTCGCCACGCGGCCCTTGACGACGCTCTCCGGCGGGCAGCGCCAGCGAGCATTTATCGCGAAGGCGCTGGCAGCGGACCCCGAGCTCCTGATCCTCGACGAGCCCTCGGCGGGGGTCGATGCCGACGCGCAGGAGGCTCTCGCCGCTCTGGTGGACCGGCTTCGGGCCGAGCTCGGGGTGACTGTTCTCTACGTCTCGCACGAGTTCGGCGCCCTCGAGCCCTTCGTGGAGCGACTGCTCATCGTCCGTGGGGGAATCGCCTTCGACGGGCCGCCCTCGTCCCTGCCCGCGCTGTGGCACGACCCATCCCATGAGCATTCTTGACGCCGAGTTCATGCGGCTCGCCCTCACGGCGGGCGTGATCGTCGGCGCGCTTGCCCCGGCGGTCGGGTTCTTCCTGGTCCAGCGCCAGCTCAGCCTGATCGGGGACGGGATCGGTCACCTGGCGTTTGCCGGTGTCGCTCTTGGTTACCTGCTCGGCGTCGAGCCGGTGGCGACGGCCCTCGTGACATCGGTCGGCGGGGCGGTGGGGATCGAGCGCCTGCGCAGCATGCGGAAGACCGCGGGGGACCAGGCGCTGGCGCTCTTCTTCTACGGCGGCATCGCCGCCGGTGTCGTCATGGTGTCGTCGGCCGGCGCGCTCAACGCAAATCTGTTCGCGTTCCTGTTCGGCTCGATTCTCACCGTCTCGCGCGGCGACGTCCTCCTGGTGGCGCTTCTCGGCCTCTTCGCGCTGGGGGTGATCGTGGTGCTCTATCGCGGACTCGTTGCCGTTGCCGTCGACGAAGACGCTGCGCGCGTGAGCGGGGTCCCCGTCACTGCGATCAACGTCTGCCTCGCCGCACTCGCCGGGGTCACGATCGCCATCTCGATGCGGGTGGTGGGGATCCTCCTGATCGCGGCGCTTATGGCCCTGCCCGTGATGACCGCATCCCGGATCGCCCGGACCCTGCGCTCCGCGCTCCTGCTCTCGATGGCGATCGGCGTCGCCGTTGCCGTGGTGGGCCTTGTGGCCGCGTACTACCTCGACCTTGCGGCGGGCGGCACGATCGTCCTGGCGGCGGCGCTTCTGTTTGTGGCCCGGCTTGCGTGGGAGGCGGTGGTGGACCGGCGCCGGCGCGCCGCCCCGGCCTAGATCACCTGTTGCGACGGGTTATGAGCGAACCCGAAGAACCAGACGAACAGCGCGATGATCGCGATCACCAGGGACCCGACCAGCATCGGCTCGAGCGGGCCGCGGGCGAATCGCGGCTCCTCTTCGTCGTCGTCCCACTCCTCAGCGGGGTCGGACGCCGCGCCGACGCGCAGATACAGGCGGTTCACCCAGAAGAGGGCCCAAGCGAAGACGATCATCGCGGTGAGTGTCGTCGGCAGGACGAGCAGGAGATGCTCGCCGTTCGTGTCGGCTACACGCGAGGTCAGATAGAGGGCGCCGACAGGGATCCCGATCCACAGGACGAGGCAGCCGACCGCCATCACTACGAGCAGGAAGGCGCCGGCAAGACGGTCGGCGGCGCGCCGAGGCGCGGGCTGCGGGATGGACGAGCTGGCCACGCTCACATCATCCCCCGATCGGGGCCCTCGGGTTGGCGCCCCAGAACACGAGCGTGCCCATCATCCCGATGATGTGGACGAGGACGATGTTGAGGACCATCGACTTTGCGGTGGCGCGCCCAACACCGACGGGTCCACCCGATGCCGTGTAGCCGTAGTAGCAGCCGACGAGCACGATCGCCGTCGCCATGACCATGCCTTTGATCAGGCTGAAGACGAGGTCGGGTGGGTTCTGGAACTCCCAGAAGATCAGGAAGTACCCACCGGAGGAGACCTCGCCGATCTGCTGGACCACCGCCAGGTAGGACGCGAAGTACCCGACGCCGATGCCGGCGAGGTAGATGAAGGGGAGCGTGATCCAGGCGGCGAGCAGGCGCGTGGCGGCGAGGTAGGTCATGGGTGGGACGCCCATCACCTCCAGCGCGTCGATCTCGTCGGAGATGCGCATGGACCCGATTTCGGCGACGATCCCGGTGCCGACCTTGGCGGCCATCATGTAGCCGAAGGCGTAGGGGATCACCTCGCGCAGGTCGCACCAGGCCGCGAATACGCCTGCGTTCGACGGCGCTCCCACGCTGCGGCTGAAGTAGGCGCCCTCGATCCCGCACTGGAGGCCGAGGATGAACGTGAGCCCCCAGATCACCAGGGCCGACCCGAGGATGAGGATGCCGGCCTGGCGCAGCGATTCCCCGAAGAAGCGGAAGACCCGCCCCGAGTAGACCAACCCCGCGACGCGGGCGCAGAAGCGCCCGATGTCGCCCAGGGACCCGAGCCAGTCTCGGGGGACTGCGAGCCAACCGGGCATCAGTGCGGGGCCGCCTCGTGGGTCGAGGGCGGGGTGGGAATGGCACTAAGGGAGAGGGTCCGGGAGACCGCGCCGCACCGATGGTCGAGAAAACGCGGCAATGACGCGTTAACGCGACCATCGGTGCGCGACGACGGCGCCAGCGCCGATCCCGTTCCCCTCAGTGACGTCGTTGTTCGCGCCACCGCGAGCATCATTTAATGACCGAGATCTCGGGATGGGTGGCCAGGAGCGTCTGAGTGAAGACGTAGTTGAAGGCAAAGACCGCCAGCAGTGCCGTGACCACCGCCTCGTTGACCGCCCGCCCGACGCCCTCGGGGCCGCCGGAGGCGTTCATCCCCTTGTAACAGCAGACGATTGCGACGATCGCCCCGAACATCGTGCACTTGAGCAGCGAGGCCCACAGATCGGTGACCGAGGCGTTGTTGAAGAGCGTGGCGAAGAAGCCGCCGAGCGCCTGGCCATAGGCGAACTCGGCGAAGATGCCGCCGGAGATCCCGAAGAGGATCGCGTAGACGTCGAGCAATCCCGTGATCAGCATGAGGGCGAGGAAGCGGGGGACGACGAGGTTCTTGATCGGGTCGACGCCGAGCACCTGCAGCGCGTCGAGCTCCTCGCGGATCTTGCGCGCGCCGAGGTCGGCGGTGATCGCGGTACCCGCCACGCCCGCGACGATGATCGCCGTCACGAACGGGGCGAACTCCCGGACCGAGGCAAGGACGAAGAAGCCGCCCAACCTGTCAAGGGCTCCGAACAGCGAGAGGAAGTTGGCCGCCTGCAGGCCGGGGGCGCCGAAGCTCACGGCGACCATCGAGACCGCCATCGGAAACCAGCAGAGCTGGAGCGCGAACAGGAACTGCGATACGAACTCGCCGCCGTAGGGATAGGGAGGGCGGATGATCCCGAGGATCGTCTTCCCCATCAGGATGATCATGTTCCCCACCTGCTCGAACATCGACTTGGCGGGAAGGAACGCCCTGTCGGCGACGGCTCTGACCATCTCTCAGCGCACCTATGGGCAGCCGGACGAGATCTTGACGCGCCACCACCCCGCGAGTGCGCCGATCGGCCCGAAGCGGGGGACGGCGCGGGTCTCGCCGCAACCGGGGTCGCCGCACTCGTCGTTGCCCACCTGCCGCCAGCGCTCCGCGGAGGGGTCGCCGATCATCCTCTCGCGCCGCCCGCGGGCGCGGCTCTGGCGCTTGCCGCGCCGGTCGGCATCGGCGCGCGCCCGCTTGAGGCGCTCGATGAGCTGATCGCGCACGGCCTCGAGCTCGCCGACGCCGGCGATGTGCGCCTTGGGGCGGAGGAGCGGATGCGTGGGCTCGTCCTTCGTCGCCGTCTCCGGATACGACGCGAGCTGTGCCTCGAGGCGCCCGATCTGACGCCGCAGCTCGCGGCGGGCGGCGGCCTCGTCGGCGGCGCGCCCCACATCCGGCAGGCCGGTTCCATCGCCCACGCCGGCTTCGTCCACCGCCGACCACTCCGCGGCGTACATTGCGCGAGCCACGTCGCGTGGGGGTACGCCGGCATCGCGGGCCGCCTGCGCGGCGTTCGATGCGATGCGCTCGACATCGCCGGAGACCTGCACGTGATCGCCGACGAACGTGCCGCGCCCATGGCGCGAGACGATCAGGCCCTCCTGCTCGAGCCGGGCGTAGACCGACCGCGCGGTGTTGACGTTGACGCCCGCCTGCTCGGCAACCTCGCGCACGCCGGGAAGCTGGTCACCCGGCGCCAGGCGCCCGCCTTCGATCAAAGCGCGCAGCCGCCAGGCGAGCTGGACGCCGACCGGAATCTCATCGTCGCGCTCGACCGCGAGCGACAGGTAGCTCGTAGCGGGGCTCACGGGGCCGAGCGTACTAAAGAACTAGTGTGCTAGTCAAGTAATACACCGCACACCGCACGCCGCTGACCTCGACCACCGTCGAGTGGCGTGAAAGTCGGCCTATGGCCGACTTATCCGCCACTCGGCGTGGGAGGGGGGCGTTGCTAGCCTCACTCGCCCCGTGCCGGAGCCGCTCAAGATTCCGCGTGCGATGGTTGATGAGATCGTCGCGCACTCCCGCGAGGAGGTGCCGAACGAATGCTGCGGGATCCTCACCGGGGCGGGCGGCACCGTGCGGGTGCTGGATCGGACGGAGAACCCGTTTGCCAGCCCGGTTCGGTTCGAGATCAGCCCGGACGACCTCTACCGATCGTGGAAGAGCGCCGAGGAGCGGGGGGAGGACATCGTCGGCTTCTATCACTCGCACGTGGAAGCGCCCGCCTATCCGTCGCAGACGGACATCAACTGGGCCGAGAACTGGCCGCACGTCGTGCACGTGATCTGCTCGCTGGGCGGCGATGAGCCCGTGGTCAAGGGCTTCGCCATCACCGGTGGCGAAGTCGACGAAGTCGAGCTGGTGGATGCCGGAAGCGACTGACGGTCCACTCGCCTGCCCGCGCTGCGCGCGGAAGTACTCGCTCGATGAGCGCTTCTGCCCCGACTGCGAGATGCCGCTCGTCTACGTCGGACGCGACGAGCAGGAGCCGATCACCGAGGCCCACGAGCGGGCGCGGAAGGTGAAGCCCCAGTACGTCGGCGGCGAGCAGGTGAAGGTCGCCTTCGCCGGCAACCTCGCCGAGGCCGAGTTGATCCAGGGAATCCTCCTCGAGGAGGGCATCCCCTCGGTCCAGCGCCGCAGCCGCGGCTTCGACGTACCCGACTTCCTTGCCGCCGGCCCCCGCGACATCCTCGTCCCACAGGCGGCCGAGGAGGACGCGAGGACGCTGCTCGCCGACGCGCGGGTCGCCGATCCCGCCGCCCCGGCGTCTGAGCCCGGCTCCTCCGAGCCCCAACCGCTGCGTCTCTTGGGTGGAGTTCTGCTGGCTCTCGCCGCCGCGGCGCTGGTCGTCTGGCTTCTCTACCAGCTCACCAGCTAGGCCTGCCTAGAAGTCGGGCGGCGGCGTGAGCGCCGTGTCCAGGCTGCCGGCCCGGGGCACGTCCTCGCGCAGGTAGCGGCGCCACATTCGCTCGATCTCCCGCATCGGCTCGTCGAATGCCAGCTCGAGATTGCCGCGCGCACCGCTCCGGTGCAGGCGCGAGACCAGCACGTCACACGAGTCTCGCCCGCGCTCGCGCTCCAGGAGCTCGAAGATGGTGCCGCCGAGGATGATCGCGTCGCGCGGCGATGGCGGGAACGAGGGTGGCTTGCCCTGGCGCATGCGCGTGTTCACCGCGGCGCGGAAGAGCGAGACCTGCCCGGCGTAGTACTGAGCGGCGCCCTCGATCAGCCACGTCCAGCGCAGATAACGGCTGAAGCGCCGCGGCCCCCATGGCGGCGGGAGCTTCGGGTTGTTGGCGCCGAGGACGACCTGCACGTAGAGGCGCTCGGCCGTGCCGAGGAGCGCTGCGAGCGAGTCCTCGCCGGCGGCACGGCGCTCGAGGTAGTCGTCGTTGAGGACGTGAAGCTCGTTGGCCATCGCCCAGCCGGCGAGGTAGCGGCGCCCTGCCGGAGCCGCTGCGATCCGCGCGGTGGGCAGGAACGGGTGGGCGGCCGAGAGCCATCCGGGGGTCGGATGCACGATCACCGTGACGTCGGCGGGGGCATCGTGGAAGCGATCCTCGAGGCGCAGCCGGAGGTCCTCGAGGTCGTCGAGCGTGCGCTGCGCGCTGTCCTCATCCGCGCTCTCGTGCCGCGCGATGAAGCTGAGCGATTCGGTCTCTACCCAGGCCACCGCCCGAGCCTACTGGTACGCCTGGGTGGCTCCGCCGGCTAGGCGCTCGCGGCAACGGCGGGAGCGCGGGCCGCTCGGCGATCGCCGAGCACGACGCGAGCGCCCTCGCGCGGGCTCACCGTGATGCTGCGCCGGCGCGCCAGCTCGATCCGCTCGCCGGCAAGGCGAAGGTCGGCGACGGCCAGCAGGCTCGTGAGCACGACCTTCATCTCGAGCGTTGCGAAGCTCGCGCCGATGCAGCGGCGCCGCCCGCCTCCGAATGGGATCCAGGTATACGTCCCCGGTGCCTCATCCAGGAACCGCTCGGGGCGGAACGCGTACGGATCCGGGTAGACGTCGGGGTCGTGGTGCAGCAGGTACGCGTTGGCGATCAGGCAGGCATCGGCTGGATAGGTCCAGCCCTCGATCTCAACGGGTTGCTTGGTCAGGCGCGGCTCTGCATTCGGCAGCACCGGCCGCCGCCGGAGCGTCTCCTGGATCGTCGCCGTGAGGTAGGCGTCGCCGTCCCCGGCGCGCACCTCGTCGGTGAGGCGTGCGAGCACCTCCGGCTCGCGCACCAGGCGCTCAAACACCCAGGCAAGCTCCGACGCCGTCGTCTCGTGGCCGGCGGTCAGGAGCGTCATGAGCTCGTCGCGCAGCTCCTGAGCCGACATCTCCGTACCGTCCTCGTGGCGGGCGGCCAGAAGCAACGCGAGGATGTCATCGCCCTCATCGCCCTCAGCTCGGCGCTCGGCGATCAGGTCGAAGATCATCGCGTCGGCCTCCTCGCGCAGCGCCGCGAACCGCGCCCACGGAGTCAGGCCGCCCAGCGATACGCGCACCGGCGGCAACAGGCTCGAGGGCCGTGCACTCAGGTCGAGGATGTCGGTGAGACAGCGGCGCAATCCGTCGAGGCGCTCACCGGGCCTGAGGCCGAAGACGGCCCGCAGGATGATCTCGAGAGTCAGCGACTGCAGCCGCGAGTGCAGGGCGATGGGCTCGCCACGCGGCCAGCTCGAGACGTCGCGGACCGTCACCTCCTCGATCAGGCCGCGAAGGGCTTCCATCCGCTCCCCATGGAACGCCGGCAGCAGCAGCTTGCGCTGCTCGAGGTGCGGGCCCTCGTCCAGGAGGATCAGCGAGTGGGAGCCGACGAGCGGCTCGAGGATCCGCGCCCCCTCACCGGGGTGAAGTACGTCGGGCGGAGCCTTGAACACGGCCTCGATGTCGGCCGGCTCCGAGAGGATCACGAACGGCGGCGTGGCCAGCAGGCGAATCGTGAACCGTTTGCCGTACCGCTCGCGGCAGCGCTCGAGGTAGGCGCGCGGGCGCGTCCACCAGCCGACCGTCTGCACTGCGGCGGGGTAGCGCGGGCCTGGTGGTAGAGCCGGGCGCATCAGAAGCTTCCCGCCATCATCGTCGACCCGCGCCGGAGGCGCCGTCTGTGAGATGTGGCACAGACCCCACCCCCGGACTCAGCGGTGATCCGGGAACCGAATCGCCTGCTGGAAGGTCGGTCGGTTGATCCAGTGGAACTGATTCACCGCGGCGACGGTCACGTCCTGGGCGTTGACGGCGTCGTGGCACATCTGCGGGCTTGCGGCGGTGCCGTTGTTCAGCGTGCATCCGCTTGAGCCGTAGACGTCGTCGAAGCTGGTGGACCAGGCCTGGAGCAGTGTCTGCCGCAGAAGTGAGCGGCACTCGCCGAGCTTGCCGCCGCCGCAGTAGATCCTCGAGTAGGGCGCTTTGACCGGCTCGCCGAGGATGGTGCGAAGGTCCTTGTCGACGAAGCCGTAGACGACGTTCTGGAAGGCCGAGCCAAGGTGCCCAGGTGCGTCGTGGATGCCCGCGACGAAGGTGTTGTAGAGCTCGTTGCCGAGCGTCGGCTTGAACTCCGCCTCGACCCACAGCGGCCACCATGCATCCATCGTCTTCACGGCGTCCGCCTGGTCGTAGTTGCCGTCGTCATCGAGGTCGCGCCGGTGGGCGCCGTCCTGCGACCACGCGCGCATCGCGTCAACGGCAGCCTGGAGCTCCGGGTTGGAGTTGCCGACTTGGCCGATCACCTTCAGCGCCGACGGCACGTCGTAAGCGCCGCGGTCATCGACGGTGCCGGCGTCCTCCATCGCGTTGATGAGCTCGACAAGGCTCATCTTGTCGTCGCCCTTGATGCCCTGCTTGATCCGATCATCAAGCGGCTCAACCCGGTAGACCGAGCTGTAGTCGCGGATGCTGTCGTTGCGATAGCCGCGCGCCTGCTTGTTGTTCCAGCTCGAGAGATAGCGCTGGTCGATCACCTGAGGGTGGGTCTCGATCGGCTCGCGGTCGAAGGTCGCCAGGTCCGGGTCGTAGTTTCGCCACATGAACTTCGGCTTGCCCTTGACCGGGAACTCGGGAGGCGTACGCGGGGCGCGGACCGGATTGGCGCCGGAGTTGTAGTAGGCGATGTGGTCCTTGTCGACGTAGAACCAGTTGAAGGTCAGGTCGTCCTTGAATCCGGATTCGATCCAGTCGTGCGCGTTGTGGACGACGTCGGGGCTGTTCCAATCGGCGAACGACCCGGCCGAGTCGACCTCGTGGAAGTACGTGGCGCGAAGCTTGGTGTAGGCCACCGGGTGGCCGTTGATCGTCGCGCGGGCCTGGACGAGCCCCGCCTTCGTTCGGTAGGCGCGCATCGTCTCGGAGCCGGGCGGTGTCTGATCGGCGGCGTTCGGGATCCAGGAGTTGGTTCGCTCGAGGACCTCGATCGGCAGGCACTCCCCGTTCCAGCGGTAGCCCATTGAGTCGATCGTCGGCTCGCCGCCGCCGGGCTCGCAGAGGCGCACGGCATAGGTGTCGGTGATGTCCTGGCCGGCCGAGGTCGCGCTCCACGCGTAGTCCTGGCCGCGCCCCAGCTGCACGTAGAGGTTCGACCCGACGAAGGCGACGCCACGCGCGTCGATCCCCGGTCCCTCGGCGCTCGCTGGAGCGTGAGCGTCCTGCTCCATCAGGAGCTGCGGCGCGAAGTAGCCCGTCTGCGGGCCGAACACGGCGATCGGGTTCCCGGTCTCGGACTCGCGGCCCGAGACCACGAGCGCGTTCGAGGCGCCGGTCACCTCGCTGAGCGGCTCGAGGACATCCCCGAGTGAGCCGCCCGCCGGCGCGCTCTGCGGTGCCGGCGCGGTCGAGTCGGCGACGATGTCAACGGGCTCGACCGAGCCCGGGTCGGGCATCGCCAGACCGCGCTCGTGGCCGTGGACCGGCGAGCGGTAGGGGAAGCGGCCGTGATGGACCGTGCGCGGCGCCTCGGGGTCGTCGGCCTCGCGGAAGTCCTTCCAGACCATGCGGCCGTTGCGGCGCCCGAGCACCTCGCGGGCGGACTGCAGGGACGTTGCCGACGCGAGCTCGCCACCGCCGCCCTTGCCGAAGATGCCGGCCACCAGCGCGCCCGTCGCGATGACGTCGGTGACCTGCCACGGATCCGGGCCGAGCGGGTGACCGGTGGCGGCGTAGAGGGCGTCGAGCTTGTTCACCGGATCGAGCTTCGCCTCCGCGATCCACTGGTTCATGCCATCGACGTAGTTCTGAACGTCGTGCTGGATGAGGGTTCCCTGGCCGTCGTACTGCTCGTCGTAGAGGTCGTCGGCGCGGTCGTACTGGAGCTGGAGCTCGGCGTCGCTCGCATAGGGGGCGTTCGCCCAGGTGTCGCGGTCCTGGGCGACATTCGCTCCGCCGACGAACGACGAGAGCTCGCCGCGGCCCGCATGCCGCAGGACGTCGGCGAGGAAGAGCCGATCCTCGCCGGTGACGTAGCCGAGCCCGAATTCGAGCGCGGCGCGGTCGGCCCCGTAGACGTGCGGCACGCCGAACTTGTCGCGGACGATCGTGACGTCGTCGCAGTGCGACGAGTTCGCGGACGGGGGCGTGACGATCGCGCAATTCGGATGCTCGGTGCGCTCGACGTCGGCGGGCCTGGTTCCGAAGCTGGCGTCCTTGTAGTAGTCGGGGATCTGCGATTCCTGCAGGCCCGGAACCGCGTACACCAGGTTGGCGTACATGTCGTTCTGGTCGTACTGGTGGGGCGGACGCGTGCCGTTGAGGAGGAAGGTCGCCGCGTCCGCCGCGCTCTCGAACCCGTTCTGGCCGGGCGGCACGATGTTCCATGCGTTGCCCGCCGAATAGTCGTCCTGCTGGTAGCTCCCGGGGGTCGGCGGCGCGGCCTCAGCCGGCGCCGCGAGGGCGAGGATCGCGATCGCGCTGACGCCCGCGAGAAGTGGCGCCAGGCGCCGCGGCGTTGCTCGACTCCCTCGTGACCTCAAAGCTTCCCCAACCTCGGTTGACCGAGGTTGGGGAGGCTAGAGGGGCCCCTCAGCCCGTGCGCCGGTTCAGACGGTCAGGGCCGATGGCCCTGGATCTCGAGCGCCTGCTGGAACGTCGGGCGGTTGATCCAGTGGATCGGGGGCTGCCCGAATCCGCCCACCTTAGTCGGCCGGATCGCGTCGTGGCACCACTGCGGCGTCGCGGTGATCGCGTGGCTCGTCGTGCAGGTGCTCGTGCCGTACAGGTCGTCGCTTGAGTCGTTCTTCAGCGCCTTGGTCAGCGACCTCGTCAGGTCCTTGCGGCACTCCTTGAGCTTGCCGCCGCCGCAGTACTCGCGCGAGTAGGGATCGGTGACGGGCCGACCGAGGAGGCTGCGCAGGTCCTTGTCGACGTAGCCGTACCAGCCGGAGATGTAGGCCGAGCCACCGGCCGCCGGCGGATCGTCGATGCCCATGACGTTGAGGACGGCGTTGTATAGGTCGCTGCCGAGCTCGGGCTTGAACTCCGCCTTGCTGAGCTGCGGCCACCAGGCGTCGGCGATGCGGACGGCCTTCGCCTGGTCGTAGGCGCCGTTGTCGTCGGCATCCAGCCGGTGGGCGCCGTCGTTGATCCACGCCTTCAGCGTCTTCGTCGCCTTCTTGACGGGCTTGTCCAGCTTGCCGTTGCCGCTCTTGATCACCTTGATCGCAAGACCGAGCACCTGCGAGCCGCGCAGGTCGACCGTGCCGGCATCCTCCATGGCGTTCACCAGCTCGGCGCGCGTCATCGTCTCGGCGCCCGCGATGCCGGCCTCGATCCGGTCGTTCAGCGAGTCAACTCGATGGACCGAGCCGTAGGACCAGGTGTCGTCGGAGGCGTTGAAACCGGGCGCCTGCTTGTTGTTCCAGCTCGACAGGTAGTCCTGGTCGACCGCCTGCGGATGCTGGGCGAATGGCGTCACGTCCTCGTCGTGGGCGTCGGGGTCGTACCCCTCCCACGCGTGGTCGAGGGTGCCGACCTTCGGCGCGTCGACCGGGAGGTCGCCGGAGACGTTCGACGGGCGCACCGGGTTGTGCCCGGAGTTGTAGTAGGCGATGTGCTGATCGTCGGCGTAGAACCAGTTGAAGGTGAAGCCGATCTTGTCCGCCGCCGCCTGGAAGGTCGAGGGCGAGGAGACCTTGTCGGGGCTGTTGTAGTCGGCGAACCCGGCGGCCGAGTCGAGATCGTGGAAGTAGGTCGAGCGCAGGGACACGTAAGCGACCGGGTCGCCCCCGACCGTTGCCCGGTGCGTGACGATCCCGAGCTTTGTCCGCAGGGCGGTCAGGGTCTGACTGCCGGCGGGGGTGGAGTCCCCAGGGGTTGGGACCCAGGAGTCGGTTCGCGTGACCTCCTCGAACGGAGTGCACTCCGGTGCCGTGGGACCGGGCTCGTCGTACCAGTAGCCATCGTCGTCGATCGTGGGCGTATCCCCGGGGCTCGCTGGGTTGCAGAGGTGCACCGCGTACTTGTCGATGATGTCCTGACCTGCCGAGGTGGCGCTCCAGGCGTAGTCCTGCCCGCGGCCGAGCAGCACGTACAGGCTGACCCCGGCGAAGCCGACGCCCCGGGCGTCGAGCGCGGGTCCCTCGGGGCCGCTCGGCGCGTGAATGTCCTGCTCCATCAGGATCTGCGGCGAGAAGTAGCCCACCTGCGGCCCCATCACGGCGACGGGATGATCGCCCGTGGACTCCGCGTTCGAGACGAGCAGGGCGTTCGATGCCACGTGCTGCTTGGTGAAGCTCTTCATCACGGGTGCGTGCGCAGGGTTGATCGAGCGCTTGGCCTTCGCGGGGACGATCGGCTCCGACTGAACCGTGCCCGGGTCGGGCATCGCGGTGGCTGTGGGGTCGTTGGGCGAGGAGTTGTAGGGGAACGAGGTGTTGTGGACCGTCGTCGGCGCCTCCGCGTCCTCGGCCTCGCGGAAGTCCGACCAGACGGCCTTGCCGTCCGTGGGGCCGTACTTGCTGATCGCGGCCCGGAGTGCCAGGGCGTTGTTCACCTCGGCACCGCCGCCCTTGCCGAACTGGCTGCCGACGAGCCCGGCGGTCGCGACGATGTCAGTGACCTGCCACGCGTCGGGTCCGGTCGGCTGGTTCGTCGCTCCGATGTACTCACCGGGGACCAGGGCGCAGCCGATTCCGGAGGTGGCCGGGTACGTGCAGGTCGGATTGGTCCGCGACTCGGCGATGTACTGGTTGATCCCGTCGACGTAGTTCTGGACGTCCTCCTGTCCCTGCTCGCCGTCGGTGCCGAGGTTCTCGTCCAGGTCGTCGTACTGCTGCTGGAGGTCGGCCTCGCTGTAAGGGGTGGAGGCGAAGATCGAGCGATCCGTGGCCGCGTTGGAGCCCCCGAGGAACGATGCGAGGGTGCCACGGCCGAGGTGGCGCTCGACGTCCATGAAGAAAAGCCGGTCCTGGGCGGCCGCATAGCCGGAGCCGAACATCGCTGCCGCGCGGTCGGCGCCGTAGATGTGGGGCACGCCATACGAGGAGTCGCGCTGGATCGTCACGTCGTCGCAGTGGGAGGAGTTCGCCGAGGGCGCGCTCACGACGGCGCAGTTGGGTGTGTACTGGACCGCTCCCGTGTCGGAGGCTGGCACGCCGAAGCTGGCGTCCTTATAGAAGTTGTTGACGTCGGTTTCGTCGATGTTCGGCGCCTCGTAGACGAGGTCGCCGTAGAGGTTCCACTGGTCGTCGTTGTGGGCCGGCCGGTTCTGGAAGAGGATGTCGTTGAGGGTCGCGAAGCCGTTCTCGCCCGGGGGCATGATGTTGCGGAAGCCGCCTCCCCCGTAGTCGCGCGTCTGGTACGCCTCGGGAGCGGGGGGCGCTGCGAACGCGGCTGCCGGTCCAAGCGCGAGCGCGCCGGCGACGGCGACCCCCGCGATCAATGCCGTGCGGATTCCCAGCGTCGAGCGCCTCTCCTGCATCCCTTGCCTCCTCAGTGCTCCCACAGGCTTCCTTGCCGCTCACGAGTATGTCATGCGGATCGCCAAAGGTTTGGCGTGCGAGCCAATCGGGGTTAGGGCGCCGACTCAGCCGCTCGCTCGCGCTCGTAGTCGAGCTCGGTGCGAATGCCGAGTGTCTCGAGCCGCTCGCGCGCGGCCTCGATGCCCGCTGTGCCGGCCACCGCGGCGGCGAGCGGCGCGGCGGCTTCGACCCCGACGAGCGGATCGAGGAAGAACGTGATCGCGCCAACCGGGCCCACGTGGACCGTGCGCCGCCCGCCGCGGATCGGCACCTCGCCGATCTCGCCCCGAGCGCACCGGACGACCTGCATGCTGGCCTCGGTGTAGGACGCGCTCGCCGCCACCTCGAGCTCGTCGACCATCCCCGGCGTCAGCCCCCAGGCTCCCAGCCAGGCGCCGGCTCGCGCAGCGGCGGCGAGACGCTCCAGGACCTCCGCCGGGCTCAGTTCGCCGTCACAGCCCGCGCCGATCACCGCCAGGAGCGGACGCGGTCCGCCGGCCGCGGCCAGCTCCAACGCTCCCGCCAGGACGACGGCGTCGCACAGGGGGCTGGCGAGGCCGGGCTCGGAGCCAGTGGCAAGCACGTCGCCGCCGACGTCGGCCAGGACCACCAGATCGCAGTCGAGCTCCGATGCGCTCGCGTCCAGTCCCGCCGCGACGCCGGCCGGGCCGCCGGTGACGTCGATGAGCACGGTGGCCTCGCCGAGGTGCCGCGCCATCAGCGCCTCCGAGAAGGCGATGCCGTCCGCGGTTGAGGTCTCGCCGTCCGCGAGGACGGCGTGCTCGCCCAGCCTGCGGCCGCCCGCGATCTCCGTCAACGCTCGCGGGCCGGGGCGTGGGTCGACGACGATCCGCTCCCAGGCAATGCCGCCGAGAACGAATGGCGTCCCGAGGCCCTCGCAGAAACGCGCGATCGCCAGCGACCCCACGACGTCGCCGCCTCCGCCCATGCCGATGACGAGCGCCCGCCGGGCGCGGCTGATGATCTCGGTGAGCTCGGGCTCAGGCAGGGACCGGCTCGGCCTCGCCGCAGATCTCGCGGATCTCCGCGGCGGCGCGGACGAACTCCTCGTCGGCCATCACCGGCGTGCCCTCGAAGGGCAGATCCCGGTCGATCTCGACCCACGAGCGGCAGCCGTGGTACTCGTCGCGCACTCGCACCGTGACCGGCCGCGGGATGCGATGGACCCGAAGCAGCAGTACGTGGAGCGGGTGGCGG
>JBKPNZ010000072.1:0-6393 GCA_046732895.1 Actinomycetota bacterium
AGGCTGCGGGAATCACGCGCCCGCCCTCGCCGCCGCCTGCACCGCCTTGAGGATGTTGTGGTAGCCGGTGCAGCGGCAGAGGTTCCCCTCGAGCCCCAGGCGGATCTCCTCCTCGGACGGGCTCGGGTTCTCCTTCAGCAGCGAGACCGATGCCATCACGAAGCCGGGCGTGCAGTAGCCGCACTGGAGCCCGTGGTGCTCGTGGAAGGCCTGCTGGACCGGATGCAACTCGCCGTCACCGGCGAGCCCTTCGATCGTCGTCACTTTGGCGCCGTCGGACTGGACCGCGAGCACCGTGCACGACTTCACCGACTCGCCGTCGAGCAGCACCGTGCAGGCGCCGCAGGAGGTCGTGTCGCAGCCGACGTTCGTGCCCTTTAGGCCGAGCTGCTCGCGCAGGAAGTAGACGAGCAGCGTGCGGGGCTCGACCTCTACGTCGTGCTTCGTGCCGTTGACGGTCAGGGAGATCTTCACGCCTTCGCCTCCTGGATCGCGCGCCACACGTTCTCGCCGTTGGCCGGCATGTCCACACTCTTGACTCCGAACGGCGCCAGTGCGTCGACGACCGCGTTGTAGACCGCCGGCGTCGAGCCGATCGTCCCGGACTCGCCGATCCCCTTCGCGCCGAGCGGGTTCGCGGGCGTCGGGGTCTCCATCTCGACCGTCTCCCACGACGGAAGCTCGGCGGCGGACGGGAAGGCGTACGAGACGAAGTTGCCGGTGAGAGGCGTGCCGTCCTCGCCGAAGGTGTAGTGCTCGTACAGCGCCTGCGCGACGCCGATCGCGACGCCGCCGTGCACCTGTCCCTCGGCGAGCATCGGATTGATCAGCGTGCCGGCGTCATCCACGCAGACCATGCGCTGCAGCTCGACCTCGCCGATCTCGGTGTCCACCTCGACGACGGCGATATGAGTGCCGAACGGGAAGGTCGGGTTCCCCTTGAACTCGTTCGCCGCTTTCAGCTCCTCGAGCCGCCCGTCGCTCTCCGCACGCGTCGCCAGCTCCTCCCACGACAGCGACGGGTCGGGCGTACCGGCCACGTGGAAGCGGCCGAGCCCCTTGTCGAGGACGACGTCTTCCGGGTTGGCCTCGAGGTAGTCGCCGACGAGCTGCTTCGCCTGCTCGACGACCGTTTCCGCGGCTGCGGCGGAGGCCGTGCCGCCGATCTGGAGCGACTTCGACCCGTACGTGCCCGTGCCGGTCGCGATCTCGTCGGTGTCCCCCTTGTGCACCGTGACCTTCTCGAACGGCACTCCGAGGCGCTCGGCGACGACCATGGCGAAGCTCGTCTCGTGCCCCTGCCCGTGCGAGAAGGAACCGGTGCGGACGACTGCGCCGCCGTCCGGGGTGATCTCGACCTCGCCGAGCTCGCCCTCGCCGAGCGGGTTCGTGATCTCGACGTAGGACGAGAGGCCGATGCCGAGCTGCTTCGTCGCTCCATCGTCCCGGCGCCGCTTCTGCTCAGCGCGCAGCTCGTCATAACCGGCCGAGCGCAGGGCGAGTTCGAGCGCGCCCGAGTAGTCGCCGGAGTCGTAGTTGGCTCCCGACTGGGTCGTGTGCGGGAACTCGGCGACGTAGTTCTTGCGCCTCACCTCGGCGGGATCCATGCCGATCTCGGCGGCAAACCGGTCGATCGCGCACTCGATCACCTGGATCGCCTCGGGCCGGCCGGCGCCGCGGAAGGCCGCGATCTGCGTCGTGTTGGTGACCACCGTGGTGCCCTCTGCCTCGAGCCGCGGGATGTCGTACACGCCGCTCGACATCAGCGCGGTCAAGCCTGCGAGGATCGCGCCGAGCGTCGGATAGGCGCCGCAGTCGGCGAGGACGTCGAGCTTGTAGGCGAGCACCTTGCCGTCCTTCGTCCCGCCGATCGTGTAGTTCAGCTTCATCGCCCGCCCGTGCGGCAGCGCGAGCATGCTCTCGCTGCGCGTCTCGGTCCAGCGCATCGGGCGGCCCAGCTCGCGCGCGAGCCAGCACACCAGGATCTCCTCGGTCAGGCCGCTCGAGGACACGATCTTCGCTCCGAATCCGCCGCCGACGTCCGGGGCGACCACACGTACCTGCGTGGCCTCCAGGCCGAGCATCCCGGCGATCGCGTCTCGGTCCTGATGTGGCGTCTGCGTGCTGAGCCAGATGGTCAGCTTGCCGTCCTCGAACGCCGCCGCGGTCGACCGCGGCTCGAGTGGGCACGGGGCCATCCGCTGGCTGACCAGCGTGCCGGAAACGGTCACGTCGCAGCCGTCGAAGAGGTCGTCCGCGTTGGCGGCGGGCGGCTGGGTCCGGGCGGCGATGTTCGTTCCCGCGCCCGGGAAGAGAAGCGTCTCGTCCTTCAGCGCCTCCTCGGGATCGACGACGACGGGCAGCGGGTCGTAGTCGACCATCACGAGCTCGGCCGCGTCCGCGCCTGTCGGCCGGTCCTCGCTGACGACGACCGCGAGGATCTCGCCGACGAAGCGCGCGACATCCTTGGCGACCACGGGCCGGCCCATGTCCTGCGGGAAGCCGAACGGAGGCGGCCCGAACGGCGGCAGGTCGATGTCGTCTGCGAGGAAGACCTTGACGCCCGGGAGCTCCTCGGCGGCGCTCTTGTCGATGCCGTTGATCTTCGCGTGCGCGAGCAGCGAGCGGACGAAGGTGATGGTGGCGGTGCCCTCGGGGAAGAGGTTCTCGACGTACCGGCCCTGTCCGCGGAGGAAGCGGTCGTCCTCCGACCGCAGGACCCGGTTCCCGAGGATGCTCACGGCGGGAGCCTAACGCCGGTTGGGCCCGCGAGTCGAGACGTCCGTTCGGATAGTCGAACAGCGAGATCGGCGGTTACGCGTAGACGTCGACGGCGACGGACGCCGGATCGGGCAAGCGCGACGCCTCTGCCCGGCGCAGGGCGTCGCCGAGCAGCGCCTTCACCTCGGCGCGAAGGTCCTCGTCTTCGCGCTCGGAAAATGCCGCGTTCTCGGCGAGCCAGAGCCGGTAGCGCCCGATCGGATCCCGCTCGGCCCAGGTCGACAGCATGGTCCGCGGGACGTAGAACGCGTCGTCGTGGACGGCATGGCCCTCCATCCGCAGCGTCATCGACTCGATCAGCGTCGGGCCTCCGCCTGCGCGAGCCTTCTCGATTGCTCGCTCCGCCTCGGCATGGACGGCGAGGACGTCGGTGCCGTCGACCGTGACACCCCCGAACCCGTATGCCACGGCGCGGTCGGACAGGCGCTCCGTCGCGTACTCGAGGTGCGTCGGCGTCGAATAGGCCCACTGGTTGTTGTCACAGATGAAGACGACCGGAAGGCGATGCACACCCGCGAAGTTCATCGCCTCGTGGCAGTCGCCCCTCGCCGACGCTCCTTCGCCGAACCAGCCCACCGCCACGCGGTCGTCACCGCGGATCCGGAAGGCCAACGCGCAGCCGACGACGACGGGAAGCATCGCCGGCAGGTGGCTGACGATCGTGATCTGACCGCGGTCGAGGTCGGCGAAGTGGACGTTGCCGTCGCGCCCGCGCGAGGGCCCGTCCACGCGACCGAGGTAGTTCGCGAAGATCCGCCAGGGCTGCGTCCCCCGGGCGAGGTGGACGCCGAGGTTGCGGTGGAGCGGGGCTCCCACGTCCTCGGGCCCCATCGCGGCCGCCACGCCGACCGACGCGGCCTCGTTCCCCTTGCCCGTATAGAACGAGCCCGGGATCTTCCCCTGCTTGTAGAGGACGTGGCCCATCTCCTCCAGGCCGCGCGTCATCAGCATCCACCGGTAGAGCGCCACGAGAGCCTCCCGGTCGAGGTTCACCTCCACCGGACGATCGTATGTCCCCAGAGCCGGGAGCTTCTCGGCCCTTGCTAGTCGATCGTCTGAACCGGTACTTCGAAGAACTCGACCGAGACGCGGCGTTCACTCGCCCCCGGGTTCATCGCGTTCAGCGCGTCGTCGCCCCGGCGCATCGCTTCCTCGCTCTCGAAGAGCGTCACGCCGAGGCCCTTACCTGTCTCGCGGTTGACCAGCATCAGCATCTTCGCGCCTTCGAGCCCGGGCGGCGTGTCCTCGGACTCGACCTCGCTGCGAACCATCGCGATCGCATCGTCCACTCTCGCCGGATCACTCTCGAACGTGGCTACGCGTGCGTACATGCCGGCTCCTCCCGTCGCAGTGACGCGAGGAGCATAGGACAATGGGTTATCCGGCGGCGGCGAGCAGGACGCGGCATTCGTCCTCGTAGCGCATCGCCCGTACTGACCGATAGAAGGGGATCGCCTGTCCGAGCTGGGTGCGGGCATCGCCGTCTCTGCCGGCCTGCGACAGCTGCTCGGCGGCCCGCAGGCGCGCTTCCGCCTCGTCGGGGAGGGATCCGATCTCGTGCAGAAGGTCTGCGACCTTCGTGAACTCGGCGCCTGCGTATGCCCGGGCTGTCTCCACCCACCGGTCGGCTCTGTGCCCCGCGAGCGCGTCGACGAGCTCGCCGTCGAGGTCGAGCCTCCGTGCCGCCGCCGCGAACGTCGGCAGGGTGATCATCGCGAACTGCAGCTGGACCCGCCGTCGCAGCCCGTCGAGGAACTCGCCCGCACACTCGAGTGCGTGCGCCCGCTCGCCCAGAACGGAAAGCACGTACGCGCCGAGCGCCAGCAGGTAGTACACGACCTGCGGATCGTCGATCGTGCGGCCGTGAGCGAGTGCCCGCTCGGCTCCGGCGAGCGCACCCTGATCGTCTCCTCGCGCGAGGCGGATCAGCGCGCCGGCAATCGCGGCCTGGCCCGTCATGTAGTGCTCGCCACCGGCGTCGACCTCCGCGAGAAACGCGTCACTCAGGGCCAGGGACTCGTCCCAGTGGCCCATCCGGTAGTTGTCCTCTGCCATGACGCCCTGATACCAGCGGTTCTCTGCGCTGGAGATCTGCGCGCCGATCCCGGCCGCCACGCGTCTCGCCTCGGAGGCTGCCCGCAGGTCGGCCAGCTCGATGTGGGCGACCGAGAGCGAGTTGTGGGCACGCGCGAGGACGCTCAGCGCCCCGGTCGCTCGAGCGATGTCGATGGCCGCCTGGAGATCGTCGAGACCACCCGCGTCGCCGAGCGTCACCCTGGCCGACCCACACGTTTGCAGGGCAGACGTGCTCCCCTCTTGCCAGCCGAGCTCGTCGGCGAGCACGCGGGCGCGAGCTGCCTGCTCGAGTGCCGAGGCGGCGTCGCCCGCCAGCATCGCCCGGGTCGCCGTCGCAATCAGCACGGCCACCGTCGCCCTGCTCGGGGGTACGTCCTCGAGGAGCTCCGATGCCCGCCTGAGACGCTCGTCGAGCAGATCCGGCCGTCCCTGGAACCAGTACGCCCGGCCCACCAGGGACTCGGCCTCGGCCGCCTTCTCGCGGTCTCCGGCCTCGAGCAGCGCGGCGGCTGCGACGGCGAGCCGCTCGGGATCGCTCACCGCGATCGCCAGGCCGGCGATCGGCGCCGCTCGCCGGTACAGCAGGTACGGGTACTGGGGATCGTCCTCGGGCCAGAGCCGCAGGGCGGCATCGTAGAAGCGCTCCGCAGCGTCGATCGCGTAGAGCGAAGCGGCACGGTCGCCTGCGTCGCGCAGCGCATGCCGGGCAGACTCGCTCAGCGCGGTCGTGTCGAGGCCGGTTGCGTCCGCCAGCTCGAGCGCCTGGAGGTAGTGGTGCGCGAGGAGCTCGGCCTGGTCGTCGGATCGGCCCAGCGACTCGATCCAGCCTGCCACCCGCTGGTGCTTTTCCGACCGCACGGCGCGCGGAATCTGGCCGTAGGCGACGTCCCGGATCAGCACGTGCCGGAAGCCGTACTCCGTCTCGCTCCCCACCGACGATGCGCGGGAGCGCTGGACGAATTCCTTCCGCTCCAGCGCGTGGAGGAGCTCCTCCGCCTCCCAGCGCGTGACCCCGTCGACCTGCTCGACCGCCCCCAGCCAGAAGACCTTCCCGATGACGGCTGCGTCCTGCAACAGACGCTTCTCCTCCTCCGGTAGCGCATCGAGCCGCGCCGCGATGATGCCCTGGACCGTCTCGGGCAGCTCGTCGAGCTCGCCGCCCTCGTTCAGCGCCCTGGCGTATTGCTCCGCGTACAGCGGGTTGCCGCCGGCGCGGTCGAGGAGGGTCGCCTGCGTGCCGGCCTCGAGGAGCGGACGGTCGAGCAGGTTGGAGACGAGCCGCGCGGCGTCCTGGTCCGAGAGCGGGGAGAGGGAGATCGTCAGGGCATTCGGCTTGCCGCCGCCCCAGCCGGCACGGCGCTGCAGGAGCTCGGGCCGGGCCGTTCCCAGCACGAACAGCGGCACGCCGCCGGCCCGCTCGACGAGCCGATCGATGAAGTCGAGCATCGAATCGTCGGCCCAGTGGAGATCCTCGAAGACGCAGACCAGCGGTCGCTGCTCGGCCAGCAGCTCGAGGAACCGCCGCCAGGCGGAGAA
>JBKPNZ010000073.1:0-10594 GCA_046732895.1 Actinomycetota bacterium
GCGCGCGCGCAGGGCGCGGCGCGCACCCGGAACCGCCGTCAAGGCGAGGGCGGCCGCGCGGGCGGCCTTCAGCGGATTGCGCCGGTCGAGGCCGCGGAGCTCGAGCAGGTCGATCTCGTAACCGGCCGCCGGCACGAGCCGCGCCTCCGGGCGCTCGCGGGCGCCCAGGAACGAGACCTCGGCGCCCTCAGCCCGTAGCGCGTCGGCGACGGCGAGCGCCGGTACGACGTGTCCGGCGGTCCCTCCCGCCGCTATCACGACCCTTGGCACCGCTTGCCGTCCTCCTCCTCTGCGTCGAGCGCCGAGCCGGGGCCGCCCGGCTTCCATCGACGACGCGCAGTCTCCCACTGCGCTTCGGACGCGTGCTCGTTCGGCGCGCCGGCGCCTGCGGCACAGCCTTGATCCCAGCCGTTCCGCCGTTGGCCACGTTGAGCAGCAAGCCGACCGCGGCGAGCATGACCAGCATGCTCGAGTTCCCGTAGCTCACGAAGGGCAGTGGAACGCCGGTCAGGGGCGCGAGGCCGAGCACGGCGAAGAGATTCACCACGGCCTGGATCATCACCAGCGACGTGAGGCCCGCCGCCAGGAGCGTGCCGTAGCGATCCCGGGCGCGCTGAGCAGTGCGCAGCCCGGCATAGCCGAAGAGGCCGTAGAGGCAAGCGAGCATGGTGATGCCCGCAAGGCCGAGCTCCTCGCCGATGACCGCGGCGATCATGTCCGTGTGGGCCTCCGGCAGGTAGAAGGCCTTCTGCAGGCTCTCGCCGAGGCCGACTCCGAAGACGCCGCCGGAGCCCAGAGCGATCTTCGCCTGGATCGCCTGGAAGCCGGCGCCACCGGGGTCCGAGGATGGGTCGAGAAAACCGGTCAGGCGCGCCATCCGGTACGGCTCGATGACGACGGCGCAGAAGACGACGAAGCCGATCACGCCCGCGAGCAGAGCCAGATCCCGCATCCGTGCCCCCGCGGCCGTCAAAAGCGCGGCAGCGGTCAGGCACGCGACCATCGCAGTGCCGAGGTCGGGCTCCACCACGACGAGCAGGCAGGCGACCCCGACGGCCATCAGATACGGCGCCATCTCGCGGATGCTGCGAACCATGCGCGGACGCCGAGTCAGCATGTAGGCGCCGTAGAGGACAAGGGCGACCTTCGCGATCTCCGACGGCTGGACCTGGAAGAGACCGGCACCGATCCAGCGTCGCGCACCGTTCGCCTCGAGACCGACTCCGGGCATCAGCACGACCACGAGCAGGCCCAGCGCGATGACGAGGATGGCCGGCGTGACCCTGCTCACCAGGCGCAGTCCGCGCACCGAGAGGACGCGCATGATCACGAGGCCGGCGACGCCGAAGAGCAGTGTGCGCTTCAGGTAGTAGGCGCTGTCACCGCTCTTGCCGAGCAGCGAGGTGGTTGAGCTCGCGCTGAAGACCATGACCACGCCGAACGCGAGCAGGCACAGCGTCGCGGTCAGCAGCAGCGAGTACTCGACCGACTGGGCACCTGCCTTGCGACGCGGCCCGATCCCCGTGAGCTTCACGGCCGTCACAGTTGCTCCACGAGCGAGCGGAAGTGCTCGCCGCGCTCCTCGTAATCGCGGTACGCGTCGAAGCTCGCGCAGGCCGGGGCGAGCAGGACGACGTCGCCTGGCGCCGAGGCGGCCGCGGCCGCGTCCACGGCCTCGGCGAGACCGGCGCAGCGGCGGTGCTCGACGCCGGCCTCCCACGCCGGCGCGAGGTCGCGCTCGAGCGCCTCGGCCGTCTCCCCGATCAGGTAGCACGCGCTGCAGCGCTCGCCGATCGGCTCGGCGAGCGTCGCGAAGCTCTCGCCCTTGGAGCTGCCGCCGAGGATGGCGTGGATGCCCCGAGGGAATGACTCAAGCGCCGCGCGCGCGGCAGCGACATTGGTGGCCTTCGAGTCGTTGACGTAGAGGACCCCGCGGTGCTCGCCGAGGGGCTCGAGGCGATGCGGCACGCCCCGGAAGGTCGTGAGGCCATCGGCTACGTCGTCACGGGAAATGCCCATGGCGAGCCCAGCGGCGGCGGCCGCCATCGCATTCTCGGCGTTATGGGGGCCGAGCAGGGACAGGTCGCGCGTCGTCAGCAGGGCGTCGTCGCCGGCCAGGATCTCCTCGCCGGAGAGCGTGAGCTCACAGTCCTGCCCCGGCTCGCGGCAGAAGGCGACGCGCCGCGCGCAGCCGCCCAGGTCGACCTGCCGTAGCGCGGGGTCGGAGCCGTTGAAGACGGCGACGTCGTCGTTGCCCTGGTTCGCGAACAGGCGCAGCTTCGCGCCAAGGTAGGAGTCGAAGTCGCCGTGACGGTCGAGATGATCGGGAGTGGCATTCAGGATCACCCCGCACTCGGGAGCGAAAGCGTCGGCGTCCTCGAGCTGGAAGCTCGAGCACTCACAGACGACGTCGATGTCCTCGGCGAGCTCGCCCGTGAGCGACGCGAGCGGCGTACCGACGTTGCCGGCAACGGCGACGGGCCGGCCCGACGTGCGCCACAGGTGTCCGAGGAGCTCGGCGACGGTCGTCTTGCCGTTCGTCCCAGTCACGCCGATGAACCGGTTCGGCATGAGGCGCCACGCCAGCTCGAGCTCGCCGATGACGGTCTTGCCCCGTTCGTGGGCTGCGGCGATCGCCGGTGCCTCGCGCGGAACGCCAGGGCTCTTGACCACGCAGCGCGCACGCTCGACCAGCTCGATCCCTTGACCATCCAGGCTCACTTCGACGCCGGCCTCCCGGAGCCTTCCGGCGCCGTCGGGGCTGCCGGAATCCACCCCGATCACCTCTGCCCCGCGCCCTGCCAGCAGCCTGGCGGCCGCCTGGCCCGACCGGGCCAGGCCGACCACCAGATACGGCCCCTCGGGCAGGGGCGGACGCGGCTTCTCCGAGCGCATGAGGCTAGTTTCGCCCGTCGAGGCGTGGACCCTGCGGCGGGCCCGCCAGCCTCCTCGCACAAAGCCGGTGGCGGAGCGCCCCCTCACCATCGAGTGGCGAGAAATGCGGCCATACGCCGACTTTCCCGCCACTCGGCGTGGTGGAGGGAGTGAGCGGGCGTTCTCTATCGTGAGAGCGTGGCGTCGAAGCCCCGCATGCTCGGCATGAACCACGTCGCCCTTGTGGTCGGCGACCTCGAGGAGGCGCTTTCCTTCTACGGCCGGATCTTCGACTTCACCGTCTCGCGCCTCGACGACTTCCGCGACATGGCATTCCTCGACATGGGCGACCAGTTCATCGCGCTCTCCGAGGCCGAGCATGGGCCGCCTGACGAGATCCGCCACTTCGGGCTCGTAGTCGACGACAAAGAGGCCGTCCGCGCCGCTCTGGCGGATGCCGACGCGGAGGTGCTGCCGGGTCGCTTTCTTGACTTCCGCGACCCCTGGGGCAATCACATCCAGGTCGTCGACTACCGCGACGTCCAGTACACGAAATCGCCCGAGATGCTCGACGCCATGGGCCTCGGTGCACTCGAGAAGACGCCCGAGGCGCAGGAAGAGATTCGCAAGACGCTGGATGCCCTGCGCAGGGATTCGCACTAAGCGTGGACGAGGCGCGCCTGGCGACGTCGTTCGGCGCGGTCGCCCGCGAGTACGCACGTGGCCGCCCCGGCTATCCAGCCGCCGCGCTCGACTGGCTCAGCGAGGGACTCGAGCTCGGGCCGGACTCGGTCGTCGTCGACCTCGCAGCGGGGACCGGGAAGCTGACGGAAGCGCTGGTGCCGCGATTCGCTCACGTGATCGCGGTGGAGCCGCTCGAGGGCATGCGGCAGGAGCTTGCCAAGCAGGTGCCCCATGCCGAGGCGCTCGAGGGAAGCGCCGAGAACATGCAAATCGACGACGGGAGCGTCGATGCCGTCTTCGTCGCCCAGGCCTTCCACTGGTTCGACGGGGACCGGGCACTCGCCGAGATCGCACGGGTGTTGAAACCCGGTCACGGACTCGCGCTGCTCTGGAACACGACGCCGTGGGAGAACCGTGAGGGCCCCTGGTTCGCTGCCCTCGACGACCTCCTGGAGGAGAGTCGAGCGGACCTCAGCACCCTGCGGCGCCACGCCTCGGGCCGCTGGAAGGAGGCATTCGACCGCGACACCCATTTCCGGCAACTCGCCCACTCGGTGTTCCCCAATCCCCTCCGATCGACTCGAGCCGACTTCCTTGCCGGCCTGGGCTCACGCAGCTACATCGCCTCGATGGAGGAGACCGATCGCGCCGAGGTCCTCGGGGCCATCGAAGGCCTGCTCGACCGTGACGACGCCCCCGTCGAGGGCGACGACGTCGTCACGCCGATGCGAACCGAAGCCTTCTGGACGCGCCTCGGCTGACTCAGCCGAGCGAGTTCTGGAACAGCACGTAACCGATCCCCGCGCACACCACCGCGACGATCCAGAAGCGCAGCATGATCTTGGTCTCCGACCAGGCGAGCATCTCGAAGTGATGGTGCACAGGGGCCATCAGCAGGACGCGGCGCCGGAACGCCTTGAAGCTGAAGACCTGGATCGCGACGGACAACGCCTCGATCACGAAGATGCCGCCGAGGATCACGAGCAGAATCTCCGTCTGGGTCATGACCGCCATCCCGCCGATGGCCGCGCCTAAGCCGAGCGACCCGGTATCCCCCATGAAGATCGACGCGGGGAAGGCGTTGAACCACAGGAATCCGACCGAGGCGCCCACGAGGCAGGCCGAGAGCAGCGCCAGGCCCTCCTGCCCCGTTGTGAACGTGATCGCCGTGTAGGCGAGCAGCACGATCGCGCACGAGCCCGCCGCGAGGCCGTCGAGCCCGTCCGTGAGGTTGACGGCATTCGACGCTCCGGCGATGACCAGGAAGATCAGCAGCAGGTAGAGCACGGGCCCGATGTAGACCTCGCCGCCGAAGATCCGCGAGCGGATCGTCGGATCGAGGTCGACGACGTGGATCGCGACGTACCACAGACCGACCGCGAGGCCGATCTGCACCATGAGCTTCCAGCGGGCAGCGAGCCCCAGCGAGCGGCGCTTCGAGATCTTGATGAAGTCATCCGCGAAGCCGAGCGCGGCGGCACCGACGGCGACCCCGAAGACAGCGAGGCTCTGCGTGTCGCGCTCGGACAGCACCAGGTAGGGCACGGCGATCGCGAGGAAGAGGATGAGGCCGCCCATCGTGGGTGTTCCGGCCTTCGCGTGATGTCCCTCCGGGCCTTCCTCGCGGATCTGCTGCCCGAACTCCTTGACGCGCAGGAACTGGATGAACCTCGGGCCGAGGAAGATCGTGATCAGCATCGCCGCCATGCCCGCGATCAGGATCGCGGCGCGGTCGACGGCGGCCGAGGCGACCTCGTTGGTCAGGGCGGCGGGATCCATTCGAGCCGGGTCGGAGCCTAGTTGGACGAGCGGCGGGCGACGATCTCGTCGGTAAGAAGCTCGAGCCCGACAGCGCGCGACCCCTTGACGAGCAGGGCGTCACCCGGCTCCAGCAGCGCATCGGCTAGCGGAACCGCCGCCTCGGCGTCCGGCGCCCACGCATCCGGCGCGTACTCGCGGGCGAGCTCCCCCACTCCGATGATCGGGCCGACGCCCAGGGACCGTGCATGCGCCCCGATCTCGCGGTGATACGCGGCGGCGTCCGGGCCCAGCTCGCCCATCGTGCCGAGCACCGCCGTGTGCCTGCCCCTCGCAGGGAGCGTCACCAGATGGGCGAGCGCAGCCCGCATCGAGATCGGATTGGCGTTGTAGCAATCGTTTACGACCAGGATCTCGCGAGGCAGCTCGATCAGCTCCCCGCGCAGGCGGGAGAACGTGATCTGCGGCGCGCGCTCGGCCATCCCCTCGAGCGGCAGCTCGAGGGCAACGCCGATCGCGATGGCGCACGCGGTGTTGGTGACGTTGTGTGCCTCGCCGAAGGGGAGCTCAAAGGTGGCCTCGCCCTCCGGAGTGACGATTCGAGCCGTCGTCGAGCGCCCGTCCGAACGAGCATCCGCGACGAACACGTCTCCCCCGGGCCCGAACGTGACCGTGACGAGGTCGTCGTGCAGGTGTGGCTCGAGGGCCTCGGCATCCGCCGGGACAACCGCCCTGCCGCGATCGCCGACGCCCGCAAGGATCTCGGCCTTCGCCTCGGCAATCGCCTCGAGGGTTCCCAGGAGCTCCAGGTGCACCGGCCCGATGTTCGTGATCGCGCCCACGTTCGGCTCGGCGATCTCGCAGAGCTCCGCGATCTGCCCGAGCCCGCGCATCGCCAACTCGAGCACGAGCGCCTCCGTCTCGAGCGGCGCCGCAAGGATGGCCAGCGGCAGGCCGACCTCGGTGTTGTAGTTCTCAGGACTCGCGTGCACCCGCAGCGGCAGGAGCGAGCGAGTGATGTCCTTGACCGACGTCTTCCCCGTCGAGCCGGTGATGCCAACCACCGGGCAGCCGAGGCGCCGGCGCCAAGCCCTTGCGAGCGCCTGCAGCGAGCGCTGTGGATCCCTGCTCGCGAACACCCATCCCGGCGCTTCGGTCAGGGCTTCGGCGTGCTCGGGAGCCACCACCACGCCCCACGCCCCCGCCTCCAGCGCGCCGGCCGCAAAGCGACCCCCGTCGGCGTGCTCGCCGCGAAGGCCGAAGAAGAGGTCGCCGGAACCGACGGTGCGGGAGTCGGTGACGGCACGCTCGGCGCGGCCGTCATCGCCCCGGCTCACGATCGACGCGCCGGCCGCGGCGGCGAGCTCCTCGGGCGGCAGCTCGATCACGCCGGCGCTCCCAGTAGGCGATGGAGCTCCTCGCGGGCGACATCGCGGTCGTCGAACGGGATCTTGCGACCGTCCTCGAACTCCTGCCCCTGCTCGTGGCCCTTGCCGGCGATCACGACGACGTCGCCTGGCCTGGCCTCGGCGAGCGCCATTGCGATCGCCGCCCGGCGATCGACCTCCGCCCGGACGACGGCCGCCCCGCCCTGGGCGCCGGCGAGGATCTGCTCGACGATCGCGTCCGGGTCCTCCGAGCGCGGGTTGTCGGACGTGACGACGGCGACGTCGGCGATCTCCGCAGCGATCGCGCCCATCTGCGGGCGCTTTTCGCGGTCGCGGTCGCCGCCGGCGCCGAACACCGCCAGCACACGCTCATCGGTCAGCCTCCGCGCGGCGCGGAGCACGTTCTCGAGCGAGTCCGGCGTGTGCGCGTAGTCGACGATGACCGCAAACTCCTGTCCCTCCTCGATCGGCTCCAGCCGGCCGGGGACGCGGCCGGCTGCTGCCAATGCCTCGACGGCATGCTCCAGGCCCACCCCGAGCTCGCCGCAGATCGCGATCGCGCAGAGCGCGTTTTCTACGTTGAAGTCTCCTGGCAGCGGCATCACCACGTCAGCCTCCCCACCAGGGCCGGCGCAGCGAAAGCGTGAGCCCGTGGCGTCGAAGCTGACCTCGAGCGCACGGAGGTCGGCGCGCTCATCGCCGCGCGGGGAGAAGGTGAGGCACTCGAAGTCGGCGGCGAGCCGCGCACCGTAGGGATCGTCGACGTTGACCACCGCCCGCCTCGCCTGGCCGGAGGAGAACAGGAGGCGCTTGGCCTGGAAGTAGTCCTCCATGTCGACGTGGAAGTCGAGATGGTCCTGCGTGAGGTTCGTGAAAGCGGCGACGGCGAACCGGATGCCGTCGGTGCGGCGCAGGGCAAGTGCGTGCGACGAGACCTCCATCGCGCAGGCCCGGTCGCCCTGATCGAGCATCCGCCTGAAGGTCTCGTGCACGTCGATCGCCTCGGGCGTCGTGCGCTCGACCTCCTCCTCGGCGCCGCCGACGACGCGCTTCACGGTGCCGAGGAGCCCGGTCTGGGTGCCGTTCTGCTCGAGCACGTGGCGGACGAGGAACGCGGTCGTCGTCTTGCCGTTGGTACCTGTGATCCCGGCGACCTGAAGCTCAGCCGTGGGATCGCCCCAGAACGCGACCGCGGCGGGCGCCATCGCCTCGCGTGCGCTCGCCACGAGCGCCTGTGCCACCGGCAGGTCCAGACGGCGCTCCACCACGAGCGCGACCGCGCCGTCCTCCACCGCGCCTGCGGCGAAGTCGTGGCCGTCCGAGCGCTCGCCGGGAACGCAGAAGAACAGGGTGCCCGGCCCAACGCGGCGGCTGTCGTATGCGAGCCCTGCGATCTCGGCCTCGGCATTCCCGACCCATTCCGCCACCGAGACGCCGGCAAGCACCTCGTGAAGCTTCATGAACCACTTGTGGCGGCTTCGCCGCCTGACATGCCTGTTTCGGGGCTAAGGCCCCTCACCCACACCCCCAGCAATATAGGTGCCTGCCCGGAAACCGCCGGCTATTGGGGGTTGTCGGGCGGAATGCCCAGGTACTGGAAGGCGAACTTGGCGATCTCGCCGAAAGCCGGAGCGGCGACGGTGCCGCCGTAGTAACTGCCCTGCGTCGGCTCGTCGACCATGATCGACACCAGGATCTTGGGGTCCTCGGCGGGGGCGAAGCCGACGAACGAGGCGACGAACTGCGTGTCCGAGTACTTCCCGTCGACCACCTTCTGCGCCGTTCCGGTCTTGCCGGCAAGCGTGTAGCCGGGCACGCTCACCTCCGAGGCCGTGCCGCCCGGCTGCAGGACGCCCTCGAGCATCTTGCGAAGCTCGCTCGCAGTCGAGCTCGAGATCACCCGCTTGCCCTGCGGCTGGGTGACCGGCTCGCCGTTCTCCTGCATGATCAGGCTGGGCTGATGGAGCACACCGCCGTCGGCGATCGCCGCATAGGCCGTCGCCATCTGGATCGGGGTGACCGAGAGGCCCTGCCCGATCGGCAGGTTCCCCATCGTCGATCCGGAGTACTCGTCTGGGTGCAGGACGATGCCCTGCTCCTCACCCGGGAAGGCGATGCCCGTGGGCTCGCCGAATCCGAAGCGCCGGATCCAGTAGTCGAAGCGATCATCGCCCTCCTTCGCGTTCAGCGCCTGGCCGATCTTGACGGCGCCGACGTTCGACGACTGGGCGAGGATCTGGGCCACTGAGAGGGTTACGGGGCCGCGCGGCTCGGCGTCCTCGATCTTGCGATCCGCCACGTGATAGACGGTGGGAAGGGCGAACGCCGTGCTCGGCGTGACCGCGTGGTCCTGGAGCGCCCCGGCGACCGTGAACGCCTTGAAGGTGGAGCCCGGCTCGTACGTGTACCCGGTGGCCCGGTTGGCAAGCTCCTGCGGGGTCGCGTCGGCTGGGTCGGAGGGGTCGTAGCTCGGGTAGTTCGCCATCGCGAGCACCTGCGCGTTGCGCGGATCCATCACGATCGCAGTCGCGCCCTTCGGCTGAAAGGTCGTCGCGAGATTGCTCAAGACCTTTTCGGTCTCGGCCTGGAGGCCAGAGTCAATCGTCAGGCGGAGGTCCGTCCCGGCGGTTGCGGGCTCGAGCGTCTTGCGCTCGAGCTCCTGCCCGAGGGCATCATTGACGATCTCGCGCTCGCCCGTGCTGCCCTGAAGGGTGTCGTTGTCGGCTGCCTCCAGGCCCGTGAGACCCTGGTTCTCGGTGCCGACCGAGCCGATCACCTGCGAGGCGAGGCTCCCCTGCGGATAGGTCCTGCGGCTGTCCGGCAGGGTGCCGATTCCCGGCAGGTGGAGCTTCTGCACCGCGTCGGCGGTCTCCAGGCTGACCTGGCGCCTGACGTACGCGAATCCGGAGTCGCCCGCGAGGCTCTTCAGCACGTCGTCCTCGTTCATGTCCAGCGCCTTCGCGAGCTTCGACGCCTCCTCGACCGGGTGCTTCACCTGATACGGCGTGGCGTAGATCGTGGCCGCGTCCTCTGAGACGGCGAGCTTCTTGCCGTTGCGGTCGAGGATCGTGCCGCGCGGCGCCGGGACCTCGACGGTCTCGGTCTGCTGGCTCTGCGCGTCGGCGCTCAAGCCCGATCCCTGCACGGCCTGCAGCCATGCCGCGCGGCCGATGACGACGACGAAGGCGAGGACGAAGAGCGCGAAGAGAAGACCGATGCGGCGCTCGATCAGGCTCATGGCGCGGTGACGCCGCCGGCGCTCGTCCCGGTTCCGCTGGTGTCAGTGTTCGCCGTGGGGGTCGACGCCGTGTCAGTCGTGGTGGGAGCCGGGTCGGTCGCCGTATCCGTGGAGGGCGTCGTCGTCGCGGCGGTGTCGGTCGGAGCGGCCGACGTCACCGGCGCAGTAGTCGTGGTCGGCGCAGTGGTCGTCGTCGCGACGCTGAAGTCGCCCTCGCGAAGGCGGCGCGCCGCGGTCGCGATGTCGTGCGAGTTCGCGGTCAGGTAGCGGATCGCGCCCGGCTCCGGCACGACCAGGCCGAGCTTGCTCGCCGCGCTCTCGACGTTGTCGCTGGCGAGCCCACCGGCGATCTTCGCCCGCAGCGTCGAGTTGGCCCGCCGCAGGCCATCGGCCTGCTGGGCGAGCTTGCTGGAGGAGGCGGTGAGGCCGAGCGCCACGACGTTCAGCGCCACGATCCCCACGAGGAGGGTCGCCAGGAGGCCGATCCACAGCCGGCCCCGGGTCAGGCGAACGACCAAGCCGGAGTCGGCGATCCCCCCGATGGCTCCAGCCGTGCTCCCCACGCCGACGGCCACGAGCCGTCCGGGGATGGGCGTGACCTGCGCGCGGCGGGTGCGGGCGGGCGGGCGGCGGGTCGCCGGCGCCTTGCGAG
>JBKPNZ010000074.1:0-12611 GCA_046732895.1 Actinomycetota bacterium
TGGGCGGGGGGGCCGGGCGAAAGCCGGCCCCGCCGCACGTCACCACCCGTCCGCTAGCTTGGACGCATGGCCGTCCACACCTCCGAGGTCGCGATCTCGACCGGCGGTGACGCCGACGTCGTCGACATCACCGAGACGGTCCGCTCCGCTGTCGCGCAATCTCAGATCGCCGACGGCCAGGCAAGCGCATTCGTGCGCGGCTCGACCGTTGCGATCACGACGATGGAGTTCGAGCCGGGCGGCGTCCAGGACCTCCAGGCGATGCTCGAGCGGCTCATTCCCACCCACGGCGACTACGAGCACAACCGGCTCAACCACGACACGAACTCGCATGCGCACCAGCGCGCGTCAATCGTCGGCCCGTCCGAGATCGTGCCGGTCCGCGAAGGGCGCCTGGCGCTGGGAACGTGGCAGCAGCTCGTAGTGATCGACTTCGACGATCGGCCGCGCGAGCGAACCGTCGTCATCCAGGTCATCGGCTGATCGGCGTCACTTAAGATCGCCCGCGCTTTGGCCGACCGAGCGCTGACAGAGGAACGGGTGAAGGTGGCGGATGCGTGCCGCCGCCTTGCGAGCGTAGGCCTGGTCATCGGGACCGCCGGCAACGTCAGCGCTCGCCGCGACGATCTCGTGGCCATCAGCCCGACCGGGGCCAGCCTCGCGGCGCTCGAGCCAGAGCAGGTCACCGTGATCGATCTCGGAGGCACGGTGGTCGACGGCGATCTGGAGCCGACCTCGGAGGCCGGGCTTCACCTTGGCGTGTACGAGCGCTACGGCGCAGGCGCGGTGGTCCACACCCATGCGCCGATGGCCACGGCGCTCTCCTGCGTGGTCGACGAGCTTCCGTGCGTTCACTACCAGATGCTCTACCTGGGCGGAGACGTCCGGGTGGCTCCGTACGCGACGTTCGGCACGCCCGAGCTCGCCGAGGTCGTGCTGACCGCACTCGTGGGCAGGACCGCGGCGCTGATGGCGAACCACGGCGCGATCACCTACGGAACGGACTGCGACCACGCGGTGGAGCTCACGCTGCTCCTGGAATGGGCGTGCACGGTGTACGCACGTGCGCGTGCCCTCGGCGAGCCGCGCGTGCTGGATGACGCCGAGCGCCAGGCGGTCGTCGAGGCGGCCATGGCCCGCGGCTACGGCGAGACGAAGCGCGTCGCCGATGGCTGAGATGCGAGCGGTCGTCGCCGGCGTCCACGTCCTCGACGTCCTCGTCCGCCCAGTCGAGGAGATCCCCGAGGGGCAAGGCGGCGAGCTCGTCGATCAGATCCGGATCACGGCGGCAGGGTCGGGCGGCGGCACCGCTCTCGTGCTCGCCAAGCTAGGTGCAGACGTCCGCAGTGCGGGGGCGATCGGACACGATGCCGTCGGGCAGATGCTCGTATCGCTGCTCGAGCGCGACGGCGTCGATACGTCGCTCCTCGTGCGACGCGAGGACGTCCAGACGTCCGCAACCGTCCTCCCCATCCGGCCGAACGGCGAGCGACCGGCACTCCATGTGATCGGCGCCAACGCGACATTCGGTCCCGGCGACATCCCCACCGAGGCGTTCCAGGGAATCTCCCACCTCCACATCGGCGCGCCCGAGTTCATGGGCGGCGAGGCGGCCGCCGAGCTTCTTTCGCGCGCCCATGCGGCGGGCGCCGTGACCTCGGCGGACATCCTCGCCCCAGGCGATCAGGCGAGCCAGCTCGTCGACTGGATCGCGCCGCTCTTTCCCGAGCTCGACTACCTGCTCCCGAACGACGAGCAGGTCCTCGGACTGACCGGCGAGAGCGAGATCGAGGCCGGCTGCCGGGCGCTTGTCGCGCGCGGCATCGGCTGCGTGGCGGCGACGTGTGGTGCCGAGGGGGTGATCATCGTCGACGGCGGCGGCGTCGAGCGGGTGCCGGCATTCGACATCGAGGTGATCGACACGACGGGCTGCGGGGATGCGTTCTCCGCTGGCTTCCTGCGTGGACTTTCACTGGGTCGCGACCGAGCCGAGGCGGCGCGGCTCGGGTGCGCCGTTGCCGCCCAGGTCGCCGGGGGACTGGGGACCGACCACGGCGACTACGACCTCGCGGCGGTCGAGTCGTTCGCCGCGTCGGCGACGACCGACTAGTCCCCGCGTCGTAGGGCCGCCCGCAGGTGTTCGATTCCCGGGGCGAGCTCCTCCGGCACGCGATTGACGAGCTCGCCCCAGCCCGGCTCCTCGGCGATCACCGCCTGGATGCGCTGGAGACCCGCGTCAACCTCCCCGGCGCGCATCAGCGCCACGCCCGACCAGAACGAGAACTCGAGGTTCCCGGGGGCGAGCTCACTCGCAGCGCGGTAGCGCTCGCCCGCCGCATCGGCGTTGCCCTCGCCCATGAGGTCGTCGCCCTCGCTCGCGAGGTCATAGGCGGCGCTGAGGTCCACGAGTCGGCGCAGCTCACCGAGCGGATCGGGGTGGTCCTCCGTCCTGACGTCGACCACCGTTTGCCAGGTTTGGCCCTCGCCCGGGACGACGAGCATCGCCGCCGACTGGCGCCCGCGCAGGTCGCCACCGGCGGCCTCGGCCGCATCGAGTGCCGCGAGTAGGCGATGGCTGAGCGACCCGTCCGTGGACTGGAAGGCATCGGCCATCGCGGGCCACACCTCGCGCGAGGTCATGATGTTCGCCTGCACGCTGAAGCCGCCTCCCTCGAGATGGCCGGCGTCGGGAATGCAGCCCTCACCGGTGTGGGCGGCGACGCGGCCCCGAGCATCCACCGCCGCCACCTGCCGAACGCGAGCCCCGGGATCCTCCGCGAGCAGCGCGTCGAGCGCATCGCGGGGGGCTTCACCCTTGGCCATCCGCTCGATCAGGCGCGGCCCATACGCCTTCTCGGCGATCGACTGCGTCGCCACGGCGCCCACGCCGGCCTCCGCCCAGGAGACCACGGAACCGACCGAGAACCAGTGCGATTGGACGGCAACGCCCAACTCGCCGGTGGCGGGATCGCGGGCGACGATCGAGTAGGTCACGGGCCGACCGCCACGTTCGACTTAAGCGCGTCGACCTTCCAGACGTTCCCGTCCTTCACGAGTGTCACGGTGAGCTTGTCTCCGGAAGAGGGACCTCCGTCCGGCACGACCGTTGCCTTGGCCGTGTCGCCGGTGGTGTTGACCGAGCGAACATCGATCGAGTCAGCCGTCCCACCCGCCTGCGTCGACTGCTTGCAGGCCTGCTCGGTCCCGTAAGCCACCTGGAGGAAGTGGTCGGTCACAGCGCTTGTGCAGTCGCCCTTCACGAGCAAGGCGGTGAGGCTGTCGCGCGGATTCGTCGCCGGCTGCTTCTCGCTCGTGCTGCCAGTCGTGGTTGTCGTGGACGCGGTCGATGAGGACGACGTCGTCGACGACACCTGGGTCGTCGAGCTCGTGCTCTCGTCGTCCCCGCCCCCGCACGAGGCGAAAACCAGGGCACCGAGCACCAATGCGGCCGTCCTGCGCACGGCCCGCACGCTACCCATCGCCGCCCTTCTTGAACTCGATCTCCTTCAGCACCTTCGCCGGGGCTCCCGCGGCGATGACCCGCGGCGGCAGGTCGGCGGTGACGACCGAGTTCGAGCCGATGACGCACCGGTCGCCGATCTCGACGCCGCCGGTCACGACGCAGTTCACTCCGAACCAGCAGTTCGATCCGATCTTCACCGGGCCGCGCGCCACGAAGCCCTGCCAGGTGACCGGCACATCCGGATCGTCGTAGGCGTGATCGGAGTCGCCGACGAAGCAATTGTTGGCGAACATCACGTGGTCGCCGATCTCGATCCGCTCCAGCGCGGCGAGCATCGTCCCCCGGTTGAGGAAGCAACCCTGGCCGATCTCGATTCGCGCCTCGGGCGAGAGCGTCAGCCAGCACCCGGGCTCGAACAGCGTGCCCTCCCCCACGACCAAGCGACCGCTGTCGAGCGCCTCCAACACCTCGCCCTCGATCGGGAATCGGGCGTAGGCACCGGCGCGGGCCATGTGCCTGTTGATGCGCCAGCGTCGCCGCAGCCGCCGGTTGCGCTCGTACCAACGGCGCTTTAGCCACCACGTGCGCCAGGCGCGGAGGTCGGTCACGGCGGAAGCCTCGCACTTCCGACGGGCCGATTAGAGTCCGCGTCACGTCCATCGTGAGTCCGCGCGCGACATCGAAGCCCCGCGGCGGCATCGACCTGGGGGGCACGAAGATCCAGACGGTCGTCGTCGACCCCCGCAACAAGGTCCTCGGCGAGGCGCGGCACCCAACTCCAACCGAGGGGAAGCCCCTCGACGTCGTGACCGCCATGGCAGCGGCGATGACCGAGGCGGCGAAAGCCGCTGGTCTCGTCACAGCGGACCTTGCCGGCGTAGGCGTCGGCTCCCCCGGCAACGTGAACGCGGAGAAGGGAATCGTCTCCGAGGCGCGGAACCTCCCCGACTGGGAAGGGAGCTACCCCATGGCCGCGCGCCTGCGCACGCGGCTGAAGACGGCGATCGCGCTCGGCAATGACGTGCAGGTGGCCACGGACGCCGAGTTCGAGCTGGGCGCGGGCAAGCCCTACAAGACCATCCTCGGCGTGTTCTGGGGCACGGGGGTTGGCGGCGGCATCATCCTGGACGGCAGGCCCTGGCACGGCCGCGGCATCGCCGGCGAGATCGGCCACATGGTCGTGAAGCGCGGCGGGGCCAAGTGCACGTGCGGCCGGCGCGGCTGCATGGAGGCATACGCCGGCCGAGCCGCGATGGAGATCGAGGCGCGAAAGCAGCACGAGAAGGGGCGCAAGACCGACCTCTTTAAGATCATGAAGAAGCACGGCCATGACCGCCTCACGAGCGGGATCTGGGAGCGGGCCTGGAAGGAGGACGACAAGCTCGCAACCCACCTGCTCGAGCGTGCCGTCGAGGCGCTCGGGACGGGCATCGCCTCCGCGATCAACCTGCTCGATCCCGAGGCCGTGATCATCGGCGGGGGGCTCGGCCTGCGCTTCGCCGAGCCGTTCGACGAGCCGCTGCGGAAGGAGATGGCGAAACACCTCTTCGCCGACGATCGTCCGCCGCCGATGCATGCCGCCGCTCTCGGCGACCTGGGTGGGGCGATCGGCGCCGCGCTCTTGGCGCGCTGAGCAGCTTCCGGTTAGGGTCCTCCCGCTGCATCGCCGATCCAGGAGGGAACCATGGGAATGTTCGACGTATCCGAGGAGACCTACAGGGAGTACTCGGAGAAGTGGAGGCAGATGGCCTCTCAGCACGTCAGCGAGCCGGTGATCACATGCGGTCCGTTCAGGCGCGGAGGCGCCGCGTCGAGCTTCGCGATCTCGAAGGGCGGGCTCGGAGGGCTCGTGTACGCCGCGAACTCGCTGCGCAACAAGAAGAAGGCGGGCGGCCTTCCGAATCAGACCTTCCTCGTGGTCACCCCCACCAAGCTCCATGCCTTCAAGTACGGCACAAAGGGCCGCGACTACAAGCTGAAGGAGGAGGTTGCAGTCTGGGACCGGGCCGGCCTGCGGATCAGCACCGAGCCGAAGATGGGCGTGACGATGCTGACAATCGAGTCACCGGCGGAGGGCGAGAAGGTCACGCTCGCGCCAGGGGGTGTCAAGGACACGCCGTTCACTGACGACGTGATCAACGCCCTGAAGGACAACGTGACCGAGGTCCCGCAGAGCGCATGACGATCCATCCTCAGCGCGGCGGGCGCTACTGGTACTACTGGGTCATCATCATCGGCGGGACGATCTTCGTCATCGCCGCCCTCGCCACCGACATGTTCGGCACCGGCGGCTGATGGCGAGCGACTCCGTCAAGGTGTTGGTGGACTCCGGCGCCGATCTCGCCCGGGGCATGAACGAGAGCGGGAAGTTCAGCGGTCAGATCGAGGCCGCTGCGATCCTGCGCCAGGGACAGTCACCCTCGATGGCTTCAGCCGCCATCGGCATCGGCCTATGGAACGTCCTGAAGCCCCGGGCGAAGCGAGATCTTCCGCGCCTTTTCGTCCTCGCGCTTGTCGGCTCCGAAGCCGTCGCCTTCAAGGCGCGGAGCATGACGGTGAACGACGAGGACTACTACGTCACGGTCTGGAATGACGCGCTCGAGACGTGGCCGCGATCTGCGCTGAAGATCGAACGGACCAAGAAGGGGATCGACACGAATCTCGCGCTCCACGTCGGCGGCGAGACGATCCTGTGCTCGTCCCAGGCGGACGAGACGCTCGACGCGCTCGAGGCCGCGCTCGGCGGCGGCGGCCCCGCGGCTTAGGCCGCGACCGGCTCGGGCTTCCGGGCCCGCGTGCGTTTCGGCTTCGGCGCCTCCACCAGGTCCGCGAGGAACGTGCCGGTGTGCGAGGTGGCCGTCGCCGCGACCTCCTCCGGGGTACCGGTGGCGACGACCTCTCCCCCTGCCTCGCCGCCCTCCGGCCCGAGATCGACGATCGCGTCCGCCGACTTGATCACGTCGAGGTTGTGCTCGATCACGATCACCGTGTTCCCGGCGTCGACGAGGCGGTTGAGCACGTCTAGCAGGCGCTCGACGTCGGCGAAGTGCAGGCCGGTCGTCGGCTCGTCGAGGATGTAGAGCGTGTCACCCGTGGCGACCTTCGAGAGCTCGGTCGCAAGCTTCACGCGCTGGGCCTCGCCGCCCGACAGGGTCGTCGCCGGCTGGCCGAGCCGGATGTAGTCGAGCCCGACGTCGTGCAGAGTCTGAAGGCGGCGCTTGATCTTCGGGATCTGCGAGAAGAACTCGACGGCCTCGCCGACCGGCATCTCGAGGACGTCGGCGATCGACTTGCCCTTGAAGCGCACCTCCAGCGTCTCGCGGTTGTAGCGGCGCCCGTGGCACTGCTCGCATGGGACGTAGACGTCGGGAAGGAAGTGCATCTCGATCTTGATCTGCCCGTCACCACGGCAGACCTCGCAGCGCCCCCCCTTGACATTGAAGCTGAACCGTCCCGGCTTGTAGCCGCGAGCTCGTGCCTCCCGGGTCTGCGAGAAGAGCTGGCGGATGTGGTCGAAGACGCCGGTGTAGGTCGCTGGATTCGAGCGCGGCGTGCGCCCGATCGGCGACTGGTCGATGCTGATGATCTTGTCGACCTTGTCCATGCCTTGGATCCGGTTATGCGCGCCGGGTCGCATCCGCGCGCGGTGCAACCGGTTGGCGACGGCGCGGTAGAGGATCTCGTTCACGAGCGTGGATTTGCCCGAGCCCGAGACGCCGGTCACGCAGGTGAACACCCCGAGCGGGAAGTCGACGTCGATGTCCTTCAGATTGTGCTGGCGAGCACCGAGAACCCGGAGGTTCCCACGCGCCCGCCGCCGCTCTTCCGGCACCGGAATCGAGCGCTCCCCGCTGAGGAACTGGCCCGTGAGCGAGCCGGGCTGACGAATGATCTCCGCCGGCGTGCCCTCCGCGACGAGCTCGCCCCCGTGCTCGCCGGCGCCGGGGCCGAGGTCGACGACGTGGTCTGCAGCCCGGATCGTGCCCTCGTCGTGCTCGACGACGATTACCGTGTTGCCGAGGTCGCGCAGGCGCTCGAGGGTGCCGATCAGCTTCTCGTTGTCGCGCTGATGCAGGCCGATCGAGGGCTCGTCGAGGATGTAGAGGACGCCCACGAGGCTGGACCCGATCTGGGTCGCCAGGCGGATTCGCTGCGCCTCGCCGCCGGAGAGGCTGGTCGCCCCGCGCTCGAGCGAGAGATAGCCGATGCCGACGCTGTCCAGGAAGCGCAGGCGTTCGGCGATCTCGCGCACCACGAGCCGGGCGATCGCGCGCTCGGTCTCGGTGAGCTCGAGCGCGTCGATCCAGGCGAGCGCCGCTCGCGCCGAGAGCTGGGTGTATTCGTAGATGTTGAGACCGCCCACCGTGACGGCGAGGCTCTCCGGCCGCAGGCGCGCGCCGCCGCAGGCCGGGCAGGGTTGGAGTGCCATCAGGCCCTCGATGCGCTCGCGCGTGTTCTCGGACTCCGTGTTCTCGTAGCGTCGCTCGAGGCTCGCCAGCATGCCGTCGAAGCGCACGTTGTAGGTGCGGCGGCGGCCGAAGCGGTTGCGGTAGCTGACCGTGTGGCGGTCGGAGCCCGTGCCCTTCAGCAGCAGGCTGCGGTCCCCCTTGGGGAGGTCGTGCCATGGCACGTCGATGTCGATCCCGTTCGCCTCGGCGACGGCCTCGAGCAGCCGCCGGTGGTACATCGAGGCGGCTTTGGTCCACGGCTCCAGAGCCCCCTGGGAGATCGAGAGGGTCGGGTCGGGCACGATCAGCTCCGGGTCGATCACCCGCTGGAAGCCGAGGCCGTGGCACGTGGGGCAGCACCCGTGGGGTGAGTTGAAGGAGAAGATCCGCGGCTCGAGCTCGGGCATGGAGGCGCCGCAGTTCAGGCAAGCGAACTTCTCGCTGAAGACCAGCACCTCGCCGCGCTTGCCGGCGGACGGCCCTGAGAGGACCTTCGCACCGGCCGCCTCGTCGCCGTTCGTGACGCGCTCCCCTTCGTGGGCGTCGTCGAGGAGCTCGACCTCGATGATTCCCTCCGCCAGCTGCGACGCGGCCTCGATCGACTCGGAGAGCCGCTTGCGAACGCCCTCCTTCATCACCAACCGATCGACCACGATCGAGATGTCGTGCTTGTACTTCTTGTCAAGCGTGATCGGCTCGTCGAGGCGGCGGACCTCGCCGTCGATCACGGCGCGGACGTAGCCCTGCCCGCGCATCTCCTCGAGCATGCGCCCGTACTCGCCCTTCCGCCCCCGGACCACCGGTGCGAGGACCATGAAGCGGGTTCCCTCTTCCAGCGTCAGCACCCGGTCGGTGATCTGCTCCAGTGACTGCCCCTGGATCGGCTCGCCGCAGTTGAAGCAGTGTGGCCGGCCGATCCGGGCCCAGAGCAGGCGCAGGTAGTCGTAGATCTCGGTGACCGTTCCCACCGTCGATCGCGGGTTTCGCGAGGTCGTCTTCTGGTCGATGGAGATCGCCGGCGAGAGCCCCTCGATCGAATCGACGTCCGGCTTCTCCATCTGTCCCAGGAACTGGCGCGCGTACGCGGAGAGCGATTCGACGTATCGGCGCTGACCCTCCGCGTAGATCGTGTCGAAGGCAAGGCTCGACTTCCCCGAGCCCGAGAGCCCCGTGACGACGATCAGGGCGTCCCGGGGCAGGGTCAGATCGATGCCTTTCAGGTTGTGCGCGCGGGCGCCTGAGATGACGATTTGGCCAGTCCGAGCCACTGCCCAGTCAGTCTAGGGGCCGAACAGGCGTTCCCGGCCGAAGTCCCCAACCCCGGCGCGCCCTACCTCACCGAACGTGCGTTAGTGCCCCCTATAGCCGGTCCTTTCGCACGTTCAGTCGGGGCGAGAGCGAGGAGCCGGCCGGGGTGCTCGTAGACGTCATCGGATGAGATGCGGAGGACTTCCCATCCCGCGGAGTTCCATGCTGCCTTCTTGCGAGTGTCCTCGCCGGCATCGAGATGGAATGGTGCGCCGTCGATCTCGACGATGAGGCGCGAGGCCGGCCAACTCAGGTCGGCCTCTTCCCCAGCGATCCGCACGTTGAGCCTCGGCAGCGGTCGACCAGCATCTCGCAGGATCTCCATCGCTCGAATCTCGGCACCGCTGCGAGCCCGTTCGAGTGGTAGCCCGGCATACCGGGCAATCGCCGTGGCGAGCCGCCGGACTCCTCGGCGTCCTCGGTAGCGACCAAGGCTGTCGCCGAGCTCATGCATCGTCATGTGCTCCAACCGCACGGCTTCGCGGACTGCTCGGGCGAGTGCGCGATCGCTCGAGGTCGCTGTCAGATCAAGCAGAGTCCGGGGAATCGAGGTGATTGGGATGCCGCGCAGCGTCGTACGGTCGCCAGCCAGCGAAGTGCTCCAATGGACGAGCACCCTTCCATGGAGGCGGGGACCACCGCTACCAACTCGCGTGACAGTCGTTGGCGCACGCGCGTATGACCACAACTCCCAAGCAGCCGCTGCATGGTCGTGGCTCAGGCACGTTCCTGGCTCGGTCAGCGTCGCCTCCATCCATCGGCCCCACTCATCGTCTTCACGGACAGGAGCCATCGCGAAGACTCCGGAACGCCGCGGCACCAGACGACCAGTTGCGACTCGATGCTCGATGGCGTGGTGACTCAGTCCCAACTGAAGGAGCTGTCGCCGAGCTATGCGGTTGAACTGTCGGCGGGCTAACTGGGCGATCCGCGCATCACTCACATTTCCAGAGAGGAATGGCGCGAGCGGATCTCGCCCCTCCCCCGAACGTGCATTAGTGCCCGGTATAGCCGGTCCTTTCGCACGTTCGGCGGGCCTTTAGGCGCTTGCCGACTCCGGAGCCAGGCGCCACGACGGGCGCGCCGTGAACGCCAGCGCCGCCGCGAAGGCGGCCGCCGCGACCGCCGCGGCGAAGCCACGCTGGGCGTGGCCCCCGCCGACCACGGCGCCCGCGATGGCATTGCCGGCCGCGACGCCAGTGACGATGGCCGTCGACATCCAGCTCGAGCTCTCCGTCACCGTTCCGGACGGCGTGAGCTCGTCGATCAGCATGTAGACCACCGCGCCCGAAGGGGCGAACACGAATCCGCTCAGCGTCATCAGCGGGAACGCGCTCGGGATCGAGCTCATCAGCAGCAGCGGCGCGAAGGCCAGGGCGATGCCCGCGAGGAGTCGCGGGTAGCGCTCCGCGGCACTCGAACGATGAGTTCGAGAGCCGTACCAGAGGCCGCCCGCGAGGCTTGCAGCGGCTTGTACGGCGATGAGCGCACCGGCGGTGCCCGGCGTGCCCTCCTGCGTGCAGAACGCGATCGTAGCCACCTCCATCGCGCCGATCGCCATGCCCAGAGGCACCTGAACGGCGACGAGTAGGCGCACCCGCGCGGAGGCAAGCGGTCCAGCCCAGTGGCCCGAACGCGGCGCGCCCTGCCACCCACGTGAGGCCCGTGAGAGTGCGAACGTCAGCGCACCAGCCACCGTGAGGGAGGCATTGACTCCCACCGCCAGCGCCGGTGATGCCGCGGAGACCACGGCGGCGGTGAGTAGGGGACCGACGATGAATGCCGTTTCGAGCAGGACGGCGTCGAACGCGAATGCGCTCTGCCGCAGGGCGGCGTCCGGCACGAGACTGGCCCAGAGGGTCCGCATGCAGGCCGACAGGGCCGGAACCGTGGCGCCACAGCCCACGCCGATCGCGCCCAGCGCTCCTGCTCCGGCGCCGGACTTGGCGGCGAGCACGAGGCTCGTGAGGGCGAGCGGGTTCGCAGCCGCCATCGGCAGGAGGATCCGAGTCTGCCCGAACCGATCCACAAGCCGACCCTGCACCGGGAGAGACACGGCCGTGGCAAGGGCGATGCAGGCCTCAACGAGTCCAGCCACGGCGAACGACCCCGTCTCCGCGCGAACCAGCAGAAGCGTCGCCAGCGAGAGCGACGCGATCGGCAGCCGCCCAATCGCAACGCCGACGAGCGGCATCCGCACAGGACGCATGGCAAGCAGTCGTCTGTAGGCCTGCGGAAGCATCTACCTAGATAAGCAAGGAATACGCTGACCGCATGTCCAAGCCACCTCCGGTCAGCGGCATCTCGGAGCTCGTCCTCGAGGTCTCCGATCTCGACGCGGCACGCCGCTTCTACCGGGATGTTCTGGGGTTCGAGGAGACGCTCTACGGCGAGGGACGGGAGGGCCGCTACTGGTATCTGATCGGCGACGCGGCACGCCTGGGGCTGTGGACGCCACAGGTGGGGCTGGCGGGCGGGCGCGGCGGCGCCCACGTCCATTTCGCGTTCCACGTCGCCGACGGCGAGCTCGACCGCGTGCTCGCACGCCTGCGGGCGGCCGAGGTCGACCTCGAGGGTCCCGTGCAGCTCGGTCCCGGCCGGGCGGTCTACGTCACCGATCCCGACGGGAACGTCGTCGAGTTCTGGTCGCAGGACATGGCCGCGTACGCGGCGGGCGCCCGCGGCGGCGGCGGGCCCGGCACGTTTAGAGAGCCCTAAGTCCGCTCGATCATCTCGTAGAGGTTGCCATCCGGCGCCCGGAAGTAGAACCAGCTCGCGGTTGGATCGGAGCCCCCTGGGCGAACCTCGGCACCGGCGTCCTGGAGCTCAACCCGAGCGGCGTCGAGGTCTTCCACGAGGAGGCCCGCGACAACACGGTCGGACTGCGGATGGCCCCCTCCGTCGGCATCAAGGTCGAACACCTCCAGCGCGTCACCGTCCGGCAGGCGAAAGAGCGTCAGGCCTTCGTCCTCCTCCTCGATCTTCATTCCCAGGACGTCCCGGGCGAAGGCGACCATCTCTTCGTAGTTGTCCGTCCGGGTGCCGGCCCAGATCACGCCGGATATGCGCAACGGATCACGCCTTCGCCCGCGCGAGCACGTCGTCGAGGAGCTTCTCGCGATGGTCGACGTCGTAGTTCTCGGCCAGGTGGCGGTCGATCTCCTCGCGGGAGGCACCCTCGAGCGCCATCTTCATCGCGACCAGTCGCGCGGCCGACTTGTCCGCGGCTGCACTGTCGGTCGACACCGGCGAAGCGCTCCCGACGCCGGCCTTGAGCTGCGCGATCAGCTCCTCGGTCGAGGGGCCGGCCGCGACCGGCTCGGCGGGCTCCCCGGGCAGCGGCTCGGCGGGAGCCGGCGGCTCGGGCTCCGGCACCGGCGTCGGGCCCGGCT
>JBKPNZ010000075.1:0-54634 GCA_046732895.1 Actinomycetota bacterium
TCCTTGACCACGGCGCCGGTTGTCGCGTCGCGGTGCGTGCCCGCAGGTGCGGCGGGGGCGGGAGGCGGGGCGGCGGCGGGATCGCCGTTGCCCGCGGCAGCGGCTCCACCGCCCACCGCGGCTCCGCCCGCCGCGGCGGCGCTCCTTGCGTCGCCGAGGGCTGAAGGCTGCTGGTCGCCGCCACCTGAGTACGAGACCGACCCACCCTCGGCGGCGGGCTCGAACATCTCCTCGGCCTGCGCGGGCTCGACGTTCACCTCGACGTGGAAGATCACGCGTGTGAACTCCTGCCAGATCGACACCATGAGCTCGTCGAACATGGAGAAGCCCTCGTTCTTGTAGGCGACGAGCGGATCGATCTGGGCGAAGCCGCGGAGGTGGATGCCCTCGCGGAGGTAGTCCATCTCGTAGAGGTGCTCGCGCCAGCGGTTGTCGATGATCTGCAGAAGGATCTGGCGCTCGAGGAACCGCATCAGCTCGTCGCCGAACTCCTCTTCGCGGCGTTCGTAGGCGGTGAGCGCATCTTCGGTGAGCAGGCGGATGATCTCTTCGCGGTCGGAGCTCTGCGCGTCGAGCTGGGAGAGGTCGACCTGAAGCGGCCACAGGGATTCGGCCTGGGTCTCGAGCCCGCCGAGGTCCCACTCCTCGAAGACCTCCCCTTCCGTGTACTCCTCGACCAGGTTCGCGACGACCTCGCCGACCTGGTCGCGAGCGACGTCGGACATGTCGCGCCCCTCGAGGACCTCGCGCCGGTACTTGTAGATCACGCGGCGCTGCTCGTTCATGACGTCGTCGTACTCGAGCACGCGCTTACGAATCAGGAAGTTCTGCTGCTCGACCTTCTTCTGGGCGTTCTCGATCTGGCGGCTGAGCAGCTTCGCCTCGAGCGGGTACTCCTCGCCGTGCTCGTCGACGGGCCCGAGCCGGTCGAGGATCTTGTAGATGCGCTCGCCGGCGAAGAGGCGGATCAGGTCGTCCTCAGCCGACAGGAAGAACCGCGACTCGCCTGGATCGCCCTGGCGCCCGGAGCGACCGCGCAGCTGATTGTCGATGCGCCGTGACTCGTGACGCTCCGTTCCGCAGATGAAGAGGCCGCCGAGGGCACGGACCTTGTCGCCCTCCTCCTCGCACTGCTCGAAGAACTTCGGTTCGAGGGCCTTCAGCTCCTCGTCCCAGCTCTCGTTCTCGGGAGTCAGGCCAAGCTTGCGCAGCTCGTCGCCGGCGAGCTGAGCGGGGTCGCCGCCGAGCTTGATGTCGACGCCGCGGCCCGCCATGTTGGTCGCGATCGTGACAGCGCCCACGCGGCCGGCCTGCGCGACGGTCTCGCCCTCTCGCTGCGCGTGCTCGGGCTTGGCGTTCAGGACGACGTGGTCGATGCCCCTGCGCTTCAGCTCGCCCGAGAGCATCTCCGAGACCTCGACCGAGATCGTTCCCACGAGTGAGGGCTGGCCCTTGGCGTGCCGCTCGGCGATCTCGTTCACGACCGCCTTCCACTTGCCGTTCTTGGTCTTGTAGATCTGGTCGTTGTGGTCGGCGCGGACCATCGGCCGGTTGGTCGGTATGTCGACCACCGGCATCTCGTAGATCTTCATGAACTCCTGCGCCTCGGTGAGCGCCGTGCCGGTCATGCCGGCGAGCTTTTCGTAGAGGCGGAAGTAGTTCTGCAGGGTGATCGTGGCCAGCGTCTGGTTCTCCTCGCGGATAGCGACGCCCTCCTTCGCCTCAACGGCTTGGTGGAGGCCGTCCGACCAGCGCCTGCCCTCGAGGATGCGACCGGTGAACTCGTCGATGATCTTCACCTCGCCGTCGATCACGGCGTAGTCCTTGTCGCGGAGGAAGAGCGACTGCGCCTTGAGCGACTGGATCAGGTGGTTGACGAGGGTGCCGTGCTCGGAGACGTAGAGGTTGTCGACGCCAAGGAACTCCTCGGCCTTGGCGACGCCCCTCTCGGTCGGCGCGACCGTCTTGTGCTTCTCGTCGTACTCGTAGTCGTGCTCGGCCTCGGAGGTGTCGCGCGACTCGCCGAGCGACTTCAGCTTCGGCTTCATCTCGACGCCGTCCATCTGCTTCGCGAGCCGGGCGAAGTCGTAGTAGATCTTCGCCGCCTGCTCCGGCTGGCCGGAGATGATGAGAGGGGTGCGGGCCTCGTCGATGAGGATGTTGTCGACCTCATCGACGATCGCAAAGACGTGGCCCGGCTGGACCGTGTGCTCGAGCGTGGGGGCCATGTTGTCGCGCAGGTAGTCGAAGCCGAACTCGGAGTTGGTGCCGTACGTGACGTCGCACGCGTACATCTCGCGCCGCTCGGCCGGCTCCATCTGCGCCTGGATCACGCCGACCGTCACGCCGAGGGCGTCGTAGATGGGCCGCATCCACTCGGCGTCGCGGCGAGCGAGGTAGTCGTTGACCGTGATCACGTGAACCGGATCACCGGCAAGCGTGTTGAGGAAGACGGCGAGCGTCGCCGTCAGCGTCTTGCCCTCGCCGGTCTTCATCTCGGCGATCGAGCCCGAGTGCAGGACCATGCCGCCGATCAGCTGGACGTCGAAGTGGCGCTGGCCGATCGTTCGCCGACCGGCCTCCCGGCACAGCGCAAAGGCCTCAGGCAGGAGATCGTCGAGGGCCTCGCCGTCGCGGGCACGCTCGCGCAGCGCGTCCGCCTCGGCGCGAAGCTCCGAGTCCTCGAGCAGCTCCATCTCCTCCTCGATCCGGTTGATCGAGGAGACGCGCTTCTCGTAGTCCCTGAACTGCTTACCCTCGCCGAGCCGCAGGGCCTTGTCGATGAGTCCCTTGGCCATGGCCCTGAGGGTACAGCTACGCCTGAGCCGGGCCGGCGTCCTGGCGCAGCTCGGCAAGCCCATCTTCCCGCGACCGCACCGGCTCGTATCCGAGCTCGGTGCGGGCCTTCGAGATGTCGATCGTGCACTCCTGGGAGGACACCCAGAACGTGAACCGGGTCAGCGGCGGGGAGCGGCGCAGCCGCAGGAGGCGCCAGGCCCCTTCCCCCGCGGCCGCGAGTGCGCCCGCAACGGGTGCCGGGATGTTGCGGGTGGGCGGGTCGACACCCTGTGTGCTGATGAGGGCCGACACGAAGTCGCGGAAGACGACGACATCGGCGTCGGTTACGAAGTAGGGCTCGCCAGCCCGGCCCTTCTCGGCCGCGAGGCGCAGGCCATGGACGACGTTGTCGACGTGGGTGACATCGGTGAGGTGGCGCCCGCCGCCGATCCAGGCGAACCGGCCGGCGTTCACCATCTCGACCATCGCCGGAAGGAGCGTCAGGTCGCCCTTGCCCCAGACGAAGCGGGGACGCAGCGCGACGGGCTCAAACCCGTCCGCTCCGGCGCCGAGCGCGACCGCCTCCGCCATCGCCTTGCTACGTGGGTAGGGAGCCTTGGAGTCCGGGCGGCGGGGAGTCGTCTCGTCAACCTGGACGAGTGGATCGCCGGCGATGAGCACGGCTTCGGTGCTCACATGGACGAAGCGGCGAACCCCGGCCTCGCGGCAGGCCTCGACCACGTTTCGCGTGCCCTCGACGTTGTCGCGCTCGAACTCCTCCCACGGCCCCCAGTCCTCGACCTTGGCGGCGGCGTGAAACGCGAGCTCGCAATCGGCGGCGCCGGCGAGGAGCGACGCGCGGTCGGCGAGATCGCCGCGCACAGGCTCGGCGCCGAGCTCGGCCACGCGCTCGGCCGAGCGCGTGGAGCGGGCCAGCGCCCGCACCCGGATGCCATCACCGGCAAGGGATTCGATCAGGCGGCCGCCGATGAAGCCGGAGCCGCCGGTGACGAAGGCGCTTGTCACGACAGGTGCGGCGCGGAGCTCACGCCTCGCCGCCGCGAAGGCGCGACTTGACGCGGCGCCCCGCCCAGCGCTTGCGGCGCTTCTCGCGGTGACGCTTGACCTGGCGGCGCAGGTCCTCAGCGATTTCGTGGATCGAGTGGAGCATCTCCGGCGAGGCCTCGTGCGCACGCAGGGTGACGCCCTTCAGGTGCAGGGTGGCCTCGGCGACCTGGCTATCGGCGATCGAGGGGTTGCGCTCCTCGGCGAGCTCGATCTCGAGGGTCGCGAGCTCTGAGACTTGGCGGCCGATGCGAGCGAAGCGCTTGTTCACCGCCTCGCGAAGCTCCTCTGTGACCTCGGTGTTCCTGCCTCTCACCTCGATCCGCACGTGGCCTCCTCTCGGTCGGTGACGGTGCCAGAAACCATGCTATGCCCAACCCTCCGCCTGCGCCAAACCTGGAGTTCGGGCGAAGGTGACGGCAACGACCCGCTCCGCGCCACCGGCCCGGAGCGCGAGCGCCGAGGACGTCAGCGTGGCCCCTGTTGTCGCCACGTCGTCGATCAAGGTCGCGACCGCCGGCGCCGAGCCGACGGTCATCACGTGAGGGGGATCGGCCAGCCGCCGGCGGCGGGGGCGGCCGACCTGTCGCGGGCCGTCGGCTCTGGAAAGGCAGGGCACGTAGGGGAGCGTGAGGCGGTCGGTGAGCGCTCGCGCGATGAGTGCCGTGGGGTCGAAGCCGCGGGTGCGCCGGCGGTGGGGGGATGGTGGGACCGGGACGACGGCGCCGGCGGCCAATCCCAGGGGGATCGAGCTCAGGATCGTGTCCGCCGCGGCGTGGGCAAGCGGGAGGCGGCCGGCGAACTTCAGGGCTGCGATCAAGCGCTGCGCCGTGCCCTCATAGGGGACCGCGGCCCACGCGGCGTCGGCGCCTGGGACGGCGAAGCAGGCAGCGTGCGAGCGGCGGAGCTCGGTGGCGCAGGGGAGGCAGATGGGCTCGTGGAGCTCGCATGGCCCGCCGCAGACCCCGCAGCGCGGCGGGGCGATGACGCTGGCGAGGGTGGTGAGCCAGCGGGTGCGGGTCGGAGGTTGCCGACTCTCGCCGATGGGATCGGCCATCCCACAAGCCTGGGGGGCAGAAGCACGTAGGTGAGTGGAGCGAGTTGCAATTCACGCGCACGTGTGTGCCCGATGGCTCGCGTAACGCGCGCAAAGCCCGCGCGCCTGGCAAGAGCGGTGGATCGTGCACCGTATGGGTGCACGATCGAGCACTCGTGGCGGCGACCGGCTCCCCAACCCCCACGTGCTTCGTTCGCGGCAAACCGAGATCCGCGCGGACGACCGCCTAGTCGAAGATCGCCCGCTCGACCTCGGCGAGGTCGTTGTCGCAGCCGACGACGGCGGGCGCCTTGCCGAGGGCCGTGTCCGGGTCCTTCAGGCCGTGCCCGGTCAGCACGCAGACAATCGTCTCGGGGGGCCGGTCGCCCTCTGTCACCGGGAGGCCGTGGGCGAGGAGGCCGGCAACCGACGCCGCCGAGGCCGGCTCGCAGAAAACGCCCTCGCGGGAGGCGAGCAGGCGGTAGGCGTCGAGGATCTGCTCGTCCGTGACGGCGGCGATACGCCCGCGCGATGCGGTGACCGCGGCCATCGCCTCCTCCCAGCGGGCGGGGTTGCCGATGCGGATCGCCGAGGCGACCGTCTCGGGCTTCTCGATCGGGTGACCCTCGACCAGGGGGGCGGCTCCGGCCGCCTGGAAGCCGTAGAGGAGCGGCTGAACTTTCGCTTCGCCGAACCCGCGCCACCAGGCGGTGATGTTGCCGGCGTTCCCAACCGGGATCGCCAGGGCGTCAGGCGGGTCGCCGAGCTCCTCGCAGACCTCGTAGGCCGCGGTCTTCTGGCCCTCGATGCGGTACGGGTTCACGGAGTTGACGAGCTCGATCGGGTGCTTGGCGGCGAGCGCGCGCACCAGCTCGAGCGCCTGGTCGAAGTTGCCACGGAGGGCGACGACCCGGGCGCCGTGCATCAGCGCCTGGGCCAGCTTCCCGATCGCGATCTGGCCCTCCGGCACGATCACCGCCCCCCGCATCCCCGCACGGGCCGCGTACGCGGCCGCGCTGGCCGCGGTGTTGCCCGTCGAGGCGCAGATGACCGCTTGCGCGCCGGCGCCCTTGGCTCGCGAGACGGCCACCGTCATCCCCCGGTCCTTGAAGCTCCCGGTCGGATTCGCCCCCTCGAGCTTCAGCCACACGCGGGCGCCGACCCGCTCCGAGATCACGGGGGCCTCGACCAGCGGAGTCGAGCCTTCGTTCAGGCTCACGACCGGGTCGCCCGCCTCGAGCGGCAGGCGATCACGGTAGCGCTCGATCAGCGGCGGCGGCATCGCCGAGACCCTAATCAGTCCGCAGGGCGCGAAGTGACCGGCTTGCGGAAGTAGACGCGGGCGAACTTGCCCTCGATCCGCCGTTCCGTCTCCTCCCAGCCCAGGTGCGCGTACATGGCGCGGTTCTCGGTCATCAACTCGTGGGTGAGCAGGCGCAGCTCCGGCACGCCCAGCTCCACCGCTCGCGCCTCGGCCTGCTCGAGCAGCGCTCCCCCGATCCCAGATCCCTGCTCTTCGGGCTCAACCGCGACGTTGTCAACGAACAGATGGTCGGCCTCTGGGCGCAGTACGAGGACGCCGACGGGCCGCTCGCCGGAGGCGACCACCCACACCTCGTTCGCCGCGATCGCCGTTGCGTAGTCCGCGTCCATGGGCGCCGGCCGCACGCCGATGCGCTCCGGATAGTGCGCATAGGCCCGTTGGACGAGGTCGTGGATCGCCTGAGCCTCATCGGCCCGAGCCGGCCGCGGCGCGCGGCTCAGACGAACTCCTCCTCGATCACCCGGATCGCGCGAGGCGGCGCCCGCAGGAAGTCGAGCTTCGCGATCTCGTACAGCGCCGAGCGGAAGTGGCTCTCGGGAACCTCGTGCATGACCATCACGAGGCGGGCGTCCTCGCCGAGCCCGCGCTGCACCACGCTCTGCACCGAGACCCCGTTGCGCCCGAGGACCTCCGCCACCTGGGCGAGGACGCCAGGCCGGTCAGCCACCTCGAGGTGGAGGTAGAAGGATGACGGCAGGTCCCCGACGATCTCCAGGTGCTCCCGAGCCTCGTGCACCGGGGCGTGGCCGGAGACGATCGAGACAACGTCGCCAAGGACTGCCGTCGCGGTCTCGGGACCGCCGGCCCCGGGCCCGGACATCGTGATCTCGGTGATCGCCGGTGCCTCCACCATCACGGCGTTGAACGGGCCCTCCACCGGCGCGAGCGGGTGAGCTCGCGGGAGAAAGCATGGGAAGACGCGCACGCTCAGGCCCTGCCCGACCCGCTCGGCAACCCCCAGCAGCTTCAGCGAGAGGCCCAGCTCCCTCGCGTAGGCAAGATCCTCCGGTTGGATCTCCGTGATCCCCTCAAAGCCGACGTCGTCGAGCGAAACCGGCGAGTGAAACGCGAGCCGCGCGAGGATCGCCATCTTCGCCGCGGCATCGGCGCCGTTCACGTCCTCGGTCGGGTCGGCCTCGGCGTAGCCCAGCGCTTGTGCCCGATCCAGCGCGTCGCCGTAGGACGCGCCCGTGGTCACCATCTCGGTGAGGATGAAGTTGGTCGTCCCGTTGACGATCCCGAAGACCTTGCTGATCTCCGTGGCCGCCAGGCTCTCCTGGATCACGCGGATCACGGGGACCACGCCGGCGACCGCCGCCTCGAACCGCAGCTGCACCCCGGCCGCGCGGGCCGCCTCGAAGAGCTCGTCGCCGTGTTGGGCGATCAGCTGCTTGTTCGCCGTGACGACGTGCCGTCCGGCGGCGATCGCGCGCAGGGCGTAATCGCGCGCGGGGTCGGTGCCGCCGATCAGCTCCACCACGATCTCCGACGCCTCGAGAATCTGGTCGAAGTCGCCCTCTGACCGCCGGAGGGGACCGACGATCTCGGGACGGCGCCCGGTGGCCGCTTCCACCGCCGCCGCGCGATCCGCGACCAGGTCCGCGAACGCGCTGCCCACGGTGCCCCGCCCCAGCACGCCGATGTGCACGACACCCATTCCGGTCACCTTGTCCACTTCGCGTTCGGGAGCTTCGGGGGTCACGGCAGATCCCTCGCCATCAGATCGTCGTACGTCTCGCGGCGCACAACGACGCGAGCGTCGCCATCGCGGCAGAAGACGACGGGCGGTCGCGGCATCCCGTTGTAGTTCGACGCCATCGCGTAGCCGTAGGCTCCCGTGGCGGGCGTGACGACGACGTCACCCGGCTCGGGCGCCGCCAGCAGCGCGTCCCGTACCAGGATGTCCCCGGACTCGCAGTGCATCCCGGCGATCGTCACCGGCGTGTCGGGCACGTCCGCGGCCCGATCCGCGACCACGGCCTCGTAGCGGGCGTCGTAGAGCATCGGGCGCATGTTGTCCGACATCCCGCCGTCGACGGCGATGTACGTGCGCACGCCGGGAATCTCCTTGACGGTCCCGGCCGTGTACGCGGTGATGCCGGCATTCCCCACCAGGGAGCGCCCAGGCTCGATCAGGAGGCGCGGCATCGGATCGAACAGGCGATGGACCCCCTCCACCTTCACCTCTACATAGGAGTCGATCGAGGGCGGCTCATCTTCGGCGACGTACGCGATGCCGAGGCCGCCGCCGACGTTCAGCACCCGGCACCAATCGCCATCGCCGACGAGATCGGCGAGCGCCTCGATCGCCTTCACGTATGGCTCGAGCTCGAAGATCTGCGAGCCGATGTGGGCGTGTAGACCGACGAGCTCGAGGCGTTCGGAGGCCTGTACTGCGGCGATCGCCCTCTGTGCGAGGCCGTCCTCGAGCCCGAACCCGAACTTCGAGTCGAGCTGACCGGTCTGCACATATGAGTGAGTCGAGGGCTTGATGCCGGGCGTCACCCGGATCAGGACGGACTGCTTGCGGTCGAGCAGGGAGTCGAGCCGTTCGATCTCGGAGAAGGAGTCGCAGATCACGTGGCCGACCCCCGCGTCGACGGCCTCGTGCAGCTCGCGCTCGGTCTTGTTGTTCCCGTGGAGGTAGATCCGGGCGGGATCGAACCCCGCCCGCAGAGCCATCGCCAGCTCGCCGCCGGACGCAACATCGACCGAGAGGCCCTCTTCACAGCAGACCCGGTACGCCGCCGTGAACGGCGCGGCCTTGCTCGCGAAGAGGACCTCTGCGTCGGCCTCGCGCGCGGCGAATCCCTCGGTGTAGGCGCGGGCGCGGGAGCGGATGTCGTCCTCGGCGTAGATGTAGGCGGGGGTTCCGAACTCGCCGGCGAGCTCAACGACGTCGCAACCACCGACCTCGAGGTGCCCGCGGTCGTTGACTCGGCTCCCGAGCGGGAACACGGCGGAGCCCTCGACCAGGTTGGGTTGCGTCGCGGGAGGCATCGGAACTCCGGGATTATGGAGGCATGACCCGGGCCGGCCTGCGCTCACCCCAACCGCCAACCGAGCGAGGCGAGCACCAGGGGCGTCCTTACTGGCTGTGGTTGCCGGAGACCAAGCCGCCCTGGCCGGCGATCGTGATCATCCATGGCGCGGGCTCTCGCAAGGAGAATCACGGCGACTTCGGGCGGGCGTGCCGGAGCGCAGGGTGGGCTGCGCTCGCCTACGACCAGCGCGGTCACGGCGCCGCGAGTGACGAGATGGCCCCCGCCGCGCTGGAGGACGTGGGCCGCATGGCGCGCTTTCTCGCGGCGCGCGAGGGAGTCGACGATGGCCGCGTCTGCCTGCGCGGCTCGAGCATGGGCGGATTCATGGCGATCCACGCGGCGGCGACTTCGGACGCAATCGCCGGCGCGGTCGCAATCTGCCCCGCTGGCGCAGGGGAGTTGCTGCGTGGCCTGCGGGCGGGATCCGTGCAGATGCGAACCACACCCGAATCCCAGCGTGCACTCGAGGCATGGCTCGGCGAGCACGACGTGCGGGAGGCCGCCCGGGAGATGGGCGCGAAGCCGCTCCTGCTCATCCACGCCGAGGGCGACGAGGAGATTCCCTACCAGCATTCCCAGGAGGTCTACGAGCGCGCGGCCGAGCCGCGCAAGCTCATCCTGGTGCCCGGCGGCCACCACCGCTCGGCGCAGCACGACGCGGAGCTCCAGGGAGTCGCTTTGCGCTGGTTGACCCGCCAGCTTCCCCCGGCGCCCCCGGACGCGGGAGCAGCATGAAATGTCCGCGGCGTAGCCGCGGACCAGGGATTCAGGGCGAGAGTGGAGGAGGTGGCCGGAGTTGTTCTCAGCCGCCGAGCAGGCCGCCGCCGCCACCACCGTTGCCGAGCAGGCCGTTGGTGGTGTTGTTGAGCGTGTCGTTGACCTGATCGCCCAGGTGGTTATTGCCGAGCGCGCCGCCGGCGTCGTTCAAGGTGTTGTTGACGGTGTTGTCGACCTGATCGGTGGCCGGGTCTGTGATCGGGCTGACCTGCGGAAGGCCGGTGCCGTCGGTCGTCTGGTCGACGCCGTCGACGGTGTTGGAGAGCGCGCCGCTCGTGGACGAGCCCGTGGTGCCGCCGGTGGTGCCCGGGTCGACGCCCGCCGAGCCGGTATCGCCACCGCCGCTCGCCGAGCCGCCTGTCGAGCCACCGCCGGCGCTCGAGCCCGGACCCGCGGCTGCTGCGCCGCTGATCGGAGTCGGGGTGCGCGCAACCGCGCCGGCGCCGCGACCCAGGTTCGCTGCGGCGAGCTCCGGCGCGCCGTTCAGCTTCTGGTTGGCGCCGATGGCAACGCTCGACTCGTCGGCTCCGCCAGGGAAGGAGAAGCCGTTGAAGGCGACGAAGGCCGCCGCCGAGAGGAACACGATCACGGCCCCGGCGATGAGTGCGCCTGTAGCGCCCGTCCCCGCTAGGTACGCGCGAGCGTTCCCCATCCTTGGTGTTGCCACGCTGCTTTCCATGCCAGTACTCATGCTGATCATTGCAGGCTCGACGACATCGGGCAACCGTCAATCTCTTCGGCGTTCGTGCCTGTCGCCTTAGCGTGTATTCCCGCTCGGGCTCAGAGATAACCCATCGGATCGACCACCGAGCCGTTCACCCGCACCTCGAAGTGGAGGTGGGGCCCGAAACACAGGCCCGTGCAGTCGCTGATGGCGATCACCTGACCCTGGCTCACGTGCTGTCCGACGGAGACGTTGAACGACATCAGGTGCGCGTAGCAGGAGGAAAGCCCGCCCCCGTGGTCGATGCAGATGTAGTTGCCGTAGCCGCCCTCGGGAGCGGCGATCGCCACGGTGCCGTCGGCGACGGCGTGGACCGGGGTCCCGCTGGGCACGCCGATGTCGATCCCGGGGTGGCACGCCTCCCACGGGCGGGACTCGCAGAACGGCGAGGTGATCGGGCCGTTGACGGGCCAGATGAAGCCGCTTGACGAGACGGGACCGGTGGACGTGCCCCCTGGAGTGGGGCCGGCGGTCGGCGCAGCGGCCGCCGCGGCCTCGGCCTGAGCCTGAAGCTGAGCCTGAATCTGCCCCTGAAGGTCGGAGACGTCGCCCTCCAGCTGCTCTTCGTGCTGCTGGGTCTCGTCGAGAGCCGCCTGCTTCGCGTCCTGTGCATCGGCGAGGTCCGCCTGGCGTGCCTCGAGCTGCATGCGGGTGCGGGCGAGCTCTTCCTTCTTGGCCTCGATCTCGTCGCGCGCGTCGCGAACCGTGTTCACGGTCGTGTGGGCGCGGTTGCGCAGATCGCGCACCGAGTCGACGAGCTCGGAGTCCTGCTGCTGAACCGAGTTCAGATACTGGTAGCGGTCGAGCAGGTCCGAGAAGCCGTCGGAGTTGAGGATCACGCTCAGCGCGTCGGGCGAATTCGACTTGTAGATCGCAACCAGACGCTGCCTGAGGATCTTGAGCGAGCGCTGCAGCCGCTCGCGAAGCTGATCGAGGCGCTGCTCGGCCCGTTTCAGACGAGCTTCGGTCCGCTCGAGCTGCGCCTGGACGAGCGCCTCGCGGTTCTCGAGGGTGGCAACCTCGCCACTCAGCTGATCGACCTGGTCGGAGAGCCGGTCGATCTTCGTGGTCAGCACACCCTCCTGCTGCTTGGTCTGCTGGAGCTGCTGCTGCTTCTGCTCGAGCGTCTGGCGGTTCTGATCGATCTTCGTCTGCAGGTCCTGCGCGGGCGCGCCGGCAGTCATCGCCAACGCCGAGCCCACCGCGAGAGCAGTGGCCAGCAGGATCCCCGCACGACGGCGGACGGTGGTTCGGTTTTTGCGCTCTTCCATGTGTTGTCCGCCTGCGGGGTTAGCTGACGGGCTCGCGCGATGCGCTAGGCCCGGCGGGCCCGTAGGCCCGGGCCATTCGCCCCATGGCGCCGGTTGGGTCCGGTCACCTCTTGGTTCCCCCGCTCCACGTGGGTTCCCGCCCACGCGGACTCGGCGAGTGTGGCGGCCAGGGTAGCAATCCCGGACGGCTTTGCAAGCACCTCTTAACAGAAATTACGGGCGCTGCAACGGAGATTGCACCTGCAAAAGGGCACTTTCGTCAGCCCCCTCCTCCATTTGGAGGGTGGTGTGGGCGATCCCGAAGCGCTCCCGCAGCAGGTACTCCAATTCCCGCCTCGCGCGGTCGCGATCGTCACCGGACGCCACCACGACGTGAGCCGCAAGCGCCTCGAATCCCGAGGTGACGGTCCAGACGTGCAGCTCGTGGACCTGGACGACGCCGCTGACCTCGCACATCGCCCGGCCCAGCCGATCGACATCAACCCCGGCCGGCGCGGCCTCCATCAGCACGTCGAAGGGCTCGCGGATGAGGCGAACGGATGAGATCACGATGAGCACGGCGATCGCAAGGCCGGCGATCGGATCGGCCCCGGTCCAGCCGGTCGCCAGGACGAGCACGCCGGAGACGACGACCGCGAGTGAACCGAGCGCATCGACCGCCGAGTGACGCAGGACGGCCTCGAGGTTCACGTCGACTCGATCACCGCGAGCGAGCACCCATGCCGCGGCCACGTTGCCGGCGAGCTCCAGCACCCCGAGGGCCACTACGCCGCCGCCGGCGACGTCGGGCGGATCGCCCAGCCGATTGACGGCGGCGACCGCGACCACGACGGCGATCGCGAGCAGGGCGAGGCCGTTCACGAGCGCCGCGATGACCTCGCCGCGCTGGTAGCCGAAGGTGCGGCGCGGGCCACCCGCGCGCGAGGCAAGTCGCGCGGCGAACAGCGCCAGGGCGATCGCCCCGGCGTCGGAGAGGACATGGCCGGCGTCGGCGAGGACAGCGAGCGAGTCGGTGAGGATCCCGCCCACGATCCCGGCGACGACCATGGCTCCGTTGATCGCGAGGGCGATCCACATCCGGCGGCTGTTCGCGGCACGGCGGCCGGCGAGCGGATCGCCGGGAACCGGCGGCGTGAGGTGACCGTGGGCGTGGCCCGAGGCCATGCCCGCAGCTTAGACCCGGCTCAGGCGATCGCCCTGGCGGGCGCCGGTGGCACGCCGTTGGTCGCGGCCGGCGCGACGGCGCGCGCCGCGATCTCGGCCGCTGCCTGCAGTCGCTCGCGGTACTCGCCGACCTGCATGCGCGAGATGACTAGGCGCTGGATCTCGGCCGTGCCCTCGAACAGCTGGTAGATCTTGGCGTCGCGGAACCACTTCTCGAGCGGGCAGTCCGCGCTCTGCGCGTAGGGGCCGACTAGGTCCATGCACGTGCGGGTCGTCCACATCGCCACGTCGCCGGCCTTGAGCTTCGACATCGACCCCTGACCGCCGGTGAGTGGGATGCCGTTGCGGCCCATCCAGGCCGCGCGCTGGACCAGCAGCCTGGCGGCGTCGATCTCGGTCGCCACGTCGGCGAGCTGCTGCTGCACGCCCTGGCGCTCAAGCGCCGGCCGGCCCGCGGTGGAGCTCGCATCGAGCGCCGCCTCGAAGAGGTCGACGCCGACCCCGTTGTCGAGGTAGGCCACGGTCCACTCGAACGCAGCCTGGGCGATGCCCAGTGCAGAGGCGCCGACGATCGGCCGCGTCAGCTCGAACGTGGCGAGCGCGTTGGAGGCGCGCCCCGACGACTCGCCTGTCCGGGCCCGTTCGAGCTTGCGCTCTAGCTTCTCCATCCCGCCAAGCAGGTTCTCCGCCGGGAGCCGGCAGTCCTCGAGGACGACCTCGGCGGTGTGGGAAGCGCGGATCCCGATCTTCGTCTCCTTCTTTCCCTGCCGCAATCCGGGCGTTCCCTTCGGGACGACGAATGAGGCCTGGCCGCGGTGCCCGAGCTCCGGGTCGACGGTCGCGACGACTACGTGCACGTCCGCGATTCCGCCGTTGGTGATGAAGACCTTGGTTCCGTTGAGGACCCACTCGTCGCCGTCCAGCCGCGCGGTCGTCTTCAGGCTCTTGACGTCCGAGCCCGCCTGCGGCTCCGTCACCGCATAGGCCCCGAGCTTGACCTCGTCACCGGCGCCGAAGCAATCGGGAACCCAGCGCGCGATCTGCTCCGGCGTCCCCGAGGCTGCGACCCCGGCGGCGGCAAGGCCGGAGCCCGAGATCGCGAGGGCGATCCCAGCACAACCCCAATGCAGCTCCTCGGCCCCGATCACGCCGAGCTGGCCGTCGCTGTCGGACCCCATCCGCTGCATGTACTCGATCCCGGAGAGACCCCACTCGCGGGCCTGGCGGATCACCTCCCACGGCGTCGACTCGTTCGCGTCGTGCTCCGCGGCAACCGGGCGGATCACCTCGCGAGCGAAGCGCCGGGCGTAGTCCTTGAACTCGAGCTGCTCGTCGTTCAGGGCGAAATCCATGCGTCGAAAGAACCTCCGTGGGTCCCGGCCGCGTTCACGCGACCGATTGACTGGTCAGTCAACGAGGAGCCTACTCCCGCCCCAGGCGGGCGGTGAAGGTTGCAGCGGGCGGTCGGCGCGCAACGACCGGCTAGCTTTCGGCCGATGCTGAGCCGTGTGCGCTACTTCTTCTCCGACCTCGGCTACTGGCTCGGTGAGCAGCTGCGCCGTCCGGTGGGCGCGATCGTCGCCCTGCTCGTCCTGGCGGGGATCGCCGTGGGTGTCCTCTTCGCGACCGGTGTGCTCGGGGGCGGTGAGGAGCCAGAGCAGCCGGCGGCTCCGGGGCCACCGATCGTCATCCGTCAGCACGCGCCGTCTGAGCCGCAGGACATCGGCTTTCCGACCTTCGCCACGAAGAACACGACCCGCGTCTCCGGCGCCGATCCGATCGCGGACGCCACCGGTGTCGCGCTCGCCGTGTTCCCTTCGACTGGCGGGGCCGAGGGCCCGGCCGCCGTGACGCTCGTCGACGCCGGCGACTGGCCATCCGGAGTCGCGGCGTCAGTCCTGATGGCAGCCCCCGTTGACGCTCCGGTCCTGCTCACCAGCGGCGGCGACGTCCCCACCCTGACGTCGAACGCGCTGTCAGCGCTGGCGCCGCCCGGCTCCGCCGACACCGGTGATGCCCAGGCGTTCCGGGTCGGCGACGCCGCACCGGTCAAGGGACTCCGCACCCAGAACGTGAGAGGTCAGAACGCGGCCGAGATCGCCAGTTCGATCGACCGGCTGCGCGAGAAGCTCACCGGCTCGCAGCCCGACCACATCGTGATCGCCAGCTCCGACGAGCCCGGATACGCGATGCCCGCCGCGGCCTGGGCGGCACGGTCGGGCGACCCGGTTCTGTTCGCCCAGCGCGAGTCGGTCCCCGCCGCAACGCTCGTGGCGTTGAAGCGTCACGAGAGCGTCCCCGTCTACGTTCTGGGACCGGAGTCGGCCATCGGCAAGAAGGCGTTCCACGAGCTGCGGAAGGCGAACCCCGACGTCACTCGGGTCGGTGCCGACGGCGTCGTCGAGAACGCGATCGCCTTCGCCCGCTACAGCGCCGACACCTTCGGCTGGAACATCAACGACCCGGGCCATGGCTTCGTGATCGCGAACACCGAGCGCCCGCTGGACGCAGCCGCAGGAGCGGCGCTGTCGGCGAGCGGCACGTGGGGGCCGCTGCTCGTCACCGACGATTCAGAGACGGTTCCGTTGGCGCTCCAGGGCTACCTGCTCGACCTGAAGCCCGGCTATGCGGGGGACCCAACGCGCGCCGTCTACAACCACGTCTGGCTACTCGGAGACGAGAGCGCGATCTCGGTGCCTTTCCAGGCGAACGTCGATCAGCTGGCTGAGGTCGCGCCGGTAAGGTCCGGATCCGGCCAATCGCTGCTCGGCACCCCGCCGGGCACGAACGAGCCCGAGCAGAGCACACCGAAGCGCCAGCAACGATGAGAGCCGAGCCCAGCCGATGAGCGAGCGCGAGCGCGCGGACCGCCTTTCCGGGCGGGAGATCACCATCGAGGACATCCGATCGCTCGCCGGGCCGGCGACCCCGCACTTCGCACTCCAGATCCGCAATCGCATCCAGCGCCTGATCGGGCCGCTGCCCGCCGATCACCCGGCTCGCATCGAGGGTGAGCGCCACATCGCCAGGCTGACGGAGCTCGCGAACCACTCGGGCGAGCCGCGGGGCTTCGGCCCCCTCGATCGCACCGGTTGAGCGCGATGGCCGAGGCCGCGGCAGCCACCGCGCTCGATCGCACCCGCGCCCTGCTCACCCCTGAGCACCAGGAGGCCGCGGCGAAGGCCGAGTCCAGTGCGGGCGGATATCTGGACCTCCTGGGCGGCGGGGACCTCGAGTCGACCGGGACGACTCAGGATCTGATGACGACGAGCTTCGTTCCCCACATCTACGAGCGCTACTGGCGCCCGGCGCTGGCACGGGCGGTCAAGGGCTTCACCGGGCCGAGCATGTCCGAGGAGGTCCGAATCGCGCGACTTCTCATGGGGTTGGGGCGCGGGGACGCGGTGCTCGACGTCGCCTGCGGCCCGGGGAACTTCTCGCGCCAGTTCGCTGGCGTCGTCGGGGCCGATGGCCTCGTGGTCGGCATCGACGCTTCGCGGACGATGCTGGCGCGCGGCGCCGGCGAACTGGCGGAGGCCGGCGTCGAGAACGTCGCGCTCGTGCGCGGGGACGCCAACCACCTGCCGTTCCGCGACGGAGCCTTCGCCGCCACCTGCTGCTTCGCGGCGCTGCACCTCTTCGCCGACCCCTTCGCCGCCCTCGATGAGATGCGGCGCGTCCTCGGCCCGCGCGGGCGCATGGCCCTGATGACGTCGGTCCGCCGGCAACTGGCGCCCTCTCCGCTGAAGCCGGTGCTCGAGCGGGCGAGCGGAATGCGGATCTTTGAGGGCGACGAGATCGTGGGCGCGCTTCAGGAGCGCGGGTTCACGGGGGTGCACCAGCGGCTCGCGGGGATGGTCCAGTTCGTCGGTGGGCGACTCGCCGAGTAGCCCCAGCTACATCGGCATCGCGCCCTGGACCGACGCCGAGTCGGGCTGACTGTCCTCGGCTTTCGGGTCGCGCAGCAGACCCAGCGCGGTGATCGGGAAGATCAGCACTGAAAGGAGCCCGGCGCCGATGAAGGCGGCCGACGCGGCGGCATCGATAACGCCCAGGTCCTGGCCGATCTGGGTCGCGGCGACGATGAACGGCAGCGAGGTCGCCTGCAGTAGCGCCGCGGCGATCGCCCTCCGCGTGCCGAAGTCGCCGCGATAGAGGAGGGCCGGTAGACCACGGGCTACCAGGAGGGCGGCGAGGAAGAGGGGCACGGCGGCGATGGTCGAGGCGCTGCCGAAGAGGGCGTCGAGGTCGAAGCGCACGCCGCTCGAGACGAAGAAGACCGGGATGAAGACCCCGAACCCGATCGCCGCGAGCTTCGCGCGGAACTCCGGGTGGGTCATCTCGTTGTCCATGTCGAGGTGGTTGAGGATCGCGCCCGCGGCAAAGGCTCCGAGGATGAGCTCGAGACCCAGCTGCTCGGCCAGTACGACCATGCCGATGAGCAGCACGAAAGACAGGCGGACCCGGATCTGGGCACTGGTGTCCTGAAGACGCCGCAGTGCGCCGGAGATGCGGCTCGAACGCTCAGCGCCGCCGACTGCAAACGCGACCACGCCGATGACGACGACGAAAAGGCCGATGAGGATGAACTTCTCGCCGGTGCCCGTCGCGTCGCGCGAGAACAGGATCGTGAGCAAGAGAACCGAGGCGAAGTCCGCGATCGAAGCCGCCGCGATCACGAGCTGCCCAAAACGCGAACGGGCCTCGCCCGCGTCCTGCAGAACCGGGACGACGACGCCGAGCGACGTCGAGGCGAGGATGACCGCGATCAGGATCGGCGAGTCGGCGACGCCGGCGGCGTAGAGGACGAACGCGGCGAGCAGCGCCAGGACCATCGAGATCGCAAACCCCTCGCTCGCCTCCCGGAGCAGCTTGCCGCGGAGGGCGGAAAGGTCGATCTCGAGGCCCGCGAGGAACAGGAGGAGTGCCAGGCCGATCAGCGACAGCACCTCGACCGGCTCGTCGATATCGACCCAGCCGAGGACCGCCGGGCCGATGAGGATGCCGAGGACGATCTCCAGCACCACCGACGGCAGGCGCAGGCTCGGGAAGAAGCCGAGGGCGAACGGGGCGAGCGTGCCGGCCAGCACGACCAGCAGCAGGTTGTCGAATGACAGCTCCATGGCCCTCGCCTAAGTCCAGGTCCCAGGCCGGGCGTTACTCGGCGTTCGGGGCGAAGCTCTGAACGATCCGGTGCTGATAGGCCGCGAGCTCCTCGGGCGAGAGGAAATAGGTAGGCGGGGTGAGGAAGAGCCCGTCGGCGCGCTCGGCCACCGCCTCGACGCGCTCGCGCACCTTGTCGACGGGTCCGGCCGCGCAGTAGGCGTCGACCATCTCGTCCGGCACGTGCGTGGGCATCGCCGCGAAGTCGCCCGCGCGAAAGGCGTCACCCACGGCGGCCGCCGCATCGCCGAAGCCGTGCATCTCCCACAGCGGCATGTAGGTGCGCACGGTTGCGTAGAAGCAGATCGTCTTGCGCGCGGCGTCATAGGCGGCCGCCTCGTCGTCGTCGATCGCGCAGCACACCGTGGGGATGAAATCGAGGTCGCTGCGAACACGGTCGCTGCGCTCGAGCCCCTTCTCGAAGTTGGCCACCACGACCTCGTCAAGCCACCGCAGCGAGCACATCGGATGCCCGATCAGCCCGTCGGCGACATCGCCCGCCATCCGCGCCATCCCCTCGCGGACGGCGGCGGTGTAGATCGGCACCGACTCCCGGGCGGGTGGATGCGGCCGGACCCAGCCCTTGATGTCGAGCTCCTGGTAGGAGCCCTCGACGTGGATCGGCTCGCCGCGGTGGGCCTTCGCCATGATCTCGCCCACGGCCTCGATCGTCTCCCGAAGGTGGGGCGCGGGCTTGCCGTACTCGACGTTGTGCCAGGTCTCGTTGAGGCGCTTCACTCCGGCGCCGAGGCCCAGACGGAACCGCCCGCCGGACATCTCGTCGATGTCCAGCGCGGAGATGGCCAGGATGAAGGCCGAGCGGGTGAACGCCCACGCGATTCCGGTGCCGATCCCGACCCGCTCGGTCTCGGCGGCCAGAAAGGCCGCCTGGGTGACCGAGCTGCGAAACAGCTCTGGTGCCCAGACGCAGTCGATCCCGGCAGCCTCGGCGGCGCGTGCCTCCTCGGCCAGCTCGCCCGTGGTGCCGGCGATCGCGGCGATCGAGATGCGGTCGAGGGCACTCACTGGGCCCCGCATTCTTGCGACCCGTATGCCTTCGCGAGACGGCCCGCCTTCCTCAGACCCGGCGGCGCCTGACCGCCCGCGATCAGCTCCGGGTCGCGTTTGATCTGATCGACGCCCTCCTGGGAGGCAGCGAGGATTCCGTTGATCTCCTCGGCGTCGCCACGAGGCGCCCCGAGCGAGCGGACGGCGTCGATCTCCGCCTCCAGCTTCGGCACCGCGATGCGCAGCGCGAAGCGACGAACCTGGCCGGGCGGCGGCTGGTGCTTGCCGGTGAAAAGGTCATCCCCGGCGGCCTCGATCTGCGACTCGAACGAGTTGCAGATCTGGTCGGCGGAGATCAGGAAGGCCTGCTTGGTCGGCGGGCCGGTCGTCGTGGAAACGGAGGTCGTCTCGTCGTCGCCGCAGCCTGCGGTCACCGCCGTTGCCGCGACGGTGAGGACCAGAGCTATGGCCCGAGCGCTCAGACCCTTTGAATCAGGGTGCCGGTACCGAGCCCGCCGCCGCAGCACATCGTCACCAGGCCGACCTCCTTGTCCGAGCGCTCGAGCTCGTGCAGGAGGGTCGTGATGAGTCGGGCGCCGGTCGAGCCGAGCGGATGGCCGAGCGCGATCGCGCCGCCGTTGACGTTCACGCGGTCCATGTCGGGCCCGAGCTCCCGGCGCCAGGCGGCGATGACCGACGCGAACGCCTCGTTGATCTCGATCAGGTCGATGTCGTCGATCTGCATGCCGTTGCGCTCGAGGAGCTTCCTCGTGGCGGGGATCGGGCCCGTGAGCATGATCACCGGGTCCACGCCCACGGTCGTCTGATCGACGATGCGGGCGCGGGGTGTCAGGCCGAGAGCATCGGCCTTCTCGCGGGTCATGAGCAGGACCGCGGCGGCTCCATCGGAGATCTGCGAGGAGTTGCCGGCGGTGATCTTGCCGTCCTCCTTGAACGCGGGCTTCAGCTCGGAGAGCTTCTCCAGCGTCGTGTCGGGCCGGATGCCCTGGTCGGTCACGTAGGTGTCGCCGTTGACGGAGAACGGGATGATCTCGCGCTCGAAGCGGCCCTCCTCGGTGGCACGGGCGGCGAGTTGATGGGAGCGAAGCCCGATCTCGTCGAGCTCCGAGCGGGGGATCTCCCACTGGTCGGCGATCATCTCTGCCGAGATCCCCTGCGGTACGAGGTTGTAGCGCTCCATGAGCTCGGGTGTGAAGGCCATGCCGTGCTCCTGCTGGACGGCGAGCCCGTCGGCGAAGGAGATGTGGCCCATGTGCTCGACTCCGCCGCCGATCGCGACGTCGTGCACGCCCGAGGCGACGAGCGCGGCGGCGAAGTTCACAGCCTGCTGCGCCGAGCCGCACTGACGGTCGACCGTTGTGGCCGGGGTCTCGATCGGCAGGCCGGCCTCGAGCCAGGCGTTGCGGCCGATGTTGAACGCCTGCTCGCCGAACTGCTGGACGCAGCCGGCGACGACGTCCTCGACCTCCGACGGATCGATCCCGGCGCGCGAGATGACCTCGCTGAAGCTCTTGGCGAGCAGGTTCGAGGGGTGGACGTCCTTGTAGTAGCCCTTCTCCTCGTGACCGCGGCCGACCGGAGTACGGGCCGCCTCGACGATCACTACCTCGCGGCCTCCGAACTTGCCGTTGCTCGCCATCTTCAAGCCTCCATCGGGGTTTGACGGTCTGTCATAGGGAAGATAGCCGATCCCGATTGACCAGTCAGTCAACACCCTGCCCGTCGAGTGGCGAGAAAGTCGGCCAGACGACGCATTTCCCGCCACTCGGCGGGAGCGAGCCGACGCGACGCGGCGTCGCACGGGCCTCGGCGCGGGGCGGCGAGGCCCGGACCCGCGCTCCCACGTGCTTGTACGTGATAGGAACTCGCGCGGGGGTACGAGTCGGGTCGGTGAGCGAGATCGAGGCATACGAGCGTCCGGGCATTGCCGGCAGCGGCGTGATCGCGTGCGGCCTCGCGGCGTGTGCGTCCGCCTTGAGCGAGGTCCACCTGCTGGCTCGCAGCGACGCCTCCGCCTGGCGCGCCGAGGAGCAGGCGCAGGCAACGGCGGCGAAGCTCGACGGCGGCAACCCCGATCAGGTCCGGGTCACCACCGAGGCGGCCGACCTTGGCGGCTGCGACCTCGTCGTCGAGGCGATCGTGGAGGAGCCCGAGGCCAAGGTCGAGCAGCTCAAGGCGCTGGCCGATGCGGCCCCCAATGCGGATCTCGCTTCCACCACCTCGTCCCTCTCGGTCGCCGAGCTGGGGGCGGAGAGCGAGCTGGGTGGGCGCCTCTTCGGCCTGCACGTCTTCAATCCGCCGGATCGGATGGAGCTCGTCGAGCTGTGCCTACCGGACGGGCTGCCCGACGGCGTCGGGGGCCGCGCGCGTGCCTGGTGCGAGGCGCTCGGCAAGACCGTCGTCGAGGTCCCGGATCAGCCCGGCTTCGTCGTCAACCGTCTGCTGTTCCCGTTCCTGTTCGACGCCGTGCGCCTATTGGAGCGAACCGGCATGAGCGCCGGCGACATCGATACCTGCATGAAGCTCGGCGCCAGCCACCCGATGGGGCCGCTGCGCCTGCTCGACTTCGTGGGGCTCGACGTCGCGCAGGCGATCGGGGAGTCCCTGCACGCAGATTCACCGGAGGAGCGTTACCGCCCGCCCGGCCTGCTGATCGAGCTCGTCGGCGACGGCAAGCTCGGCCGCAAGTCGGGGTCCGGTTTCTACGAGTACGACTGAGCCGGCCGCGGCTCAGGCCGCTTGCTTTTTCTTGCCGGCGAGATCCCAGATCACGTCCGCCTCCGAGATCCCCTGCCGACGAGCCGCCTCGATGACGTCCTCCCATGGCAGCTGGGCGTCCGGGAGCTCATCCCAGCGCGCCAACTCCAGCGCCTCAAGCGCTCCGCGGAGGGCCGGTCCCAAGTGCTCCTCCGAGCGCAGCACCGCTCGTAGAACCTCGAGCTGCTTATCGGTGAGCCGCACGATCCACATGGCTACCCCTTCGGCTACGCGTACTGGACGCCTCGCAAGCTAAAACCGCCTGCGGACGGAAGCGGCGCGTGCGGACGTGCCCAAAATGCGCCTAGTCGGCGGTTGTCGCGGGCGTCTCGCCGCCGATCACGCGGTGCTCGGCGGTGACGGAGTGGATCCGCACGGCGACGATGCGGTTGTCGCGCACGGACTCAACCCGGATCTCGTATCCGTTCGCCCGGATCTTGTCGCCGCGCTTGGGCAGCCGGCCGAGCTCGGAGAAGACGTAGCCGCCCACCGAGTTGAACGCGTCGGAGGAGACGGGGAGCTCGATGCCGGCGTCCTGCAGATCCCCGAGGGGAACGTGGCCCCGGACGTACCAGTCGCCGTCCGTCAGGCGTCGCATCGAGGTCGCCCGTGGATCGGTCTCGTCCTCGATCTCGCCGACGACCTCCTCGAGGACGTCCTCGACCGTGACGATGCCGACGGTGCGCCCGTACTCGTCGGAGACGACGCCGAGCGAGCTGCGCTGCCGTTGGAGCTCGGCGAGCAGGTCGTCCAACGGCTTGGTCTCGGGGAAGATCGGCACGTCGCGGATCGCCGGCTCCAGCGGGGCGTCGGCCCCGGCGTTCATGTAGAGGCGGACGAGGCTGTTGTTGTGGACGACGCCCCTGACCTTGTCGGGGTTGTCGTCCTCGACGACGACCAGTCGCGTATGGCCCGAGGAGACGCAGCGCGTGAGGCCCTCCTCGACGTTCTCGTCCGCGTTGACGGTGACGACAGCCGGGATCGGGGTCATCACCTCGCGCGCCTGCTGCTCGTGCAGATGGAAGACGCCGCCGAGCATCACGGCCTCGCCCGGGTCGAGGGTCCCGCCGCGGGCCGAGGACTGGATGATCTCCTTGAGGTCGTCGGAGGTGTGCTTCTCCGAGAGGTCGCTGGGGTCGACGCCGAACAGGCGAACGATTCCGTTGGAGAGGACCGTGAGGCCAAGGGTGAAGGGCGCGCTCGCGAGCTCGAACCAGTGCAGCGGCCGCGAGAGCCCGCGAACCGTCCTGTCCGCGTTCGTGATCGCCAGCATCTTCGGCACCTGCTCGCCGACGGTGATGTGCAGCGACGTCGCGAGCGTGTACGCGAGGACGAACGCGATCGGCGCCGCAGCCGCGTGCGCGAGCGCGCCGTCAAGGGCGGGCTCGAAGAGGTCGACGAGCGCCTTCTCGCCGAGGAAGCCGATTCCGATCGACGCCATCGTGATCCCCACCTGGCAGGCGGAGAGCGACTCGTCGATCGTCTCGATCTGCTCGAGCGCCTGCTCGGCTCCAGCCTCGCCCTCCTTGGCGAGCGCGGCGATCCTGCCCTTGCGCGTACGCACAAGCGCGAACTCGGCCGCGACGAAGAGCCCGTTGAGCAGGACGAGCAGAACCAGGAGGATGAGGAAGATCGCGGTCACGGGCGCAGAAGCCGCAAGTCACCGCTAGGGCCGGCGGGCGGGCTGCCGCCGGCGGTGCTACTTCGAGGTCGGTCGTCGTCCACGGGGACGGGCAGACGGTAGCAGCGGCGGCCGTCAGGAGGTCAGGGCGGCGATCCGGCCCGCGCCGCCCTGAGTAGTGTCTCGGCATGGCCGTGAAGCCTTCAGCGACACGTACGGACGCCGCGATGCTCGACCAATCGGAGGCGCCGTATCTGGACGCCGTCGTCGCCTATGCAGCGCGCAATCCCGGGCGCTTTCACGTGCCGGGGCACAAGGGCGGAAGCGGCGCCGATCCCGGCCTGCTGGAGGCGATCGGGCTCTCGGCGCTTGCGCTCGACGTGCCCGCCGGCATCGAGGGAATCGATGTCGGCGAGGACATCGCCGCCAACCCCTTCCAGCGCGCGCAGCGGCTGGCGGCCGAGGCCTTCGGCGCGCGCCGCAGCTGGTTCCTCGTGAACGGCGGCTCGGGAGGAAACCACGCGATCTGCATGACGCTGGCGCACATGGGCGAGCGCGTCGTCGTGCAGCGCAACGTCCACTCCTCGACGATCGACGGCATGATCCTGGCCGGCCTGCGGCCGCACTTCGTCTCGCCGGTGCTCGACCCCGAACTGGGCGTCGCCCACTGCCTCGAGCCGGCGGCGCTCGACGAGGCGCTCGCGGCGGCGCCGGACGCCGTTGCGGCGCTTGTGGTCTCGCCCACCTACTTCGGGGCCGTCGCCGACATCGCCGGCCTGGCCGACGTCGCCCATTCCCACGGCGTCCCGCTCGTCGCCGACGAGGCCTGGGGATCCCACATGCACTTCTCGCCGGAGCTGCCCGCCTCGGCGCTCGACTGCGGCGCCGACATCGTGCTCTCGTCCACTCACAAGATCATCGGGAGCATCACCCAGTCGGCGATCGTCCACCTGGGGCAAGGCGATCGCATCGACGAGCGCATCCTCGATCGTTCGGTGACCCTCGTGGAGTCCACGAGCCCCAACGCCCTGTTGACGGCGTCGCTCGACGCCGCCCGCCGTCAGGCCGCCACCCGGGGAGCGGAGCTGCTGGCGGAGACGGTCCGCTCCCTGTACGGGGTTCGCGCCCGGATTCGCGAGATCCCCGGCCTCGACGTCCTCGACGAGGGACTCGCCGGCCGTCCCGGCGTCTTCGCCTATGACCCCCTCCGCCTGGTCGTCGACGTGCGCGGCACCGGGGTCACCGGTCACCGCGTCGCCGAGCTCATGCATGACTTCGACGACATCAACCTGGAGATGTTCGCCGAGAACATCGTCGTCGCCCTCTTCGGCCTCGGCGAGCACGCCCACGAGACCGGTGAGCGCCTGGTCGAGGCACTCCAGCACGCGGTCGACCGCATCGGCGAGTCCGGCGAGAGGATGCACGAGCCGTTCGCGGAGCCGCCTCCGTGGGGGCCCACCGAGCTCTCACCGCGCGACGCCTTCCTGGCGCCGCAGGAGGTCGTTGCCTTCGACGAAGCGGAGGGACGGATCGCCGCGGAGTCTCTCGCCGCGTATCCGCCGGGCGTGCCGAACGTGCTGCCCGGCGAGCGCCTCACGCGAGGCACTCTCGACTACATCACGGAGAGCATCGCGCACGGTGGCATGGTCCGCGGCGCGTCCGACCGCACGCTCAAGACCGTGAGGGTGGTGATGGAGTGAGCACCGCAGACCAAGCCGGCTTCGGACGCGGAACGGAGGAACCGGCTGGCCTTGTCTCCTTCGGGGCGGATTCCGAGTACGGCCTGCTTCGGGACGTCGTGCTGTGCCCTCCCGACAACTACCGCTGGCTTCCCACCAGCGCGATCTCGCGCGCGACGATGGACAGCGGCCGCCGCTTCGAGCCCGAGGCGGCCGCGGCCCAGCACGCCGAGCTCGTCGCCGCCTACGAGGCCGCGGGCGTCGCCACTCACTTCCTCGAGCCGGACGCTGCCCTGCCCTACCAGGTGTTCGCTCGCGACTCGAGCGTGATGACGCCGTGGGGCCCGTTCGTGACCCAGCTGAAGCAGTGGTGGCGGCGCGGCGAGTACGCGCCCGTGATCCGCTTCTACCAGTCGCACGAGATCCCGATCTGGCAGATGGCGACGGCGGGCGCCATCGAGGGCGGCGACGTGATGATCGTGGAGCCCGGTTCCGTCGTGATCGGGAACGGCGAGGAGCGCACCGAGAATCCGGCGGCTCGTCAGCTCGCCGCGTGGTTCGAGGCCGAGGGCTGGGAGGCGCGGGTCGAGCCGATCCCCGGCGTCTTCGTCCACATCGACGTGCTGATGGCGGTGATCGCGCCGAAGCTGGCGGCGGTGTGCACCGATCTGGTCTCGAGCGGGCTGGTGGCGTGGCTGCGCGGGAAGGGCTTCGAGATCCTGGAGGTGCCCGCCGAGGACGCGTGGACGCTCGGCGTGAACGCGATCTCGCTCGGCGGCGACCGGGTGCTCACAGGCGCCCGCGCCCGGGCTCTGAACGAGCAGATGAGGGCGCGCGGCCTCGAGCTCTACGCCCCGGAGCTCGAGATGTTCACGCTCGGCGGCGGCAGCGCCCACTGCCTCGGGCAGGCGCTGCGGCGCGAGCCGGAGGGGTGAGCGTGGCCGCGCCGGCGATCGACGCGCGGCGCGTGATCGCGGACCTGCGCGAGCTGGATCGGCGAACGGGAGGTCCGGCGGGCGCCCAGCGCTTGTGCTGGACGCAGACCTGGCGCGAGGCGCGGGGGTTCCTCGGCGAGCTTCTCGACGAGATCGGAGTCGAGCCCGAGCGCGACGAGGCCGGGAACGTCTGGGCGCGCATCGGGGGGGAAGGGGGCGACGGGGCCCTCGCGGTGGGTTCCCACATCGACTCCGTTCCCGATGGGGGCTGGCTCGATGGGGCACTGGGCGTGATGGCGGGGCTGGGCGTCCTGCGCGCCTGGGCCGCCGTGGGGCAGGCTCCTCCGCGGCCCCTCATCCTCGTGGACTGGGCGGACGAGGAAGGCGTGCGGTTCGGTCGCAGCCTCTTCGGCAGCTCGGCCTTCACGGGGACCCTTGACCCGCGCGCCCTCCGGGGGCTCCACGATCACGAGGGTGCAGGCATTGCGGACGTGCTCGCCGAGAACGACGTCGAGCTCGACCGGGTCCTCGAGTCCGGTCGTCGCCGCGGCGAGGTTGCCGCGTACCTGGAGCTCCACATCGAGCAAGGGCCGGTGATGGAGGTCGAGGGGATCACGGCGGCGGCGGTACGCGGGTGCGCCGGCGTCGAGCGCCACCGGTTCACCGTGCGCGGACAGGCCTCGCACGCCGGGACGACGCCCATGGCCCAGCGGCGCGATGCAGGGCTGGCGGCCGCGGACGCCGCACTGCGGATCGAGGAGGTCGGGGCACGAAGCGGTGGCGTCGCCACCACCGGCGTCCTGGAGCTTCGCCCCGGGATCGCCACGGCAGTCGCGGGCGAGGCCGAGTTGACCGTCGATCTGCGAAATGCCGACGCCGATGCGCTCGCGCGCATGCTCGCCGAGGCGCGCGAGGCGATCGAGACCGCGGCGTGGGAGCGCGAGTGCAAGACATCGTCCGAGCTCATCTGGCGGATCGACCCGATCCCGTTCGACGAACGCCTGGTCGCAGCCGCGCAGGCGGCCTGCAAGGAGGTTGCGGGAGTCGAGCGCGCGCTCACCAGCGGGGCCTTGCACGACGCCGCCGAGGTCGCGCGGGTACTGCCCGCAGCAATGGTCTTCGTCCCCTCGATCCGGGGCATCTCCCATGCCAAAGAGGAGGACACGGATGAGAACGACCTCGCCGCCGGGATCGAGGTTTTCGGCGCGCTCGCCAACCGGGCGCTGACCGGCGAGCTCAGCGACTGACGACGAGCTTGCCGTCGTGCCCCGCCACGGCCTCGGCGGCGTCATCCCAAGCCGCCGTCTCCGCCGTCACCTCCTCAGGCTTGAACTGCCCCGCACTGATCAGGTCGAGGATCGCCGGCATGATCGGCCGGGCCTGCGGCGCACCGGTGTGGAAGCTGATGCCCTTCGAGAACATCTCGAAGAGCGGAACCGGCGTCTCCGGCTCCCAGTAGATGCCAATCGACGTGCAGGCTCCCCACGGCTCGGTCGATCGGAGCGCACAGGCGAGCCCGGCGTGGTCGGCACTTGCATCCACCGTGATCGGATAGGGGCCGAGCCGCTCCGGGAACTCCTCGTCCAGCAGGTTCGCGCCGATCCGTTTGGCTCGCTCCCGCTCCCAGGGACGACCACCGACGTAGTCGACCCGCTCCGCCCCGAGGGCGAGCGCCATCGCGGCGGCATAGACCGGGATCGAACCGGCACCACCGCAGATGAGCACGGTGGCCCCGGGGTTGTCGGCCAGATAGGGCGCCACGCAGCGCCAGGCGTCGGGCATGTTGTCCGAGAGGCTCGCCACGGACGCGGGCGAGATCCCGTCCGGGATCGGCACCAGCATGGAATCGGCGAACGGAACCCGCACGACCTCCGAGAAGAAACCGCCGTAGTCCCCGCCCATGGGCAGGCCGTAGAGCGACAGGCGTGGGACCCGCTCACAGCTGCCGGTCAGGCCCCGGCGGCAGCGACCGCATTCGCCGCAGGCGACCTGAAACGGGATGCTTACGATGTCGCCGGGCTGCACGTCCGTGACCTCGTCGCCGATCTCGATCACCTCCGCGACGCCCTCGTGGCCGAGCGGAAACGGGCCCTGAAGCGGCGCGATTCCGCGCACGATTGCCAAGTCGAGATCGCACGTTGCGACGGCCAAGGGACGGACCAGTGCCGCCACCGCATCGCCCAGGTCGGGCTCGCCGGCGTCCTGCCACTCGAGCTTGCCCGGTTCCAGGAAGGTGAGCTGGCGCACGCGCGCGAAGCTTATGTCGCGTAACGCCTGGGCCGTGTGGCGCACATCACAGAACCCAACCCCACCGAGGAGAGGCGATGAGCGATCGAGAGATCCTGAACGAGAAGCAGATGGAGATGGTCGAGTCCAGCACCACCGACTATTCGGACCTGAAGGCGCTCTTCATCAACTGCACCCTGAAGCGAAGCCCCGAGCAGTCCCACACCCAGGGGCTCATGGACCTCTCGATGGAGATCATGCGCCGCAACGAGGTCGGCGTCGAGGGCATCCGCGCGATCGACCACGACATCGCCGTCGGTGTGTGGCCCGACATGACCGAGCACGGCTGGGAAACCGACGAGTGGCCGCAGATCTTCGAGCAGGTGATGGCGGCGGACATCCTCGTCCTCGGCATGCCGATCTGGCTGGGCGAGAAGTCCTCGGTATGCACCCACATCATCGAGCGCCTCTACGGCAACTCCCACCTGCTGAACGACGACGGCCAGTACGCCTACTACGGGCGGGTCGGCGGCTGCCTGGTCACCGGGAACGAGGACGGAATCAAGCACTGCGCGCTGGAGACGCTCTATGCCCTCCAGCACCTCGGCTACACGATCCCGCCCCAGGCCGACGCGGGCTGGATCGGCGAGGCCGGGCCCGGTCCGTCATACCTCGACGAGGGCTCCGGCGGGCCGATGAACGACTTCACCAACCGCAACACGACGTTCATGACCTGGAACCTGCTTCACGTGGCGCGGATGCTGAAGGACGCCGGCGGGATCCCCGCCCACGGCAACCAGCGCACCGAATGGGACGCGGGCTGCCGCTTCGACTTCCCGAATCCGGAGCATCGCTAGGCAGGTGAGCCGGGCCGGCACACAAGGTGTGCCGGCAGCAGCATGTAAGGCGGCGAAGCCGCCGCAGGGGTCTGCCCTCACCAGGACCGCCGCAATCTGAGAAAATCGCTGCGTGCCCAGGAGGGAACGAGGGCGCCGACGCCTCGCCGCAACGCTCGCGCTTGCCGTTGCGTTCGCGAGCGCGCTCACGTCCGGCGCCGGAGCGGCGACGATCACGGTCGACACCAACTCGCAGGCGGCTGCCGGCGACGGGGCCTGCTCCCTGCGCGAGGCGATCACCGCAGCGAACGACGACAGCCGCTTCGACACCTGCCACCGGGGGAACGGCCGCGACACGATCGCCTTCGACATCGCCGGCAGTGAGCTGATCTCCATCACGGAAAAGCTCCCAGCCATCACGGGCCCCGCGGTGATCGACGGGACGACGGAACCCGACTACGCGGGGGTCCCAATCGTTCGGATCGACGGCGGAGGCTCGGTCGGAAGGGGCATCAAGGCGATCGCTCACCGCGTCGAGATCAGGGGGCTCGTCGTGACGGACTTCAACAACGGCATTCGACTCAACGGTGACCGGGGGGTGGTCGCCGGCAACCTGATCGGGATCCTCGCCAACGGCACCACTGTCGGCAACGGCAGGGGCGTGTTCGTCAAGGGCGGGGTGGGCAACCGCGTCGGCGGAGGACACGACGGCGACCGAAACCTGCTCTCGGGGAACGCCACCGGGGTCTTTGCGCCGGGTGATCGCACCCGGATCGAGGGGAACTACGTGGGCACTGACTCAAGCGGTAACAGCGCCCGGCCGAACGGACTGAGCGGGATCGAGAGCTCAGGCCAGGGCAACCAGATCATCGACAACTTGGCCTCCGGCAACGACATCAGCGGGATCTTTGACACGGGGGACAGGAGCGTCGTGCGCGGCAACATCGTGGGGCTGGGAGCTGACGGCACGACGGTCCTGCCGAACGGCGAGGAGGGCATCTTCGTCTTCGGCAAGAAGGCGATCATCGGCGGGATGAAGCCCGGCCAGGCCAACCTGGTCTCCGGGAACGCCGGCGACGGCGTGAGCGTGGAAGGGAAGACATCGGTGTCGAACTCGATCCTCGGCAACTCGATTTTCGCCAACGGCGGGGAGGCGATCGACCTGGGCGGTGACGGAGTGACCCCCAACGACACCGGGTCGGTTCCGGATTCGGACAACGGTCCGAACCACCGCCAGAACTTCCCGGTCCTCGTCGGTGGAGACGAGCTCGACGACAGGATCTTCGGGGCCCTCGACAGCACGCCCAATGCCGAATTCCGCCTCGAGTTCTTCCTCTCGCCGAACACAGGCGATGCGGAGGAATACCTCGGCGCGATGACGATCACCACGAATGACCATGGCCACAGGAACTTCTTCTTCCAAGCCTCAGAGAACCTGCCGACCGGTCAGTTCGTGACCGCCACCGCCACCCGGCTCAAGAGCGGGACGGAAACCGACACGTCCGAGCTCTCACCCTCGGCGGACGTGAGCGCCGGGCCCTAGCGACACGGACCGGCGCACGGCCCAAATGTAACCTCCGCCGCCGTGAGCGATTTCGACACACTCGCGGGGCTGCCGGTCCGGGTCGAGTCATATGAGCTCGAGGGGCACGACGTGGAGTTCTCACCCGAGTTCACGCGCGGGTCGACGGTGATCCGCCTTCGCGGCGACGGCCAGGAGGGGATCGGCGAGGACGTCATCTATGACGTCCTCGACCACATCGCCCACCGCGATGCAGGTCCAGTCCATGACCTGAGCGGTCCTTCGACGCTCGGCGAGCTCTGCGATCGCTTCGGTGAGCTCGACCTCTTTCCCGGTGCGCCCCCGATCCGCGAGCCGTCCCTCCACTACCGGCGCTGGGCGTTCGAGAGCGCGGCGCTCGACCTTGCGCTGCGCCAGAACGCAACCTCCCTGCACGAGGCGCTGGGGCGAGATCCGAAGCCGTTGAACTTCGTCTGCTCGACGCGGTTGGGCGGCTTCGGTGAGGACGCGCCACCGTCCGATACCGAGCCGATCCGCAAGCGGCTCGCGAAGCACCCGGACCTCCGCTTCAAGCTCGACCCCGAGAACGACTGGACGCCGGAGCTGATCGCCGAGATCAGGGACCTGGCCGGCGTAGACGTCCTCGACCTCAAGGGCCTCTATCGCGGCACCCCGGTCGACGTCGAGACCGACCCAGAGCTCTACGCCGCCGTAGCCGCGACCTTCCCCGAGGCCTATCTGGAGGACCCGGACATAAACGACCAGACACGCCCGGTGCTTGAGCCATATGACGACCGGATTACCTGGGACGCGAACCTCCACTCGCTCGCCGACGTGAAGGAGAACGCCCGCAACGCGATCAACTCGAAGCCATCCCGGTTCGGCTCCCTCGCGGAGATCTTCTCCATCTACGAGTACTGCGCCGAGAACGGCATCACGATCTACAGCGGTGGGCAGGGCGAGGTCGCCTGCGGGCGCGGTCAGGTTCAGTACCTGGCGTCGCTCTTCCACCCGGACACGCCCAACGACTGCGCGCCCTCCGGCTACAACAACCCCGCCGTTCCCGACGGCCTTCCCGACAGCCCGCTCGAGCCGGCCCCCTCGGACACCGGTTTTCGCTGGGGGGAGTGGGCGGACCGGTAGTCCACTCGAATACGATCGCCTAATGGCCGAGCAGTCATTCGGGCAAGCCCTGAACGAGCAGATCGCGAACGAGTTCGCCGCCGAGATGCAGTACATCGGCGCGGCCGTCTACTACGACGCCGAGACGCTGCCGCGCCTCGCAGCCTTCTTCTATCGCCAGGCCGCCGAGGAGCGGACCCACGCAATGATGATGGTCCAGTACCTGCTCGACGTCGACGCGGAGGTCAAGATCCCCGAGATCGCGGCCGCCAAGACGAGCTTCGACGATGTCGCCGGCCCGGTCAAGATGGCCCTCGAGCAGGAGAAGCGTGTCGGCGAGGAGATCAACGCCCTCTTCAAGCTCGCTCGCGACAACCACGAGTACCGGGCCGAGCAGTTCATGCAGTGGTTCGTGAAGGAGCAGGTCGAGGAGGTCGCGCTCATGACCGACCTGCTCAACGTGGTCGAGCGCGCCGGCGACAACGCGCTGCTCGTCGAGGACTACCTCGCTCGCGAGGCGCTCGGCGAGGAGGGCTCGGATCCAACCGCCCCGCCTCCGGCCGGCGGCGGCGAATAGCCGGCTAGTCGAGGCCGAGCACCTGGCTCTCGGCCAGGTAGGCCCGCAGGTCGGTCATCGCCCGGCGGCGGACGGCGTTCCGCAGGATCGGGGTCCAGCCCAGCACGAGGCCCATGGTCCCGAGCGCCTGGCGCGACCACTTCCAGAAGTCGAACTCATCGCGATGCTCGGCGATCAAACCGTCGCGAAACCGAAAGACGGCGCGCACGTCGTTCACGACCGGCCGCCCGGTGCGCACGAAGGTGTAGCTCGCGATCCAGTGGGCGGTGCCGGTCTCGCCATCGGCGGCGTGCTCGGCGAGCTCGACCTCGAGGTCGGTCGAGCGACCAGTGAGCATCCTCCACATCGCCCCCACCTCCTCGCCGTGGAGGTCGGTGAATACGGGGTCGCTGAAGCGCGCATCCGGCGTGTAACAGGCGGCCATAGCCTCGGCGTCGTTGCGTCCGAAGGCTTCGTAGAAGGTCCTGATGCGCTCGGCGTTGTCGTCCACGACGGGATCTTCTCAGGACGGTCGCGGGCTCAGGTCGGGGTCGGGAAGAGCACTTCCTCGTGTCCCCCGCCCCCTGCCTCGAGGATGCGCACCTCGTGGCGGCGCAGGACCACCAGCGAAAGCAGGGCGGCCAAGCCGCCGGCTCCGGCGGCGATGCCGAGGGGTGCGTCCGTGAACGCACCAACTGCGATCGCCACGGCGCTGCCGCCGACGACGCTGTTGATGGCGGCGACCATCATCGAGACCGTGAAATAGGTCTGCCACCGCGACGGCCGCAGGCCCATGTTCGCGAGCACTCCGACCGCGTCGTCATGCGCCGAGAACATGAAGAGGCGAGCGTCCGCACCGGCGAGCTCGAGGTAGTAGTGACGGATGCGGTTGATGGCGCGCCCGTAGAGGATGTCCTCGACCGTCGACTCCACCAGGCGCACGAAGGTGAAGATCCCGAGGACGTAGAGCGTTGGAAGCGCGGTCAGGGCGAATACGTTGAAGCTGTCGCCGAGCGAGGAGATCTGTCCGATGAAACCGAGCGCGACCAATGTGCTCGACACCGCGCTGATGTAGAGCGCGGCACGGGAGCTTGACTCGCTCACCGTCTGCGACCGCGCGCCCTGAAGGGTGAAGTGCTCCGTGGTCAGAGCCGTCAGAAGCTCCTGGCGATTTGGCTCCTCCGCCACGGCGCGAAGGTAGACCCGCAAGCGGACGCGTACTGGCTTGGGCAAGCCGACGGGCAGGCATGCAGCACTCCTGGACGCGCCGCTTTGGCATACAGGGCCTCAGTTGGCGTCGGGGTCGCGCGTGGCGGCCCGCTCGTCTTCGAACCCAGCGGCACGGGCGCGCTCCTCAGCCTCCGCCGCAAGCCGTTCGCGCTCCTCAGCCTCACTTATGTGCTTTTCCGCGATGGCGGCATCTTCCGCCTCGCGATCCTCCGCGGCCATCCTGTGGTGTTCCGCGAGAGCCGCATGTTCCATTGCGAGCTCGCGCTCATGCGCCGCACGCTCCTCTTCCTTCCCTGCGAGCGCCACGTGTTCCACCGCCCGCTCGCGCTCACGTCGAGCCTCTTCGCGCCTCTCCGTCGCTTTGGCGGCGTGGGCCTCGGCTTCCTGACGATGTCCGGCGGCCTCCCTGCGAAGCCGCTCGCGCTCGCGCCTGTTTTCCGCCCGCCGCCCGGCGGCGAGGACCGCCAACGCCAACGCCACCACCCCTCCCAAAACCACCAAGACGGAGATCACGATGGCGATCACGGCGATCGTTGACACGCCTCCATCCTCCTTCCTGGACTCGCTTTGAACTGCCGGAGATGGTTTAGATCGGGCGGCCTGGCCGGTCCAGCGGGTCCAAACGGCCCTGCTTGGCTCTTCAGGGCGTGGCTCTCGCGACCAGGCCGCCCAACACAGGCTGCCCGGCGCGGCGGCGGTGAAACAAGGTAGTGGCGTTGTAGTGGCGTCGGCTCGGGTCGAGCCCGTGTGCGTCGTCACCGGGAAGGTGTCGACTTGGAGGGGCTTCGTGAGCGGGAGCGACGGGACTCGAACCCGCGGCCTCCGGCGTGACAGGCCGGCGCTCTAACCAACTGAGCTACGCCCCCTGCGGACCGGGCTCGGCCCGGGCGGCCCATTCTAGGGCGTGGATACCGTGCAGCGACTTCGCGGGTTCCTACTGATGCGCCGACTCCGGGGATCCTCCATGATCAGTCGCGATGAGGGGCTCAGGTACCCGACCGACCCGGTGGGCGTGTGGCGGTCTTGCGGTTTTCGTTGCTGTCGCCTCGCTCGCGATCGGGTCTGCGGCCGCCGGCGCGGACCCTGGCAAGCGCATCGTGGGCGGGAACCCGGCCAATCCCGCGGACTGGCCCTTTGCGGCGGCCGTCTTCGACCACCACTTCTTCCTCTGCAGCGGCTCGGTGATCGCGCCCGACGTGGTGCTCACCGCCGGCCACTGCCTGATGAGTGGGTTCACGAACGATTTGAAGGTCGTGGTGGGCCGCTCAGACCTCGAGGATCACTCGACCGGCGAGCGGATCCGGGTGGTGCGAGGGAAGGTCGATCCACACTACGCGGCCCACTTCCATGAGGACTTCTCGGTCCTGCGGCTGGAGCATCCGACGAGCGTCGCCCCGGTGGCGCTTCCCGCCAGTCCCAAGGACGCCCGCGCGGCAACCGTCGTGGGCACGCGCCTGGGGACGGCCGGCTGGGGCGCGACCCACCCCAACGGCTCCGGCGACACCTCCGTCCTGATGGAAGCCGAAACCACGACGATCCCTCCTCATGAGTGCCGCGAAGCCCATCCTCGTTGGGAACCTCGCTCCGAGATCTGCACCCGCGGCGACGCGCTGTCGGGAGGCGGCGACGTGAGCGCCTGCTACGGCGACAGCGGTGGACCATTGGTGGCCGACACGCCCGGCGGAGTGATCCTTGTCGGCGCCACGTCATACGGAGGGCGTCGCTGCGGCGTGCGCAAGCCCACCGTCTATGCACGGGTCGGGCACGCCCTCACCTTCATCCGCCGCGCCGCGGGCCTTTGAGCAGCCCGCCTGTGATCTGATCCCGCGATGCGGCTGGTGACCTACCGCTCCGAGCGCGGCGACCGCGCCGGGGTGCTGACCGATGCCGGCGTCGTCGATGCCTGGGACACGCTTGGCGAGGAGGGCGCCTCGCTGCGTGCTCTGCTGGCGGGCGGGCGCCTGAGCGAGCTCGAAGAAGGTGTCACGAGAGCCAGTCGCACCATCGCCGATCCGGCCCTGTCGCCGCCCATCCCTGATCCGGAGAAGATCGTCTGCATGGGGCTCAACTACCGGTCGCACGCCGAGGAGGCCGGGGTGGATCCTCCCGAGAGCCCGACCTTCTTCGCGAAGTTCCGCAACGCCCTGGCGGCTCCAGCCGCGACGGTGACGCTGCCCGCCGGCAAGCGAGAAGGTGGACTTCGAGGCGGAGGTCGCATTCGTCGTCGGCAAGCGGGCAGGCGAGGTGGATGAGGCCGACGCGCTCGACCACGTCGCCGGCTACATGCTCCTCAACGACCTCTCCGCGCGCGACCTTCAGTTCGCGACCCCACAGTGGATACCGGGCAAGGTCTTCGATGGCTCCGCCCCCAGCGGGCCGGCCCTGGTGACGGCCGACGAGGCCGGCCCGGCGGATGGGATCGAGTTCGCACTTGATCTCAACGGCGAGCGGATGCAGGAGGTGTCGACCGCGGATCTCATCTTCCCGGTCCCAGCCCTCGTCACCCATCTCTCGCGCCTGATGACGTTGGAGCCGGGAGACGTCGTCGCAACGGGAACCCCATCGGGTGTCGGCTCGACGCGGACACCCCGCGTCTGGCTGAAGCCCGGGGACGAGATCGTCATCTCTTCGCCGCAGCTGGGGACGCTGGCGACGACGATCGGCTGACCTAACCGGGCTTGGCGAAGAGCGGCCGCGAGACCGCCCGGTAGGAGCCGAACACGGCCGCGAGATAGAGCGGCAGGAACCAGACGACGTAGAAGTAGAACCAGTGGGTCGCCCCGAGCTGGATGGCGATCGTCACGGCCGCCGCCAGCGCCGCCACCTGGAGCGCTCGCTTTCGCGGCGGGAAGAACGCCACGGCCAGGGCGAGCGCGACCGCAAGCACGCGCGTCACGGTCTGCAGGAAGTGGATCGACGGCGCCAATCCCCAGATGCTGAACGGCGACGATCGGTTGGCCTGATAGCCGAGGGTGCGGTCATAGAGGTCGCTCACGCCTCGGTCAGGGATGAAGGGAACGAAGACGACGGCGGCGGTGAGGGCGAAGGCGACGGTGAAGATGACGATCGAGCGGAGGCGCCGCTCGCTCGTCCCGGTGGCGAACAGGGGTGCCAGCGCCGCCGGCCCGAACTTCGCGGCCGAGGCGAGCGCGACGAGCACGCCCCTTGCAGGAGCGGACGTCAGCGCGAGCATCGCCCCCACGACGAGCGCCGCGACGAGCGAGTCATTGGCGTTCGCGTTCATCGTGTAAAGCGTCCAGGGGCACGCGAGCCAAGCCCACGCGAGGGCAACGCCGAGGCTCCATCCCTCCCGGGGAAGCAGCCGGCGCCCGAGCGCAAGCAGCCCCAGGGCCGTCAGCAGGTCGAAGGTGATCGCCGCCGCATGTGCCGCCGGCACCGATCCCCACGTCCCATTCCAGGGGAGCACCGCCTCGAACGGGACATAGGCGAGATAGTTGAAGGGCCCGTAGACGTCACCGCGCAGGTCGAGTCCCGGGGAGAACGCGCCCTCGTACAGCGCCTGACCGTGCGTGATGTGGTCGGCACCGATCACTCCCGCGACGCCGATGTCGATGACGTTCGAGTCGACGACGTTCAGCGCGATGCGCGCCGCGGCGAGGACGAGCGCGCCGACCGCCAGCCAGCGCACGGACACGAACGGGATCAACGGGCCCCGTCTGGTCTTCGGACGCACACCGACCCAGAGCATTCGGAGGAGCACGTAGCCGAGCACCGGGTAGGTCAACGGCACCGATGTCGTGATCTCCGCGCGATTGAAGAAATAGAGCGAGAGCGACAGACCGACGATCACGAGCATGTCCAGGTGGACAATCCGCCGCGGCCGGCGCGGATCGATGAACGGGAGCACGAAAAGCAGGCAGAGCGGCAGCCAGACGTAGGGCGCGTTCACCTTCTGGGCGATGGCGCCCTCGTAACCACGCGCCAGCTCGCTGCCGACCTGATGGTCGTGCCACTCCTCGAGGACCGTCCCGGTGCGATCGTCGATCGCCACTCGCGCGACCTCGGTCCCGCCGTCGAAGAAGCTCACCTGCCAGCGGCATGGGCCCTGGGTGAAGGCACGCTCGGTGGCGCCTGGCGCCGCGGCCAGCTCGTCGCGGGCGGGTTCGGTCCGTTCGGCGATGCTGATCGCGTCGCCGGCCGACAGCTCGAACCCCGGCGGTGTGGAGGTGAGGTCGGAAACCTCGCGCAGCGGCGGCACCGGCTCACCTCCGAACGGCGGCTGCTCCGCGGGGTGGTAGCTCGCCGCGGCGCACGGCGAGATGTCCTTTGCACCGGCGGCAGCGGGGCCGGCGAGCGCCGCGAGAACCAGGCAGGCGAGCGCGAGTGGGACGGCGCGGCGCATGAGGGCGGTGAGGCTAGTGGCTGGCGTCTGCCGGGCGCTCTTCCTCGGCGCCCGCACCGGGCCGCTCGCCGAGGAGCTCCTCGCGCATCAGCAGCGCATCGGCATCGGCGGGGCTCAGGGGGGACGAGAGCAGGTTGCCCTGACCCAGGTCGCAACCGGCGGCAACGAGCTGATGGACCTGCTCGGGGCGCTCGATCCCCTCGGCCACGGGGCGCAGGTCGAAGATCTGCGCGAGGTCGAGGATGGCCCGCAAAAGCGGCGGCTCGGGGTCGTCGTGCGTGATCGCGGCGACGAACTGGCGATCGACCTTGAGGTTGTCGAGCGGGAACCGCTTCAGATAAGTCAGCGACGAGTAGCCGGTGCCGAAGTCGTCGATGGCGAGGTGGACGCCAAGCTCCTTCAGCTGCGAGAGCCGGTCGATCGCCGCCTCCGAATCCTCCATGAGCACCGACTCGGTGATCTCGAGCGTGAGCGCGTCGGGATCGAGCTGCGACGAGGCGAGCACCTCGGTGACGTCCTCGACGAGGCCCGGCTCGCGCAGCTGCGCAGCCGAGATGTTGACCCCGATCTGGACGGGTCCCAGCGTCGGGTAGCGAGCGCGCCAAAGCGCGCCCTGATGCACGGCCGCCCGCAGGACCCAGCGCCCGAGGGCGAGGATGTGGCCGCTCTCCTCGGCGAGCGGGACGAAGCTGTCGGGCTGGACGAGGCCGCGGGTTGGGTGCTCCCAGCGCACGAGCGCCTCGAGGGCGACGATGCGGTTGGCGCGGATGTCGTAGATCGGCTGATAGGCGAGGATCAGCTCCCCGCGCTCGATCGCCCGCTTCAGGTCGACCTCCAGCTCGAGCCTCTCGACGACGGCCGTGTGCATGTGGGGCTCGTACGCGGCGTAGCGGCCCCTGCCGAGCGACTTTGCCCTGTACATGGCCAGGTCCGCATCACGGAGCAGGTTGTCGGCGTCCGCGGCGCCGGCCGAGATCCCAATGCTCGCGCTGATGAAGATCTCGCGTCCGCGCAGCTCGAAGGGCATCTCGAGCGCGTCGAGCATGCGCTGCGCCGCGCGGGCGGCGTCCTCCGGCTCGCGCAGCTCCTCGAGGAGTACGGCGAACTCGTCGCCGCCCAGACGGGCCAGGGTGTCGGCCGGGCGCAGGCAGCTCCCGAGGCGCTCGGCGACGAGGACGAGCAGGGCGTCACCGGCCTGGTGGCCGAGGCTGTCGTTGACAGTCTTGAAGCCGTCGATATCGCAGAACAGAACGCCGACAGGAGTGCCCGTCCGCCCGGCGCGCGCAACCGCGACGCTCAGGCGATCGAGGAACAGGGCGCGGTTGGGGATTCCCGTGAGCGAGTCGTGGAACGCTTCGGTGAGGGCCTCCTCGACGGCCTGCGCATGGCCGAGCGCCAGGCTGGCGTGCTCGGCGAACGCCAGGAGCAATTGCTGCTCGCGCGCGCCGAACTCTCGCCCCGGCTCGCGCGAGCCAAGGGCGAGGCTGCCCGCGATCTCGCCGCCCTCGTAGAGCGGCGCCGCCGCGGCAGCCCGGAGATCGCTCGCGGCCAGGTCGAGTTCAAGCTCCGACGAGTCGGCCCCGCTCACCGCATCGGCGACCACGAGCCGGCGCTCACGCATCGCCCGTCCCCCGAGCCCCTCGTCCGCCGGCATCCGCCGGTGCTGCGATAGCAGCTCATCGCTCCCCCCGATCGAGGCCACGACCGTGGTCAGATCCGGGTCCGCCGGGTCGCGCAGGCGCAGCGCTGCGGCGTCGGTGTCGACGAGGTCATGCGCGCCCTCGACAACGTCCTCGAGGATCTCGTGAAGCGGCCTGCGGTCGACGATTGCGCGCTGCAGCCGCGAGAGACGCTCGAGCAGCGCCTGACGCTCCCGCAGTGCCTCCAGCAGGCGGGAATCGTCCGCGTTTCCGCCCTGATCGCCAGCCGATTCCATAGCGTTCCTTGCCTCGCCCGCCACTCTGCGGACGAAGCGCAGGCGAGTGTACGCTGGCACTCGTGACCGCGGGAGGGTTCACGGGCCAGTGAACGGAAGCAACCGCCTCGCAAGAAGCGCCGTCCACCGTCTGCTTCGCGGGCTCCGGGGCGGCAGGATCGAGCTGCGCGAGGGGGTCGAGCGGTTCGAATTCGGCCCACCGGACGCGCAGCTGCGCGCCGACGTCGAGGTGAGTCACCCGAGGGCCTACGCGTGGACCCTTCGTGGCAGCACCGGGTGGGGCGAGGGCTACGTCGACGGCCTCTGGGACTGCGACGACCTCGTCGTCCTCACGCGCATCGCCGCGCGCAACCTCCCGGCGCTCGATCGGTGGCGCCGGCTGGCCCATCCCGTGCTTGGACGGGTCCAGCGGATGGCCGAGCTCGTTCCCCGGAACACGCGCGGCGGCGCTCGGCGCAACATCTCGGCGCACTACGACCTGGGCAACGACCTCTTCCGCACATTCCTCGACGATCGCCTCGTCTATTCGTGCGCCTACTTCGACTCGCCCGACGCAGACATCCATGCCGCGCAGCTCGCCAAGCTCGAGCGGATCTGCCAGCGACTCGAGCTGAGCCCCGACGATCACCTCGTCGAGATCGGCACTGGCTGGGGCGGGCTCGCGGTTCACGCCGCAGCCGAGTACGGATGCCGCGTGACGACCACGACGATCTCGCGCGAGCAGTACGAGCACGCCGTCGCGCTGGTCGCCGAACGCGGACTCGAGGACCTGGTCACGGTCCTCGATCGCGACTACCGCGACCTCGACGGCCGCTTCGACAAGCTCGTCTCGATCGAGATGATCGAGGCGGTGGGCTGGCAGTACTTCGCGGAGTTCTTCGCCAAGTGCTCGAGCCTGCTGCGCGACGACGGCCTCATGTTCCTCCAGGCCATCGTCATGGGCGATGACGTCTACGAGCTCGAGAAGGCGTCGCGAAGCTTCTCCAACAAGCATGTCTTCCCCGGCGGCTGCCTCCCCTCCCCCGGAGTGATCAACGACCTGATCGCTCACGAGACGGACATGCGAACTGCCTGGAGCGCTGACATCAGCGCGCACTACGCCCGCACCCTGCGGAGCTGGCGCGAGCGCTTCGAGGCCGGCTGGGAGAAGCTGCGGCCGCTGGGCTACGACGAGCGCTTCCGCCGGCTGTGGCGGTTCTACCTCTCGACGTCGGAGGCGGGATTCATGGAGCGGCGTATCCGCGACCTGCAGCTCCTGTTCGCGAAGCCGCGGTGGGCCAGCCGACGCGAGCAGGCGCCGGAGCCGGCTCGCCCCGTGGCCGTCGGCTCGAGCTGAGCCGGCGGCCAGGCAGTAGCGCCCTAGACGCGCCGGCCCGACACGATCGTCGCGGCGACCAACGGCACGCCGGGGCGATAGACGAGGTGCGCGTACGAGGGGGCTTGAAGCACGAGCGCGTCGGCCCTGGCCCCGGGACGAAGTGCGCCCACGTCCTCGCGGCGAAGCGCCCGGGCTCCGCCCACGGTCGCAGCCCGAAGGGCCTCCTCTGCCGTCATTCCCATCTCCCTGACCGCCAGGGCGATGCAGAAGGCCATGGACGTCGTGTAGCTGGAGCCGGGGTTGCAGTTGGTGGCGATCGCGACGCTCGCCCCGGCCTCGATCACAGGGCGCGCATCCGGGTACGGATGCCGGGTCGAGAAGTCGGTCGCGGGCAGGAACGTGGCGACCGTGTCGCTGGCGGCGAGCGCCTCGATGTCCGCCGCCTCCAGATAGGTGCAGTGGTCGACCGACGCCGCGTCCATCTCCACGGCGAGTCGGGCCCCGGGTCCGGGCCCCAGTTGATTGCCGTGAACCCGCAGCCCGAGCCCGGCGCTCCGGCCGGCCTCGAGGACGGCACGCGACTGATCGACGTCGAACGCGCCGCGCTCGCAGAAGACATCTGCCCACTTGCAGAGCGGCGCGCAGGCCGCGAGCATCTCGCCGCACACGAGGTCGACGTAGTCGTCGGCGCGGCCTTCGTACTCGGCCGGCACGATGTGGGCGCCGAGGAAGGTGACGTCGTCTGTGAGCTGCGCGGCGACCTCGCACGTACGCCGCTCGGCGTCCGTCTCGAGGCCGTAGCCGGACTTGATCTCGATGTGGGTGATGCCCGCCCGCAGCGCCTCCTGGCGGCGCGTCCAGGCGAGGGCCGTCAGCTCCTCATCGCTCGCCGCCCGCGTCGCCTCGGTGGTCAACCGGATGCCGCCCGCCGCGTACGGCTGGCCCGCCATCCGAGCTGCGAACTCCTCGGCGCGGTCACCCGCGAAGACGAGGTGGGTGTGACTGTCGACGAACCCGGGGATGACGCAGCGCCCATCGGCGTCGATGCGCTCGTCGCCGGTGGCGCCGGCCTTGTCCACCGATTTCACCAGTTCCTCCTCGATGACGAGGGCGGCGTCGCGAACGATTCCGAGCGGTCCCTCTCCGAGCTCGGGGTCGTTGGTGACGAGCATCCCGATGCGATCGATCACGAGGGCGGTCATCCGTGAAGCCTCGCGATCGAGTCTCTCAGTTCGGCCGCCACGTCGATCTCGAGATGGGCGCCGTCGCGGACTACCGGCCTGCCGCCGACGATCACGTTGCGCACGTCCGCTGCAGTTGCGGCGAACACGGCGGAGTCGACGGCGCTCGCCTGGGTGACGCCGGCCATTCGCACCGAGTCGAGGGCGACCGTCACGAGATCGGCGAGCGCCCCCGCCTCGATCGTTCCCGCGTCCTGCCAGCCGATGCACGCGTGTCCGTTCGCCGTCGCCGCACGCAGGAGCTCCGGCGCGGTGTGGAGGCCCCGCTCCTCGCGGTCGAGGCGCTCGTCGAGCTCGACGGCGCGGGCCTCCTCGAAGTGGTCGATCACCGCGTGGGAGTCAGAGCCGAGCGCGACGGTGATTCCCGCGCTCCGCATCCGGTCCGCCTCGCCGATGCCGTCGGCGAGGTCGCGCTCGGTGGTCGGGCACAGGCAGCACGTGGCGCCTGCCCTCCCCAGCCTGCGGACGTCGCCGTCCTCGGGGTGGGTGAAGTGCACAGCCGTGAAGCGCTCCGAGAGCGCACCCGCACGCTCGAGCACTCCCGCAGGACTGCGCCCGATCGCGTCGATGCAGTCGGAGCTCTCCGTTTCCTGCTCCGAGACGTGGGCGTGCAGCGGAAGTCGCCGCTCGTTCGCCCACTCGGCAACCGTCGCCGCCGACTCGGGATCGACGGCCCGCACGCTGTGGATCGCCGCCCCCACGCGTGTCTCCTCGCCCGGCTCGAGCGCGGCCGTCCGCCCGGCCCAGGCCTCGGCGTCAGCGTCGGCAAAGCGCCGTTGGACTTCGTCGAGCTCGGCGTCGAATCCACCGCGCAGGTAGCACGCGTCCAGCAGGGTGATTCGGATGCCCGCCTGTCGCGCGGCCTCGATCAGCACGAGCCCCATCTCGTTCGGCTCGTCGTAGGGCTGACCGCCGGGGGCGTGATGGAGGTAGTGGAACTCGCCAACCGAGGTCATCCCGGCCATCGCCATCTCGCCGTATGTCGCTCGAGCGAGCGCCAAGTAGGAATCGGGGTCGAGCCGGGCGGCCACCGCGTACATCTGCTCGCGCCAGGTCCAAAACGAACCGCGCTCGGCCTGGGTGTGTCCGCGCAACGCCCGGTGGAACGCGTGCGAATGGGCGTTGGCGAAGCCGGGGAGCGTCAGGCCGTCGAGGCGTTCGGCGCCGGCGGGAGGCGAGCCGGTTCCGGGCGTCACCGCTGCGATTCGCTCGCCGTCGATCTCGATCAGAACACCGGGCTCCGCCTGCTCACCGCCGAGCCAGGCGAGCTCACACCAACAGGCGCTCACGAGCCGATCCGTTCGGCGAACTCGGTGATCCGCTCGACGAACTCTTCGCGGTGGAAGCGGTCGAACTGCTCCCAGGTCGTGAGCGAGCGCGGATCTGCGCGATCGACGAAGAGCGTGCCGTCGAGGTGGTCGACCTCGTGCTGGAAGGTGCCCGCGGTGAGGCCCCGCTTGACCTCGTCGTGCTCTTCTCCCTCTCGGTCGAGGTAGCGAACGCGGACCTCCACGTGGCGGACGAGGTCGCCGCGCAGATCCGGCACCGACAGGCAGCCCTCGTTGATCTCGACCAGCTCATCCGTCAGTGGCTCGATCGTCGGGTTGACGATCACGGTGAGCGGGATCGGCGGCTTGTAGGGATAGCGCGGGTTGCCGGATTCCACCTCGGCAATCGCGACACGCACGGGCTCGCCGACCTGGTTGGCTGCGATGCCGGCGCCGTGAGCCGCCCGCTTCGTCTCGATCAGGTCGTCGATGAGTGTCTGGATCTCAGGTGCGCGGAGCTCCTCCAGGCTGATCTCGCGCGCTCGCTCGCGCAGGACGGGGTGGCCGATGGTCACGATCTCGCGGACGGCCATCAGCCCTCGCGCATCGGAATGCGCACCCCGCGCTCCTCCGCAATCGCGGCGGCACTCTCGTATCCGGCATCGACGTGGCGCATGACGCCGGTGCCCGGGTCGGCCGTGAGCACGCGTTCGAGCCGCTGCGTGGCGAGGTCGGTGCCATCCGCTACACACACCATTCCGGCGTGGATCGAGCGGCCGATTCCAACGCCGCCGCCGTGGTGGATGCTCACCCAGGATGCCCCCGCTGCGGTGTTCACGAGCGCGTTCAGGAGGGGCCAGTCGGCGATCGCATCGGAGCCGTCCTCCATCCCCTCGGTCTCGCGGTAGGGTGATGCGACCGAGCCCGAGTCGAGGTGATCGCGCCCGATCACGATGGGGGCGCTCAGCTCTCCGGACGCCACCATCCGGTTGAAGCGAAGGCCCAGGCGGTGGCGCTCGCCGTAGCCCAGCCAGCAGATTCGCGCGGGCAGCCCCTGGAAGGCGATGCGCTCCCCCGCCAGGCGAATCCAGCGCCCCAGGGCCTCGTCCTCCGGGAACTCGTCGAGCACCGCGCGGTCGGTCGCCGCGATGTCGGCCGGATCTCCCGACAGCGCCACCCAGCGGAAGGGTCCCTTGCCCTCGCAGAAGAGTGGGCGGATGTAGGCGGGGACGAAGCCCGGGTAGTCGAAGGCGCGCTCGAACCCGCCGAGCTCGGCCTCGGCACGCAGGCTGTTGCCGTAGTCGAAGACCTCGGCGCCGGCGTCCTCGTAGGCGACCATCGCGTAGCAGTGGGCAGCGATCGCGCGGCGGGCGCGCTTCACGTACTCCTCGGGGTCGGATTCGCGCAGGTCGTCCGCCTCCGCGAGCGTGAGTCCGTTCGGCACGTAGCCGACGAGCGGGTCGTGGGCTGCGGTCTGGTCCGTGACGATGTCGGCCTCGAAGCCGCGCTCGCGCAGGGCGGGGACGACGTCGGCGGCGTTCGCGCACAAGCCGACGCTGAGGGCGCGGCGATCGCGTCGGGCCTGCTCGCAGCGGGCGATCGCGTCGTCGAGGTCGTCCGCCTCCTCGTCCAGGTAGCGGGTCTCGAGGCGGCGGCGGATGCGCTCGGGGTCGACCTCGACGCACAACGCGACTCCCTCGTTCATGGTCACCGCGAGCGGCTGAGCCCCGCCCATCCCGCCGAGCCCCGCTGTGAGGGTGACGGTCCCGGCGAGGGAGCCGCCGAAGCGCCGGCGCGCGATCTCGGCGAAGCACTCGTACGTTCCCTGGACGATGCCCTGGGTGCCGATGTAGATCCAGGAGCCGGCGGTCATCTGGCCGTACATCGTCAGCCCGAGCGCCTCGAGGCGCCGGAACTCATCCCAGGTCGCCCAGTCGGGGACGAGGTGGGAGTTCGCGATCAGCACGCGCGGGGACCACTCACTGGTGCGGAAGACACCCACCGGCTTGCCGGACTGGACCAAGAGCGTCTCGTCGTCGGCAAGGGTCTGCAGGGTGCGGACGATTGCATCGAAGGCGTCCCAGGAGCGCGCGGCCCGACCGGTTCCGCCGTAGACGACCAGCTCGTCGGGGCGCTCAGCCACCTCGGGGTCGAGGTTGTTCATGAGCATCCGCATGGCTGCCTCCTGCTGCCAGGCACGGCAGGTGAGCTCGGGGCCTCGGGGGGCGCGCACCGGGCGCGGGCCGCTCACTGGAGCTCTCCGATGCTCGACTCGACCGCGGCGAGCACTGAGCCCGAGAGCACGAGCTCCTCCGCGTCGGCGAGCTCCGGGCGCAGGAACCGGTCGGCCCCCACTCCTGGCACTCGCTCGCGCAGCGCGGCGAGAGCAGCTGCGGTGCCCGCGGCCGGCTCCAGTGGAGCGCGCAGATCGAGTCCGCGAGCGGCGCAGGCAAGCTCGACGGCCAGGATGCGCGCGAGGTTCGCAACCACCGCCCGGAGCTTGCGCGCCGCGCCCCATGCCATCGAGACGTGGTCCTCCTGCATCGCGCTCGTCGGGAGTGAGTCGATGCTCGCGGGGGCCGCGAGGCGGCGGTTCTCGGCCACCATCGCGGCCTGGGTGTAGTGGCCGATCATCAGGCCGGAGTTCACCCCCGGGTCCTCGGCGAGGAACGGCGGCAGCCCCTCCGAGCGCTTGGCGTCGAGCAGCCGGTCCGTGCGCCGCTCGGCGATCGCGCCCGCCTCGGCGGCTGCGATAGCGAGCAGATCGCAGGCCAGACCGAGCGGCGCGCCGTGGAAATTCCCGCACGACTCCACGCGGCCGTCGGGAAGGATCATGGGGTTGTCGATCGCGGCCTCGAGCTCGGCGCTGGCCACCCGTTCGGCGTGGGCGAGGGCATCGCGAGCGGCCCCGAGCACCTGAGGGGCGCAGCGCAGCGAGTACGCGTCCTGGACGCGGGGGTCGTCCTCGCGATGGGAGGCGACGATCGCCGACCCGTCGAGCAGGCGGCGCATGTTCGCGGCGCTGGCGGCCTGCCCGGGCTGGGGGCGGAGCGCGATGAGGTCCTCGGCGAAGGCGCGGTCGGTGCCCAGGAGCGCCTCGACGGACATGGCCGCCGCGACGTCGGCCGTACCCAGCAGCAGACGCAGGTCGTGAAGGGCGAGGACCAGCATCCCGAGGATCCCGTCGGTGCCGTTGATGAGCGCGAGCCCTTCCTTCGCGGTCAGGACGAGGGGCTCGATCCCGGCGGCGCTCAGTGCGGCGGCGGCATCGCGCCGGTCACCGGCCGAGTCGATCACCTCGCCTTCGCCGATGGCTGCGAGCCCGCAATGCGCCAGGGGCGCCAGGTCGCCACTCGCGCCGAGCGAGCCGTGCTCCGGGACCAGCGGGGTGATCCCGGCGTTGAGCATCGCCACGAGGGTCTCGGCGACCTCCGGCCGGGTGCCGGAGAAGCCGAGGGCGAGAGTCCGCGCCCGGAGCAGCATCGTGGCGCGGACGACCTCGGTCTCGATCGGCGGGCCCATGCCGGCCGCATGCGAGCGGATCAGCGCGCGCTGGAGGTCCTCGCGCCGGTCCGCTGGGATCGGCGTCGTGGCCAGCGATCCGAAGCCGGTCGAGACTCCGTAGACGGGCTCGTCGGAATCCGCGAGCTGGGCGATGATCGCGGCGCTGCGCGCCATCGCGTCGAGCGCGGCCGGCGCAAGCTCGACGAGCGCGCCGTCCCGAGCCACGGCGACGACCTCCGCCTCTTGCAGACCGCTGCCCGTGAGCTCGATCGTGGCCGAACCCGAACCTCTCCCGCTCACGCCCCCGTTATATCTGGCTTGAGTCGGCTAGCCCTCGACGCCGGTTGCGTCGTGGGGCGCGCCGACGGGCTTCGACTCCGGCGAGCCGCGCTGACGCAGGAAGATTGCGAAGACAGCGAACGAGCCGACGGCGAGGAACTCCGACTGCCAGTTCTGGAGCGTGGCCTCCCAGAACTCGGCCTCTCCGAGGTAGCTCCAGTAGCCGACGGTCGCCTCGTGATGTGTTCGCTGGAAGTCGTTGAAGTCCGTCCAACCCGTCACCGACTGCGCAAACCACGCGCCGAGGAAGATCACTCCCATGAGGATCAGCAGCGAGTTCGAGTAGATCGCGGTGCGCCAGTCGTCGCTTTGCGCCCACTCAGGCGATCCGCGCAGCGCGTAGCTGCCGATCCTCTGGTCCCGCTTGGTTTCGAGTCCGGGCTCGTCGAGCGACTTCGACTCCGGCGAGCCGCGCTGGAGCAGCCAGATCGTCGCGACCATCATCAGCGTGAACTGCAGGTACTCCGACTGCCAGTTCTCCATGACCGCGTTGGCGAAGGCCGACGACGTGACGTAGCGCCCGAGAGAGATCGCCTGCTCCCCGTGCGCGAGCTGATCGTTGTTGTAGGCGGCATGTCCCGCGATCGCCTGCCCGACCAGGGCTCCCAGGAAGAGCACGCCGAAGAAGATCGTCAGCGAGTTCTCACGGAGGAACTTCCGCACGGGTCAGTGGTGGGTCAGCCCGATGACGATGCAGTAAGCGAGCCCGAGGAAGATGCCGCTCAGGTAGATGACGAACATCACCCGCACGCCGCGAGCCTAGGGTCGGCGTCGGCCGGACTTGGCGTCCGCTGCCACAATTCCCGCGGGCGGTTAGCTCAGTTGGGAGAGCGACGCGTTTACACCGCGTAGGTCGTCGGTTCGAGCCCGGCACCGCCCATCACAAAGCGTCCGGCGTCCGTGGGTTCGCGGACGCCCGCCCGGGATGCATCTGCGCCGCGATTGGGCGATAGAGTCGCCGCCGAATCCCGGCTTGACCGGGCCCCAGCGGAGGGGAGGCCGAGATGGGCTTCATGGACAAGTTCAAGGACGTCGCGAACCAGGCCGGGCAGATGGCCCAGCAGGCGACGCAGGGAGTGGGTCCACAGGCGGAGATGCGCGATCGCGCGGTCAAGCTCAACCAGTCGGGCGTCGACACGCCGGCGACCATCATGTCCCTGCGCGAGACCGGCAACACCGATGTCGGCGGCGGCAAGGAGGTCGAGTTCACGGTCGAGGTCAAGCCCGCCGCGGGCGCCGCCTACACCGCCACCTTCACCCAGTTCATGGTGGCGAGCGTGATGGATCAGGTGAACGAGGGCGCCGAGATCACCGTCCGCGTCGACCCGGACGACCCGAACTCGATGATGTTCTGGGGGATGAAGTAATTCCAGTGAGGAGCTTTAGCTCCGAAAGCAGCATGTAAGGGCGCCGCAGGCGCCCGCAGGGTATTCCGTGGAGTACCCCCAGCGCCGGACCTAAGCAGTCCCGAGGCGGTGGTAGGCCGAGACGGAATACGCGCCACGGCGCGCGCGCAGGATCGGATCGTCCGACAGCTCGATCCCGTCACCGACGCGGGTCGGGTCGAAGACCTCGATGTGCCCGCCATGCTCGGGGTCATCGACGACCGTGGTGACCTCGAGGGTCCCGCCAGGGACGAGCTCCCGCTCGGCGGGCCAGGCTGCGGTGGGATCGTCGAGCGGATCGTCGTCGGTGCCCACCTGCAGGAGGAGCTCGAAACGGGCCGGACCATCCTGAAGGCGGGCGGAGAGCTCCTCCCTCAAGTAGTCGCGGCCCAGCTCCCGCGCGTCGTCGTCCGGGAGGCGCCTCTCCTCAGCTTCGGGACGCCAGCGGTAGCGGACCCAGGTTCCGTTGCCGGCCTGGTCGAGGAGCTTGAAGGTGTGAGGCGAGTAGTACGGGATCGTCGCGAAGCTGGCGGGGGGCTCGCTGCCGAGGGTCTCCTGGATCGAGGTCTGGGCCTCTGGGTGGGCCCCGAGGTAGGCGCCTAGTCGCTCCATGTCCGGTTGACCCGTATCGGGGTCGGGCCTACGGGCTTCCAGCAGCTCGAGGAAGTCCTCGGTGTTGCGCGCGACGAACACGGTGGTCGTGACCGCGAGGATGTCCGTCTCGCCCTCGCCTCCAGGGCCATTGGGGCGCAGCTTCACGGCCATGCCGCGGCCGGCCCGCGACGCATCGTGGGAGGTGGGCTTGCCAGGGGAATTCGAGAGGCGGATGAGCGCGGTCACGGTGTCGCCGCTGAAGATGGCGGCACGCGACAGGCGGGCGGCATCGGGCGAGGCGGTGAACGTGCCCTCGCACCAGGTGCCCTTCGCGTGGAGGACGCGGGAGCCCGGGTGAAGGCCGTCGATGGCGGAGGCGGCCTTGATCAGGCGGTCGTAGATGTCCTCGTCGCTCATGTGCGTGACCGTATCCGACCGGATACGTTGCCGGGCGATGGAGCTTGGGATCGAGGGGCGCGTGGCGCTGGTGATGGGCGCCAGCAAGGGGATCGGCCGGGGGATCGCGCAGGCCCTCGCCCGGGAGGGTGCGCGGGTCGCCATCGCCAGCCGCTCCCTCGAGCGGGTCGAACGGGCCGCCGGTGAGATCGACGGTGAGGTGGCCGCGTTCGAGGGCGATACGGACGACCTCGACACGCTTGAGAAGCTGCCCGCGCAGGTCGCGGAGCGGCTGGGTCCGGTGGAGATCCTCATCACCAACACGGGCGGGCCGCCGCTGGGGGCAACGCTCGACCACCCGAACGAGGAGTGGGAGGCGGCCTACCGCTCGCTGGTGCTCGCGCCGCGCGTGCTGATCGAGGGGGTGCTGCCGGGGATGCGCGAGCGCGGCTGGGGACGGATCGTGAACGTGGCCTCGAGCTCGGTGCGGGAGCCGATTCCGCACCTGGCGCTCTCCAACATCCACCGAATGGCGACAGTGGGGCTCTTCAAGACGCTGGCGAACGAGGTTGCCGCCGACGGGGTGACCGTGAACACCGTTGCGACTGGGCGGTTCGCGACGGATCGCCTCGCCGCCAACTGGGGCTCATGGGAGGAGATGGAGAAGGGGGCCGTCGAGGGGGTGCCGGCGGGCAGGCTCGGTCAGCCCGGCGAGTTCGGCGACCTGGTGGCGTTCATCGCCTCGGAGCGCGCCGGATTCCTCACCGGCACTGTGATCCCGCTTGACGGCGGGATGCTGCGCTCCGCCTAGGGGTTGAGGCCGAGGACCTTCTCCTTCGAAAGGCGCCTCGTCGTAGAGCCGCAGGCGGCTAGGGTCCGAGGCTGTTGAGCGGGCGAGCCTAACCGGGCGCGCGGCGTTCGGCAACTCCCGAGCTCACCCTTGGGGCAACGAGGCCGTCCCGGCGCGACACGACGACGATCCACGTCACGCCGGCGATGATCATCGCGACGCTGAAGAGCTGCGCCTGGGTGAGGCCGAGGGCGACCTCGTCGTTGCGGCGGATGAACTCGACGAGGAAGCGCTCGGTGCCGGCCAGGGTGAGGTAGAGCGCGAAGAGGACGCCCGGCCGGAAGCGGTCGCGCAGGCGCCAGAGGGTGTACGCGACGAGCCCCATCGCGAGGGTCTCGTAGATGGGGGTCGGGTGGACCGTCGCATCGGTCGGGACGGTCCCGTGCGGATAGGCCATGGCCCACGGCCCGTCCCAGGGGATCCCATAGTCGCCGTCCCCCGACAGCTGGCAGCCGATACGCCCGACGGCGTAACCGAGGGCAAGGGCGGGCGCGCAGATGTCGAGGAGAACGAGGCTGAGCATGTCCCGGTACCACGCCCAGAGGAGGACCGCGATCGCGCCTCCGATTGCGCCGCCGTACCAGACGAGGCCCGAGCCCGAGAAGATGTTGCCGAGGAGGTCGTCCTTGACGTCGGAGTAGTTCTCGAGGATGAAGTCGAGGCGGGAGCCGACGATGCCGCCGAGGCCGGCGCAGAACATCATCTCGTAGGCCCAGTCCTGCGGCTTGTCGAGCTCGCCCAGCCGCTTCCACAAGATCACGCCCGCGGAGAGCAGCGCGAGGGCGAACATCAGCCCGAAGGTCTGGAAGGTCAGCCCGCCGATGTGGATTTCGGGTTGCAAGTTGGATAGCCCCGAGGGGAGTTGAACCCCTGCTTCCAGGTTGAAAACCTGATGTGCTAACCGTTACACCACGGGGCCGCCGCTCGGAGTCTAGGAGGCAAACGCCCCGCGCCGTCAGCGCGAATTGGACGAGCGCGGATGCCGGCGAGAGAGAGACTCCCCCGCCAGCTCCGCCGACTCGCCCTGTGCCGCCATTTCGCCGGTCGCCTGCACGTGTCGAGCAAGGTCGAAGCCGACCTCGTCCTGCCACGCTGCCTCGCCAACGGGCGGAGTGACGACCCGCTGACGGACGTGCATGTGCGCGCTCGGCGTCTCCACCTGGAGGAATGAGGCGTCGAGCGCTGACAACCGGCGCATTTCCACAGGATGCCGCGCGAACCTCCCGCAGTCACGGTCCCAGCGGTCGGAATCCGCGGCCCGGCGTTCGCCGTGCGGTCGAGACGTGCGCTAGCCGATGAGAAGCTCGAGCAGCGCCTTCTGCGCGTGCAGGCGGTTCTCGGCCTGATCCCAGACGGCGGAGCGCTCGCCGTAGAGGACGTCCTCTGAGATCTCCTCGCCGGGATGAGCCGGCAGGCAGTGCAGGGCAATCGCTCGCTCACCGGCCGCATCCAGCAGCGCGGCGTCGAGCCGGTACGGCTCCAGGTCGCGCCGGCGCCGCGCGGCCTCCTCCTCATCGCCCATGCTCACCCACACGTCCGTGTACACGGCATCGGCGCCGGCCACGGCCTCGCGCGGATCCGTGGTGTCGAGCGCCGCCACACCCGGCTCCAACCCGTAGCCGTCGGGAGCCGCCACCCTCACCTCAACGCCGGCAGCGCGCCCCAGAATCGCAAGCGAGCGCGCAACGTTGTTGCCGTCCCCCACGTACGCGACCTTCAGCCCGTCGAGCGATCCGAAGCGCTCGCACAGTGTCAGCAGATCAGCAAGGGCCTGGCAGGGATGATGGCGTGGGGTGAGGCCGTTGATCACCGGCACGTCGCTGTGCTCGGCAAGCTCCTCGACCGTCGCGTCGGAGCCGGAGCGGATCACGACGCCGTGCACGTAGCGCGAGAGCACTCGAGCCGTATCGCCGATCGACTCCCCCCGCCCGAGCTGAAGCTCGTCGGCCCGCAGAGGGAGGGGGTGCGCCCCGAGCTCAGCAACCCCGACCTGAAAGCTGATCCGGGTGCGGGTGGATGGCTTCTCGAAGAACAGGGCCACGGTCCGCCCGGTGAGCGCGTCGCGTGCCTCCCCGCTCGACCGACCCGCCTTCAGCTCCAGCGCTCGGTCGAGCAACGACGCCAGCTCCGGCGCCCTCAGCTCCTCGCCGGTGACGAAGTTGCGGCCCATGGGAAGCGCGGGATGGTACGCCGTTGGCCACAAGGCCGCCGCACCCGCGGATACTTCCCACCGTGCCCCTCCGCGCCATCACGTGGAATCTCTTCCACGGCCGCGACTTCCCGCCCGACCGCGCGCTCTTCACCCTCCGCTCGCGCCTGCTCCGGATCACGGAGCGCGACGCCACGCACGTGCAGGTCAACCGCGACATCTTCGCCTCCTTCGCCGAGATCCTGGGCGGCGCCGACTGGGACGTCGCCCTTCTTCAGGAGGCGCCGCCTCGCTGGAGCGAGCGACTCGCGCGCGCCTGCGATGCCCAGGGTCATCGCGTACTCACCTCCCGCAACTGGTTACTCCCCGTCACCTCCGCGCTCGCAACCTTCAACCCCGACCTGATCGCCTCCTGGGAAGGCGGCTCGAACCTCACCCTCGTGCGGGGTCGCGCCATCGCGGAGCGACGCACCTACCTCCTGCGGCCATTCCTCCCCGAGCGTCGGACGATGGCGTTCACCCGCCTGGAGGACGGCACCTGCATCGCGAACCTTCACGCGAGCACCGCCGCCCGCCTCGGCGCGGACGAGATCCGCCGCGCAGCGGCGACCGCGCTCGAGTGGGCCGGCGGCGGACCCCTCCTGCTCGGCGGCGACTTCAACCTCCGGCTCCGCGAGTCCCAGATCTTCACCGAGCTCGAGCAGAGCGGGTTCAGCGCCCCGACCGGACCCGAGGCAATCGACCACCTGCTCGCCCACGGCATGGAGGTGACCGAGCGGCCCCAACCCCGCGAGCCCGAAGGCCGCGAGCTTCCCTACGAGGGCCTGCGGCTGCGCCCCTCAGATCACCCGCCGGTCGAGGGCGCCTTCCGCGTCAGCTAGCCGTGTGGGTTGATTTCGGGCGAGGTTTGCACCAGTGGACGGTCAGGGAATGACATAGTCCGCGACACGGCGGGCGGAGCATCGATCGAGGAGGAGTCAGATGGCATCCAGGGCAACGGGAGCGAAGTCGAGCGCCACCCGCAAGCGCGCAGGCGGGAAGAAGAAGGCGTCGACCTCGAAGCGGCGCAGCACGGCGTCGCGGTCGGCGGCCGGTCGCTCCGATAAGTCCGTGCAGCAGTTCCGCGATGCGCTGGAGCGCAGCGTCACGATCCCACGCGAGCGCATCCAGGAGGTTCTTGACGACGCCGTCAAACGTGGCCGCATGACCCGGACCGATGCGAATGAACTCGTTTCGAAGCTCGTCAGCCGCGGGCGCAAGCAGACCGACGCACTTCTGCGCGACCTCGAGAAGCTGCTCGAGCAGGCCCGCAGGGAGGTGGACTCCAGGACGAGCGTCGCGCGCCGAGATCTGGAGGCGCGAACGTCACGCGCTCGCCGCCAGGCAACGCAGACCGCCGGCCGCGTCGGCCGCGCGGCCCGCGACGCTGCGG
>JBKPNZ010000076.1:0-4942 GCA_046732895.1 Actinomycetota bacterium
GGTCCTGCTCGGCTCCGGCGAGCGGATCTTCGACGGCGTCGAGTCGTTCGGGTTTGAGCCCGTTGAGGTCTTGCATTCGCCGCTAGCCACACACATCCGCTACCGGCGGGCAGGATGAGCCGATGAGTGGATAGAGCCCGCGATGACAAGGGCCGCTCGCGCCTACCGGGCGAGCGTGACGTCGCTTCAGCTTCGGACGAGGACCGAAAGCGAGACCCGTCGCCCCTTGCGCTGCTGCTGTGCGCGAGAAGGAGAAGCAGCAGGATTCGTATCGCTCTCCATGCGAAGCGGATAGCCCGCTCCTCGTCCGAAGCGCCACTGGCGGTGACGACTGCGGCTGGGGCGGGTGCTGAGTGCGCCCGCCCCTAGCCTCTCGGTTATTCGCAAATCGCGTAGACCCTCACGTCGGCGGCGCTGCTCGTGTCATTGAAGTAGGTGGCCCAGCCATCATCGGGAACGTCGCCCTTGTCGTTGCTGTCCCACGGCCGCGACTCGTTGACGTCGGCGCCCCCGTTGTCGGCGCCGGCGCCGCCGCCGACGACGTGCGTGCCCTTCGGGCACTTGGCGATGTACAGCGAGCCGTCCTCGGCGGGTGCGGTTTTCGTCACGTACTTCCTGCCAGCCGTCCCCTGAGTCGCCTTGCCCGGCGCCGAGGGTTCCTTGCCGTTGAGCCCGATGGCCGTTCCCGTTCCCACCAGGGCGACCGCGACGACTAGCCAAACCGCAACCATGCTCCGCCGTGCCTTCGTTGATCTGAACATCAGACCCCCTCCTGTGAATTGGTGACCGCGCCCGTCCGGCACGCCCACTGCGCGACCCTACTCGACGACCTGCGGAGGGGACCCGGCGCTCTCGCAGGAGGTTGCGCTTCCCATGCAAAGCGGCACGTTACGCGGCGCCCAAATTTGCTCCTTGCCACCTAGGACGCTGCGATCCTGATTGCCGCCGCGGTCCGATTGACCCCCGGGACTAAATTCGTTCCGCTTCTGGCGGCCCGTCGCGACCCAGAAGACCCTGATCGTCCAATGGCGGCCCCTACTCGGTCGGCGTGCGACGCGTGCGCGCTGCATGGTTCATGGAGTTGGCCCGGGAGTCTCCCGGGCCAGAAGGACGGCCCGAACATGGGAGGGCTACTCTTGCAGTCAAGCCGCGCGCCACTTCGTGGCGCCCCCATCAAACAAGGAGGTTCGGATGGCTCTCTCAGACGAGCTGACGAAGCTCGCGACGCGGGCGAAGGACGCCGAAGATCACGCGGCGGCCGCGCAAGCGAAGGCGAAGGCCGACCTCGAGCAGGACGTTGAGCAATCGCGCGCCGCCGCTCAGGTACAGGCCGACAGCCTGCGCGAAACGGCCGCCGCGCACCAGGACAAGATCTCGGCCTGGTGGCACGACGTACAGCGGACCTGGAGCCAGCATGTCGCCAAGATGAAGGACGACATCGACGCCCGCCGCGCCGAGCACGACGTCGACCGAGCGGAAAGGCGAGCCGACAACGCCGAGGAGGACGCGGCGTTCGCGATCGATTACGCCTACGCGGCGATCGGGGAGGCCGAATACGCGGTGCTCGATGCCTCCCTCGCACGCATGGACGCCGACGAGCTCGCGGCCACCAAGTCCTGAGCAACCCGTCGTCTCCGCAACCCCAGGCGCCGGGCGTTTCCTGTTGCGGACGCCCGGCGCCAACGGCGCGCACCCGAAAAAGGAGCACGCATGCCCACCATTCACCTCCACCAGACCACCACCGCAACGCCCGAGCAGGTCCTTGCGGGGATCACGGACTTTGGGCCGGGTCGTTCTGAGCTCTTCCCGAACAGCGCCGACGATCAACTCGAGGTGCACGACAAAAGTCCCGGTCACGCCGACGTCACAGAGGGCGGCAAGGGAAACTGGGAGCGGCTGCACTATGACTGGTCCGATCCGAGCCGCATCGTGATGACGACGAGCGACTCGAACGTGTGGGGAAACGACTCGGTCCAGACCTACGCACTGGCGGCCAAGCCCGACGGGAAGACCGACGTGGACGTGGTCGTTGTGCGCCACGGCAAGAACCTCAAGGGACGGCTCCTCGGCGTCGTGCTCGGGACCGTCGGCAAGGGCGTCCTTCAAAAGGCACTGGATCAGACCGTCAGGACCATCGAAGCTCGGAACAACGCGGCGGGAGCCGGGACAGATGACGTCGAGATCCTCGCCAGCATCGCGATCGTCGCCGATCCGAACATCGGATTCGCCACCCCTGGCGCTCCTCGTGGGTCTCGGCTTCATGCTCAACAGCTTCGGGACGGCCGGCGTCGGCTGGAGCATGCGCGACCTGAGGCAGGTGGCCTCGAGTTCGGCCTAAGGTGACCATGCCTCAAAGCGCCGCGGCCCCCTCTCCGTTCCCGCCGATCGCCGACTACGGCTTCCTCTCGAACTGCCATACGGGAGCCCTGGTTGCTCGCGATGGGGCGATCGACTGGCTCTGCATTCCGCGATTCGACGCCCCCAGCGTGTTCGGCAGCCTTCTCGACCGCCAGGCGGGCGCCTTCCGCTTCGGCCCCTTTGGGATCAACGTGCCGACGGCTCGCATCTACGAGCCGGGAACCAACATCCTGGCGACGACCTGGCACACGCCCACCGGCTGGGTGATCGTGCGCGACGCCTTGACGGTGGGACCGCGGCGCGGCGAGGACACGGTCACGCCGCACACCCGTCCGCCAGCCGATGAGGACGCAGACCACGTCATGGTGCGCACGGCTCTCTGCCTCGATGGGAGCGTCGACATGGATCTGGTATGCGAGCCCGTCTTCGACTACGGGCGCGCCCAGGCCGAGTGGTCGTTGGTGGGCGAGGACCGCCACGCAGCCGACGCTGGCGGGGCCGAGCAGACGATCAGGCTCAAGACAGACATGGAGCTCGGGATCGAAGGGAACTCGGCACGGGCACGGCACACCCTGCACCAGGGCGACCAGATCTACTGCTCGCTCTCGTGGGCGGAGGGACTTGACTCGCCGGATGGCCTCGACGACGCAAACGCACGGATCGCCGCGACGTCGCAGTTCTGGCGCGACTGGCTGGCGCGGGCGAGGACGATCGATCATCGCTGGCGGGAGCCGATCGAGCGCTCGGCGCTGGCGATCAAGGGACTGACGTACATGCCAACCGGCGCGACGGTCGCGGCCCTTACTTCCTCGCTGCCCGAGACCCCTGGCGGCGAGCGAAACTGGGACTACCGCTACACCTGGATCCGCGACGCCACCTTCACCCTCCAGGCCCTCCACTTCCTCGACCTGGACTACGAGGCCAATGAGTTCATGCAGTTCATCGCCGACCTCGAGCTGAACGAGGACGGGGGGCTGCAGATCATGTACGGGATCGACGGCCGGCGGGACCTGACCGAGTCGACCCGCGACGAGCTCTCCGGCTACGCGGGCGCCTCCCCGGTGCGGATCGGAAACGGCGCCTTCGACCAGCGCCAGAACGACGTCTACGGGGCGGCGCTCGACTCGCTGTTGCTGCACACGCGCCGCAGCCAGCGCCTGCCTGGCCGTCTGTGGCCGATCGTCGAGTCGCAGGCGAAGTGCGCCACCAACGTCTGGCGCCAGCCCGATCAGGGGATCTGGGAGGCCCGCGGCGAGCCCCGTCATTACGTCTCGTCGAAGTTGATGTGCTGGGTCGCCCTGGACCGGGCCTCGAAGCTCGCGGGGATCCGCGGGGACCAGAACCTGACCGCGAGCTGGCGCGAGACCGCCGATGAGATCAAGGCCGACATCCTCGAGCACGGCGTCAAGGACGGCGTCCTGCGCCAGCACTACGAGACCGAGGCGCTCGACGCATCGACCCTCCTGGTGGCGATTTTCGGCTTCCTGCCGCACGACGACGAGTGCCTCCGCAGAAGCGTGCTGGCGATCGCCGACGATCTGACCGAGGACGGGTTCGTGCTGCGCTACCGAACCGATGAAACGGATGACGGCTTGTCGGGCAAGGAGGGCAGCTTCCTGATCTGCTCATTCTGGCTGGTATCGGCGCTGGTGATCGTCGGCGAGCAGCAGCGCGCGCGGGACCTGATGGAGAAGCTGCTGAGCGTTGGCTCTCCGCTCGGCCTCTTCGCAGAGGAGTTCGACACCGACACCGGCAGGCACTTGGGCAACTTCCCGCAGGCCTTCTCGCATCTCGCTTTGATCGAGGCCGCGGCGCTGATCATCCTCGCCGAGCGGTTGGAGGAGTACGGGGCGTGAGCACCGGCGGACCGCTCGGCAGATTGCGTCAGTTGACGGTAGCGAGGACCGCGTCGGGCGCACCACAACCGCTCTGGGGGCAACACAGGGGAGAGCGCCTGCGCCGCACGCTCAAGCGCCGGCGCGACGTGCACGGCTGCGACCGCGCCGAACAATCTATGGCTCATCTACCCGACCGGGGACGGGCTACAGCGGCTCACCAGCAACCCTGGGCCCGAGTTCGTTTGGGGATCGTCTTCGTTTCTTCCCCGATGGAACGATGATCGCAACGGAGCGATCGCCCGGAGTGGGCGGGTTCGGGGCCGCAGACCGCTACCTATTGAACGCAAACGGCTCGGGTCTGCTTAATCCGACTCAATCGGCCCGGCAGGAGAGCGGTGTGGACTGGGGGTCACTCCCACCCCGGGTAGTTGGGCCGCCAGGTCATCGGGCCGGGAGGGCATCGGTTGCTGATCAGCCGGCGGCTGACCGGACTATGACCCTGTCCATGCGAAGCGCATAGGCGCTTTTCGTCCTAAGCGGCTATCTCCTCACTCACCCCGCCCGCCGGTAGCGGATGTGCGTGGCGAGCGGAGAGTGGAGCACCTCGACCGGCTCGAACCCGAGTGACTCGACTCCGTCGAACAGCCGCTCGCCGGACCCCAACAGGACGGGGGCCACGTCGAGCGTGAGTTCGTCGATCACTCCGGCGGCGAGCGCCTGACGGACGGTCGAGGCGCCGCCCGCGA
>JBKPNZ010000077.1:0-28509 GCA_046732895.1 Actinomycetota bacterium
CCCCACGGCACTGCGCGAGGTCGAGGCGCCCGCGGTCGCGCGCCTGCCGACGGGCATCGCCGAGTTCGACCAGGTCCTGGGGGGCGGGCTCGTACCCGGCTCGTGCGTGCTCCTCGGTGGGGCCCCCGGGATCGGCAAGTCAACCCTCACGGGCATGGCACTCGGCAACCTCACCGCGTCCGGAGCGAAGACCCTCTACGTCTCCGGCGAGGAGTCGGCCGCGCAGGTGAAGATGCGGGCCGAGCGGCTCGGCGAGGCCGCGCTCTCGGTGCCTGCCGTCGCGGAGACGTCGCTCGAGTCGGTCCTCGCGACCCTGGAGGCCGAACAGCCGCAGGTCTGCGTGATCGACTCGGTGCAGACCCTGCACGCGGAGGGGATGACGGGCGCCCCCGGCTCGGTTGGTCAGGTGCGTGAGTCGGCCGGGGCGGTGATGGAGCTGGCGAAGAGGATCGGATGCGCGGTGCTGCTCGTCGGTCACGTCACCAAGGAGGGCGCGGTCGCCGGCCCACGGGTGCTCGAGCACCTGGTCGACGCCGTGCTGCTCTTTGAGGGTGAGCGCGAGCGGAGCTTCCGGACCCTGCGCGCGATCAAGAACCGCTTCGGGGCGACGAGCGAGGTCGGCGTCTTCGAGATGCGCCAGGGCGGGCTCGTGGAGGTGGCCGACGCCTCCGCCCGCTTCGCCGGCGAGGCAACCGCTGCCCCGGGTTCCGTCGTGCTGTGCGCGATGGAGGGAACGCGTCCGCTCCTGGTCGAGGTGCAGGCGCTCGTCGCGCCGACCGAGATCGTGCCGCCCCGCCGAGTGACGACCGGGATTGACCGCAATCGCCTCGCGATGGTCCTCGCGGTCCTCCAGCGACACGCCCGCACCTCTCTGGCGGCCGCCGACGTGTTCGTGAACGTGGCCGGAGGCGTGCGCGTCGACGAGCCGGGAGCGGATCTCGCCATCGCGCTCGCGGTCGCGTCGGCGCACAAGGGGGAGCCGATGCTCGGCGCGAACGGCAAGCCCATCGCGTGCTTCGGGGAGATCGGGCTCACGGGCGAGCTGCGCCACGTGGCCCACCCCGAGCGGCGCGTCGCGGAAGCGATCAAATTCGGTCTGGCGCCCGTCCTCGGACCCGCGGCGGGCGAGCGAATCGAGGGTCTCCAGACCTACTCATCGATTCGCGAAGCACTGCGGGGCCGCAAGCCGGTGCGGGCTGCGGCGTAGCCAAACACCCGGCTTGACAAAGCCGAATCCGACCTCTCCACACGGGATTGGCCTGACGGCTGCGAGCAGGACCTTTCTGTCACCATCATCTCGATGACGCTGTCCCCCGGTGACGAGCTGAACGAGCTGGAGGCGCGTCAGGACCCTCGGCTCCTGCGAGCCCTCGACATGGTCTCCCCAGGCACGCCGCTGCGGGAGGGCATCGACAACATCGTTCACGCTCAGACGGGTGGCCTGATCGTCATCGGCGAGCCAGACGACATCTCGTTCCTGTTCTCGGGCGGGATTCGCCTCGACATCGACTACACGCCGGCACTGCTCTACCAAGTGGCGAAGATGGACGGCGCCATCGTGCTCGACTCGCATGCTCGCCACATCTCGTGGGCCAACGTCCAGCTGATGCCCGATCCGACGATCCTCTCACTGGAAACGGGAACGCGCCATCGCACGGCCGAGCGTGTCTCGAAGCAGACCGATGCGCTCGTCATCGCGATCTCCGCTCGCCGGGACGTCGTCTCGCTCTACGTCCAGGGCATCAAGTACATCCTTCAGGACATCCCGACGGTGCTCTCCAAGGCCAACCAGGGCCTGGCGACGCTGGAGAAGTACCGCGCCCGCCTCGACCAGGTCTCGGCCCGCCTCACGGGCCTCGAGTTCTCCGGCGCCGCCGTCCTCTACGACGTGCTGTCCGTGCTCCAGCGGGCCGAGCTCGTGACCCGCATGGCGACCGAGGTCGAGCGCTACATCATCGAGCTCGGCACCGAGGGCCGGCTGATCGAGATGCAGCTCGAGGAGTCGGTCGTCGGCGTCATGGCCGATCGCGTCGCGCTCGTTCGCGACCACCATGCCGACGGCACCGAGGAGCACGTCGAGCTCACGCTCGAACAGCTCGCTGCGCTGCCGCATGAAGAGGTCCTCGACTTCGGTCGCCTTGCCGAGCTCCTCGGCTACGACCGCAAGACGAGCACCGTCGACTTTCCGGTCAGTCCGCGCGGCTACCGCGCGCTATCCCGGATCCCGCGCCTCCCGCGGCTCGTGGCCCAGCGGCTGGTGCAGCGATTCGGCGACATCGAAGCAATCTTGGAAGCCTCAGACGACGAGCTCGCGGAGGTCGAGGGCGTGGGGGAGACCCGCGCCAAGGACATCCGCGAGGGCCTTCGGAGGCTGCAGGAGGTCGACCTCGTCGACCGCTACCCGTAACCCCCCACACGGCTGCGCGAGCGGCCGTCGTCACATAAGGAGGAAGACATCCCAGAGCTAGCAGTAGAGGAAGCAACCGACACCGAGATGGAGCTCGGCCCCGTTGAGTGCACCTTCGAGGTGGGCGACAACGTGGTCTACCCGCACCACGGGGCCGGCGTCGTGCTCAAGCGCGAAACCAGGGACCTCATGAACGAGAAGAGGGATTACTTGACGATCAAGATCCTTCACAACGACATGACCGTGATGGTTCCGTGTGAGAACGCCCACCGGGCCGGCCTTCGTCGAGTCATCGACGAGGAGCAGGTCAAGAAGGTGATCGACGTCCTGAGCGGTGAAGTCTCGGACATGCCGAAGAACTGGAACCGCCGCTTCAAGTACAACCGCGAGAAGATCAAGACGGGCGACGTCTTCGAGCTCGCAGAGGTGGTTCGCAATCTCGCCATCCGCGAGTGGGAGAAGGGCCTCTCCACCGGCGAGAAGCAGATGTACACCCGGGCCAAGAAGATCCTGGCCTCGGAGTTCATGTACGCCCTCGACAAGGACGAGGAAGGCGCAGAGGCGTACATCGACGAGTTGCTGGAGGAGCGCTTCGGCGCAAAGGCACCGGCCTGAGCCGGCTCTCGTCACAGCGGTCCTAGCGGCCGCCGGCTCCGGGGAAAGACTCGGAGCCGGCGGCCCGAAGGCCCTGGTCGAACTCGCCGGCAGGCCCTTGATGGAGTGGTCGCTGGACGCGTTCGCACGGGCCGAGTCCGTCGGCTCCGTCGTCGTCGTGCTTCCTCAGGGCGTCGACACGGGGCTGCCCGACGGCGCGCGGCAGGTCGACGGAGGTCCGACCCGCTCAGAGTCGGTTGCGAATGGCCTTGCGGCCGCGCCGGACGCGGAGATCGTGGTCGTTCACGACGCCGCCCGCCCGCTCGTGACCGCCGAATTGATCGATGAGCTGGTGGATTTGCTCGTGGGAAGACCCGACGCTGCCGGGGTGATCGCCGCCGCCCCCCTCACCGACACCGTCAAGCGGGCCCGTGAGCCCCGGTCCGCGAAGGGCGACATCCCGCGAGGAGAGCCCACGATCGCGAAGACCGAGAGTCGCGATCACCTGTGGGCTGCGCAGACGCCGCAGGTGTTCCGGGCCACGGCCCTGCTCGAAGCGCTCGATACGGAGCCTCAGCGCCTGGCCGCCGCCACCGACGACGCGATGCTCGTGGAGAAGGCCGGGGGGAAGGTCCTGATCCACCCGACGAGCGCCCAGAACCTGAAGGTGACGACGGCCGTCGACCTGGACCTTGCAGAGCTGCTGCTGAGTTCGCGGCGCTGAACTGGAGCTTGGGCGCTGCTGGCGCCGCCGGCCGCAGCGAAACGGGCACTAAGAGGGAAGGGATCGGCGCTCGCGGGCGATTCCCGCACCGATGGTCGTGTTAACGCGTCAATGACGCGTTTTCTCGACCATCGGTCCCCGACCGCAAGCGCCTAGCGGCGTAATAGCACCCAAACCAGCGCGCCCGCGAAGGCGAGCTGGCCGAACGTGAGCGCGGTGCCGAAGTTCGGGGCGCCCAGCGCGGCCGCGATCGCCGTGGCAGCGGCGAAGGCGCCGAGCACGATCAGGAGGTCACGGACGGTGTCAGCCACGGGCCGCCGGCTTCTCGTAGGTGGCGCTGCCAGCCCGGCGGCTATGTCCGAGGGGCAGGCCGGCCACCTCCCGGGCCTCGTCGTGAAGATGGGCCCGCCGTCGCGTCAGATAGAGACGCCGCTGGACGTACAGCGTTCCGATCCCCGCGAGGAGGATCGCGAAGATGTTGACGAGGAGCTGCCTGCCGGCGCCGCCACACGTACTCCAGTCCCCGAGTGCTGCGGCGACGCCGATATTGGCCGCAGCCGGGATCGTCGTCACCGAGATGAGCACACCGACGAGCGCCCCTGACTTGGCGGATGTCAGGGACAGGACGCCGGCGGTCCCGGCAAGGTAGGCGACCAGGAAGCTCCAGCCATTGGGGTCGGCGATGAAGGCCGTGAAGCTGTGATGGGTGGAGTCCGAACCGGCGTCGACAGCGCCGACCGCCCTCAAGATCAGCGTGAACACGAACGTCGCAATGATCCCGACGGGGAAGCCGATGGCGAGGGCCCGGAGCGAGCGCCGCGCAAGGTCCCGCCGGCGCTGGACCGCTGCGACGCACAGCCCCGCGATCGGTCCGAACTCGGGGCCGACGATCATGGCCCCGATGATCAGCAGGAGCTGGTTCGTGAAGATGCCGACCGCCGCGATCAGCATCGCGAGGATCATGAACGCGAGGAAGCTCGCCGAGAGCTCGATGTTCTCCGACGTTCGCGACTCCACCTCCTCCCAGACGACGGCATCGGAGGGCATGCCGGCCGAGGCCTTCTGCGCCTCGATCGACGCACGCGAGACCTGTGAGTCGATGACCTCCATGGCGATCGAGCCCTCGGTATCGATGTCGAGCTCGCGCAGGTCGGAGATCAGGACGCTCACCTCCTCGCGCGTCACGTCGCAGAGGATCACGTCGCCCTCCGGCTTCTGGGCGGCACGCTCGAGGAAGATCAGGTTGCAGACGGACGACGTGTGCCTGAGCAGATCGAGCGTGTGCTCGGACTGGTAGTGCGGAACCACGATCCGGAGGTGGATCATCCGCGGCTAGCGTACCGTGGCGATCCCCGTGCTCACGGACTACCACCTGCATCTGCGCCCGGACGACCTCGACGCAAGCGAGGATGCCTATTTCACCGACGAGAACGTCGCCCGCTACCTGGAGGCCGCCAGCGCTGCCGGGATCGCCGAGCTCGGCGTCTCCGAGCACGTCTACCGCTTCAGGGCCGCCCTGGAGGTCTGGGGTCACGAGATGTGGCAGCGCTATGCGGTCGGCGACCTCGACGCCTACTGCGACTTCGTGCGCACCACGCCTCTCCGCCTGGGCCTCGAAGTGGATTACGTCGCGGGGGCGGAAGACCGGATCGCAAACCTGGTCGAGGCGCGCGACTTCGACTACGTCGTCGGGTCGGTGCATTTCGTCGGCGACCGCGAAGTCGACCATGACGAGTACGACATCTGGGAGAGCGGGCTCGCCCCCGACGAGATCTGGCGCCGCTACTTCGAGAAGCTTGCCGCGGCCGCCCGCTCCGGCCTCTACGACATCCTCGCCCACCCCGACCTCGTGAAGATGTGGGGCCGGGCGCGGCCGCTGCCCGACCGCGACCTGCGCTTCTTCTATGAGCCCGCGGTCGAGGCGATCGCCGAGAGCGGGGTGGCGGTCGAGATCTCCACAGCCGGTCTGCGCAAGCCCGTGGGCGAGCTCTATCCGGCGCCTGCCTTTGCACAGATGTGCGTGGAGGCGGGCGCCGACTTCGCGCTGTCCTCGGACGCGCACGCGCCGGAGGACGTGGGTGCCGGCTACGAGCAGGCCCTCGCCGCGATGAGCGACTGGGGGGTCGATCGCATCTGCGTCTTCGAGCGACGCGTGCGACGCCTCGAGCCGCTCGGATGAAAGGCTTCCACCTATGAGCATGCGAGTCGGCATCGGCTATGACGCCCACCGCTTCGGCGCCGGGCGCAGGCTGGTGCTGGGCGGCGTCCTGGTGGAGCACGACCGAGGCCTCGAGGGCTATTCCGACGCGGACGTCGTGACGCACGCCGTGATCGATGCGCTCCTCGGCGCCGCGGGCCTTGGTGACCTCGGCACTCATTTCCCGTCGTCGGACGAGCGCTGGCGCGACGCTGACTCCCTCGATCTCCTGCGAACTGTCCTGGGCGAGCTTCACGGGAACGTGAGCAACGTGGACGTCAGCGTGATCGCCGAGGCGCCGGCCATCGGCCCGCACCGCGCCGAGATGGAGCGCCTCCTGAGCGACACGCTCAGCGCCCCGGTGAGCGTCAAGGCGACCACGAACGAGGGGATGGGCTGGATCGGCCGGAGCGAGGGCATCGCCTGCATCGCGGTGGCGATGCTGGATGTCGGGTAGGAACCACTACCGGCACATGCTGCTTTCGCCGCTAAAGCGGCTCAAATACAAATCACTACCGGCACACGCTGCTTTCGCCGCTAAAGCGGCTCAAATACATTTATGCCATGGACCTCGACTCGATCACAGGCAGGCTCCCCACGGACCGCGTTTCGAGCCTCTCCAAGCGCGTGTCGATCGGGCGCCTGGGCAGCCTCGCGGATCTCCCCTTCAACCTGAAGGCGCTGATCGACGCCGGGGTGATTCACCCTGTGCGCCCGGACAAGCTTGTGCTGATGGCCCGCGAGCTCCACCGCTGGGGTGCCTCGCCGGCAGCGGGCATCGCCACGGGCGCAATCGACCATCCCGACGACGTCATGATCGAGGACGAGCTGGGCGAGATCACCTTCGCCGAGATGCACTCCCGCTCGAGCGCGCTCGCCAACGGTCTGGCAACCGAGGGAGTTGGCGAGGGGGACGGCATCGCGATCATGTGCCGCAACCACCGCGGCTTCGTCGAGGCGACGCTCGCCTGCTCGAAGCTCGGTGCAAACGGCCTCTACATGAACACTGCGTTCTCGGGCCCACAGCTCCTGGACGTCGTCGAGCGCGAGGAGCCGAAGACGCTCATCTACGACGAGGAGTTCGCGGAGCTTCTGGGCGAGGCCAAGGAGAACCTGATGCGCTTCGTCGCCTGGAGCGACGGCGGTGAGACGGGCGACCCGCGGACCGAGGAGCTGATCGACGGCGCGGATGACTCCGAGCCGTCGCCGCCCGATGAGCCGAGCCGCTTCGTGATCCTCACCTCGGGCACGACGGGCACGCCCAAGGGCGCCCAGCGCAGCCAACCGGACACGCTCGCGCCGCTTGCCGCGATGTTCTCGAAGATCCCACTGCGCTCGCGGGAGACGACGATGATCGCCGCCCCGCTCTTCCACTCGTGGGGATTCGCGCACTTCATGCTCGGCCTTGCGCTGGGCTCGAAGTACGTGCTGCAGCGCAAGTTCGATCCCGAGGGAGTCCTGAAGGCGATCGAGGACTCCGAGGCCACAGCCCTGGCGGTCGTGCCCGTGATGATCCAGCGGATCCTCCAGCTGCCCGACGAGACGCTCGACGAGTACGAGCTGCCGAGTCTGCGGGTCACGGCGGCGAGCGGCTCGGCGCTCCCGGGCCCGCTGGCCGAGCAGTGGATGGACCGGTTCGGCGACAACCTCTACAACCTCTACGGCTCCACCGAGGTCGCCTGGGCCACGATCGCCACCCCCGAGGACCTGCGCACCGCCCCGGGGACGGCCGGCAAGATCCCGCGTGGAACGGTGGTCAAGATCGTCAACGAGGCGGGTGAGGAGCTGCCGCAGGGGAAGACCGGGCGCATCTTCGTCGGGAACGAGATGGCCTTTGAGGGATACACCGGCGGCGGCGGCAAGGAGATCCTCGAGGGACTCCTCTCGTCCGGAGACGTCGGGCATTTCGACGAGGACGGCCGGCTCTTCATCGACGGGCGCGACGACGAGATGATCGTCTCCGGCGGCGAGAACGTCTTCCCGCGCGAGGTTGAGGACGTGCTGGCCAACCACGACGACGTCAAGGAGGCGGCGGTGATCGGCGTCGACGACGAGGAGTTCGGCCAGCGCCTGAAGGCGTTCGTCGTCACCAGGGAGGGCGCGGATCTCTCTGAGGACGACGTGAAGAAGCACGTGAAGACCAACCTCGCCCGATACAAGGTGCCGCGCGACGTCGAGTTCCTCGACTCGCTCCCGCGGAACGCCACCGGCAAGATCCTCAAGCGCGAGCTCGCCTAGCAGACCCCGCACGGCGTTTTCCCCACCTCGGCCGGGGTAGGCCGCTTGTGAAAGCGACGAGGAGGTAGCAATGCCGCCACGTGGGATCAAGAAGGGAACCAAGCGCGCGCGTCAGTACCAACACGTGAAGCGCAGCGAGGAGAAGCAGGGACGCTCCGAGGGCCGGGCCAAGGAGATCGCGGCACGGACCGTGAACAAGGAGCGGGCGCGCTCCGGCGAGTCCCGCCGGCGCTCCCGCACTTCCACGCGGGACATCTCATCCGGCCGGCGCGGCGGGCAGCGCTCGGGCAAGCCCGGGCCGCGCGGGCGCACGCGCGATCAGCTCTACAACGAGGCGAAGCAGCTGGGCATCGACGGTCGCTCGAAGATGTCGAAGCGCCAGCTGCAGGCAGCCGTCGCCGGCAAGAAGAGCTAGGCCTCGGCGGTGGCGGCCTCGCGCTCGGCGCGGCGCCGGGCCGCCTCCGCGCGCAGCTTCTCATGCTCGATCTGACGCTTGAGCTGGTGCAGCGAGCGGCGCAGGTGGCTGCCCAGGCTCGGCGCCGCCACGAGCTCTGAGAGCCAGCCGGTGATGCCGGCGCCCGCGACTCCGTAGGCGAAGCGCAGCTCCACGCGCGTGCGGCCGTCGCGGGTTTCGCGCAGGCGCCAGCGCCCCCGCTGGTCGATGCCGAGGACCGAGCTCCAGGCCATGTCGTGTGGCTCATCGAACTCGACGACCTCGATCAGGCCGCCGACCTCCGCCGAGCCAACTTTGATCAGCATCCGGTAACGGGCTCCGCAGCCGGTGCGCTGGTCCCCCACGACCTCCCAGCGCGTGACGCCTGACATGAAGTGCAGGTAGTTCGACGGCTCGATGATGTAGTCCCAGACGAGCTTCGGTGGGGCCGAGATGACGACGGACTCGTTCAGCCTCATAGCCCGCGCCTACCCGATCACCGGGAAGCGCCGCTCGGCGTAAAGGGCGTCGAGCGCTTCCTGCATGACACGCGTGACGTACGCGTAGACCTCGTCGGGATCGGGCTCGGGCCCGAAGTGCTCATGTAGGTGGATGGCCGGCAGAACCTCGATCGTGATCTTCGCGGGCAGCGGTAGATGCCCGAGGAAGTCGCCGATATTGAGTCCCCACGGAGCCGCGATCGAGATCGGGAGGACCTTGAGCCTGAAGAGCCGGTCGAGCTGCAGCGCGCCGGCGAGCCAGGCACCGCGCGTGAGAAAGAGGGCAGTCTCCTGGCCGCCCGCAGTCACGACGGGCACGATCGGGACGTTCTCGCTGAGCGCGAGGCGGATGAAGCCCTTGCGACCCGCGAGGTCGACCTTGCTCCGCTCCCAGCTCGGGCGGTGGACCTCCCAGTCGCCACCCGGGAAGACGAGGACGGCGGCGCCGGCCTGCAGCGCCCGCCGCGCGTGGTCGTGCGATGCCGCCATCGTCCCGTAGCGCTTCAGGAAGGGGCCGACGGGGGAGGCGAGCACCAGGTTGTGGGCGAGCTGGTAGAAGCGCCGCTCAACGCCGAAGTAGGTCGAGAAGGCCAGCGGCAGCACGATCACCTCGGGAGCCGTGTTGCCGCCGGTGTGGTTGCCGACCAGGAGCACAGGTCCCTCCTCGGGAACGTGGCCCATGTGTCGCACCTCGGCCCGGTACCAGAGCGTCGAGGCAAGCCAGGCAAGGGGCAGGTTCTCGCGGATGTAGTCGGGGTCGCGGTCGTCGAGATCGGCGCTCAACCGCGCGCTGACGCTCTCGGCGGCGCGCGAGAGCAGGCTCGCTGCCGCTTCCTGGCCTGCCGCGGCAAGGCTGCCACCGGCGCGGGCCATTCCGCCGCCCGCTCGGGCAAGGCCACCCAGCGGGGCGAGGCGCTCGCGCCAGGATGCCCGCGGCCGGTCGCCGTTCAGGCGATCGCCGCCGCCGTTCGTGGTCGCCTTGTCGGCGATCGTTGGCTCGACCATCGGCTGATTGTATGGAGGTGGGAGCGGACCGGCTACAGCGCGGCCGCGCGGCCGAGAAGCGAGCGGGCACGGCGCCGCAGGGGGATGCCCTCGGCCGCGGCGGGCACCGTGCTCTCACGGATCAGCTCGCGGATGAGGCGATTCGTCGTCTCCGGAAGCTCGACCTGCGGCACGTGGCCGCATCCCTCCAGGACGATCTGCCTGGCCTCCGGGAGCGCCTCGGAGACATGCCGGGCGAAGCCTGGCGGGATCAGGCGGTCCGAATCGCCCCACACCCACAGCGCCGGGGGCTCGAGGGTGGCGAGGCGCGTCCAGAACCCGCGCTCCCCATAGGGGGCGTCGAGATAGATGTTGCGTGCGGCGGCGAAGAAAGCGACGCGAGCGGCACGCGAGCGGTAGGTCCGGCAGAACTCATCGGCCGCGATGTCGGCGGCGGCGGGGTCAAGGCGCTCGGGCCGTGCGAAGAGGCCCCAGAAGGTCTCGCGTACGCGGGCGGCGCGCATGGGATGCGGGATCGCCGCGAGCTCGGGACGGATCAGCTTCACGAGCGGGGCGAGCTCGCGCTTGCGCCGGAACGCGACGGCCGGGGCGAGCAGCGACACGGTCGAGATGCGCTCGGGCTCGTTCAGGGCCAGCTCGAGAGCGATCCGCCCGCCCATCGAGTTTCCGACCAGGTGGGCGCGCTCGATCGCGAGCGTGTCCATGTAGCGCAGCACCGAGCGCGCGAACCAGGCCGCGTCGTAGGGCGCCCGCGCCGGCTTCGACGATGAGCCGAAGCCCGGCAGATCGATCGCGTGGACCGTCTGGTCGGGCGCGAGGGTGGAGACGGTTTCGAAGAACGAGGTCTTGTTCGAGCCGAGGCCGTGCAGGCACAGCACCTGCTCGGGCCCGTCGCCCGAGATGAGCGACGAAATCGTCGCGTCGCCGGTATCCACGGCGGTCACGCACAGGAGGGGCGGGCGTCCTCCCGGCAGGCGGAACAGGCCCTCGAACCCCAGGGCCAGGTCCAGATCGCCGCGGGCGTAGAGGCGCCGCTGCGCGAATGCGTCGAGGCCCGAGAGCCTGCCCTCGCGCAGGGCGAGCCACGTGCTCGCATCGGTGCCGATCACTACATCGGGCTCGCGGGTGGGGGAGGGGCGAACCTCGCAGCGCTCCCCGTGCACGCGCACCTCCCAGGTGCGACCGACGTCCCCCAGCCGGATCTGGAAGGTCGCCTTGAAGTCCGGCCCGGCGCCAACGTAGCGCTCGGGCAGGGTCGCGAACGCCTCGCGAGCGCGCCGCAACCGCTGCTGATCGAGGGAAGCCGACCCTGCCACCGGCGGCGAACGTTAACTGGCGGTCGCGCCGTCCCGGCCGGGTTGATCGGGGCAATTCCCGCAAATAGCGGCGGGATTTCGCAGGCGTCGTCGGGGCCGGGTCACAGGTGGAGCGCCCGAATAGCATCAGGTCATGCGCGAGGTTCGGATCAGGGACACGCTGAGCGGTGAGCTGCGCCCCGTTCAGCCAACCGACGGCGTGATCGGCATCTACGCGTGCGGTCCGACCGTCTACGCGCGCATCCACGTGGGCAATGCCCGCGCGTTCGTGGTGCCGATGCTCTTCGCGCGCTTCCTGCGTCACGAGGGCTACACCGTCCGCCTGGTGATCAACGTCACCGACATCAACGACAAGATCTACGTGGCCGCGCACGAGGCGGGCCTGCCCTCGGCAGAGCACGCCCTCGAGATGACACGCCGCTACAAGGAGGACACAGATGGCCTCCGCCTCGGTCGCCCAGACTCGGAGCCCCTTGCCTCCGCGACGATCACCGAGATCGTCGAGCTCATCGAAGCGCTCATCGAGGGGGGGCACGCCTACGAGTCAGGCGGTGACGTCTACTACCGCGTCCGGAGCTTCTCGAACTACGGGCGGCTGTCAAATCGCGATCCGGACCAGATGGACCAGGGCGAGGAGACGGGCACCGCAGAGCTCAAGGAGGACCCGCTCGACTTCGCGCTCTGGAAAGCGCACAAGCCCGACGAGGACACCTCGTGGGAGTCGCCGTGGGGTCCGGGGCGGCCCGGCTGGCACATCGAATGCTCAGCGATGGCTGAGAAATTCCTGGGCCCCTCGTTCGCGATCCACGGCGGTGGCGCCGACCTGCTCTTTCCGCACCATGAAAACGAGATTGCCCAGAGCGAGGCTGCACGCGGCGTGCCTCTGGCACGGATGTGGATGCACAACGGCATGGTCACGACGGGCCCCGAGGCCAAGATGGCCAAGTCTGTAGGGAACGTCTTCGCGCTACACGAGGCGCTAGATCGCTTCGGGCCTGAGGTGATCGTGGATTTTCTGGTGTCGGGGCACTACCGCCAGCCGCTGGCATTCGGCCTGGACGCGCTGGAGCAGGCGCGCGCGCGGAACGAGCGCATCCGCGACTTCTTCCGCTCCGCGGAGAGGCTCGACGGTGATCGGGACCCGACCGTGGAGGCCGCTCGCGAGGCATTTCTCACCGCCCTGGCCAACGACTTCAACACTCCGCGGGCGATGGCCGAGCTCTACGACCTCGTCACGGAGGGGAACAAGCGACCTCTCCGCGGTGCTCACGCCGTCCTGGAGGAGCTTCTCGATCTCGTGGGGCTCGCGGCCCTCGCGCGCGAAGAGGCAGTCGCGGATCCCGAGGCAGAGCGCCTGCTGGCCGAGCGCGAAGCGGCCCGCGCCGCGCGCGACTTCGCGCGCGCGGACGAGCTGCGCGAGGAGCTTGAGTCCCGCGGGTTCGGCGTCCGCGACACGCCCGACGGCGCACAGCTCGTGCCCAGGGGCTGAGGGCGTGCCGCGGTCCGGGGACGACAGCGACATCGTCTACGGGCGGCGGCCGGTGCGCGAGGCGAAGCGCGGTCGCCGGCGCGTGCGCCGGGTGTGGACGGCGGAGGACCTCAGCGAGGCCGAGCTCACCAGGCTCGCCGGTTCCCCCGACCACCAGGGGATCGTGGCGGAGGTCGATCCGTATCCGTACGTGGAGGCGGAGGGCATGCTGGAGCGAGACGACGCGCTCGTGGTGGCCCTCGACCAGATCCAGGACCCGCAGAACCTCGGGGCGGTCTGCCGTTCGGCGGAGGCCGCGGGGGCGGCCGGAGTCGTCATTCCGGAGCGCCGCGCCGCCGCGGTGACGGCTGCCGCGTGCAAGGCCTCCGCCGGCGCCGTCGAGCACCTGGCGGTGGCGAGGGTGCGGAACCTCGCCGATTGGCTGGCGAGCGCGAAGGAGAGCGGAGCGTGGATCTACGGCGCCGAGGGCTCCGCGCCCTCCCCCTACACCCAGGTTGACTTCGCCGGGCGCGCCGTGATCGTCCTCGGGAGCGAGGGGAAGGGGCTGCGGCCCCGCGTCGCCGATACCTGCGACGCCCTCGTCTCGATTCCGATGCGAGGGACGGTCGCCTCGCTCAACGTCTCATCCGCGGCAGCGGTCCTGTTGTTCGAGGCGGTGCGCCAGCGCGGCCGCGTCTGAGCCGGCCATCGCTATCACCCCCGCCGGACGCCGCGCTCAATCTGCAACGAGAGTTGCACGAAGTCGTCCGGGGTTGACAGAACAATGTCCGGGCGCCTAGGATGCGCGCATAAGGGTGAACTAAAGGTCGAGCTCCGGCCCACGGATTCATCCAAGGAGAGGGCGCCCAGGGGAGGTACGGGCGCCACGAGGTCCAAATCGAACGGAGGACCCCTGTGGCCGTACCGACCCCCACCCGTGATTTCGCAACCGTGGCGCCAGCCGCCGCACCTTCTCGCCGCAAGCATGAGGCTCAACCCGAGCTTGATGATGCGTATCTCGTTGCTCTCGCCAAGCGGGGCAGCCCCGACGCCTACGACCGGATCGTGCGCCGCTACCGCGGCTTCGTGCGCCTGAAGGCGTCGTCGTACTTCCTGCTCGGCGGCGATGGCGAAGACCTGATCCAGGAGGGCCTGCTCGGTCTCTACAAGGCCATTCGCGACTTCCGCACCGACCGCGAGTCGAGCTTCCGCAACTTCGCGGAGCTCTGCATCACCCGGCAGATCATCACCGCAGTGAAGACGGCGAGCCGGAACAAGCACGCGCCGCTCAACCAATACGTCTCGTTCGCCCAGAGCCCGGCCGCCGCCGGCGACTCCGAGGCGACGCTCGAGGAGGTCCTGCCGGGGCCGTCGAGCGACGACCCCGCGGACCGCGTGATCGCGAGCGAGGAGCTGGCCAGCCTCGTCGCCTGCCTGTCGAGCGTCCTCTCCGAGCTGGAGAGCCGTGTGCTCTCCCTGTATCTCGACGGGCACAGCTACGAGCTGATCGGCGAGCGCCTGGAATGCGACACGAAGACGGTGGACAACGCCCTCCAGCGCGTGAAGCGCAAGGTGGGGATTCATTTGGCGTCGCGGGAAGTGCCGCTGTAGGGCGCCTGCGTTCGCGTCGCTGCAACGACGGCGTCACTAACGGGAGAGGGATCGACCGCTGCGGCGGATCCCCCGAGCGCCCTGGGGAGCACCGATGGTCGTGTTAACGCGTCAATGACGCGTTTTCTCGACCATCGCGCCCTTGCCCGCGCCTATCCTTGCCCTTCCCCACCTGCCCGCCTAGCTCCAATTGGTAGAGCACTCGACTTGTAATCGAGAGCGTCCCGGTTCGAATCCGGGGGCGGGCTTCTCTTAGCCGTGGGCGATACCGTCGCCCCAGTGACCTCCTTCGACGACCTCCCCGGCGCGCGCGAGTTCACCTGGCTCGACGGGGACCGGACCGTCGTCTTCCGCGAGGGGGCGCTCGCCGACACGCCCGCCCTCCTCGCCGCCCACCGCTGGGATCGCTACGAGCTCCTGACCACGCGCCGCGCGCTCAACGACGCTCCACTCACGCTCGCCAGTGACGCCGTCCGCGTGCACGAGGTGCCGCCCGGCAAGGTGGCCGAGATCTCGGCCGGCCTGCTCGACGCGATTGGCACTCCCACCCTCGTCGCCCTCGGTGGCGGCCGGGTAATCGACACCGCGAAGGCGATCGCCGCGGTTCGCGGGGGGCGCGTGGCCGCCATCCCGACGACGCTCTCGGGCGCTGAGATGACGCGGATCCACCGGCTGCCCGAGGGGCACCAGGCGGACCGCATCCGCCCCGAGCTCGTGATCGGCGACCCGGTGGCGATGACCGGCCTGCCCGAGGACGGCCTGCGCGCCAGCGCCATGAACGCGCTCGCGCACGGCGCCGAGCCCTTGTACACGCCCCTCGCGAATCCGGTCGGATCACACGCCGCCCTCCGCGGCGCCGAGCTGATCGCCACCTCTCTGGACCAAGCGCCCGGCAAGCGCGACGTCACCGCCCTCGCGCTCGGCTCGCTCCTCTGCGCCTACGCACTCGATGCAGGCGGCTATGCCCTTCACCACGTGATCTGCCAGACGGTGGTCGCCACCCTGGGCACCCCTCATGCAGAGACGAACGCGGCGGTGCTGCCCCACACACTCGCGGCGATGCGCGAGCGGGCCCCCGGCGCCATCGCTGCCTTCGCAGCGGCCCTCGGCAGGGAGCCGGGCGGGCTGCGAAAGCGCGTGACCGCGCTCGGCGGGGGCCAGCGCCGTCTGGGCAACCTCGCCCCCGACGCAACGCGCGCAGACGTCGACGCGGCGATTGAGGCCATCATGCGGCGCAGCGAGCTTGCGCTGATGCCCGACCCTCCCGGCGCTGACGAGATCCGCAACCTGCTCGAAACGGCCTGGTAAAGCCGGGAAACCCGGTAACGCGCCTCGCGTGAGCGTGTAGGCATTGGCGTGAACGAGGCGCAGCCCACGTCGGCACCGCCGCGCCGTGACGCCGTGATCAGCGAGGAGCGCTTCCGGCGCTACCACGACTACGCGCGCCGCCACGGCGCCAACACCGTCCTCTACCTGATCGCCCGCTCGATCATCGTGCCCTGCTTGCTCGTCTGGTTCCGCGTGCAGCGAACCGGTCGCGAGCACGCCCGCCTCAAGGGCGGCCTCATCGTCGCCTCGAACCACCGGAGCTTCCTGGATCCCTTCGTCATCGGTGCGCTGCTCCCCTGGTGGCGCCAGATCCAGTTCGTGGCCAAGGTCGAGCTCTTCGAACGCCGCTGGCAGGGTTGGCTGCTCTCCCGCCTCGGGGCGTTCCCGATCCGGCGCGGCCAGGCCGACGAAACCGCGATGGAGACGGCCCGCCTGGCGGTCGAACGTGGCGGAACCGTCGTCATCTTCCCCGAGGGCACCCGGATCCGGCGCGGCTCGCTGAGCACTCCCAAGCGCGGCGTCGGCCGCCTCGCGCTCGAGAGCGGCGCCGCCGTCCTGCCGGTCGCCGTCCACGGCACCGAGTACGTCCGCCGCGGATGGCGGATTCGCCCGCGCAAGGTGAAGCTCCGCGCCGGACGTCCCATGACCTTCCCCCGCACGGAACGCCCGTCGCCGGCGCTGGCCGGAACGGTGACCGAGCGCATCTGGCCGAACATCGAGCTTCAGTGGGAGTGGCTGGGTGGCCTCCCACCGCTCCGCAAGGCAGCAGTCGTCGGCGCGGGCAGCTGGGGCACCGCCGTCGCCGTCCTGCTCGCGCGCGGCGGCCTCGAGGTGGAACTCGGCACGCGGACGGCCGAGAAGGCCGACGAGATCACGCGCCGCCGTGAGAACACCGCCTACCTACCCGGGATCCCGCTCCCCGACGGGATCACGGTCAAGCGCTCCACCGACATCGAGCTCGCCGGCTGCGACCTCGTCTGCCTCGCGGTGCCGGCGGCCGCCCTCCCCGCCACCGTCGGCAGCCTGGCCGACCGCGTCGGGTCGCGCACGGCCGTCCTGCTCCTTAGCAAGGGCCTCGTCCAGCCGCGCGGCACCCTTCCCAATCGCTATGTCTCGGATCGGGTCCGCGCTCGCGCCTGCGCCTGCCTGGGCGGCCCCGCACATGCGCGCGAGGCTGCCGCAGGAATGGCCGCGCTCGTCCTCGGAAGCTCAGACGCCGACCTTCGCGCCCAGCTCGGCGAGGTCTTCGACCGCGCTGGGCTCGTCTGTGAGCGCACCGACGACGTCGTCGGCGTGGAAATCGCCGGTGCCGCCAAGAACGCCGCCGCCCTCGCGGCTGCAGCGGCGGAGCCCCACGGCATGAACGCCGCCGGCATCGCCGCCGCGGGCATCTGGCGCGAGTGCGTCGACTGGGGCCTCTGCCAGGGCGCCGAGCTCGACACCTTCTCGGGCCTCGCCGGGGTGGGAGACCTCACGGCGACCGTCCTCGCGCCGGGGAGCCGCAACCGCCGCGCCGGCGAGCTCCTCGGCCAGGGGATTCCGGCGGACCAGATCCCCGATCGGATCGGCCAGGCGTCGGAGGCGCTCGACTCCGTCCCGCTGATGGCGGCCGCGATCACCGAGGCGGGCATCGACGCGCCCGACATCGCCGGCCTCGCGTCGCTGGTCGAAGGCGAGATCGACGCGGCCGACTGGGTGGCTGGCCTGCGCCGGGCCGAGCGCGACCGGAGGGCTGCATGAGCCCCGCCGCGCAGACGCCTTTCATGGCCCTGGGACTACGCTTGCTCGGTGATGGAGAGCGAGACGGAGGCGGAGAGCGAGGCCGAGTCCGCGCTGGCGCCCGGAGCACCGGCGGGCCCGGGTCTGGAGCGAGCCGGCGAGGATGTCTCGAAGGCCGAGCTCGACCGCGCCTTCGAGGAGCTCTACCGCGCCCATCTGCGCGACGTCTACTCCTATGCGTACTACCGCGTCGGCAACCATCACGACGCCGAGGACCTGACCGAGCAGGCCTTCCTGCAGGCATACCGGCACTTCGACCGCGCGCGCCGCGAGTCGAGCGGGCGCCCCTTGCGACCGTGGCTCATCCGAATCGCCCACAACCTCGCCTCGAACTACCACCGCGATCGCGCCAGGCGCCCGGAGGCGGCGCTCGATGCCGTCGAGCCGCCCTCCGCGCCCTTGGGCACCGAGCAGATCGTCGAGGGCCGCGACGAGCTCAGGCGAGTGATGGTGCGTCTCGACGACCTGCCGGACGAGCGCCGGGAGGCATTGATCATGAGGTTCGCACTGGGCATGTCGAACCGCGAGATCGCCCGCGCGATGGGCAAGACCGACGGGGCCACCAAGGTGCTCATACATCGCGCCATCAAGCAGCTGGAGGAACTCATGGCGGCGGCCGGCGATGACTGAAGCAGCCGGCGGCAAGCTCGACCTCGAGGCGCTCCTCGCGGACGCGCTGCGTCCGGTCGATCCCCCCGAGCGTCTCTCCACGCGGCTCGAGACGACCCTCACGGCGATCACCGACGCCGCGGCGGACGCGCTCTCGAGCTGGGCCGATGAGCTCTCCGAGTCCGAGCTCCAGTCGCTTCGCGACCCGCGCAACTGGGTGCGGCCGGTGGCCGCCGTCGCGGTCGGCGGTGCCGCCGCGGCGGGCCTCGCGATCGTCGTCGCCACGCGCAGCCGCGGACGTCGCCGCTCGGGCCTGCTCGGCAGTGCCGAACGGGCCTTCGACGACCTGCGCCACCGCTAGCCACCCGAGGCAGCCGAAAGCGCCCGCCGCTCCCGGCGGACGCCCCCGGCTCTGGCTACCGCGCCGCGGCTAGGCGGCCGCTGTGGTGGCGGACGACGGCGCAGGGGTCGCGGCACCCGCCGCAAGACCGGTCAGCCCGAGGATCAGATGCAGGAAGTTGTCCTCGGTGTTGACGGGGATGAATCCGAGGATGAAGTCACCGCTACCGATGATGAATCCCCAGATGGCAATCGCCACGTAGACGAGGCCCAGGCCGAGCGCATATGTGCGTGCGGCGTACCCCGCCGCCGCCAACCCGAGCGCGCCCGTGGCGATATGGACCAGGTTGTGCCAGCCGTTCACCGACAGGACCCCGAAGACGTCGTCGACGTCCGACGGTGCCGTGTTGAACGAGCTGGAGTAGAAGAAGCCGATGATCCCGGCGATCACCAGCACGCCGCCCACCAGCGTCGCGTACAACCTCGCAGGACTCGATCCTTCCATCCCTTGCTCCTCCTTTGGAGATCGTGAGGCCCGCCAACTATCGTGCCGGCGGCGGACGAATGCCCGATCCGGACCCGTGATCTGAGCCCAAGCCCCGTCCGTAGGTTCTTGTGTCAACCGCCTTCTGCGGGCGCAGCGATCGATTGGATCACTCCGGCGCATCCGAGGCGCAACATGACCGCCACGAACCAGAGACGATGAAACGCGAAGAGCTGCAGCGGCTGGCCGACGAGGAGCTGATGACCCTCGTCGACCGCAAGGACCCCGACGCATTCGCGGTCTTCTACGAGCGCCATGGTGGCGCCGCGTACTCCCTCGCGCACCGCATCGTCGGCGACCGGGCAACGGCCGAGGACGTGACGCAGGAGGCGTTCCTCTCGATGTGGCGATCGCGCGCGCGCTTCGACCCGGCGCGGGGGAGCGTCCGCTCATGGTCGCTGGGCATCGTCCGCAACCGCGCCATCGACGCGCTCCGCCGCGGGGCCGGCAACGCGCCGAAGCTCGACCTCGACGACGACGCCGTACTCGAGGCTCAGCGCTCTCCCGACCGTACCGACTCCGAGGCCATCCGGCGCGATACCGCCCGCCATGTGCGTGGCGCGCTCGGCGCGCTGCCTCCCGAGCAGTCGCGCGTCATCGAGCTGGCCTACTTCGGCGGCTTCAGCCACTCCGAGATCGCGGAGATGCTGGGGATGCCCCTGGGAACGGTGAAGGGGCGCATGCGTCTCGGGCTCGAGAAGGTCAGGGCAAGTCTGGCCGAGGGGATGTCGGCCACCGAGGCGTCGGAGGTCCTGCCGTGAGCCGCGAGGGGCACGTCCACGACGAGCTGCGCGACGACATCGCGGCCTACGCCGTGGGCGCCCTGTCACCCTCAGAACGGGAAGACGTGGAGGGCCACCTCGACGGCTGCGATGAGTGCCGCGCCTACCTGCGCTGGCTCCAGCCCGCGGTCGATGTGCTGCCCGCGTCCGTCGAGCAGCTCACGCCACCCGAACGCCTCGGCGCCCGGCTCATGGAAACCGTCCGCAACGAGGTCCGTCAGGCCCAGCAGGCTGCGCGCGAGCGCTCGCACTCGCCGCGGTGGCGCTCCTGGCGCGGGCTTGTCCTGCGCCCGGCGACCGGTTTCGCCGCCGCCGGAGCCGTGATCGCCGGCGTCTTCGCGGGCTACCTCCTCCACGACCCCGGCGAGACCGACCCGACGACGGTGGCCGCACAGCCGACGGCCGCGGCCAAGCCGGGGAGCGTCTCGGCGATCTTGGCCCGCGACGACGATCGGGCGATGCTCATGGTCGATCGCATCCCCTCGCTCCCCCGCGACCGTGTCTACGAGGTCTGGGTGGAGCGCCAGAACGAGATGGTTCCGTCGGGCACCTTCGTCCCCGATCGCCAGGGCCATGCCAGCGCCGTCGTCAGCGGCGGCGCGCTCGCTGGCGGCGACGCCGTCCTCGTCACGGACGAGGCGCGGCCGGGGGCCATGCATCCGCACTCCGAGCCGCTGCTGCGGGCGCCGCTGGACTAGCTGCCCGGGTGGGCCGACGGCTTCACCCGGATAGCCTGCCGATCCGATGGCCGTCTGCTACCGCCACCCGACGCGCGAGACGAACGTCAGCTGCTCGAACTGCGGGCGGCCGATCTGCCCTGACTGCATGACGTCGACCCCGGTCGGGATGCGCTGCCCGGATTGCGCCCGCGAGCGCACGCAGGTCCGGCGCGTCAGCTTCGGTGGCCTCGCGGCAGGCCGGGCACCCGCGACGTACGCGCTGATCGCGATCAATGTCGTCTTCTTCATCGCCGAGCTGGCGACCGGCGCGAGCGGCTTCGAGGTCGGCGGCACCGTCTATCGCCACCTGGCGCTGTTCGGTCCGGCCGTCGACAACGGCGATTGGTGGCGGATCATCACCGGCGGCTTCCTGCACGCCGGCCTCTTCCACATCCTGCTGAACATGGTCGGGCTCTACTTCCTCGGGTCGCTGCTCGAACCCGGCATCGGCACGGCGCGCTTCCTCGGCGTGTACGTCGTTTCGCTGCTCGCCGGCTCCTTCGGCGCGCTGCTCGTCACTCCGGCCACGCCCACGGTGGGGGCATCGGGCGCCATCTTCGGCCTGCTCTCGGCCGCTTTCGTGATGGCGCGTCACCGCGGCCTCGAGCAGCTCTCAGCCCAGATCGGCTTCTACATCGTCATCAACCTGGTCTTCACGTTCAACGTCACCGGTATCAGCATCGGCGCGCACGTCGGGGGCCTCATCGGCGGCGCGCTCGCGGCGCTCACGATCGCCTTTGCGGAGCGGCGTCGCAGTCGCGAGTCGCTCGCGTTCGAGGTGATTGTGCTCGTCGCCCTCGCGGCGATCTCCTTCGGCGGCGCCCTCTGGGCGGCGGGTCAGCCGAACGCCGTCATCGGCTGACGACGGCGCCGATCTCGTCGGAGACGTCGCGCCACTCAATGCTCGACGGCTCCGGCCAGCGGTCGGGGTGCAGTAGGTGGGCGAGGAGCTCGACCCCGTCTGCGAGGCGCGGTCCCGGACGCGAGAACGACGATGCGGCGTCCACCGCCACGGTTCGCTTGGCGCCGAGCGCGGCCAGCTCCGCGCGCCGCGCACGGGCCTGCGCAGCCGCCTCGTCCGTGTAGAGCCCGCACGGCATGACGATCGCGACCTCGGGACCTGCGGCGCCGAGCTCGTCCCAGCCCACTGTCCGCGACTTCTCCCCGGCGCCGCCGAGAGTGTCCTCGCCGCCTGCCGACGCGACCATCTCCGGCACCCAGTGCCCGCCCACGTAGGGAGGATCGAGCCACTCGAGCGCCGCTACTCGAGGACGCCCAGCGCCGGCGACGGCGGCCTCGACCCGTCCGACCCGTCCGACGAGGTCATCGCGCAGCGACTCGCCCCGCGTCCGCTCCGCGCAGGCGTCAGCCAGCCGAACCAGGTCGTCGAAGACCTCGCCCAGGGTCGTCGGATCCTGCGAGAGCACATCGGGGGTGCCGGGCAGCCGCGCCGCCACTGCGCGCACGTCGTCGTAGGACACGGCGCAGACGGCGCACAGCGCCTGGGTGACGATCAGGTCCGGCTTGAGCTCCGCAAGCGCCGCCTCGTCGAGTTCGTACAGAGCCTCGCCCCGCCCGGTCACCTCGCGGACGCGCCGATCGATCTCTGCGGGCTCCAGGCCTTCGGGGATGACGCTGCTCGTGAGCCTCGGCAGCGCCGTCGCCTCGGGCGGAAAGTCGCACTCGTGCGTCACCGCGACCACCTGTTCGCCAAGCCCGAGGGCGAATAGTGCCTCGGTTGCGGAGGGAACGAGGCTGGCGATGCGCATGCGCCGACTATAGGCGCGCAACGCTCTAGGCTGCGGGCCATGGATCTTCTGAGCGACGCCGAGATCGACGAGCGCCTGGGAGCCCTCGTCGGCTGGGAGCGCGATGGCGACGCGATCACGAAGACCTTCAAGCGGGGCGACTTCGTCGGCTCGGTGAAGTTCATCGATGCCGTCGTCGGTCCGGCCGAGAAGCTTGGGCATCACCCGGATCTTGCGATCTCCTGGGACGAGGTCCGGGTGTCGATCACGTCCCACGCCGCCGGCGGCCTCACGGCCAACGACTTCGAGCTGGCAGCCGGCATCGACGCCCTTGGCGACTGAGGCGCCGCGGATCAGCTCGAGTTCCTCCGCCGGCATGGGCTGAGCAGGCGGCCGGCCGCGTAGGCTGCCGCGAATGCGACTCGTCCACGTCGTCGGCACGCGGCCGAACTTCGTGAAGATGGCGCCGGTGATCGCGGCGCTGCGCGAGCGCTTTCCCAATTGGCACGCGCCCGTCGTCCACACCGGCCAGCACTACGACCGAGCGATGTCCGAGATCTTCTTCGACGAGCTCGGGGTGCCGGAGCCCGACCACATGCTGGGCGTCGGCTCCGGCAGCCACGGTGAACAGACGGCGGGGGTGATCGAGCGGCTCGAGCCGGTACTGCAAGCCGAGGCCCCGGATCTCGTCCTGGTGCCGGGCGACGTCAACTCGACGCTGGCGGCCGCCCTGTGCGCTTCGAAGCTCGGGATCACGGTGGCGCACCTCGAGTCCGGACTGCGGAGCTTCGACCGCTCGATGCCCGAGGAGGTGAACCGGATCGTCGCCGACCACCTGTCCGCCCTGTGCTTCCTGCACTCGGACGAGGCGGTTGAGAACCTCACCGCCGAGGGGATGGCCGGAAGCCGGATGCAGTTCGTCGGGAACACGATGATCGACACCCTCGTCGCCCTGGAAGACCGCTTTCGCGCACGGGGCGCGGCTGCGGCGCTCGGGGTCGAGCAGGGCGCCTACCTCCTCGTCACCCTCCACCGCCCGGCCCTCGTCGACGGCCCGCTGCTGGCGGAGGCGATGGCGGCGCTCGGCTCCGTCGCGGCCGAGCTCGAGGTCGTCTTTCCAGTCCACCCACGCACGCGCAAGATGCTCGGCGGTCTGGAACAGCCTGGGGTCCGCCTGATCGAGCCGGTGGGTTACCTCGACTTCCTCTCGCTCGAGGCGGACGCCGGCGCCGTCCTCACCGATTCCGGTGGGATCCAAGAGGAGACGACCTACCTCGGCGTGCCCTGCTTCACGCTGCGCGACAACACCGAGCGCCCCGTCACCGTCCGCGCCGGCACCAACACCCTGCTCGGGCTCGACCCGGCCCGCATCGCCGAGATCCCGGGGCTGCTCGGCGACCCATCTGCAACGCCGCCGGAACCTCCGCGTTTTTGGGATGGTCAAGCGGCGGAGCGGATCGCCGCCATCCTCGCGGATTGGTAGCTTGGCGCTCGTGCCTCTTCCTTCGCTGGTGCCGCGCGACAAGGTCTTCTTCGACCTGTTCAACCAGGCGGGTCAGAACTCGCTCCGCGCGGCCCGGATGCTCAAGCAGATGCTGGAGGACTGGCCCGACGAGGCTGGGATGGCGCGCGAGATCCTCCTCGCCGAGCAGGAGGGCGATCGGATCACCCACGACATCATCCAGCGGGTCAACACGACCTTCGTCACCCCCCTCGATGGCGAGGACATCTATGCCCTCGCCACCCAGCTCGACGACATCGTTGACTTCATCGAGGAGGCCGCCGACTTCCTCGTCCTCTACAAGATCGAGGCGCCGATGGACCAGGCCCTGGACATGGCCGACGTCCTCGTCAAGTCGTGCGAGCAGCTCTCCTCCCTGCTCGCCGACCTTCGCAAGTTCAAGGACCTCGAGCAGTACTGGATCGAGATCCACCGGCTGGAGAACGACGGCGACCGCCTCTACCGCGACGCCGTTGCGTCGCTCTTCGCGAACGGCATCGACCCCATGGTCGTGATCCGCTGGAAGGACATCTTCACCGTCCTCGAGCGGGCGGTCGACGCCTGCGAGACGGCCGCGCACATCATCGAGGGCATCGTCATCAAGAACGCTTGAGCGCGAACGACGTCATCCTGGTCATCGTCGTGGGCACGGCCCTGGCCTTCGACTTCACGAACGGCTTTCACGACACGGCGAACGTGGTGGCCACGTCGATCTCGACCCGCGCCATGCCGCCCCGGATCGCCGTCACCTACGCGGCCATCCTCAACTTCGTCGGCGCCTTCATCTCGATCGCCGTCGCCGCGACGGTTGCGAGCGACGTCGTCGACGCGGGAGCGATCACGCCGACCGTCGTATTCGCCGGACTCGTGGGGGCGATCGCCTGGAACCTGATCACGTGGTACTACGGGCTTCCGTCGAGCTCGTCGCACGCGCTCATCGGCGGCGTGGTCGGCTCTGCCTTCGTCGCCGCCGGCGCCGACGCCGTTCTCGGCGACGGCATCCTCGGGAAGGTCTTGATCCCGGCCGTCGTCGCACCGATCATCGCCTTCGTCGTGGGCGGCGTCGGGATCCTCTCCTGCTACTGGATCACCGGCCGCCAGCGCCCGGGGCCCGTGACGCGAGGCTTCAAGCTCGGTCAGGTCGTTTCGGGAGGCCTGCTCGCCCTGGCGCATGGGACGAACGACGCGCAGAAGACGATGGGAGTGATCACCCTGGCGTTGATCGCCAACGGGACGCTCGCCCCGGACTCCGATCCCCCGACCTGGGTGATCGTGACGGCGGCCAGCGCGATCGCCCTCGGGACCTACACGGGCGGGTGGCGCATCATCAAGACGACCGGCACCCGGATCATCAAGATGGATGCGGCCCAGGGGTTCTCCGCACAAGGGGCCGGAGCGGCGGTGATCCTGGCCTCTTCGCATTTCGGCTTCCCGCTCTCGACTACGCACGTGATCAACGGCGCCGTGATGGGCGCGGGGGCCGCGAAGCGGATCTCGGCGGTGCGCTGGGGAGTGGCGGGCAACATCGTGGCGGCGTGGCTCCTCACTCTCCCGGCCGCCGCCGCGATCGGCGCCGCGGCGTATGGCATCACGCGAATCTTCGGCACTGGAGCCGTCGGGCCCGTCGTCGTGGCCGTGGCCGGGATGACGCTGGCGGCGGCCGCCTTCGCCCGCAGACTGCGACAGGGGACGCCGGTTCCGGCCGGCTGAGGCGCGGCGCATGCTCCTGGCAACGGTGGTCGACTCCAAGGCGCTGCTCCAGTCGGTGGCGGCGGCGCTCGTCGCGGGCATAGGCGTGACCGCGATCTTCTGCGTCGCGATCTTCGGCGCGGCGCGATTCGCCGACATGAATCGCTCCGGGCGCCCGGCCGCGGCGGTCGCCTTCGGAATCGTCGCGATCCTGGGGCTGATCGCGTTCGCTGGCGCGATCGTGGTGGGGCTCGTCGTGATGACGAGCAAATAGCGGACTACGATTGAGGCGTGGCCCGCGCTCCGCGTATCGCCCGCAACCTCGCGATCATCGCCGTCCTGGCCCTGGTCGTCGACGTCGTCCCCGGCGGCGGCGACGCGGCCTCGGCGGTCATCACCGCCGTCACGCTGATCTTCCTCGCGCTGATCGCCTACGCGGTCTGGCTCTTCTACAAGCAGAACCAGCTCACCTGGCTCAGCCTGACCGAGCGTCAGCGCAGCCTGGTGGTCATCTCCATCGGAGTGCTCGCCCTGATGATCGCCGGCGCCGACGAGATGCTTGCGACCGGCTTCGGCACGATCGCCTGGGCCGCCCTGGTGGCGGCGTCCGCGGTGACCCTGTGGCGCACGTGGGTCGACTCGCGCGCCTACTGACCTAAGCCCGGGCGCGACTCGGCACGAAGTCAGGGCCACGCGTGACGGGCTCCGGCCTAGCGTCGCGGACATGCTCAGGTTTCGGGCTCGGCGACGACAGGACGGGCAGGCGTCGGTTGAGCTCGTCGCGGCGGTCCCCGTCCTCGTGGGGATCCTGGTCGCCCTCGTGCAGTTGGCGCTCGTCGGCTACGCCCTGTGGTGCGCCGGGGCGGCGGCCCGCGCCGGGGCCCGGGCCGGGTTCGTCGGCGGCGACGCCAAGGCGGCCGCTCGGAGCGCCGTTCCCGACGCCCTCGAATCGGGCGCCGGCATCCGGAACCGAGGCGGCGCGATCGAGGTGACGCTTGCGGCGCCCGCGCTGCTTCCGGGTCTGCCGCGGATTCCGCTTCGAGCGAGCGCCGCCTTCGACCCCGCTGCCCATGACTGAGCGAGGCGCGCGCGACGATGCCGGCCAGGCGTCGGTCGAGCTGCTGGCGGCCGTGCCGGCCCTGCTTGCCGCGGGTCTCATCGCGCTGCAGCTGCTGGTGGCGGGCTACACGCTCACCCTCGTCGACGGTGCGGCCGAAGCCGGCGCGATGGCCGCGGCGGCGGGCCTCGCGCCGCAGGCAGCGGTTCGCGATGCGCTCCCGGGCTGGGAGCGCGACCGAGTCGACGTCGAGCAGGCCGGCGGCAGGCTGACCGTGACCGTGCGACCTCCATCGCCGCTGGCCCCGGTGGCCGACGCCCTCGCATCGTCATCGTCGGTATGGGTGCGCCGCCCGGCGGGAGGTTGAGATGGCGGCCCGTCTCGTGCTGGCGACCGAAACCTCCGGGGCAAGCGGTGGGATCGGGGTCTGCGCGGCGGTCGCGGTGGCCCTGGCCGAGGAGCCCGGCCTCGCCGTTGCCGTCGCTGAGGTCGGGGCGGAGCGCGCCCGGCGGCCGACGATGCTCGCCTCCGAGGCGGCGCGCTCCCTCGAGGAGGCGCTGAGGGCGTCCGATTTCACGGCGGCGGCGCGAGGGCGAGTCTGCTGGGTGGCGCTTGCGCGCGAGGACTGGAAGCGGGAGCTCGGGCGGCTCGCGGCGGACGCCCGGATCGACGTGGCCGTCGTCTGGGTACCACGCGATCTTTGGGATGTGGCCATCACGGAGGGGCCGCCGGTGGCCGCGGCGGTGCTCCGGGCCGACCCGCGAGGCGAACGATCCCTGTGTGCGCTCGCATTCGGCGACCTGCGACGCCGTGGGATCCGCACGAGGATCGCGACCCGGCCGCTCGGGCCGGTCGCTGCCCGGCGCGCGCTCGCCGGGCTCGATCCCGGGGGCGCAGCCGGTCGCAACGTTGCTCGCCTTGCGAGGAGGCTCGGCATGGAACGTGCGCGGCGGGTCATCGCGGATGGCGCGAAGCGATCCGAGGGCCGCGCGTGGCCCGCGCAGGCAGGCCAGGCGCTGCCGCTGGCGCTCGGCGGCGCGCTCGCCGTGCTCGTCGTCGCCCTGGCCCTGGTCGCGATCGGCGGCGCCGTGAGCGGCACGGCGCGCGCCCAGCGCGCGACCGACCTGGCGGTGATCTCGGCGGCGCGCTCGATGCGCGATGATCTGCCACGGTTGCTTGCGCCGGCGCGGCTTCCGAACGGCGCGACCAATCCGCAGCACCTCACGCGGGACGCCTACCTGGCCCGCGCCGAGGCGGCGGCCGCCGAGGCGGCGGATCACAACGGACTCGCATCGGATCGCGTGCGGGTCAGCTTTCCCGACGAGAAGTCGTTTCCGCCCCTGCGAGTTCGCGTGGACGTGCGCTCGAGCGTCAGCCCGGGCGGCCAGGCGGTGGGCGAGATCGAGACGAGGGCTGAGGCCGAGGCGGCCCTGCCGGCGACGTACGACTCGATTCCGGCGTCGGCGTCGGGCGGCGGCTACTCGGGACCCCTCGCCTACCGCCAGGGCAAGCCGATGCGCCCAGACGTGGCGGCCGCCTTCGACCGAATGGCCGCGGCCGCCCGTCGCGCCGGGATCGGGCTCGTGATCACCTCGGCCTATCGCTCCGACGCTGAGCAGGCCCGCCTCTTCGCCCAGAATCCGGATCCGCGCTGGGTGGCGCCGCCGGGCCGGTCGTTGCACCGCTGCGCGACGGAGCTCGACCTGGGCCCGGCATCGGCCTACGACTGGTTGCACACCAATGCTCCGCGGTTCGGCTTCGTCTCCCGCTACTCATGGGAACCATGGCATTTCGGCTTCGACCGGGGTCCGGCCCCGTGCAGCGATGCGGCTCCGTCGGCTCTTCAGGCCGGCGGTGACGGACGGGCAGCGAGGGACGTGCTCCCCAGCTTCGTCCCGGCGGCATACCGCGCCCCAATCT
>JBKPNZ010000078.1:0-29496 GCA_046732895.1 Actinomycetota bacterium
ACGCTGCGGATTCACGACGGGGCCTATCACGAGTCCCCGCGGGTGACGAAGAGCCTGACGCTGAAGGGCGTCGGCGGCAGGCCCACCATCAACGCCGGCTGCGACGACGACGTCGCTCTGGACGTGCAGCATCGCGGCGTCTCGATCAAGCATCTGCAGGTGCAGGGTGCCGAGGAGGGCCCGGGTCCCGGCTACACGATCAACTTCATCGGGATCGCCACCGGCTCGGTCGACGACACCGTCGCGAAGGAAACGTGCGGCGGGGACGCCGAGTACGGGATCAACATCTTCGACAGCGGCAACCTGAAGATCACCGACAACCATCCGTTCGGCGGCTTCGCCGACGCCGGGATCTACGTCGGCGGGATCTCCAGCACCCGCGACCACACCCTTATGGTCAAGGGCAATGAGGCCAACGGCAACAACCGCGGGATCATCATCGAGGACTCGTTCGACTCAGACGTCGACATCAAGGTCGTCGACAACCACACACACGACAACACGCGTGGGGGAGAGGGCACGCCCTCAGGGATCTTCGTTCACAACTCCGACCACGGCCTCTACAAGAACAACACCACCGACGACAACGGGGACTACGGCATCCACGTGGACCCGCCGTCTGACGACAACGCCTTCATCGACAACAGCTCCCACGGCAACGGGACCTCGGACTTCTTCAACGAGGGCTCCGGCAACTGCGACGGGGGCGGCAACAGCTTCGGCACCACCTCGGGCAACGGCCTGGTGCCGTGCTGAGCCGATGACCTAACGCTCAGCTCTGGGCGGCCTGCCAGGTCTGAACTCCGGAGTCGCAGTCGTGGTAGTCGGGCGTGAAATCCCCCGTGATGTGGAGGGTGCCGTTGGCCCTGCGGTTGTGGTGAGTGAACCTGCCCTTGATCACGACCTCGATTGCGCCGTCCTCCCCGCCGGTCCCATCGAAATGGCCCTTGAACTCGTGGTCCCTGACCTTCATCGGGCCCCACGGGGCGTCGTCGTTCGTGAAGGTCAGGGCGGACCCTTCGGTGCACTCCATCGGGACATCGTCGGCGGCAGGGTTGTCCGAACCCTCCTTGCCGTACTTGAACTTGACGACCTTGACCGGCTTGCCGTGCCTGTTGTATCTCACCTTGAAGTGAACGACGAAGTCGTTCAGTGCGCGCTTGCCCGAGGAACCGGCGACGGCCGACGCCGATCCCGCGTCACCACCCGTGTCGGCAACGGCCTGGCTCGACGCAATTGCCATCACGCAGATGGCGGCCACCAAGATCCAACGCTTCATCAGAACGTTCAAGTCTAAGTCGATGCAGAGAAGAGGCCGCCCGTGGGCGGCCCCTTCAAGCCCCTTTGTCGATCGCGTCGCTTACCGCGCGCGGACGATCATCGCGGCCTTGCCGACGTGCTTCATCTTCGTGGTCGTCCGCTTCGCCGTGTAACCGCTCTTGTCGGTGGTGCAGTTCTGGCTCGGGCCCTCGAAGTGGAAGGTCACCTGGAACTTCCCCTTCAGGACCTTGTTGTGGTGGCTGAAGGTGCCGGTCTGGAAGACCTCGTTGCCATCCGGGTCAGGGTCGCTATCGATCTTGAACTTGCCGTCCTGGTCGACGAACACGTTGTCGTAGGTGATGGACCCGCCGATGATCGCGTTTTGCGTGACATCGCAATCGGCGGGCACCTTCTTCACCTTCGTCTTGAGGATCTCGACGGGCTTTTTGTGCTGGACGTCCACGTCCACGGAGATCTTCCCTCCGCCGTTGATCTTCCCGGCATAGGTCCTTGTCGCTCCCATCGCGGCCGCCGGAACGGCAAGTGCGCCCACGAGCACTCCGGCGATCAACAGTTTTCTCACGTCACAACTCCTTGCTGGTTGGCGAGGCATTTACGAAGGGGCAACCGTACCGGCAGGGGGTCCTCCCGGCAACCCCGTTAACTCTGCCTCACATGCCAGTGGGCGATGCCACTGTCGCAGCCGGTGTAGCTCGTGCCGTCCACGGTGAAGGCGCCGCGCGCGCGAAGCGTTCCTACCGCTCGCCTGCCGTGCCGGCGAAAGACGCCGTCAACCTGAACGCGCCGGGTGTGCGCCTGATTCGAGAAGTCGCCGTGGAAGGCGTGATGGCGCACTCGCATCCGCGGCAGGGGCCTGCGCTTGTTCGTGAGCAGCGGCGACCCTTCGTTGCAGGTGATCTCGAGGTCGCGGAAGACAAAGTGCTTGACGCCGACGATCTTGCCGTCGCGCGCGAGCGCGATGAAGTGGACCTGGGCGTCGCCGCCGCGCTTGGCGGCGAACCCGTGCCCGGCCACCCCCGCTGGCGGAAGGGCGAGGGCGGTGCCGAGCGTCAGGATGATCGCGAGCCGCTTCATGCCCTTATGTTGAACACAGCCCGGGCGTGAGGGTTGCGGCGCTCAGCCCGGGGTCGCGTGCCGGGGCCCGCCCCTCGTTCACGCCCGGCCCATGGATCGGACCGTCCCGCAAGACTTCGGGCGCTTGCAGGGACAGACGGATCTGCCGAGTAACAACCTGGGGTCAAAGCCGAGACCGCGTGTGTTCTAACCTGAAGGCGCGGCCACGGACGGTCACTCGAAGGGAGAGAACGCTGGCACGTCCAACCGACTCGAATGAGCAGCTCCTCTGCAGCTTCTGCGGCAAGTCGCAGCGGCAGGTCAAGAAGCTCATCGCAGGCCCGGGGGTCTACATCTGCGATGAGTGCATCGACCTCTGCAACGAGATCATCGACGAGGAGCTCACCGCTCCGGCGACCTTCGAGCTCGAGAGCCTGCCGAAGCCGAAGGAGATCTACTCGGTCCTGAACGAGTACGTGGTTGGCCAGGAGGGCGCCAAGCGGGCGCTCTCGGTGGCCGTCTACAACCACTACAAGCGCGTCCAGATGATCCAGGACACGACCGAGGGCGAGATCGAGCTGCAGAAGTCCAACATCCTGCTGCTCGGCCCGACCGGCTGCGGCAAGACGCTGCTCGCCCAGACGCTCGCCAAGATCCTCAACGTCCCCTTCGCGATCGCCGATGCCACGGCCCTCACCGAGGCCGGCTACGTCGGCGAGGACGTCGAGAACATCCTTTTGAAGCTGATCCAGGCGGCGGACTTCGATGTGAAGAAGGCCGAGAGCGGGATCATCTACATCGACGAGGTCGACAAGATCGCTCGCAAGGCGGACAACCCGTCGATCACGCGCGACGTTTCCGGCGAGGGCGTCCAGCAGGCGCTGCTGAAGATCCTCGAGGGCACGAGCGCCTCGGTGCCGCCCCAGGGCGGGCGCAAGCATCCCCACCAGGAGTTCCTGACGATCGACACGACCAACATCCTCTTCGTCCTCGGCGGCTCCTTCGCGAACCTCGATCGGGTCATCGAGCGACGGATCGGCCATAAGGGCGTCGGCTTCGGCGCCGAGGTCAAGTCGAAGGCGCAGAAGGACACCGGCGAGCTCTTCGAGAAGGTTCTCCCCGAGGACCTCATCGAGTACGGCCTCATCCCGGAGTTCATCGGCCGCATGCCCGTCGTCTCGGCGATCCACCAGCTCACGCGCGAGGACCTGATCACGATCCTCACCGAGCCTCGCAACGCGCTCACGAAGCAGTTCCAGCGGTTCTTCGAGTTCGACGACATCGAGCTCCAGTTCCAGGAGGACTCGCTCGGCGCGATCGCCGACCGCGCCCTCGAGCGGGAGACGGGAGCTCGCGGATTGCGCTCGATCCTCGAGGAGACCCTCCAGGACGTCTCCTTCGAGCTGCCCTCGCGACGTGACGTCTCCAAGTGCGTCGTCACCAAGGAGACGATCGAGCGCGGTCTGAAGCCCACGCTGGTGACCCAGGCTGCGCCCGACGAGCCCCGCGAGGAGCTCGAGGAGCTGGGCGAAGAGTCGGCCTAGCCGGAAGCGGTCAGCCGGCCAGCGCGCCGCGCCTCAGGTCGCGCTCGGGCTCCACTCCCCACCGCCTTCCGGCATCCACCAGCTCGCCGCTGAGCGGCCAGCGGTCGGGCCTCTCCTCGCCCTCGTGCTCGGGGCTCGCGCCCTTCAGCGCCATGCAGCCGGTGTTGTCGCCGATCGCCGTGATCTCGGCCACCTCGGCCTCTGAGAGGAGCCGATCGCCGGGCAGCACGGCGAGCTCGGTGCGCTTGTCCTCGATCGGGCGGGCACCGGTGCCCGCTTCCTGGATCAGGGTCGGCACCACCGTCTCCACGGCGGGATGAGCGAGGTTCCACTGGCACGCGAGCTGCATCAGCGTCAACTCGTGGCGCTCGGCAACGGGCCGCAGGCGTTCGAGCTTCTCGACCCCGGCCTCGACCCAGCCATCGGGGCGGAAGTTCCGGTGGTCTGCCTTCCCGAACTCGTGCCCGGGCCGCATGTCATCCCAGAACAGGCCGCCGTAGTCGACGACGCGCGTGATGACGCTCACGCCGTTCGCCGCTGCCGCGGCGAGCACGAGCTCACCGGGCCAGGGCTCGAGCGGATTGAGGATGATCATCGCCCAGTCGATCCGCTCGCCGAAGCGCTCCAGGCAGGCGATCAGGTCGAGGGTGAAGCCGTTTGCAGGACCCGGCGCCACCCCGATGAGCCGCGTGAGCCCCGCCCCGCGCAGGGCCTCCATGCCTTCCCAGACGACCTCGCTCTCGTATCCGGTCCGGTCCGGGTTGTGCAGAAGCAGGAGGTCGAACGCATCGGCGCCGAGCCGTTCGAGGCTGCGCTCAGCCGCCATCTGCAGGTAGTCGGCGTAGGCCGAGGGGGCGCGGAGGGCTGGATCGGTGAAGCGCGGGAAGCCCTTGGGACCGTCCCGCTCGCCCTCGTAGAAGTCGTGGCCCACGGCTCCGACCAGGCAGTAGGAATCCCGAGCCCGGCCCGTCAGCGCCCTGCCGAGGAGCCGATCGGCTCCGCCCTGGCCGTAGGCGTCGGCGGTGAGGACCGTGTCGATGCCGTGGCCGGGCGTGAGCAGGCGCTCGAGGCGCTCCTCGCCGATGGCCTCGCCGAAATGGAGGTAGCGCCCTCCGCTCCAGGTGCCGATCGCCGTCTTGCCGGGATCCATGCCCGGAACGTTACGTCCCGGCACCAGGTGTCGACTCCGTCGGCCTCAGGCCCACTCAGTCGACACGCGGCGACTGAGAGGGTCAGCCGCGTCGCTCGCCGGCCGAGTCCCAGGTCAGGACCCAGATCAGCATCACGATTCCGAGTGCGATGAAAGCAACCATCCTCGTTCCTCCTCGATGGATGCTTTATCGGCCGGTATGTGATCCGGCTGTAGCCGCGCAGGCGACGCTCAATAACATCGGCGGATGGACGCCGAGCGGCGAACAAAGCTCGAGGAAACGACGAGATACGACCCCGCCGAGGTCGAGGCGAGGGTCTTCGCGACGTGGCTCGACGGCGGCTACTTCCATCCGAAGGCGGAAGGAACCCCTGACGAGAACTACTCGATCACGATCCCGCCGCCCAACGTCACCGGCGCTCTGCACATGGGTCACGCGCTCAACGGATCCATCCAGGACACGCTGATCCGGCTTCACCGGATGCGGGGAAAGAACACTTTGTGGCTCTTGGGCACCGACCACGCGAGCATCGCCGTCCACGCGGTGCTCGAGAAGGAGCTTCGGGCTGAGGGGACCTCCCGCCACGACCTCGGGCGGGACGCCTTCATGGAGCGGGCGTGGGCATGGAAGAACCAGTACGGCTCGCACATCGTCGAGCAGCTCAAGCGTCTCGGGGCGTCCTGCGATTACGAGCGCGAGCGCTTCACCCTCGACGACGCCTACGTGAAGGCCGTCTACCGCGTGTTCGTCGCCCTCTACGAGAAGGGCTACATCTACCGCGACAACTACATGGTCAACTGGGACGTCGGCTCGCGCTCGGTGATCTCCGACCTCGAGGTGGAGATGCGCGAGGTCGAGGACACGCTCTACGAGATCGACTACCCGCTCGAGGGCTCGGAGGGGCCGGAGCAGGTCGTCACCGTCGCCACCGTCAGGCCCGAGACGATGCTCGCCGACACCGCCGTCGCGGTGAACCCGGAGGACGAGCGCTTCCGCCACCTGGTGGGCCGCCACGCCATCCTCCCGCTCGTCGGCCGGCGCCTGCCGATCATCGCCGAGGACTACGTCGACCCCGCGTTCGGCACTGGGGCGCTGAAGATCACTCCCGGTCACGATCCGAACGACTTCGAGATCGGGCGCAAGCACGGCCTCGAGGAGATCGTCGGGATCGACCAGGACGGGCGCATGAGCGAGGCGGTGGGGGAGAGGTTCGCCGGCCTGACCGCGGACGACGCGCGCGAAGCCGTGGTCGCTGCGCTGCGCGAGGAGGGGCGGTTGCGGGGCGAGCAGCCATACGCGCACGCGGTCCCCTACTCGCACCGCTCCGGCGAGCGGATCGAGCCGTTGATCTCGCTGCAGTGGTTCTGCCGGATGGATCAGCTCGCGGCGCCGGCGATCGAGGTCGTCGAGAACGGCAAGGTGAGCATCACACCGGAGCAGCACAAGCGCGTCTACCTCGAATGGATGCGAAACATCCGCCCCTGGTGCATCTCGCGCCAGCTGTGGTGGGGGCACCGGCTGCCGGTCTGGTACTCGCCGGAGGGCGAGGAGGTCGTCGCCGACGCGCCGGAGCGTGCCCGGGAGCTCGCGAGCGAGCGCGGAATCGACCCGGATTCGCTCAGCCAGGAGGAGGACGTCCTCGATACCTGGTTCAGCTCGGCGCTGTGGCCCTTCGCCACCCTCGGCTGGCCGGAGGAGGACGCCGAGCTTCTGCGCGCGTTTTATCCCACCGACGCCCTGGTCACGGCTCGCGACATCCTCTTCCTCTGGGTCGCGCGGATGGTGATGATGGGGATCGAGTTCACCGGCGACATCCCGTTCGACGACGTCTACGTCACCTCGATCATCCAGGCGCCGGACGGCCGGCGGATGTCAAAGTCGCTGGGGACAGGCATCGACCCGCTCGACGAGATCGATCGTCACGGCGCCGACGCCGTGCGCTTCGGCCTGCTGACGATGTCCTCGTCGCAGGACGTGCGGTACTCGGCCGACCGCGTCCAGCAGGGCCAGGATCTCGCCAACAAGCTCTGGAACGCGTCGCGCCTGGTCCTCCTGAATGCCGCCGACGTCGAGCCCGCACCGCAGACCGACCGGACCGAGGATCGCTGGATCGCGTCGCGGCTGCAGCGAACGATCGCGACGGTCTCAGCCGAGCTCGACGAGTACGACTTCGCGCACGCCGCGCTCGGCCTCTATGAGTTCTTCTGGTCGGAGCTCTGCGACTGGTACCTGGAGATCGTCAAGCCGCGCCTCTACGACGGCGAGCCCGAGGCGAGCGCGCACCTTCTGTGGCTGATCGGCGAGGTGCTCGCCCTGGCCCATCCGATGCTGCCGTTCGTCAGCGAGGAGATCTGGAGCTACCTCCCGGGAGAGCGCTCGCAGCTCGTGGTCGCACCCTATCCGGCGGTCGATGAGGCCCTCGTGGACGACCCCGCCGAGCGCGAGCTGCGCGACTCGATCGAGCTCACGCGCTCGATCCGACGCTGGCGCGATCTCGCCGGGGTCCCGGTGGCGACCGTGCTCCCGGCGCGTGCGGCAGGTGCTGCCCCTCACGAGCTCGTCGCCCGGCTGGCGCGGGTCTCCTTCGATGGCGCCTCGGCCGAGCCGCTGGCGACGATCGGCCCCATCGAGATCCTGGACAGCGAGGAGATCGACGCCGAGCAGGTGCGCCGGCGCATCGCCGAGCGCCGCGAAGAGCTGCGCGCAGAGGTCGACCGGGCGGAGCGAAAGCTCGGCAACCAGGGCTTCGTGGCCAAGGCGCCCCCCGAGGTCGTCGAGGCCGAGCGGCGCAAGCTCGAGGGCTACCGAGCGGAGCTTGCAGAGCTCGAGGCGGGGCTTTGACAAACCCCGCCGCCCCCGGAAGCGGAGCTGAGGAGGCGGCGGGCCTTGATGCAGAGGCCTATCTCGCCTCACTCCAGCCACTCGGCTGGCGCTTCGGCCTGGATCGGATTCAGCGCCTGGTCTCCGCGCTCGGGATGCCGCAGCACCGCTTCGCCTCGATCCACGTGGTCGGCACGAACGGCAAGTCGTCGGTCGCGACGATCGCCTCGGCCCTCCTGGAGGCCCACGGCATCAGCACGGGCACCTACCTTTCGCCCCACGACGAGCGCTGGTCGGAGCGCGTGTTGATCGGTGGAGAGGAGATCGGTGCAGCCGACTTCGCGGCCGCGGTCAAGCGCGTCGCCGACGCCGCAGAGGTCGTCAACCGCAGTCTCGAGGAGGGCGAGTCCGTGACGCAGTTCGAGGCGGCAACTGCCGCCGCCTTCGTCGCCCTGGCCGCAGCTGGGATCGAGGTGGGAGTGATCGAGGCAGGACTTGGTGGGCGCCTGGACGCCACAAACGTGCTGCCGTCGCGAGTGACGGCGCTGACGTCGATCGGGCTCGAGCACACCCAGTGGCTCGGCGACACCGAGGAGGAGATCGCCGGCGAGAAGCTGGCCGTCCTGCGCGACCACTCGACATTGGTGCTGGGCGAGGTCTCGCCCGGCGTCGAGGCCCTCGCCCTCGCGACGGCGAGCGAGCGCCATGCGCGGGTCGTTCGGCCGGCGCCCCTGCCGGGCGACCTCGGGCTAGCGCAGCGCGCGCCGTACCTGCAGCGCGATTTCGCCGTCGCCGCGGCCGCGGCGACGGAGCTCGTGGGAGAGCTGGAGCTGGCTCGGATGCAGGACGTCGCCCGTTCGCTTCAGCTTCCCGGCCGCATGGAGGTCCACGCCGGGGACCCGGCCATGATTCTCGATGCCGCGCACAATCCGGATGGCGCCCGCGCTGTCGCGGAGGCGCTGCCAGACGCCGCGGGCGCGCGCCCGGTGATCGCATGCGTGGCCGTGCTTGCCGACAAGGACGTGGGCGGGATCGCAGCGGCCCTCGCTGGGGTGATCGACGCCGCCGTGGCGACCGAGATCCCATCCGACGCTCTGGCGCGAGCAGGCAGGTCCATCACGCGCTCGCGCCCTGCGGGCGAGCTCGTCGAGGCGATGAGCGCCGCCGGGATCGCGCCCGTCGAGGCATTCGAGGACCCGGCGCGCGCGGTGGAGCGAACGCTGGCGCTCGCCCGCGACCGCGACGGAGTGGCGCTGATCGCCGGTTCGCATTACCTTCTGCCCTACGGGGAGGCCGCGCTCCGCGCCTCGACCCGACCGGGATAGACCATGGACAGACAGGCCCGCTCAGAGCTGCTCCAGATGATGGGCCTCGTGGCCGCCGTCGTGGCGATCGTGATCCTGGTCTTCTTCGGCCTGGGCTACCTGTTCGGGCGCCTGTTCCTGTAGCGGGGCGTCAGGGGCGGGGCGGGACCCCAACCAGGGTTTGACGCGTAGGTAACGAAGTACACTCCGCGCTCGCCCATGCCTGTCGCCCTCTTCGGCATCAATAACGAGGGGCTCAACCTCGCCGTCAACCTGATCATTTTGTTTCTGGTTGTCGTGTGGATCGCCCTGGTCGTCTGGACCTTCCTCGACGCCCGTCGCCGGCTCGAGGACCCCGTGCTGGTCGCCAGCGCGACGGCCGCGTCCCTGTTCCCGTTCGTAGGTTCGATCGTCTACTCGATCCTGCGTCCGCCGGAGTTCATCGAGGACCGGCGCGAGCGCGAGCTCGAGATCCGCGCAGCCGAGCTGCGCGTGCGCCAGCTCGAGGAGTCAGCCTGCCCCAACTGCGGCTTCCCGATCGAGCGCAGCTACCTGCGCTGTCCGAGCTGTCGGGCCCGGGTGAAGGACCCATGTGAGTCATGTGGCAAGCCCATCGATCCGCGGTGGTCGATCTGCCCGTACTGCGAGTCACCGGTGCGCCGAGCCGCCCCTCCGCCCGAGGCAACCGCACGCCCCTCGGGCCGCTCGGCGGCCCGTCGCCCGGCTGCGAAGAGCGCCGCGCCGGCGCGCCAGCCCTCGCGCGAGGCGAGGCAGCCCGAGCGTAAGGAGTCCCGCCCGGCACGCAAGCCGGCGCGCTCAGAGCGCGCGGCGGCCGCCAAGTCGGAATCAAGCACCCGTCCTCGCCGCTCGTCGCGGGCCGGCACCCGGCCGCGCCCGACGTCCAAGAGCCGCCAATCCGGCGGCGAGGACGGCGGTGGCGAGCGCAAGCCGGCGCCCGATACCGAGGGCCAGCCCGCCGCCGAGTCCGAGCGCCAGCCGGCGACCGAGTCATAGCCAAGCCCCGGCGCGGCCGATAGGGTTCCCGGCCGCATGGCGGACACCTCACGCACGCTCATCCTGATCAAGCCGGACGCCTTCGAGCGCGGGCTGACGGGCGAGGTCCTCACGCGCTTCGAGCGCAAGGGCCTGCGGATCGTCGCCCTGCGCATGCTCACCGCAGATGATGAGATCGCCAACCGCCACTACGCCGAGCACACCGACAAGCCCTTTTTCGGCGAGCTTGTCGACTTCATCACGGGCGGTCCCCTCGTCGCCGCGGTGTTGGAGGGCAGCGAAGCCGTTCCGGCGGCTCGGCAGCTGATCGGCGCAACCAACCCGCTCGAGGCGGCGACGGGATCGATTCGCGGCGACTACGCCGTCGAGGTCACCTTCAACCTCGTCCACGGCTCGGACTCGGACGAGTCCGCGGTCCGCGAGATCGAGATCTGGTTCCCTGAGCTCGACTGAGTGATGGGCCGGCTCGTCCTCGCCTCGGCCTCGCCGCGGCGGCGCGAGATCCTCAGCGCGCTCGGCGTCCCGTTCGAGGTCGTGGTTCCCGAGGTGGAGGAGCTCGCCGGCGGCGGTGAGCCCCAGGAGCTCGTGGTGGAGAACGCCCGGCGGAAGGCGCGCGCCGGGCTCGTCCTCGCCGGCGCCGCCCCGGGCGACTACGTCCTCGGTGTCGACACCGATGTCGTGCTCGACGGCCGGCTGCTCGGCAAGGCGGCCGACGCCACCGGCGCGAAGGAGCGCCTCGAGGTCCTCTCGGGGCGCACCCACACGGTGCTCAGCGGCATGGTCGTGGCCGGACCGGGGGAGGAGGAGCGCTCGGGCGTGGCCCGCTCGGAAGTCACCTTCCAGGCGCTCGACGAACCGACCCTGGAGCTCTATCTGGCGTCCGGCGAATGGCGCGACAGAGCCGGCGCGTACGCGATTCAGGGGCTTGGAGCGATTTTGGTGGAACAGGTTGAGGGTGACTTTTCAAACGTCGTCGGGCTCCCCCTCAGGCTCCTTTTCTCCCTGCTTCCAGCGGTTATTGAAAACCCTCTAGATAAGCCTTAGGGTTAGCTCGGAAGCAATCCCTCAAGCTCGGCTTGCGGGTGCGTTTCCCTTCGCTACACTGCGCCCGCGGCGCGGGGTCCTTCGGGTCGGTTCACGCTGCCCCCGTTCACAGGGTTTCGCGACCGCCTCCACTGTCCAGTCCGTCCCGGCGGAATTCCCCGAACCCCGAGCACCCGACACATGGGCTTCTTGAAGAACCTCACAGGCTTCGGCGGTCGCGATATGGCCGTCGATCTGGGCACCGCAAATACGCTCGTCTACGTGCGCGGGCGGGGCATCGTGCTGTCCGAGCCCTCCGTCGTCGCGGTCGACTCCCGCACCGGCGAGGTCCACGCCGTCGGCGTCGAGGCGAAGCGGATGCTCGGCCGCACGCCAGGGACCATCCAGGCCATCCGCCCGCTGAAGGACGGTGTCATCGCCGACTTCGACGTGACCGAGGAGATGCTGCGCCACTTCATCCAGCGGGTGCACCAGAACCGCTTCGCCCATCCGCGGGTCGTCGTCTGCGTGCCCTCCGGCGTCACGGGCGTCGAGAAGCGCGCGGTCGAGGAGGCCTGCCTGTCGGCGGGCGCCCGCCAGGCATACCTGATCGAGGAGCCGATGGCGGCGGCGATCGGCGCCGGCCTCCCGGTGGGCGAGCCGACGGGGAGCATGGTCCTCGACATCGGCGGCGGCACCAGCGAGGTTGCCGTCATCTCGCTTGGCGGGATCGTCGTCTCAGAATCCATCCGCGTGGGCGGGGACGAGATGGACGAGGCGATCGTCAACCACTGCAAGCACGAGCACAAGCTTTTGATCGGCCAGCAGACCGCTGAGGAGGTGAAGCTCGAGATCGGCGCCGCGTCCGACCTCAACGACGAGATCACCACCGAGATCCGGGGCCGGGACATGGTGTCCGGCCTGCCGAAGACCATCCTGCTGCGCTCCGCCGAGGTGCGCGCAGCGCTCGAGGAGCCAGTCAGCCAGATCGTGGGAGCCGTCAAGGACACGCTCGATCGCACCCCGCCCGAGCTTGCGGGCGACATCATGGACCGCGGGATCACTCTCGCGGGCGGCGGGGCGCTCCTGCAGGGGATGGATCAGCGCATGCGCGACGAGTGTCAGATGCCGGCGCAGCTGACCGAGTCGCCGCTCACCTGCGTAGCCGTGGGCTCCGGGCGATCGCTCGAGGAGTTCGAGGTCATCCATCGGATGAACCGAAATTCGCACCGGCGTCGTCGCTTCGCGAACGGCGCCCCGGCCTAGGAGCGCCCGGTGTACCGCAAGCAGGTGAGACGGCGCCGGGCGGTCCTGGTGGCCCTGATCGTGGCCTCGCTGGTGCTGATCTCGATCAGCTTCTCCGAGGCGGACTCGGGCCCGCTTCACTCGATCCAGAACGGCCTCTCGGGCATCTTCTCGCCGATCGAGGAGGGCGCCGGCCGCGCGCTCAAACCGGGCCGCGACCTCGTGCACTGGGTCGACGAGACCTTTGCCGCCCGCGGCGAGAACGACCGTCTGAAGAGCGAGCTCGAGGACGCACGGACGCGGCTCATCGACACCCAGGGAGCCCTGAACGAGAACAACCAGCTGCGAGCGATGCTCGAGATGGACAAGCGCCCGGAGGTGGCGGCCTACCACCCGCTCGCCTCGCGGGTGATCGAGCGCTCGCCGACCGTCTGGTACTCGGAGGTGGGCATCGACAAGGGGTCGAGCGCCGGGGTGAAGCTGAACGATCCGGTGATCACGGGCGATGGATTGATCGGGCGGATCAGCGACGTATCGAGCGGCGGCTCCGTCGTGCAGCTGATCACCGACCACCGCAGCGCGGTGTCGGCGCGGGTCCTCCCCGACGAGGCCGGGGTCACCGACAGCCCACAGGGCATCGTCGAGCCTGAGATCGGTGACCCCGATCAGCTCCTGCTCGACCTGATCTCGGGCGGTCGCGTGAAGGAGGGCGAGAACCTCGAGACGGCCGGATGGTCGAACGGGCGCATCTCGTCGGCATATCCGCCGGGCCTGCCGATCGGCAAGATCACCGATGTCAGCCTGGGCGCCGCCGGCGAGGACGATCGGGTCCTTCTGGAGCCGTTCGCGGACATCCGCGACCTCGACTACGTCCAGGTGCTCACGGGCGTCCCGAAGCGACCGGGGGTGCCGCGATGATCGTCGAGGTGATCCTGTGATCGTCACCTGGCGAATCGCGATTCGGATCGCGCTGATCGTCGCGATCGCGGTGGTCCTTCAGGTCTCGTTCTTCTCCTTCCTGGACCTGCTCGGCTCGACCCCCGACTTCCTGTCGGTCGTGGTCGTCTCGCTGGGGCTTCTGGGCGGGGGCGTGATCGGCGCCGTCTGCGGGTTCGCCGCCGGCTTCCTGCTCGACTCGGTTCTGCTCCAGACCCTCGGTGTCTCGGCCCTCGTTCTGCTCTCGATCGGCTACCTCGCCGGCCGTTACCGCGAGGGATTCGAGATCTCGAACTCGCTCACGCCGGCCCTCCTCGCGGGCGGCCTGACCCTGCTCGGAACCGCCGGCTTCGGCGCCCTCCAGCTGATGCTCGGAGTCGAGACTCCGGTCAGCCTCCTGGTCCTGCGCGAGATCGTGGTCAAGGGGCTGCTCGCCTTCCTGTTGGCGTTGCCGATGTATCCGCTGATCCGCCGCATCCTGCGCCCGGCGATCGTTGAGGACTCGCCGCGCCGGCGCTCGGCCGTCGCGGCGGCGATCCGCCGTGGGCGACGCCGCCGGGGGCGCTCGACCAGGCTCGCCGGACCCCGTGTCCGGACCCGCGGAGGGACGGTCTGATGTTCCTTCGTGACGATGGCCGCGGACCGCTTCCGGCGCAGTTCTCGCTGCGCGTCGCCGTGCTCGGCGCCTTTGCGCTGGTGATGTTCTCGATCATCTTCTTCCGCCTCTGGTACCTCGAGATCCTCTCCGGCGACAAGTACCTCGCCGAGGCCCAGAACCAGCGGGTCCGCGACTTCACGATCCAGGCGCCGCGCGGCAAGATCACGGACCGGCACGGCAACGTGCTCGTCGACAACCGCACGGCACTCGCCCTGCAGATCCACACCGAGGAGCTGCCGGCGGTGGCGAAGAAGCGCAACAAGGAGTTCCGGAAGCTCGCGGGAATCACGGACGGCCTCTCGCCGAAGGAGATCCGCCGGAACATCCGCGACCAGACCAAGGATGCCCCGGCGAGCCCGGTGACGCTCGAGCGCGACGTTCCCTACGACCTCATCTACTACATCCGCGAGAACCAGGAGAAGTACCCCGGGGTGAGCGTCGACAAGGTCTACGTCCGCAACTACCCGGAGGGCGACCTGGCCGCCCACATCCTCGGCTACGTCCGCGAGGCGAGCGCGGAGCAGCTGAAGGAGCCGCGTTTCCAGACCGCCCAGCCCGGCGATCAGGTCGGCCAGGCCGGCGTCGAGGACACCTACGACGGGGTGCTGCGGGGGACGAACGGCGAGACGCGCGTGACGGTGGATGCGTCGGGACGGCCGACTGGCGGCACCCTGTCCGAGCGCGAGCCGCGCGCCGGAAACAGCTTGACCCTCACGATTGACGACAGCATCCAGGCGGCGGGCGAGGCAGCGATCGGCAAGTTCTCGACCCCAGGCGCATTCGCGGTGATGAACGTCCACAACGGCGACGTGCTCGCGATGGGCTCCAGCCCCACCTACGACCCCTCCACGTTCGCGAAGCCGACGCTGACGCAGGCCGAGACCAACGCGATCTTCGGAGAGCCGGGCTCGCTCGTTCCGGGACCGATCATCGACCGCGCCGACACCGGCGCATATCCGACGGGCTCAACGTTCAAGCCGATCACGGCGCTGGCAGCGCTGGCGACCGGCACGATCACCCCGTCGACGATCTACAACGACACCGGATCGCTTCAGCTTGGGCCTGGGCTGACGGTGCACAACGCCGGCGACGCCGTCAACGGGCCGATCAACCTCGAGACGGCGCTCAAGGTCTCGTCGGACGTCTTCTTCTTCCACCTGGGAGCGGAGCTCGACGGCGATCCCAATGGGCCGCTCCAGAACTGGGCCGAGAACCTCGGACTGGGAAGCCCAACCGGGATCGACCTGCCGGGAGAGCGCGCTGGGCTCGTCCCGAGCCCGGAATGGCGCAACGAGGGCTTCAAGCGCGACACAGATCCAGATTCCCCGGGAGGCTCCCAGGTGCTGCTCTCCAAGGGCGAGACCTTCGACCGGCCGTGGTCCGCGGGCGACAACGCCAACCTCGCCGTCGGCCAGGGCGACCTGCAGGCCGACCCGCTTCAGATGGCGGTCGTGTACTCGACGATCGCCAACGGTGGTGACGTCCTGCGGCCCCACGTCGGGCTGCGGGTCGAGGACCAGGCGGGCCGCGTCGTCCAGCAGATCGACCCCCAGCCGCGCCGGCACGTGGACATCAACCCCGAGTGGCAGCACGTGATCATGAGCGGTCTCCACGCAGCCGCCCAGGAGCCGGGTGGCACCTCCTACGGGATCTTCGGCAACTACCCCGTTGGCGTGGCGGGCAAGACCGGCACCGCTGAGCGCAGCGGCCAGCTCGACCAGTCGTGGTACGTCGTGATGGCTCCGTATCCGGATCCCCAGATCGTGTGCGCCGTGACGATCGAGCAGGGCGGCTTCGGCGCCGACTCCGCCGCGCCCGCGGCAAGGGAGATCCTCAACAGTTACTTCAACTTCAAGGGCAAGAAGGCCGATCAGGCGACGACCTCGGCGACCACCACCGCGACCCCCATCGAGTAATGGTCGGCGCATCGACAAGAGCTCGCTCCCGGCGACCCGTCCGACCGCTCGCGGGCGGCGGCGCGAGCCCCCGCCCCTTCGAGGAGCGCGAGAAGGGCGTGATCGAGCGCTCGTTCCTGGGTCTCGACTGGGGCCTGGTGTTCGGCGCCTTCGCCCTCATCGCCTTCAGCGCCTACACCCTCGCCGAGACGACGCAGAACGACGTGCCGGGCGACCCGCACTTCTACGTGATCCGCCAGGCGATCTACGGAGTCATCGGGATCGCGCTGATGTTCGCCCTCGCGCGCATCGACTACTCGCGCTTCCGCGAGCTTCGGGTCGGCATCTACACGGTGATGATCGCGTCGATCGTCCTCGTGCTGATGCTGGGCACGGCGACGCGCGGCTCGCACCGGTGGATCGAGCTTCCCTTCTTCACCTTCCAGCCGTCGGAGCTCGGCAAGCTGCTCTTGATCATTTCGCTTGCCGCCTTCGCGCTGGAACGGACCCGCCGCGTCTCGGAGCGGCAGCGAACGGCTCGTCTGCTGCTCGCGGGACTCATCCCGGCGGCGATCGTCTTCATCCAGCCCGACCTCGGCACGGGCGCCGCGTACGCGGCGATCACCTTCGCGGTGCTGTTCATCGCCGGCATTCGGTGGACGCATTTCGCTGCCGTCGGCCTCCTGGCGGCGGCGGCGGTCGCCATGGTCCTGGTGGTTGCGCCGGCGATCGGCCATCCGATCCTCCAGGGCTACCAGGAGGAGCGGCTGACTGCATTCCTCAACCCGAGCGACGACCCGGCCGATTCGAGCTATCAGATCAATCAGGCGCTGATCGCCGTAGGATCCGGTGGAAAGACCGGACGCGGCGACGACGCCAGCCAAACGCGGAGCGGCTTCTTGCCCGAGCGCCACACGGACTTCATCTTCGCCGTGACCTCTGAGCGCTTCGGCTTTGTCGGCGCCGCATTCCTACTATCCCTCTATGCCCTACTCATCTGGAGGGCCTTGCGCATCTTGACGCTCTCGAAGAACTTGTACGGAAGCATGATTGCCGGCGGCATCGCCGCCATGCTCATGTTCCAGGTATTCGTGAACGTCGGCATGAGCCTAGGCATCATGCCGATCACGGGAATCCCCCTGCCATTGATGAGCTTCGGCGGGTCGTCCGTCGTCGTCACTTTCATGGCCCTAGGGGTCTTGCAGAGCATCTACGTCCAAGCGCGGCTCACCTCCAAGCAGGGCATACCCGTGGCGTACTAACACGCCGCGGTCAACCCTCTTGTGAGGTGAACCGAACTTGAAGAAGCGAATATTGGTGTCGGTCGACGCGGGTGAGACTCGCGTGGCCGTACTCGAATCAAAGGGCGCCGCTCGCGGCGGCGAGCCCAAGAAGCGACGCGCCGCCGCAAACCGCACGGCCCCCGGACGCGAAGCGGAGGAGGCCGGGCGCAGTGGTTCCCGGCAGGCCAAGCGCAATGGTGCCGGCTGGAAGGTCGGAGAGCTCTACGTGGAGCGGCGTGGATCCCGCACCATCGTCGGCAATATCTACAAGGGCGTCGTCGACAACGTGCTGCCGGGAATGGAGGCGGCATTCGTCGACATCGGCCTCGAGCGCAACGGCTTCCTGCACGTCGACGAGATCGTGCTGCCCTCGGGCGAGAAGGCTCCGCGACGTGGTCACGGCAAGGGCCGCCGGATCGACGAGCTGATCAAGCCCAAGCAGGAGGTCCTGGTCCAGGTGGTCAAGGACCCCCTGAAGACCAAGGGCGCCCGCCTGTCCATGCAGCTCTCGATCGCGGGGCGCTACCTCGTGTACATGCCGCAGGGCGCCGGGGTCGGCGCCTCGCGCCGGCTCTCGGACTCCGAGCGCGACCGCCAGCGCAAGCTGCTGCAGAAGATCCACACGGGCCCCGGCGGGGTGATCGTGCGCACGGCGGCGCAGGGCGCCCGCAAGGGTGACTTCGAGCGCGACCTCGACTACCTGCACAAGCTCCACAGCGTGGTCGAGAAGCGGGCCAAGGAGGTCAAGGCGCCGGCGATGGTCTTCCAAGAGGCGGATCTCTCGATCCGCGTCCTCCGCGATGTCCTCTCGAAGGAGTTCGACGGCGCGGTGATCGACGACCCCAAGCAGCACCATCGGGTGACGAGCTTCTTCCAGCGCACGGCGCCCGAGCTCGTCGAGTTCGTCGAGCTCTACGAGGACAAGCGCAAGCCACTGTTCGAACGCGAGGGCGTCGAGGACGCCTTCCGCTCGGTGCTCTCCCGCCGTGCGGATCTGCCCTCCGGCGGCTACCTGATGATCGATTACGCCGAGGCGCTCACGGTGATCGACATCAACACCGGCAGCTTCACGGGCCGCGGAAAGGGCCGGCTCGAGGACACGATCACGAAGGTGAACGTCGAGGCGGCCGAGGAGGTCGTCCGGCAGCTGCGCCTGCGCGACATCGGCGGAATCATCGTCATCGACTTCATCGACATGGCGAAGGCGCGCAACCGCGACCAGGTGCTGAAGACGCTGCGCAAGTCGCTCGACGAGGACAAGACGAAGACCTACGTCATGGAGGTCTCGCCCCTCGGGTTGGTAGAGATGACCCGGCAGAACATCACCGACGGCGTCCGCGAGATCCTCACGAAACGGTGCCCGACCTGTGACGGCGAGGGAGTGATCGAGTCGGAGGAGACGGTCGCGATCGACGTCCTGCGACACCTGCGCGAGCTGGTCGTCGCCAGCCCGGAGCCCGAGGCGTTCCTGATCCGCGTGCACCCGAAGGTGGCCGCGAAGCTGATCGAGCCCGACAGCGGGCTGCGGGAGCTCGAGCAGGATTCCGGCAAGCACTTCCACTTCGAGGGCGGCGAGGCCTTGTCGCTCTCCACGTACGAGGTGGCCGACGAGGGCACGAAGGCCGAGATCGAGCAGCGAGCCCTGCCGTTCCAGGTGGGCGACGAGGTGCTGGTCTCGATCGTGGAGCCGCACATGTACAACGTCGACGACGCCGTGGCGCGGGTCGATTCCTACGTAGTCAGCGTCACCGGTGGCGGCCCCTTCGTCGGCCAGCGCCGGCTCGTGCGGATCGACGAGGTCGGGCGCTCGGTCGCCACGGCCTCGTTGCTGGACGCGACGCCCGCGCCTGGCGGCTCGAGCGATGGCACTGGGTCTGCCGTAGAATCCTCGTCCTCGAGCGGGCGGCGCAGAGGTCGCAGGGGCGGCCGGCGTCGCTCTCGCGCGCGCAGCGGCAACGGCGAGAAGGACGATGGCTAAAGACACTGAAACGACACATGCCAGTCGCGGCAGAGCCGCGTCGACATACGTCGTCATAGAAACAGGCGGCAAGCAGTACCGCGCCGAGAAGGGCGAGGTCCTCGTTGTCGACCGCCTGCCCGAGGACGAGGGCGCGAAGGTGAACCTGCGCGCCGTCATGTTCCGCGGCGACAAGGACGTCGTTCTCGATGCGGACGGCCTCGAGAAGGTGAAGGTGGAGGCGGTGGTCGCCGAGCACCTGCGCGGGCAGAAGATCCGCGTCTTCAAGCACAAGCCGAAGAAGGGCTATCGCCGCACGGCGGGCCACCGGCAGGCGCTGACGAAGCTCGAGGTCACCGATGTCAAGCTGCTGACGCGCAAGCCTGCGGGCACGAGTAAGCAGGCTGCGGCGGGCACCAAGAAGGAGGAGCCTGCTGCAAAGGCGGAGGCTCCGGCCAAGCCCAAGGCGCCCGCGAAGCCCAAGGCGCCGGCCAAGAAGCCGGCCGCGAAGAAGCCCGCGGCGAAAAAGCCCGCGGCGAAAAGGCCGGCGACTCGCAAGCCGGCGGCCAAGAAGCCCGCGGCGAAGAAGCCCGCCGCCTCGACCCGCAAGACTTCAAGCACCCGTACGAAGAAGGACAGCTAAGAGATGGCACACAAGAAGGGCCTCGGCTCCAGCCGCAACGGCCGCGACTCAAACCCCAAGATGCTCGGCGTCAAGGTGTTCGCCGGGCAGAGCGTCTCGGGCGGCGAGATCATCGTTCGCCAGCGCGGCACGCGCTTCCGCGCGGGCGATGGCACCGGCCTCGGCCGCGACCACACGATCTTCGCGACCCGTCCCGGGATCGTCGAGTTCAGCTCCGGCCGCAAGGGCCGGATCGTCACGGTCGCCGACTCCGAGTAGCGCTGGCCTCTCCCTCGGACCACGTCGCCAAGAACCGCGCCTTCTGGGAGCGCGAGAGCGACGCCTACCAGGAGCGCCACGGCGCGCAGCTCGCCGAGAAGGCAGGGTTGGCCTGGGGCGTCTGGCAGATCCCCGAGGCCGAGCTTGGCGTGCTCGGCGACGTTGACGGCCGCGACGTGCTCGAGCTCGGCTGTGGCGCCGCCCAGTGGTCGATCTCGCTGGCGAAGCTGGGCGCCCGGCCGGTTGGGCTCGATGTCTCATCGCGCCAGCTCGAGCACGCGCGGCGTGCGATGGCGGCGGCGGGTGTCGAGTTCCCGCTCGTGGAGGCGAGTGCGGAGGACGTGCCATTGGAGGACGAGAGCTTCGACATCGTTTTCTGCGACCACGGCGCGTTCACGTTCGCGGACCCGCATAAGCTGGTCCCGGAATGCGCCCGCCTGCTGCGAGGCGGCGGGCTGCTCGCGTTCAACAAGGTCTCGCCCCTCTACGACCTCTTCTACGACGTCGAGGGCGATCGAGTCGACGATCGCCTTCACAACGACTACTTCTCGCTCGATCGCTTCGAGGGCGCCGAGAGCGTCGACTTCCAGCTCCCGTACGGCGAGTGGATCCGGCTCTTTCGTGCGAACGACTTCGAAGTTGAGGACCTGATCGAGATCCGCGCTCCCGAGGACGGCAAGACGACCTACGACCTCGTTTCGCTGGAGTGGGCGCGGCGCTGGCCGGCCGAGAACATCTGGAAGGCGCGTCGCGGGCCTCGACGCAAACCTCCCGCATAGCGGGAGTTAGGCGTCGAGGTGCTTGCCCACGAGGGCCGCGACGTCCTCCGGGGCCTCCACGACTCGCCGGTACGTGAACCGCAGCACGGTGTAGCCCAGCGCCGAGCTCACTCGCGGTGCGGTCCGGGAGGAGGCCCGTGGCATCGATCGGCAGCCGGCGGAACTCGGCGTGGCGCACGGCCCTGCCGAACTGGTCACGTGAAAGAACGCTCCGCAGGACGGACAGCGTGCGCGTCGGCGTCGTCACGGCAATGCCTTTGCGCCGTGTCGTGTCAGTGGGAGCCAGCGACGGGACGCGATGGATGCAGAGGCCAGGGCGACTGCGGCGGCCTCCGGCGACCGGGACGGTCACGTGAGTCGGACCATCGGCGAGCTCCAGTAGCCGCCAGAGCTCGGCTGCGCTGCGATGGCTGAGGGCCGCGCCATCACCACCGGCCAGCACCGCCGCCATCCACTTCCCCTCGGTGCTCAGCCGGGGATGACCGACCGCATAGACCCCTCGGTAAACCCGGTGCAGCCGTCCCGCGCGCACGCGACGCGTGATCGCACTCCGGCTCAGCCCAGCACGCAGCAGCTGCGCCGTGGTGACCACGCCGTGCTGGCGGGCCGCGACTTGGGCGACGATGCGATCGGCGTTCTCGACGCGAAGCTCTCGCATACCGAGAGTAAGGCGTCGATGGGTGCGAATTCGCCCCCTCGCGCGGCTATCGTCGCGGCATGCTCAACGACCGGGCGAAGATCTACGTCGAGGGCGGGCGTGGTGGCGATGGCGTCGTCAGCTTTCGGCGTGAGGCGCACGTGCCCCGCGGCGGGCCCGACGGGGGTGACGGCGGCCGCGGCGGCGATGTCGTGGTCGTCTGCGACCCGTCCAGGCGCGACCTCGCTGCGCTTCGCCACGCGCGTCACTTCCGCGCCGGTCGCGGCGGGCACGGCGAGGGCAGCCAGCGCCACGGCGCGAGGGGCGAGGACCGGGTAATTCCCGTTCCGCCCGGGACCGAGATCGACGGGCTCGAGGGGGAGCGCTACGACTTGATCGAGCCCGGTCAGCGGGCCGTCGTCGCGCCGGGCGGCGTCGGCGGTCACGGGAACAAGCGCTTCGCCAGTTCCACTCGACAGACGCCGCGATTCGCCGAGAAGGGCATCGAGGGGAGGTCCGGGTGGATCGAGCTGCGGCTGAAGCTGCTCGCCGACGCCGGCCTGGTCGGCCTACCCAACGCCGGCAAGTCCTCGCTGCTCGGCCGCCTGACGCGCGCAGCCCCGAAGGTGGCGGACTATCCGTTCACGACCATCGAGCCGGTTCTGGGAACGCTCGAAGACGACGAGCGCCAGCTCGTCCTGGCCGATGTGCCGGGGCTGATCGCAGGGGCCGCGGCGGGGGCTGGTCTGGGTGATGAGTTCCTCGCTCACGTCGAGCGCTGCCGGCTCCTCCTTCACGTTGTCGAGATCGGTGAGCAGGCCAACCCGACAAATGCCTACGAGACGGTCCGCGGCGAGCTGCGCTCCTACGGCGCCGGGCTCGCACAGCTGCCCGAGATCGTCGTGCTCTCCAAGCGCGACCTCGTACCCGACGAGCGTGCGGCCGAGCTCGTCGGCGAATGGGGTGGGCGGCTCGGGGAGCGGGTGCTGAGCGTGCTGGCGGTCTCGGCCGCGACCGGGGCCGGCCTCGACGAGCTGCGGACCGCAATCTTCGCCGTGGCACCCGAGCCGGAGGCTGCGGCCGGGCCCGCGACGGCGGGCGGGCTGCCCGACTTCGAGGCCGAGCACATCACGTATCGCCCGGCGGCCGCTCAGGGGTTCGACGTGGAGCAGGAGGAGGCGGGAGCGTTTCGGGTGACCGGACGGGGAATCGAGCTACTCATCGCGCGCCACGACCTCGAGAACCCGGAGGCGCTTGCCTATCTGGAGCAGCGCCTGGTGGAAATCGGCGTCGTCGCCGCCCTGCGGCGAGCCGGGTTCGAGCCCGGCGACGAGGTCCGGATCGGCGAGCTCGCCTTCGATCTCGACCCTGGTTGAGCGCCGGGAACGCTAGGGCGTACGGCGCCGCAGTGTGGACGCCGCGAGCACCAGGGCCAGCAGGATCGCGGCGACGGTGACGACCACATCCGCCGTGCCCTTGCCACCGAGGCTTCCGTCGACGCTGACGCGCTCGAGGGCGTCGAAGGCGTAGGTCATGGGCAGCGCGTAGGAGACCGCCTCCAGGGCGGGTGCCATCTCGTCACGTGGCACGAACAGCCCGCAGAGGATGAGCTGGGGCAGGATGAAGGCGGGCATGAACTGCACCGCCTGGAACTCGCTCCGGGCGAAGGCGCTGGCGAACAGCCCGAGCGCCATGCCGAGCGTCGCGTTCAAGATCGCCAGCAACACGACGACGACCGCCGATCCCGCCACCTGGATGTCGAGGACGACGAACGAGAAGACCGACACGATCGTCGCCTGGATGGCAGCGACGATGGCAAAGGCGATGCCGTAGCCGAGCAGCAGATCGAGCTTCGACATCGGCAGGGTCAGAAGGCGCTCGAGCGTTCCCGTCGTGCGCTCGCGCAGCATCGCGATCGACGTGATGAGGAACATGAGGATGAGGGGAAAGAGCCCGACCATGGGACCCGCGATGCGGTCGAAGGAGCCCTCCTGGCCCTCCAGCGCGTACTTCAGCAGGGCGATGAGCGCGGCGGGCACGACCACGAGCAGCGCGAGGGTTCGCGGATCGCGCCGGAGCTGGCGGGCGACCCGGCGTGCCGTGGCCGCGACGATGCGGGGCGTCACTCGGGTCCACCCTCCTCGATCAGCTTGAGGAAGGCGTTCTCGAGGTCCGAGGCGCCCGTGCGCTGAAGCAACTCGTCGGGAGAGGCGGCGGCGAGGATGTCGCCCTCGCGCAGGAGCAGCAGCCGGTCGCAGTGAACTGCCTCGTCCATCACGTGGCTGGAGACGAGCAGAGTCGTTCCCGCCTCCGAGAGCGCCGCGAACGTCTTCCACAGATCTGCGCGCAGGACCGGGTCGAGGCCCACGGTCGGCTCATCCAGCACCAGGAGCTCGGGCTTGCCCAGCAATGCCGTGCCCAGCGAGACGCGCGCCCGCTGGCCGCCGGAGAGGTTGTCGACCTGTTGGTCGGCGTGATCGCCGAGGTGCACCGTCTCGATCACCTCGGCGACGCGCGATTCGCGGACGTCGAGGATGCTGGCGAAGTAAGCGAGGTTCTCGCGCACAGTCAGGTCGGCGTAGACCGACGGTGCCTGGGTCACGTATCCGACGCGCGAACGAAGGGACGCCGATCCGGCTGGCTCACCGAGGACCGTTACGCCTCCGGACTCGACGATCTGAACGCCGACCACTGCGCGGATGAGCGTGGTCTTGCCGGTTCCGCTTGGGCCCAGCAGGCCGGTGACCTTGCCGCGCTCGACGGTGAGCGAGATCGCGTCGAGCACGAGGCGCCCCCCACGGACGACGCGAAGATCGCGGATCTCGATCGCCCCCCCTTCCGGCACGGGGGCCAGCGTATCCGCATTCCGGGAGGCGCACAGTTCGCCTTCACCAGCGGCCTATTCCGTAGCCTCCGCCTCGCTATGACCGTTGTCGTGAAGCTCGGCTCCTCGATCGTCGCCGACGACGCCGGTGAGGTGCGCGCGAGCGTGCTCGATTCGGTGTGCGGGCAAGTGGCGGATCTGCATGGCCAAGGGGAGAACGTGGCCCTCGTGACCTCGGGGGCGGTCGCGTGCGGGATGCGCCTGATGGGCCTGCGCTCACGTCCGGGAGCCATCGACGAGCTGCAGGCGGCGTCGGCCGTGGGTCAGGGAACGCTGTTCCGCGCCTACGAGGAGCGATTGGTGGCGCGCGATGTGCACGTCGCGCAGGTGCTTCTGACGTCGTTCGACATGTCGGCCCGGATGCACTACCTGAACGCCCGCCGAACGCTGCGGCGGTTGCTGGCGTGGCGCGCGGTGCCGGTCGTCAACGAGAACGACACTACAGCCACGGACGAGCTCACCTTCGGCGATAACGATTTCCTCTCCGCCCAGGTGGCGATCCTGCTCGAGGCCAGGTTGCTCGTCCTGCTCACTGACACGCCAGGCGTCCACACGCTCGACCCCAGGTTGAGTGCCGACGCCGAGCTCGTCGAGGAGGTCGACGACTTCGCGGAGTTGGGGGAGTACGAGATCGGTCAGCGCACGTCTGCGTTCGGCTCGGGAGGAATGCCGAGCAAGGTGGCCGCCGCCGAGATGGCGAGCGCGGCCGGCATTCCCGTGGTGATCTGCGACGGGACGGCGGCGGGGACGCTCTTGGCCGCGGCCGCCGGCGAGCGCGTCGGGACCCGTTTCAAGCCGCATCCCGAGCGCACGCCGTCGTTCAAGCTCTGGCTTCGCTATGCCAAGCCCTCGCAGGGGCGGGTCGTGGTGGACGCCGGGGCGGCGCGGGTCCTGCGTGAGAGCGGGTCGAGCCTGCTCCCGGTAGGGATCACGGCCGTCGAGGGCGAGTTCGCGGCCGGCGACGCGGTGGAGGTGGTGAGCGACGCCGAGGTGGTCGGCAAGGGGATCGTCAACTACTCGGCCGCGGAGCTCGCCCGGATCAAGGGCAAGCGCTCGGCCGAGGTGCTTGCGGCGATGCCGGATGCCGCCGAGGAGGCAGTGCACCGCGACCACTTCGTGCTGACCTGAGAGCTTGCGTCCGGCTCAGAGGCGGTACGTGACGAGAGCGCGCGCGACCGCGGTGCCATCCGCTGCGGCGACGGAGACCTCGATCACGCTGACCTGGCCGCGGCGGATGACGTGGGCGTCGGCGGTGACGTCCTGAGCGCGAGCGGGAGAGAGGAAGTTGACGTTGATGCCGACGGTGGACGCGCGGGGTCGCTCGGGCACCTCGGCGCCGGACCAAGCGGCGGCCGCGGCGGCCGTGTCGATCAGCGAGCTGATGGCGCCGCCATGGACGACCTCGCCCATCGTGGGTAGGTGCTCCGAGTAGGGCAGGCGCAGGCGGGCGCGGTCCGGCTCCATCGACTCGAGCTCGATGCCCAGGTGCGCGACGAAGGGCGAGTTCTCGAGCCAGCCGCGCGCGAGCCCGGGGCCGGGATCCGCGTTATGGGGAGTCTCGTTCATCTGTATCCGCGGGTGGGCCGCCGAAGCCGATCTCGTTCCCATCGGCGTCGTGGTAGGTCGCCTTGCGAACCCCGTTCGAGTAGGTCTCGCGCTTCGCCGGCTCGATTCCGCGCGCGCCGATCTCGTCGACGCGGGCGTCGAGGTCGTCCACGAAGAGCGTCACAGCGGAGTGGCCGGCCCGAGGCTGGTCCTCCTCGATGGACACGAAGCCATGCTCGGTGAGCTCCCACACACACTCGGTCTCGTGCGCGACGAAGCTGGGCGGCGTGCCGAAGAGCTGCTCGTACCAGGGCCGCGCATGGGCATAGTCGGAAACGTGCACTTCCGCGAAAACGTCAACCACGTTCAGCCGCCCGGCGCCGCCATGTGGCCGAGCTGCTGGAGCATGGAGACATCGTCGCGAACGGCGAGGTGCTCGGTGAGCCGGCCCTGATCGTCGAAGCGAAAGGTGTGGACTTGACGGGCCCGGAACTTCTGGCCGCTCGGGGGAAAGGGGCCGAACTGGCCCTTCTGGGTCCCATTCATCCAGCCGAGGGTCGCGACGCGATCAGCGGCCACGAAGACTTCCTCGACCTCGAAGCGCATGTCGGGGAACGCCTCCCACAGGCGCGTGGCGACCTGTCGCTGACCCTCTGGGCCCTCCGGGGTTTCCGGAAGCGCGTTGCGGTTCACGTAGGCCGGAGCGATCCGCTGGTCGTATCGGAGGTGTCGTGGGCGTTGAACTTCTCCCAGATGTCCTGGGCCGCGGACTTCAGCTCGATGGCGTTCACGCCTATCCCGCCGCTTCGATCAGCTCGATTCGGTAGCCGTCGGGGTCGCGCACGAAGCAGAGGCGGGAGCCGCCCTCGCGGACCGTGTAGGGGGGCTTTTCGGGCTCGATGCCCTTCGCGGCCAGCTCCCCGAGGGTGGCGTCCATGTCGTCGACGGTGATGGCGATGTGGTTGTAGCCGGTGCCGAGCTCGTACTCGCTGACGCCGTGGTTGTAGGTGAGCTCGAGGCGGGCGCCGTCGCCCGGCAGGCCCATGAAGACGTTGATCGCCTCGTCGCGGATCGGCATGCGGCGGAGCTCCTCGAAGCCGAGTGCCTCGTAGAAGGCCACGGAGCGGTCGATGTCGCCGATGCGGTAGCAGGTGTGGATGAGCTCGCTCACGCACCGAACCGTACCCAGGTCGGACTGGTGGTGAACCGGCGGGATCGCGATACTCGCGCTGATGGCGGAAGGGGCGATTCGGCATGGCGGTGGGGACGAGGGTGTGGGCGTGAGCGACGACGTCGTGAGGGTCTCGACCCTGGAGCTCTTCTTCGACCTGGTGTTCGTGTTCACGATCACGCAGCTCACGTCGGTGCTGGCTCACGACCCGCATTGGGATGGCCTGCTGCGCGTGGTCGTGATGCTGGTGGTGATCTGGTGGATGTACGGCGGGTACGCGTGGCTGACGAACGTCGTGGCGCCGGATCGGCTGGCGTACCAGTTCCTCCTCCTGGGCGGGATGGCGGCGTTCCTCGTCGTATCGCTCGCGGTCCCGACGGCCTTCGACGGGGGCGGATTGGCGTTCGGTCTGGGGTATCTGGCGGTGGTCCTGATTCACGCGGGGCTGTTCACGCGCAGCCAGGCGGGGGAGGCGGCGAGTGCGATTCTGAAGGTGGCTCCGCTCAACCTGGCGGCGGCGCTTGCGATCACTCTGGCCGGGGTGGTGGGTGATGTTCCGCGAGACGTGCTGTGGGGCCTGGCCGTGGCGGTCATCGTGCTGCCCTCCCTGCGGCCGCCGGATCCTCGCTTCCAGCTCAACCCGACGCACTTCGTGGAGCGGCACGGCCTCGTGGTGATCGTCGCGCTTGGGGAGTCGGTGGTGGCGGTCGGGATCGGTGCGTCGGCGCATCCCTTGACGACCGGGCTGGTGGCGGTCGCGATCCTGGGGCTGGCGTTGAGCGCGTGCTTTTGGTGGGCGTACTTCGGCGAGGGCGAGGACGAGCGGGCGCTCGCGGCGATGGTCGGGGCGGGCAGGGACCGAGCGCGGCTGGCGCTTTTCGGGTTCTACCACTGGCATCTGCTGATCCTGCTCGGGATCATTGGCCTGTCGTCCGCGCTGGAGCAGGCGATCGGGCATCCGTCGGGCTCGCTCGTTGTGGGGAGGGCGGTGGAGCTGGGCGGTGGGGCGGCGCTGTTTTTGATCGGGGATGCGATGTTCCGGCGGACGCTGCGGATCGGCACGGCGCGCTGGCGGCTGGCGGCGGCCGCCCTGGCGCTTGCGACGATTCCCCTGGGGACTGCGGGGTCCGCGCTCCTTCAGCTGGTGGCGCTCACCGTCGCGATCGGGGCGTGTTTGGCGTGGGAGCGGCTCGCCGGGGCCTCCGTCGTCACCGAGTGGCGAGAAAGTCGTCCCTGAGCCGGCTTTCTCGCCACTCGGCAGGTCGTGATCATCGGCCGGGCGGCTACGGGGATCAACGCGATGGCGCCGTGGGTGGGCAGACGCGACTGGGCTGGTCCTCGCTGGAGCCCCAGGTACCCTTGTGCCGATGGCCGTGACGACGAAAACTGTCGCCGATGCGTGCGCCAGTGCGCGACGTGCGTCGCGAGCGCTTGCGGTTGCCTCAACGGAGGTGAAGGATCGCGCGCTTGAGCGGCTCGCGGAGTTGCTCGAGGAGCGAACCGCGGAGGTGCTGGAGGCGAATCGGGCGGACGTGGAGGGCGAGCGGGCGGCGACCTTGAGCGACGCGCTGCGTGACCGGTTGACGCTCGATCAGGCGCGGGTGGAGGCGATGGCCGCCGGGGTCCGGGCGATCGTTGCGCTGCCGGATCCGGTGGGCGAGGAGCTGGAGCGGCGGACGATCGAGGGTGGGCTTGATCTGCGAAAGGTGCGAGTGCCGCTCGGGGTGGTCGCGGTCGTCTATGAGGCGCGCCCGAATGTGACGGTTGACTGCGCGGCGCTCTGCATCAAGAGCGGGAACGCGATCGTCCTGCGGGGCTCGAGCTATGCGCAGCACTCGAATGCCGCGCTGGCGGCGCTGGTGGGTGAGGCGCTTGCGGATGCCGGCCTGCCGGCCGGCGCGGTTGAGTTGCTCGAGGGAGGTCGTGAAGATCTTGCCGAGCTCGCGATTCAGGAGGGGGTCGTGGACCTCGTGATTCCGCGCGGTGGTGAGGGGCTCAAGGAGGCGCTGAAAGAGGTGGCGACAGTCCCGGTGATGTACGCGGCGTCGGGCAACTGCCACGTCTACGTGCACGCGGATGCGGACCTTGAGATGGCGCAGCGGATCGCCTTCAACGCGAAGGTGGATAGGCCCGGGGTGTGCAATGCGGCGGAGACGCTGCTGGTTCACGTTGACGTGGCGGGGGACCTGTTGCCCTCGGTGCTCGAGGAGCTGCATGGGGCAGGGGTGGAGCTGGTGGGCGATGAGCGGGCGCGCACGGCAGCGGGTGGCGTTGAGGTGGGTGAGGCGACGGCCGCCGACTGGGATACGGAGTATCTGGGGATGAAGATGACGGTTGGCGTCGTCGATTCGCTCGAGGAGGCGGTCGAGCACGTCAATGCGCACGGGAGTGGGCACTCGGAGGCGATCGTGACGG